>JAWXTG010000018.1:0-42516 GCA_044433705.1 Rikenellaceae bacterium | reverse complement strand
AGATGCACCATAGGGAACTTACACTGGGGCAGCGTGGGTTTGTTGGGTGGAATAGGTATAGATCGCCAATGTGGAGACTTAGGGTTTCTATGTTGGCGTATTTTGTTTTTATTGATTGCCTCTGATTTAGCAAATTGTTCGTAGCATACCGCTACAAACATCGCTAATGTAAGTTTTCAATAGTTTTTTCTTTTTATTTAACCATAGGCATTTGGGGGTTTAGATTTTACACTATCACAAAGATATGTATTTATTTTGAAATACCAAACCCTATTTCAGTAGCTTGCAGGGCAAACGCACGAAAAATAATTGTGCAGACCTGCGAAAACGCCCATAGATTAAAATGTGTAATTTGCTGAAAATAAACCAATTATAATTTGCAGATGTCGCTAAAGTTTTGTATATTTACTTGATTTATAACAAATTGAGTAGAAGTATGAGTATTTTAGATTTCGCAATAAGCGTAGAGGATTTTCGCCAACCTTGGAAGGTTAGGCATTTGTCGACAGACATAATTTTTATCACCGTGGCAGCGGTGATTTGTGGGGCAAAAGATTGGGAGGATGTCGAAGATTTCGGCGACTGCAAGGAGGAGTTTTTTAATAAATATCTCGCTCTGCCAAATGGTATTCCGTCGCACGACACCTTTAATCGGTTCTTTTCAAGCATCAAACCAGAGGTGCTGGAAAAGCAGTTTGGTATTTGGGTAAAAACCTTGTGCTCAGAGCGTTCCGAAATAATAAGCATTGATGGCAAGACGATCTGCGGAGCTAAAAATGAGGGTCGTAGCATCTTTCATATGGTTAGCGCATTTTGTCACGCCAATGGTGTTAGCTTGGCACAGGTGAAGACTGCCGAGAAGTCCAACGAAATAACGGCTATCCCCGAATTAATAAAGATACTCGACCTTGAAGGTTGTGTTGTGACTATTGATGCGATGGGTTGTCAGCGAGAGATTGCCGAAGATATTATTAACGCCAAAGCTGATTATGTTTTGGCGGTCAAGGGCAATCAAAAGGAGCTACTGCAAGGCATTGAGGATACGTTTAGATTCCAATGCCGTGAGGATATTTCATTCAGCGAAGAGCTGGATTTTGGACACGGGCGCATTGAGAATCGCAGGTGCTACATTGCCACGAATTTGGAGCATATAGATTGTGAGAAATGGGCTGGAGCTCGCACCTTAATAAAGGTTGTTTCGGATAGGTATATCAAGCGTGAGAAGCGTCAAGAGGAGAGTTCTGTGAGGTATTACATCTCGTCATTAGATGCAGATCCACAGCGATTTAGAAATATAATAAGGTCGCATTGGGGCATCGAAAATTCATTGCACTGGATGTTGGATGTCTCCTTTGGCGAGGACTCCTCACGCAAGCGAGCGAAAAACTCAGCAATGAATTTTTCGCTCGTATTTAAGGCTGCTTTGGCAATGTTGAAGAAGTATCGAGTCTACCCAAACAAGCGAGATATCAGCATTAAGCGAAAGCGAAATGTCGGTGGTTGGTCCGACAAACACTTGATTGCTATGATGGGTATGGAGGTTGATTAATTTTTTCGTGCGTTTGCCCTGCAGTAGCTTGCGATTCTCAACCTGTGATAACACTCGCATCTGCTGTATCGCCACACCATTGAGTTTTATCAATCTATCCCGTTGTGAAACGCCCTCGTTAATCAGCACTGCATTAATATTCTCCATATTCGATAGGCATATCAACTCGTTGATTGTCGAATAATCTCGAATATTCCCCTTGAGTTCAGGGTTAGCATCTCGCCACTGTTTGGCTGTGATTCCATAGAGTGCAACATTCAGAACATCAGCCTCCGATGCGTAGACAATTGAGGTTTGCTTAGCGGTAAGCTCTTTGGGGATAAGGTTTGCTTTGATGGCATCAGTATGGATATGGTAATTGATTTTGGCAAGTTCTCGCTTTGCCGACCAGCCGAGTTGTTGTATTTCCCTCTCTTTGAGATTTTGAAACTCTTTAATGAGGTAGACCTTGAATTCAGGACTTATCCACATCGCAAATTCAAAAGCAATATCTTTATGAGCATAGGTGCCACCATAGCGACCTGCCTTAGAGATTATACCAATAGCACCAGTCTTGGCACTCCACTTCTTTGCGCTTAGTCGATAGCTATTCAATCCTGCATAACTTTTAATTATGTCGAATTCGACATAATTAAAATTGGGATTATTGACCTTCTCCCAGATACCAAGAAACTCTACCGTATTTCTATTTCGCAGCCAGTTAGAAAAGAAAAACTCTCCATCCTTAGACCTTATCATATCGGTAAGTGAGATGTAATCTTCCTCATTGACCTTAATGATGCTGACTTCGGTATTATTTACATTTATCTTTGTCATACGTTTTTATTTCAAAGATAGCAGTTTTTTCATTATTAGCCAAATCGAATTAGACTACATAAAATGTATAGATGCAAGATATTCCTAATAGTATTTTTTATGGCGTGCAAATCTGTAAATAAAGGCATCATATAACTTGCTTAAATATCGCAAGTTATATGATGTCTTACTGTAAACTATCAAAAAGGTGGCTGACTGCTTTTGTTGACAGTCACCCATATTTTAGCGCTACTCCTGAGCGAAATATTTATAGAACAGAGGTATTGTTTCGACACCTTTATCGTATTGATTTAGGCCATAACTCTCATTTGGTGAGTGGATTGCATCCTCAGACAAACCAAATCCAATAAGCAGAGATTTAATTCCTAAGATCTCCTCAAAACCGCTCACGATAGGTATTGAACCTCCCGAATAGTATGGCAGCGGTCGCTTTCCAAAAGTCTCAACGATTGCCTTTTCAGCAGCCTTGTATGCAGCCATATCAGTTGGTGCAACATAGGGCATGCCACCATGAAGGGCTTTCACATTCACCTTAACACTTTCAGGTGCTATGCGACGAAAGTGACGTTCGAAAAGTTCGCTAATTTTATGATAATCTTGGTTAGGAACCAAACGCATAGAGATCTTTGCCGAGGCTTTGGATGGGATGACAGTTTTGGTGCCCTCATCGGTGTAACCTCCCCAAATACCATTGACATCAAGTGATGGTCTAATGCCTGTACGCTCGATAGTTGTATAGTCATGCTCGCCCTCAACATCATCGATATCGAGCGCATTTTTGTAATCTACCAACGAGAATGGCGCCTGGTTAAATGCATGACGCTCAGCTGGTGTAAGCTCCATTACGTCGTCGTAGAAACTATCTATTGTGATCTTTCCTTGATCGTCGATCAACTGCGACACCAAACGAGTAAGGACATTAGCAGGATTGGCAACAGCACCGCCAAAGAGTCCCGAGTGGAGATCTTTGTTTGGGCCGACAACCTCAACTTCCATATAAGCTAATCCGCGAAGTCCGCAAGTTATGGAGGGGGTATCCATCGAGATCATAGATGTATCCGACACCAATATAATATCCGCCTTTAGCAGCTCCTTATTTTCGCGGCAGAAACCGTATAAACTTGGTGAGCCAATCTCCTCTTCGCCCTCCAACATAAATTTCACGTTACATGGCAGCGAGTCAGTTGCACACATAGCCTCAAAGGCTTTAAGGTGCATAAAGAGCTGACCTTTATCGTCATCCGCACCACGAGCATAGATGCGACCATCTTTGATCACGGGCTCAAATGGATCGGTTTTCCACTCGGCGCGCGGGTCGACAGGCATCACATCGTAGTGGCCATAGACCAAAACTGTGCGTGCCGCAGGGTCAATAATCTTCTGGGCGTAAACCACTGGATTGCCCTCAGTTGGCATCACCTCAGCCATATCAGCTCCCGCCTTAAGCAGGCCTGCAGCCAACCACTCGGCACAGGTAACCATATCTGCCTTATGCTCCGATTGCGCGCTGATTGATGGTATGCGAAGCAGATCAAAGAGCTCCGTAAGAGCCGTTTCGCGACTCTCGGAAATATATTTTTTTACCTTATCCATACCTATTTATTTAATGCCACAAATCTCTTTCATCTCACCAATGAATCGCTCGCCCAACATATCGGCCTCCTCTTGAGAACCAGCTTCGGTGTAGATTCTTACAATGGGCTCAGTGTTAGATTTGCGCAGATGTACCCACGACTCAGCAAAGTCAATCTTAACGCCATCGATATCGGTAACTTGCTCATTACTATAGCGACGCTTAATTTCAACAAGAAGTGCGTCGACATCAATTTCGGGGGTGAGTTCCACCTTGTTTTTTGATGCAAAATATGCGGGGAAGATTGCACGTAACTCGCTCATCGACATGCCACGTTTAACAAAGTAGGTTAAAAATAGAGCTACACCAACCAAGGAATCGCGGCCGTAGTGCAACTCAGGATATATAATTCCTCCATTGCCCTCACCGCCAATCACCGCACCCGTAGCCTTCATCTCAGCAACCACATTGACCTCACCTACAGCTGATGCTGAGTAGGTGCATCCGTGCGCCAAAGTGACGTCGCGGAGTGCTCTTGACGAGCTAAGGTTTGATACAGTAGAGCCCTTCTTGAGGGTTAAAATGTAGTCAGCTACAGCGACCAAAGTGTACTCCTCACCGAACATTTCACCATTTTCGCAAACCAATGCCAATCGATCAACGTCGGGGTCAACAACAATTCCCATATCTGCACCCTCGCGACGCACCACCTCCGAAATCTCGGTTAGGTTCTCAGCTAGAGGCTCAGGATTGTGCGCAAAATCGCCTGTTGGCTCGCAATTTATCTTTATAACCTCGCAGCCCATAGCCTCGAGGAGTTCGGGGATTACCACACCTCCAATAGAGTTGACTGCATCAACAACCACCTTAAGTTTACGCTCTGCAACAGCCTGAACATCAACGGTTGGCATAGACAAAACCTGTGCAATATGGGTAGGGTTAAAATCGACACGACCTTTAACTCGACCGATCAATTCGATGGTTGGATATTGATAGGTTGTGTCCTCGGCATACTCCAAAATTTGGCCACCTTCGGCAGCATTCAAGAATTCGCCTTTTGAGTTGAGTAGCTTAAGCGCATTCCACTGCTTTGGGTTGTGCGAAGCGGTGATTATGATACCTCCGTCGGCGCCATATGTGATCACGGCCATCTCGGTACCAGGGGTTGTACACATCCCCACGTTAATCACATCGATGCCACAACCAATAAGCGTTCCTTCGATTAAGTTGTTGACCATCACGCCCGACATGCGAGCGTCGCGACCAACAACTACAGTTAATCGTTTGTCTGGATTGCGCTCTAGAAGCAAGCGTGAATATGCAGTTGTGAATTTCACAACATCAATTGGGGTTAGGTTTTCGGCAATCTCGCCGCCTATAGTGCCGCGAATGCCTGATATTGACTTGATTAATGCCATGTTATTAGTTATGTTAGGATAATTTATTATCAATTATTTTGTAATTCGATGTAAATATATTACTTTTATGCCAATTATGAAAATTAATTGAGCAAAATATGAGAACAATTCCCCCTTCCGAACTGATTCTAAATGAAGATGGAACCATCTTCCACCTACACCTTCGTCCAGAACAGCTAGCCGACATTGTGATCCTAGTTGGCGACCCAGGTCGCGTAGCTATGGTTGCCTCATTTTTCGACTCTGTCGAGTGCGAGGTTTCGAACCGTGAGTTCAAAACCGTGACGGGATATTATAAAGGTCGTCGCATGTCGGTGATGTCGACTGGTATTGGAATCGGAAACATCGATATTTCGGTAACCGAGCTCGACGCATTGGTCAATATCGACTTCGAGACACGCCAAGTAAAAGAGGAGTTTAAGCAGCTGACCTTAGTTCGCTTGGGTACCTCGGGAGGATTGCAGGAGGATGTCAAGGTGGGTGATTTCATCTTCGCACGCACCTCTATTGGATTTGATGGTCTACTATCATTCTACGCTGGCCGCGATCAGGTATGCGACCTAGATATGGAGGCTCGATTTATGGAGCACACTGCGTGGAATCCGAAACTTCCAAATCCATACTTCGTCAACTCCGACGACTCGCTTTTTGAGCTATTCAAAGAGTCAACTCGCGAAGGAATAACGATCGCTTCACCTGGATTCTATGCTCCACAAGGGCGTTACGTACGTATGGCTCCCGACGATATGCATCTCAACGAGAAGATCGAATCATTCAACTATCAAGGGCGCGTGATAACAAACTACGAGATGGAGAGTTCGGTTTTAGCGGGTCTATCGGCGCTAATGGGGCATCGAGCAACAACCATATGCACAATTATTGCTCAACGCATTGCTCAAGACGTAAACACCGACTATAAGCCATTTGTCAAAAACATGATCCAAATGGCTATGGATAAATTAGTTACAATTTAAAAAAAGATAAAAACAGTTATGAAATTTTCTGTATCAAGCTCGGCACTACAATCGCTACTATCATCGACTGGAAAGGTCATTAGCAGCAAAAATACACTTCCTATTCTCGACTACTTCTTAATGGAGATCGGCGAAGAGCAGCTCAAGGTTACAACTTCGGATCTCGAAACAACCCTTATCGGTTCAATCGAGATCGACAACCAAGGTGAAACAGGAGTGGTGGCTGCACCCGCGAAATTACTCCTCGACACGCTGAAGGAGTTTGCCGAGATGCCTCTTCTCATTGAGGTCAATAGCTCCGACTGGGAGATTAAACTTAGCTGGAAAAGTGGAGCATTATCGATCCCTGGCGCCAACCCAGTGAGCTACCCACAGCTCCACGCAATTGGCGAGGATAGCCACGAAGTATCGCTCGAACCGACACTCCTTTCAAACGGAATCAATAAGACAATATACGCAACTGCAGATGACGAATTGCGCCCTGCAATGAATGGAATCTTCATGAATTTCGAAGAGGAGATGATCACATTTGTTGCCACAGATGCACACAAATTGGTCAAATATTCGGCTCAAACCAGCAACGGATTCTCTTCGTCATTCATTCTACCAAAGCGTCCAGCAAACTTGCTGAAAAATTTGCTATTAAAAGAGGCTGACGATGTTACCATCACATTCGACTCGAAGAGCGTGATGATTAAACTCTCAAGCTACACCATGGTGTGTCGCTTAATTGAGGGTAACTACCCCAATTACAACGCTGTGATCCCAAGCAACAACCCTAATAAGGTGTTGGTTGACAGAGCCGAATTCCTCAACTCAATCAAACGCGTTGCAGTCTGCTCAAACCCAACAACTAACCTTATTCGCCTAGAGATCAGCGAAGATTGCATAAACCTCACGGCGCAAGATCTAGACTTCTCGGTTTCGGCCAACGAATCGGTTTGTTGCAGCTACGACGGTCTAGCCATGAGCATTGGTTTCAAATCTACATTCTTGGTTGAGATTCTATCTAATACCGAGACTCCAACTGTAGTTATCGAACTGGCCGACTCAACTCGCGCAGGCGTATTTAAACCTGTCTACGATGAGCCTCGCGACAACCAGACTCTCATGCTGCTAATGCCAATGATGATAAACGCGTAGTCAAAAAAATCACCACCTAAATAGTCTCTCACTAACGGGAGACTATTTGTGGTATTAAAGCAAAAAATTAAAGATTCAAAATGAAGCTAAACCTTAAGCGCCCAATAGTCTTTTTCGACCTCGAAACCACTGGCGTAGACACAAGTAAAGATAGGATTGTCGAGATCTCCATGGTCAAAGTTATGCCCGACGGAGAGGAGATCATCAAGACTCGCAAGATCAATCCACAGATGCCTATTCCGCCATCTTCAACCGCCATTCACGGCATAACCGACGAAGACGTTAAGGATTGCCCTGCGTTTAGCCAGATCGCCCGTTCGCTTGAGCAGTTTATCGCGGGGTGTGACTTCGGCGGATTCAACTCCAATAGATTCGACCTTCCTGTGTTGGTCGAGGAGTTTATGCGCGCTGGGGTCGATATCGACTTCAAACGCAGTAAATTCATCGACGTGCAGAATATTTTCCACAAAATGGAGCAACGCACACTGGTCGCAGCCTACAAATTCTATTGTCAAAAAGATCTGACCAACGCCCACTCTGCCGAGGCTGACACCCTGGCAACATACGAGGTACTTAAGTCACAACTAGATCGTTACAATGATCTAGAGAACGATATAGATTTTTTGGCAAAATTCTCAACCCACAGCGAAAGTGCCGACTTTGCGGGACGCATTATATATAATGAACATGGGGTCGAGGTCTTTAGCTTTGGTAAATACCGTGGAGTCTCGGTGGAGGAGGTATTCCAGCGCGAACCTAGCTACTACTCGTGGATGATGAATGGCGACTTCCCCCTATACACTAAAAAAGTTATTACCGAAATCAGATTACGTAGCAAAAACGACAAAAAATAGAGTTTTATGAAGAGGTTTATTTTAACATGCCTGATATCTCTTTGCACCGTAGTGATGGCATTTGCCGTCACCAAGTCGCAGGTTGTTGTCTATATCAACGGCCAGAAATATTATATCCACACAGTCGAAAGCAAAGAGACAATCTACTCAATAGCAAAGACTTATGGAGTTGCAGAGCAGACAATTATCGACCTTAACTCTGCCGACATCAAGGCTGGAGAGAATCTAAAAATACCATACACAACTACCACAGACGAGGGCAAAGAGTTGAGCAAATGGCAGACCATGAAGACATTCTCTAAGCATAAAATTGAGGCTGGAGAGACGCTCTACTCAATCTCGCGACTATACGAAATCTCGATTGATACAATAATTGAGGATAACCCATCCATAGACCCTACAGCTCTACCGATTGGCGAAAAACTTCTTATACGCAAAAAGATGAGAGGAAAGAGTAGCGAAGAGGAGATTGAGGCAGAGTGGTCTGACTATCAGTCAGATCTAAATCTGGTTGCCGAGAGCGATGGCTACAGGTACCACATCGTGGAGAAGGGCGAGACGATCTACTCTCTCTCAAAAATTGCAGGCATCACTCAAGAGGAGTTCATCGAACTCAATGATCTTGAAGGTGGGCTCAAGGCGGGATCCATAATAAAAATGCCTCTCGAGGCATATGCAACAGAGGGCGACCAAGAGAGTGAAGATAGCGAAGAGCAGATCATCGAACAGATTGGTTTTAAAACACTTAAACAGAGAGACCAACTAAAGATTGCTCTTCTTCTCCCACTAAGCAGCGGCGAAAAAGTCAATCGACAATTTGCCGACTTCTATAAAGGTTTTGTTGCTGGCATCGACTCTGTTAAGACTAAATGGGGTCGCGACATTGAGCTAACACTCTACAACACAGAGCGTAACATCGACACCGTTGAAGAGATTGTAAATAGCGATGAATTTGCAGGCACAAACTTAATCGTTGGCCCCATCTACGAGGAGCTTCTGACACCTGTAATTAAGTATGCCGAAAGATATCATACACCCGTGGTGTCGCCACTGGCATCGCTCAAATCTACTCGTAGCAGTGTTCTGTTCCAGTTAGCACCACCAACACACAGCAGATATGAGAAGGTCAAGGAGATGGTCGACAACACCAAACATGTCACGCTCATATACACCGAACAGACGGATACGACCTTCGAAGAGCATATACTTTCACTACTTGGCGATCGCCCATACGACACACACAAATATGTGTATGAGCACCCAACCACCGTTGCCGAGAAGATGCTTAACGATAAAGAGTCTGCGGGAGATCTCTCGAAATTTATCAACAATGGCAAAAACAACACAATTATTGTGATGTCATCGAACGAGACAGATGTCGACAGGGTCCTTTCGGCTCTATCGTCAGCTCAAATTAATATCGTTGCACGCGGAGGTAAAGCCCCAATTTACAGCGTCTTGGGCAACTCCGACTGGAGTAAATATAACAATATTGACCGCACTGTTATGTTCAAAAACAACGTAGTGCTACTCTCGTCATACCACGCCAAACGAGACAATCGCAAGGTGCGAAACTTCGATAGTAAATATATCATGAAGCATCAAGCAATGCCTACACTATATGTCTATCGCGGTTTTGATACCGCAATGATATTCGGCGAGGGGCTATACTCCGAAATCGAATACAACCTCGAAGGGCGAACATTCACCCCTCTGCAGAGTCATTACCGATTCTCAACCGATCCACAGAGCGGACTACACACCAACGATGAGTGGATACGCGTAAATTACAAAAACGACTATACAATCACTATTGAGTAATAAAAATATGGCCAGTAATCAAGCACCAATACCCGAAAAGACAATCGAGCGACTGAGTGAATATCGCCGCTCTTTGATGGCGAGCCACAAAATGGGAATCACACACATATTTTCGCACATCATAGCAGGAATCCATGGAATCACTGCCGTGCAGGTGCGTCGCGATTTGATGCTCATCGGCTTTTCGAGTGACAACAAAAAGGGGTATGATGTAAAGGAGTTGATAGATTTTATCAGCGGAATTCTCGACAGTGATTCAATGATTAAAATCGCTATTTTAGGAATGGGTAACCTCGGTCAAGCTGTCACTAAGTACTTCAATGGCAAGGGTTTCAATCTGAACATCACCGCCTCATTCGATGTTGACCCCGAAAAAGTTGGCACAACAATCGATCATATACCATGCTACCACATGGATGACTTTACAACTATTGCCGAGGAGCAAGATATCAGCTTAGCGATACTCTCATGCCCCACTAAAATTGCATCGGAACTTGTTATTCCAATTGTCAATGCTGGAATTAAGGGCGTTTTGAACTTCACGTCAACACCTCTAAACTTTCCTCAGGGTATAATTGTTGAGAACTACGACATCACAACGCTACTCGAAAAGATAGCATACTTCGTAAAAGAGGGGGAAGAGAACTCAAATACATAAGAATAAAATGCTTATATTTAGCGGCATAGAGTCAATTGGAAACCTTGACTGCACTACAGTTAGCGTGGGGTCATTCGACGGTGTGCATAGTGGTCACTCATCACTACTTCGTACCCTTAACGCGCGGGCTAAAGAGTGTGGTAATAAGAGTCTAGTGGTGAGTTTCACCCCACATCCGCGCGTAACTCTAGGACGCACCGAAGGGTTAAAACTTCTTACAAGCGACGAGGAGAAAGCAGAACTCCTTAAAGATCAAGGTATTGACGCACTTCTCTATATCAATTTCAACAAAGCATTCAGCAAACTCTCATACGAAGAGTTTGTTATCGATTACCTTATCAAAGGAGCAAACATGAAGGAGCTAGTTGTAGGTTTTAACCACCATATTGGGCACGACTCAGGCAACTATAATAAGCTGGAACAGGTAGCAAAAAAATATGGTTTTACAATCACACTAGCTGAAGAGTTTAGCGGCACAGGGGAGAAAATCAGCTCTACGACAATTCGCTCACTACTCGAAACTGGCAATATAGAGCTGGCAAACAGACTATTAGGACATCCATATTTAATGATTGGCCAGAGCGACAGCCGTGGTGCAGTCGAGTTCGAAGAGCCACTGAAACTAATCCCTCCAGCTGGCCAGTATATAACTGAGATTAATGGAGTTACACAGATAATCACCATCGATCATCAACAACGCCTATGGTGTAATACCAAAAATAGCAAAGTAAAAATTAAAATAGTAGGTAGATATGAAAAATAGTCAAAACCAAGAGCTAACAGCAATTACAAGCCACGAATATAAGATGAGAACATGGTACTGCGACACCGATCAGATGGGCATTATCCACCACTCAAATTACATCCGCTACTTCGAGGCGGCTCGTTGCGACTTCATGCGCACATTAGGACTCTCATACGCTGAGGTTGAGGCTCGAGGCATAATGATGCCGATCCTAGACGTTGAATCTCACTATATTGCACCGCTCTACTTCGACGAAGATATCACAATTAAAATATCACTCTTCGAGGAGCCGAAAGTAAGAATTGTCTTTCACTACGAAATCATCAATTCAAAGGGAAAAGTTGTAAACTACGGATCGACAACACTTGGTTTCATGCACTCAACATCACGCAGGCCAACCCGAGTACCAGAGTGGTTCCTAACAATGATCACAGGCAGATAGCATCGGCACTTTCTCGATGCAACCTATGTCTCTAAGGTCTCTAAAACACCAGAAAGTCCTTAAGAAATAGCAACATAAGCGAGGTAATTGCCCCCATCAAGCCAATCGCTAAACCTGCAACTGCACCCTCTTTTGCTCCTAGCTCAAGCGCGCGTGCGGTACCAATTCCGTGCGCCGAGGTTCCCATCGCGAGGCCTCGCGCTACGGGTGATGTAATTCTACATAACCTTAATAACGGCGGTCCAATTATACTACCCAAGATCCCCGTAAAAGCTGTGATGATGGCAGTGAGAGGCACTATTCCTCCATTCTGCTCGCTCAACGTAATAGCTATTGCCGTAGTTACGCTTTTGGGTTGGATCGAATAGATAATTGAGCGATCAACATCAAAGGCTAAGAATATAACATTGACTAACAGTATATTAGCGATTGCGCCCAACGAAACAGATATAAGTATCGGCACAATGCTACGTCGAATAACCGATACATGTTTGTGCAACATATAGCCCAAAGCAACGACCGACGGCCCAAGTAAAAACGAGATGTATTTACTACCCTCGGCGTAAGTTTGATAATCTATTTTTAACATTTGTAGAGCCATTATCACGATCAATAGAGCGACGATAAAGGCATTAATAAACTTAATACGGGTCACCTTGATTATCCACGCACCAAGTACAAACGCACAAATATTCAGTGAGACCACCACCAAATCGCTATATTGTTCAAGAATCATTTGCATCTCCTCTCTTTCTATCAAAATATTGCTGAATAAATCCCACGCCCAACAGCACAACTATAGTCGAAAGCACAACACTTAAAGCTATAGCAAAGAGGTTGTTACTAACAAGTGGCATAACCGTAATAATTCCAACTGCCGATGGCAAAAAGAAGATGGTCATATTGCTCATGAAAAATGAGACAACACTATCGAGATGACACTCTTTAACCCACCCCAGCTGCAACGCCAAGAATAACAAAATCATACCCACAACACTGCCAGGCAAAATTGGAATCACAAAGTGACTCAACAGCGTACCCAACAACTGCATTGCAAATATGATCGATAATCCTATTAATGCTTTAGTCATTTAATAAATAGTATTATAATATATACCTTAATTTCACGACACAAAGTAAGCTAAATATTTCTGTTTTGTAAAATAAAATAGGAATTAAAACATAAATAGCTACCGTTTTTTTCGTTTTGCACCCCTCTGAGTGCCATTTAGAGCTCTAGAAACATCGGGTGTCATATACGGATGAGCATGATCGAGAACGATATGGCGCTTCATAAGTTTGCATATCGAATCCAAAATAGGCCTCTCTTCAGGCGTAAATATCGAGATTGCGCGCCCCGACCGACCTGCACGTCCACAACGCCCACAACGATGAATATACTGCTCGGGACTTTGGGGTAATCCAAAATTAAACACATGTGTAACGCTCTCAATATCAATGCCACGCGCCATAACATCGGTAGCCACGATGATAGTGGTTTCACCCGAACGAAACCGCGCAAGGGTATGCTCACGTGCCGCCTGCGAGCGGTCACTATGCATCGCCTCAGCTGCAATCGCATTACTAGAGAGCACCGCCACTACCCTATCGGCCATCTTGCGCGAGCGCGTAAAAATTATCGATTGCTCAGCAGCCTCTGTCTTCAACAGATGCAGCAGCAAACTATCCATCATCTCGAAGGAGACGAAGTACCCCAAGTGATCGACGCTCTCAACCGACATCGATTGACCACCAACAGTCAATCTCTCGATCGATGGTTCGAGCAAGGCAACCATATCTTCAACATCATCAGGTAGAGTCGCTGAAAAACAGAGAGTTGCCGCACTCTCTGCTCGACTTTGAGAGAGAGCAATAATAGACTCCCTAAAACCCAGATCTAGCATCTGATCCACCTCGTCAAGCACAAAAAAACGCAAATCGCTTAGCGAAACCACACCCTGCTCCATCAAATCTAACAGACGCCCTGGTGTTGCCACAACGACATCGGGATGCGCAGAGAGCTCCTCGCGCTGCGATTTATAATCAACTCCGCCAACTATAACACTATATTTAATAGGTATAGCCTCGCAAAGTAACCCACATACACCACCGATTTGCTGAGCCAATTCGCGAGTTGGAGCTAAAATCAAGGCTTTCACACCCGCGCTATTGGTATGCGTAAGCAGCTGAAACAAAGGCAGTAGATAAGATAAAGTCTTTCCACTGCCTGTTTGAGAGGTCACCAAAACGCTCTGATTGCGTAAGGCGACTGGTATTACTATTTTTTGAATTGGTTGTGGCTCAACAATATTCATCTCTTGCAGCTTTGCTACAAGTTCTGGAACCACACCTAAAGAGGTAAACGACATATATAAAAGGTCTCCGCTCGTAGATGGATTTTAGAATTCAACAATTGGTGCAATTTACACTACATCAACCATTTAGAACCACTTACTGATAGCACTAACGGCCGACTCTACAGCTGAAGTTGTAGACTCCTCCACTGTCGATTCTGTCGCCAACTCAAAACCTAGCTTCACGCCGTCGTACTGCTCAGCGAGAGAACTCAAAAGCTGAACACTCTCGTTCGACGAGATAGAGCCGATCGCAGAGATTAAACTCAACAGTTTGTCTGCATTGAAAAGCAATGACATAGAGTCTCCAATCAAAGTTGTATCTGCCGTAAGAGTTCCAATGCTAATGGTTCCTAAAGCTGAATACTTAAGCGTAATTTGACTATTTGTTGAGTCAATTGTATACGTACCACTTAAATCTCTACTCTTAACATTCGAAGTAAAGGTTAGGTCGTCGTTAAAAACAAAAGCAAAAGTACCAGGTTCAATACCCACTTTTGTACAAAGATCCGACAATTCACTCTCGATCTGCGATGTAGCTACAGCACCCGCTGCACTTGTTAGAACGCTGTCACTACTAAGCTCAACAGCGGGGCTAACGTAGTTCCACTCACCAGTAACGTTTGATGAAGAGAGCGTAGTTCCACCTGTAACCGAAGCTACTACATCCGTCACGCTAGTAGATGAAAATAGATCGCTGATAGATTGCGCTTTAAGCGCTGTAGAACCAAACAGCAAAATCATTGAAGCAATAAAAAAGATTGTTTTTTTCATGAGTCTTAACTATTTTATGTTTTATAAGTATACAATTATCAAGCAAATATAGATGTTTAATCGCTAAAAAACAAATTTTCCATCAATAATTCTTATCTTTGCACCATGAAATTATTAAACAGCGAAATCATCGCATCGGCACTCAAAAATTTGAATATAAAAGAGTTCAATTCGATGCAACAAGAGGCTATAGTTCAAATACCTACGCACAAAGATATTGTACTACTTTCGCCCACTGGCTCGGGCAAAACAATCGCCTTCCTCATCCCACTACTACTTGGTCTGCGCGAAGGTAATAGATCTATCCAGGCGCTAATCCTTGTACCCTCACGCGAATTGGCACTTCAGATCGAAAGTGTCTTTAAAAAGATCGGAAGCTCATACAAATGTTGCTGTTGCTACGGAGGACACCCCATCGCCGAGGAGAAGCGCAGCATTGCAGGAAACTCGCCAGCCGTCATCATCGGAACCCCTGGCCGAATCGGAGACCATATCGCCAAAGGAAACTTCGACCCTCGCACCATCGAGACCCTGATCATAGATGAGTTCGACAAATCTCTCGAGTTCGGCTTCCACGACGAGATGATCGACATCATCTCGCAACTCAGCGGCTTGAAGAAGCGAATTCTACTCTCTGCGACCGACTCAAACGACATACTCGAATTCACCCCAAGCGAGAATAACATCCGCCTAAACTACCTCCCCGAAGGAGGCGAGGAGGAGGAATCTCGACTAACTGTAAAACGCGTAATCTCACCATCGAAAGATAAGATTGAGACCCTCTACAAACTCCTATGTTCACTCGGAAGTAGCTCTAGCATAGTCTTTTGCAACCACCGCGATGCAGTTGATCGAGTTAGCGGACTGCTCAACGACAATGGGTTCTACACTGAACGTTTTCACGGAGGTATGGAGCAGCCTGACAGAGAGCGTGCGCTCTACAAATATCGTAATGGCAGCTGCCATGTACTTGTCTCGACAGACCTGGCTGCCAGAGGGTTAGATATTCCCGAAGTGGAACACATCATCCACTATCATATGCCCGTTCAGGCAGATGCCTACACCCACCGTAACGGTCGTACCGCTAGATGGGAGGCGTCGGGAACATCATATATTTTGCTTAGCGAAGAGGAGAATCTGCCGAAATATATTGACTCTCAAGAGTATATCCCCATCCACACACTGCCGCACCAAACAGCCCCAGCGCCCAAACCTATCTGGGAAACGCTCTACATCGGTCGTGGCCGAAAAGAGAAGATCAGCAAGATGGATGTCGCTGGATTCCTATATAAGAAAGGTGGCCTGGATCGCGACGACGTGGGCGACATCGACCTCAAAGAGCACTATGGATTTGTCGCCGTACGCCGTAGCAAACTCCGCTCGCTGATGAAAAACATCAAGGGCGAAAAGCTGAAAGGTGCACGAATATTGATCGAAATAGCTAAGTAAAGGGTCTTTTACCTCTCTATATTATGGCAATATAGAGAGATAAATTGTATTTTTAATAATTTTTTATTAATTTTGTACTCTTAGAAAATTCTTGTTGAACTACAACATATTTAAATATGTCAAACCAAACTGCTGAACCTCTTAAGGAGAGGTCTTTAAATTTCCTCGAGGAGATTATCGAGGCATCGATCGCCTCGGGCGACAAACGCGTACAAACACGATTTCCACCTGAGCCAAACGGCTACCTACATATAGGACACGCAAAAAGTATCTGCATCAATTTTGGATTAGCCCAAAAATATGGCGGACTATGCAACCTTCGTTTCGACGACACCAACCCCACTAAAGAGGATGTTGAGTATGTCGATGCGATCAAGCGCGACATCGAGTGGCTTGGCTTCAAATGGGCGATAGAACGCTATGCGTCAGACTATTTCGACCAACTTTACGATTGGGCTGTAGAGCTAATTAAGCGTGGCGCCGCCTACGTCGACGACCAAACTCAGGAGCAGATTCGCGAAAATCGAGGAACAGTATCTGTTCCTGGAACCAACTCGCCATTCCGTGAGCGTAGCGTCGAGGAGAACCTCAAGCTATTCGCCGAAATGAAGGAGGGAAAACACCCCGACGGAGCGATGGTTCTACGCGCTAAGGTAGATATGGCTCACCCAAATATGTTGATGCGCGACCCAATCATGTATCGCATTCTTCACACCGAGCACCACCGCACGGGTGACAAATGGTGCATCTACCCAATGTACGACTACGCGCATGGTCAAAGTGACTCCATCGAGAAGATCACACACTCGATATGCACACTAGAGTTCGACGTTCACCGTCCTCTATATGACTGGTTTATCAATGCATTAGATATATTCCCATCTCATCAATATGAGTTTGCGCGCCTCAATTTGACATACACTATGATGTCAAAACGTCGACTTCTTAAGCTCGTCGAAGAGGGTGCTGTAATGGGTTGGGACGACCCTCGCATGCCGACTATTTGCGGCCTCAGACGCAAGGGATACACCCCCGCTTCAGTACGTGCTTTTGCCGAGATGGTGGGCGTTGCTAAGCGTGATAACACCATAGATATCAGCAAATTAGAGTATTGCGTACGCGAGGATCTTAACAAAATAGCAGAGCGTCGCATGGCCGTACTTAAACCGCTTAAAGTAACTGTAACCAACTACGAAGAGGGTAAAACCGAGATGTTCTCGGCAATCAACAATCCTGAAAATCAGGAGGCTGGAAGCCGTGAAGTGCCATTCTCGAAGACCTTATGGATCGAGCGCGATGACTTCATGGAGAACCCTCCAAAGAAGTTCTTCAGACTTTCAATAGGTGGCGAGGTTCGCCTACGTTACTCATATCTACTTAAGTGCGAAGATGTTGTACGCGACGAAAACGGAGAGGTGATCGAGCTTCTTTGCACCATCGATCCAATGTCTGGTGGCGGCTCATCAAGTGATGGACGTCGAGTAAAGGGCGTTATCCACTGGGTATCAGCTGCACACGCGATCGAATCAGAAGTGCGACTCTTCAACCCACTTTTCACCAAAGAGAATCCAGACGATTGCGAGGAGGGCCAAACATGGGAGGACAACCTCAATCCCGAGTCAATGATCAAAACAACTGGATACTTGGAGCCATCACTCGCCGACGCTCCAATTGGCACTACATTCCAATTTGAGCGAGTTGGATACTTTTGCCCCGACACCGGCTCAACACCCGAAAAGCTAATTTTCAATCGCACAGTGACGCTCAAAGACTCTTGGGCAAAGACCGTTGCTAAGAAATAGATAGACTCACCGCTATAGGTCTGCCCCTGCGCGGGGCGGCGGCGGAGTGATACAATAATAAATGGCTGGTTCATATTATCTTGAACCAGCCATTTATTATTTATCAGCGTACTTGTCAAAAGACACAAGGCTTATACTACCATGCAAACAATTTATAATCGTTCATCATTGCATTTACATCTGCACGTACTGCAGCGATATTCTCCTCGCACTCAGGATTACTCAACACACGATCGATAAGCTCAACGATATACTCCATTTTATCCTCTTTCAATCCACGGGTGGTGATTGCAGGGGTTCCAAAACGCAAACCTGAAGTTTGGAATGGTGAACGAGAGTCAAAAGGAACCATATTTTTGTTCGTTGTAATATCTGCAGCAACAAGCGCTTTCTCAGCAACTTTACCCGACAACTCAGGGAACTTCGTACGTAGGTCAACTAACATAAGGTGGTTATCGGTACCCTCAGATACGATCTTATATCCACGAGCGATGAACGCTGCAGCCATAGCCGCTGCATTTTTCTGTACCTGCAACTGATACTGGCGGTACTCTGGCTCGAGTGCCTCACCAAATGCTACAGCCTTAGCAGCTATAACGTGCTCTAGTGGACCACCTTGGATTCCAGGGAAGATCGCAGCATTGAGTATCTGAGACATCATTTTGACTACACCTTTTGGAGTTGTCAGTCCCCATGGATTCTCGAAATCTTTACCCATGATGATGATACCACCACGAGGTCCACGCAATGTTTTGTGGGTGGTCGAAGTGACAATATGAGCGTAAGGAACTGGATTTTCCAACACGCCTGCTGCGATAAGACCCGCTGTGTGAGCCATATCGATCAAGAGCAATGCACCAACTTTATCTGCGATTTCGCGCATGCGTTTGTAATCCCACTCGCGAGAGTAGGCTGAAGCACCGCCGACGATAAGTTTTGGCTTACACTCAAGAGCCTGCTGCTCCATCGCGTCGTAGTCGATTGTACCTGTAGCCTCGCTAAGACGATAACCTACAGCATTGAAATATTTACCAGA
This sequence comes from Rikenellaceae bacterium, assembly GCA_044433705.1. GTDB lineage: Bacteria > Bacteroidota > Bacteroidia > Bacteroidales > Rikenellaceae > Alistipes. Next base: position 23,108 of record JAWXTG010000018.1, on the reverse strand, counting down.
CATATTGACTGGAGAACCATGCGAAAGGTGACCTCCATGCGCCAAATCGAGACCCATAAAGGTATCACCTGGCTGCATTACTGCAAAGAAAACAGCCATATTGGCTTGTGCTCCAGAGTGAGGCTGAACGTTTGCATACTCGGCGCCGTATAGCTTACAAAGACGCTCGATAGCCAACGACTCAACTTGGTCAACCACCTCGCAACCACCATAATAGCGAGCTGCAGGATAACCCTCAGCATATTTATTGGTTAATACAGAACCCATTGCCGCCATCACTTGGTCGCTTACAAAGTTCTCCGATGCGATCAGCTCAATACCATGAGTCTGCCTTGCTTGCTCTTTGGCAATAAGGTCAAATATTTGAGAATCCTTTTTCATATAGCTTATCAAATTTATTTTAAATTTCTATTAATAGAAGATCGATGAGATCTCCTTGTAGTTATGCACGCGCTCGATAACATCGGCAAAGATGTCCGCAACCGACAAAACTGTAAATTTAGAGAGATCTTTCTCTGGATTAAGTTGGATTGTATCTGTCACGATGACCTCACACAATGCGCTAGCATTAATTCGCTCGTAAGCCGCACCTGAAAGAACAGGGTGAGTGATAGCTGCACGAACGCTCTTTGCGCCACGACTCATCAACATATCGGCAGCCATACAGATGGTACCAGCGGTATCGATCATATCATCTACGATGATGATGTTACGCCCCTCAACATCTCCGATGGCAGTCATATTTCCCACTACGTTAGCCTTTGCGCGCTCTTTATGTGAGATAATGATTGGAGCACCTAGGTGCTTAGCATAGGCGTTGGCACGTTTTGCACCACCCATATCTGGAGCCGCAATCGATAGATCCTCCATATCAAGCTGTTGCATGTATGGAATGAAAATTCCACTTGCGTAGAGTGCATCAACAGGAACATCAAAGAAACCTTGGATCTGATCTGCATGAAGATCCATTGTCATAACGCGGTCAGCACCAGCTGCCATAAGCATATTTGCAACTAACTTTGCACCAATGGCAACACGTGGACGATCCTTACGATCTTGACGCGCCCAACCAAAATATGGCATCACGGCAACTACCTTATATGCCGACGCACGACGAGCAGCATCCACCATCAATAGGAGTTCCATTAGATTGTCTGCGGGTGGGATAGTCGATTGAATAATAAATACCGTGCATCCACGGATTGATTCGTTGTAACATGGTTGAAACTCACCATCGCTAAAGTGTAAAATCTCCGAGTCTCCAAGTGTTGTGCCGTAGCTTTCAACGATCTTTTTGGCTAGATACTCCGAGCCACGTCCTGCAAAAAATTTAATCTTATGGATTGCCATTTTATATTTAATTAAGTTAAAGTTGTAATCTATTGTTCTTCATCAACCGCCGCCATACACTCATCGACGAAGTTAAGAATTTCATCACGCCCCAAACCCGTTTCGCTCGAAGATATAAAAATTGGAGGCAACTCTTCCCAGCTCTCGCTGAGCACCTTTTTATAATTTTCATAACTCTTTTTACGTTGAGCGCTCGACAGCTTGTCGGCTTTAGTAAAAATCATACCAAATGGAATACCCTCGGTTGCCAACATCTCGATGAAATTGAGGTCGATCTTTTGAGGCTCTAATCTCGAATCGATCAGCACAAAGAGGAAGTGCATCTTTTCGCACTTGGTGACGTAGTTGGTAATAATTTTAGCAAACTCACCACGCTTGCTCTTCGATGTGCGCGCATAACCATAACCTGGAAGATCGACCAAATACCAGCTTTTATTGATCAAAAAGTGGTTTATTAGGCGAGTTTTACCAGGAGTGCCCGAAACTTTGGCTAGACCGCTGTGGCCAGTCAACATATTGATAAGCGATGATTTACCCACGTTACTACGGCCGATGAAGGCAAAGTCTAACAAGTCATCTTTGGGTACTTGTGATATTTTCTCCGAGCTACACTTAAATTCGGCTTTGTTAATCTGCATTTTCGTAGTAATTTTGATTCTGCAAAGATAGCAATTAATTAATAAATTTACAATCTTATAGCAAAAAAAGTTAAACAACGTTGGAAATAAGCCATCTATGCAGGATAAACGCATGAAAAAATATTTCGGCGCTCTTGAAATTGGCTCTACCGAGTAGGTATAACCTATAAATCTATATTCGATTTGGGATTATACACCATCCAAGTGTTTAATTCACTAATTGCTGTCGTGAGTATACTCTTCGAGAATTTCGTAAGCCATTGTGATGCCCAACTCTCCAGCTTTCGAGATATCGATGTAACCCTTACGAGTATCTTTCATATATATCTGAATCACTCCGCGATTGTAGTATGCCTCTGCAAATGAAGGATATAGCTCTATGGCTTTAGTGTAATCATCGTATGCCTCGGGCAATTTCCCCGAAAGAGCCATGAGATTAGCCCTATTATAATAGGAGTAGGCGAAATCGGGATATAGCTTTATCGCCTTATTTAAATCCGATAGTGCCTCATCATAATTATATGTGCGGTTCTGATTGTTTTTCAACCTATTAGCAGGATCTGAATCGATGGATATTCGCTGATATGAGTTATCAATCGACGATATAAAATCGATCATCTCCGCCTGGGTGGTCGAACGATTGAGATATAGGAACGGATTTGTCGGATTGAGCTCAATGGCCGCTGTATATGTATTGACAGAGTTAGTATATTGCTTGATAAGCCCCTGAGAAATAGCACTTTCAAAGAGTCGATGCCAGTTGTCTGACTCTGTTCGCAACCTGCCACTATACTCCTTATTGAGCGCCACAAGAGACTCTGGCTTCATATTGCTTTTCCCCTCATTTACAACAAGATAACCATTACTAAATGAACTGATAAACTCATTCATCCGCTCGCTGTAATAACCATTAACATTAGGCAATGAGAGTGAATCTGGCTCGTTCAGCGTGAAACGGAATAGAGGAATCAAAATCAATGAGGTGCCTTTACCTCCATGTGATGTTAACGATTCGAACTTGCTACCAGAGAAGTTGCTATCGAACGAAAGAAGTTTATCAAATCGATAGGTAGTATCGGAGTAAATCGAGTAGGTGCTATCCTTGAGCTTCGATTTATGTTCTGAAATTTTGCGCTCAGCAGTATTTTTATCTCGCTTCGCAAGCGATGATTTGTTGAGCATGTAGCGGATATTACTGCGATACATATATGCATTTGCGAAATCTGGATATAGCTCAATAGCTTGCGTGTAATCCAACTCCGCCTTCTCAATTTCGCCTAGCTGCGTGAGTAGATTCGCACGATAGAAGTAGACCAAAACGTTATTGGGCGAGTAGTCGACCACTCTATTGTAATCCTCCAAAGCGCGGTTATAATCACCCACCTGAGTACGAACTATTGCTCGATTGAAGAAGCTGATAGAGTTGGTTGAATCCAACTCTATCACTCGATCTAAATCGCTGAGTGCCAACATTGGACGCTTTGTGTCGTTATAGACTAATGAGCGGTTAAAAAAGCTAAGTAGGTAGGTCGAATCATTATCTATCGCATTATCGAAATCCGACTCCGCCTCATCAAGCCGCCCCTGCTGGAGATAGACGGTACCACGACGATTGTAGGCTGCCGAGCTCTCTCTATTTGTACGTACGGCTATATCAAAATTATCCAATGCCTGCACAGTGTCGCGCAGTTGGAGATAGCAAATTCCGCGATTGACATAGGCGTCAGCAACCAACTTTTCATACTTGATAAACTCATTGAAATCCTTGATAGCCTCTTCAGCCTGCTGATTCAGAAGTCGCGTCACACCACGACTAAAATATGGATTAGGCATGTCTGGACGGAGCGCAATGGCCTCTTCGAAGTCATGCAGCGCATCATCATAATTACCTAATCTAGAACGAGTTATTGCACGATTGACGTATGCACCTGTGAAAACTGGATTTTTATCAATCGCAATTGTAAAATCGGCATCGGCACCGAGTAGGTCATTCAAATTATACTTTGCAATACCACGCAAAAAATAGGCTTCGTAGGCATTCTCATCGAAACGTAACAGAGAGTTCAAGACATCAATGGCACCACGGTAGTCGTTGTTAATCATACTATTACGACCAACCCAATAGAAGTAATCTTTATTATATTGACCTCTAAGCGAAAGGGCACTAACAATAATCATCGTAAGTGCTAATATCGCCGATAGTATGGTGCGTTTTTTTAACATAATCTGCTCTTTATTCTCCGTTTGTTCTCCGCAAATAACGTAAATTTACTACTAAATATTACTCTTCGTATCCAAATCTTTTGAGCTGGCGATCACTATTGCGCCAATCATCCATCACCTTGACATGGAGCTGCAGAAAGACCTTTTTATCGAGGAATGTCTCCATATCCATTCGCGCTTGAGTGCCTACACGCTTCAATTTCTCACCCTTGTGACCAATGATAATACCCTTTTGGGAGTCACGAGCCACGTAGATTGTAGCTGATATACGATCGATATTGGCCTCCTCCTTATACTCCTCAATGGCCACTTCGCAGCAGTATGGGATCTCTTTATCGTAGTTGGTCAAAATCTTCTCGCGGATGATCTCCGTAGCGAAGAATCGAAGAGTCTTATCAGTGAGCGTATCCTTAGGGTAAAATGGCTCACCTTCAGGTAGTTGCTCTACAATTTTATCAAAAAGTCCACCGATATTAAAACTCTCCTTAGCCGATGCTGGGACAATAAAAGCACCAGGAAGTCGCTCCTGCCACTGCGCAACCAAGATCTCGAGAGCCTCTGGCGTTGTAAGATCTATCTTATTGATTACCAGAATCGTAGGAGTTGAACTTTTAGCTATACGCTCGATGATCTCCTGCGAACGATCGCTCTTTTCGACCGTATCAGTCACGTAGATAAGTATATCGGCATCCGACACTGCGCCTGTCACAAAACGCATCATTGACTCCTGTAACTTGTAATTGGGCTTTAGGATACCTGGGGTGTCGGAGTATACGATCTGAAAATCGTCTCCATTGACGATACCCATAATGCGGTGACGCGTAGTTTGAGCCTTCGAGGTGATGATCGACAATCTTTCACCCACCAAGGCATTCATTAGTGTTGATTTACCCACGTTGGGGTTACCGATAATATTTACAAATCCTGAGCGATGTTTGTTCATTTATTTTTTATATAGTTATACATTATTTCCGACAGATACAACTGTCATAGAGCTACTTACGACGTCCTTTTTGCATATTTGGCATCTTCATTTTGCCGCCTGCAACCATCTTCATCATCTTGCGAGTATCGTCAAATTGCTTGATCAGACGATTCACATCTGCAAGCGTTGTTCCGCTACCCTTAGCGATTCTTTCACGACGCTTAACGTTGATAATTTCAGGTTTTTCGCGCTCCTCTGGGGTCATCGAGTAGATTATAGCCTCGGTCTGCTTAAATGCATCGTCTGGAATATCCACATCCTTCAACGCCTTGCCCACACCTGGGATCATACCTGCAAGATCCTTTAGATTACCCATCTTCTTCACCTGCTCGATCTGCGCTAAGAAGTCATTAAAATCGAACTGATTCTTAACAATCTTCTTTTTGAGTCGACGTGCCTCCTCTTCATCATAGTGCTCTTGAGCGCGCTCCACAAGGGAGATAACGTCACCCATACCCAAAATACGGTCGGCCATACGTTCGGGATGGAACGGTTGGATGGCATCCATCTTCTCGCCGCTCGAGATGAATTTGAGTGGTTTATTGACCACTGAACGGATAGAGATTGCGGCTCCACCACGAGTATCACCATCAAGTTTAGTTAGGACAACTCCGTCAAAATCAAGGCGTTCATTGAACTCACGAGCTGTATTTACGGCATCTTGACCAGTCATTGAGTCGACCACAAAGAGCGTCTCCGATGGCTTTACAGCAGCCTTAATTGCCGTGATCTCCTGCATCATCGCCTCATCCACCGCCAAACGACCTGCAGTATCGACAATAACGGTATTATACCCCTTCTCGCGGGCATATTTTATTGCATTTTGAGCGATTTCAACAGGATTTGTGTTGCCCACTTCGGTGTATACTTCGACCCCAATCTGCTCTCCGAGCACCTTAAGTTGGTCGATCGCGGCAGGACGATAGACGTCACCCGCAACCACCATCACCTTACGATCACGCTTAGTTTTGAGCAATAACGCCAACTTTCCAGTGAATGTAGTCTTACCAGAACCCTGCAAACCAGCAATTAAGACCACCGCAGGGTTGCCATCCAACGTAATATCTACGGTCGCGCCACCCATCAATTGCGCCAATTCGTCGCGCATGATCTTGGTCATCATCTGACCTGGCTTAACCGATTTAAGCACATCGGCACCGATCGCCTTCTGCTTCACATCATCAGTGAAGTTCTTGGCTACCTTGTAGTTAACATCGGCGTCGATGAGAGCACGTCGAATCTCTTTAAGAGTTTCGGCAACATTGATTTCGCTGATTTTACCCTCACCTTTGAGGATTTTAAACGAGCGTTCTAATCTATCTGTTAAATTTTCGAACATATTAAAATATCATTTGAAAGACAAAAGTAGCAAAAAAAAGAGACAATCTTGAATTTAAAGATTATAAACTCTTCACTTTCTGCATAAATTTAGTTTTATCGACGATAAAACGAGAGTGTCTACCCTCGCCAATTAGCGTCTGGCCATCGTGCGCCTCCACCCTAAAGGTGATCATTCGACCATCTACAGCGATCACAGTTGCCGTTGCAACTATCTGAGTACCAACACCTGAGGCCTTTATATGTGACGAAGTAATCGTGGTACCAACGGTAGTCATACCAGCCTCTAACTCTGGAGCCACTAGGTTCATCGCGGCGTTCTCCATTAGTGCGATCATCGCAGGTGTTGCAAAGACCTCTAAGTCGCCAGAGCCCAATGCTATAGCGGTATTGCTCTTATCTACCGTGGTAGTACTTTTTGCAGTTAATCCAATTTCTAACATGAAAAATAGGGTATTAATCTTTAAAATTGTTATATTTGCACAAAGGTAATCAAATTTGTTGGATTATGAAAAGGTATTTAGTGCTCTTTACACTTATAGTGATAATGACATCTACAGCGACCGCTCAGCAGAGGGAGCAGACACCCAAGGGGTATTGGCACCAGGAGTGGACCACTGTGGATGGCGAGCGCATACCCCACATACACATACTGCCTGTCTATGTCTTTTCAAAAGGGATCAATAAGCGCAAATATTGGCTTCTTGTCAACGCCGTGAAAAAGGTCTATCCACTGGCAAAAACAGCCAAAGAGATGATGGCCGACATGGAGGATGAGCTGGCTCGGCTGGAGACCGAAAAGGAGCAAAAAGAGTATGTCAAAGAGGTTTACAAGGCCATTATCGACGAATATACCCCCGTGCTAAAGAAGATGACCCGCACCCAGGGCAGGGTGCTACTAAGGTTGATAGACCGCGAAACGGAGTACACAGCTTATAACATCGTCCACGAGTTCCGCGGGCGGTTTGTAGCGGGGTTCTGGCAGGGTGTATCCAAACTATTTGGTCAAGATCTAAAATCGGAATATGGTGAGAATGAGGAGGATGCCATAATCGAACAAATTGTTATCTACTACGAAGCTGGACTCTTATAAATCGACACCGTGTACTGTTCAATAATGCAAATATTGCGCTCTATGCGCAGCGCAAGCTATCAAATTTCGCACTCTTGGCGAGATGAAATTCCGCCAAACGGAGGCTGGATCAATACAATATAGCGTAGGTAATAGCGCCATAATCTTCTGTGCTTCAATCAATAACAAGTTGTATAGCGTCAAATGTTATACCGCTCACTCTGAACGCTTGAAGACAATATACGGCACACAACTTCTTGAGCAGGAGCTATATATCCCCTCCGACAATGCATCGGGCGTATGGCTCGATGTTCTTCTCACCGATTGGATCGAGGGTGACACCCTGGGCAACCGCATAAAGGAGCTTGTCCAAGCTAAAGATATTCAACAGCTTACGTTATTATCTGAAAATTTCGACAGATTGGCTCTCGAGCTGCTCCAAAATCAGAGGGCTCACGGTGATATTACATGCGAAAATATCATCGTCGACAGGGATAACAACTTGCACCTGATCGATTTCGATGGCTCATTTACCCCCGAATTAGCTGGAGAACAGAGCATCGAACTAGGCACGCAGGCCTATCAGCATCCTCGACGCACTAGCAAAATGTTTAATAGCTCAATCGACGATTATTCGTTAGCGATAATCTCCACAGCATTAGCCGTAACAGCCTTGGAGCCAGAGATATACAACCAATTTTGGGACACTGATGGTTTACTATACACCCCGCTAGAAATGGTCGAAGGTAGAAGCAAAGCACTGGAAACTACCATGATATGTTTCGCTCAAAAGGGCAAACCATTTGCATACGCAATTGCAAAAATGCTCACCTCCCTGTCTCCTGAATTGCCAAATCTTGCAAAAATCGTGCGCCTCAAAAGCGAGGGAGTAGATCCAAATGCAGCGCCAACATCAATCTTTTACGACCAAGGGGCATGGGGATATCTTAATGAGTTTGGACGCGAGACCATCCCTCCCATCTTCGGCTCGGCCATCAGTTTTAGGGAGTCTCGAGCTGCTGTTAAGTTCGGTGAATCATGGCACTACATCGACAACCAATGCCGCGTAGTGATCAATTGCCATGGCTACGACCGCCTCAAAAGTTTTCACGACGGTTGCGGTCGAGCGCAAAAAGATGGTGAATGGGTCGAAGTAAACGAAAATATACCTATATAATATAGGTAAGCTAATCGATATTGATATAGACTGGAAGATGGTCACTATAACCACCCATAAATTTAGTGCCGCTGAATGTACGAAATGGATATCCTCGATACCTACCATCTTGCTGAATCAAATAGTCTGGCTTGAAAATATCACCCCAAAAACGCTCATTATTGATAGATCGCTGCAGCTTTAAACCTTCATTGCCACTGGCATAGGTAAGATTTGTACTTACTATAATATTATCAAATATATTCCAAACGCCATCATAAGCCAAAGTTCCATAACCCGCCATAAGCATATCATAATAGGGGTTGTAGAACCCCTCTGTAGCTAAGCTATCCACCTCAGCCTTAGCGCCTAACACCTCAGAGATGCTCGCATCACAAGGATCATCATTAAAGTCGCCCATAAGGATAAATTTACTCTTTGGTCGCAATATTTTCACCGAATCAACCACCTGCCGCATCTGAGCCGCCGCCGCAGAGCGCAAATATTCCGACTTTTCACTACCGCCTCGGCGTGACGGCCAATGCGCAACGATAAAAAATAGCTCTTCATCTTCGATAGTTCCCCACACAGTAAGCATATCACGAGTGCGAAAATCGGGCTGCTGAGGTATTATTGTGGTAACAGAACTGCTCCCATAAAGTTGAAATACATCTGGGCGATAGAGTAGTGCAACATCAATTCCGCGAACATCTGGCGAGTCGTAATGAACAATACAATAACCAGCTGAAGCCAATTTTGGCGTCGACACAATATCATCCAACACAGCACGACACTCCACCTCTGCAAGAGCAATTATCGCAGGGAAACGATCGTTTGCAAGAGCGATATCATGGAGCACCCGCTCAATATTTGAGAGCTTCAAATCATACCGATCTTGTGTCCACTCATACCTACCATTGGGTGTAAAATCATCATCTTCACTCGTTGGATCATCTAGTGTATCATAGAAATTTTCGACATTATAAAAGGCTACTGTATGGGGATTCTGAGCAGAGAGCACCGCCGCAAATAATAGCATCAAAACGGTCAATATAAGAGGTTGTTGTTTCATCATTTTTATTGGGTTTACTTCGAGCGATCTCACCTAGTTTATCGCCTCTATTTTGAGTTTCAAAAAGGAGTAATTTCACACGCCAATCAGCGCATGGAATAGGAGCGAAAAGTTCCATCGGAATAGAAGATAATTATGCGTTCAACCGCCGCATTTTCACCTCCAATATTACGGTGATTTTGGGGTGGATTTTGGGGTGGTTTTTCAGTTCCATTCGGGTGGCTATAATCGCCATTTCGACCTCCTACGCTAACAGGTGATTTATGCATATTTCGCCCATCGTCAGAGCCTGGCAAATCAAATAAATCTATAGGTATCGAATCACTGGCAGGTAACGATAAATGAGTGGCGCCTGCGTCATCATCCGCTCGATACATCGTGGGGGAGTCGAGTAGGAGCCAATCTGGATTGATCTGCGGAAAGCGCCTGAGAATCTTCTGTAGCAAATCAAAACCTGGCTTGTTCCTTCCAGAGACAATATGGGAAATTCCAGAGGGCTGAATCTCTAAAATCTCAGCGAGGCGACTAGAGGTCAAACCTTCGCTTTTCATCAATTGTACGATTTTTTCCTTCATATTATATATTTTTTACAAATATAAAAACTTTTCTTTTGTAAAACAAATTTCATATACAAATGTAATCAAAAAAGTTGTGTTGATAACTTTTACATTTGTCAATTAAATATTTTGTTAAATAACAAATGGAATATGATATCAAGCTTTAAAGTAGGTCAAAGTAGCTTTTTTACTGATTATATGATAGTTATATAGGTCGATATGGTAATAGTGGCCGATTATATCAAAAATGGGGCTTAAGCTAGCTATATAGCTATAATATAAGTTTAATTGAAGTGCGTAAACTACTGATATATTGACATATATATAATTAATATCAATAGTTTAACTGTTGATATTTGCAGCTAAAATGATGGCTTTACTAGGTTTTTCTGACGGGTTAACATTTGTCAATATTGATACTACAGTCACGATGATTGTGTACGATTGTAATATTATCCGTAGTTTACAAATGTATATCTATAACATCTGTAAATAAATTAGATTTGTAATGCTAAAATTATAACAAAATAAAGGTAAAAAGATAGTTAATCAGATAGAAATCATCACTAAAAACCTCACAAAATACATTATGTTAAATAATAAAATAGCGGGGAGAAGTATCACTACCCTCCCCGCTATAAATCAGCAACTTACGTTGTCAATAAAAGTAACCTACAATGAAATCATAGATGCAATTTCTTGAAACTCCTCTGGCGTAAATTTAGCCCTTTCGGCCCTAAAATCAACATCTCCCTCACTCGAAATTGGAATTAAATGGATGTGCGCATGGGGTACTTCGAGGCCAATAACCACTACTGCTACCCTTTTACACTCTATCTTCGATTGAATCTGTGCAGCCACTTTTTTTGCGAAGATCATCATGCCTCCGAGGGTCTGATCATCTAGGTCAAAAATGTAATCTTGCTCCACTTTTGGCACCACCAAAGTGTGCCCAGCACGAAGCGGATTGATGTCTAGAAATGCGAAAAATTGGTCATCTTCAGCGACCTTATAACAGGGAATTTCACCCTCAATAATTCGTGTAAAAATTGTTGCCATAACTCTCTATTTTTATCCAAAAATAGAGCGGTTTTCACCACCCTATTTTTCTGTTTTATTCATCATATTTTCGTGTCAAAATTTCAGACATAATTACCGCTTGTCGCAGGTCAAACTCCACACCTTTTTCATCCTCTTCACCGCCCAGTTCTCGGGTAGGTTGAACATCAATATTAGGTCGAACTTCAACTGGTTTTGCAACTCTTTTCGTCGCTGGCTTTGGTGTTATATTGTTCGACAAGATTGGCTCCTCTTCGACCAATAATTCCCTCCATTGTGGCTGCTCTTGATCTACTGATTCCTCCTCTTCTCCATCACTCATATCCACCTGAGGTTTCTTGTTGAAAAAGTTGAAGAGCACTACAATTGCAAAAATCAATATCCACTTTATCTGTGAAAAATCAAATCCATTTTCCATATCTTTTCTCTTTAGTTACCCTTTCGTTTAACACTCTCTATACCCTCGATCTGCACAACATTCTCCATCAAAATACGTAACGCCTCGGCATTCTTCACAAAAAGTGTTATCGATCCTTCGAATACTCCATCACTACTCTTAATATTAACCTCACGCATATTTGTGTTAAAATCGGCGGTAATAACTTTCGTTAAATCTAACATCAGACCTATGCGGTCGATACCACGAATCTGCAGAGTGCAGACATAGGACATTCTCTTATGTTGCGACCATTTAATCTCCTCTTTAACAATATGCTTTCCGAACTGCGCGCCAAGGCGTGTCAGCTCATTACAGGTCGATTTGTGAACATATATCTTATTATTGAGAGGGTCCTTATATCCAACGACAACGTCGCCTGGAATAGGCTTACAGCACTCTGCAATCACAAATTCAGCCGATGTAGATGCATTGGCAACCTGCTCATCGCCCTCGCCCTCACTCTCCGAAGCAGCTTCACTCTCTTTGGGTTTATCGCTAATAAATAGACTCCAAAATTTCGAAATCTTATTGCGCGACGTGGCTTTAATTACTCGCTCTAACTGATCTAGCTTTATGATTCCAGCACCAACTTTGCTGTAAAACTCATCTTTAGTTGCTGATTCATAGGCTGGTAGGATTTTACGGATAAGTCCTGCCGCCAACGGAATCTTCAGGCTGGCCAGCTCCTCCTCGAAGAGTTTCATTCCTCGTTCGACGTTGTTCTGATGCTCGCGCTTCAAGAAGTTATTGATCGACTGTACCGCCTTGGCTGTAGTTGCATACTCCAGCCACTCAGCCTCTGGTTTTACATTCTCCGAAGTGACTATCTCGATCTGATCGCCACTATGAATTAGTGTCGATACAGGCTGAATCTTATGGTTGATTTTGGCCGCAATTGCGCTGTTACCGATCTTCGTATGTATATCATACGCAAAATCTAGCGCTGTAGAGCCATTAGGCATACTACGCGACTCGCCCTTTGGCGTAAACACCAATATTTCAGAGGTATACAGCGACAACTTAAAATTATCTAGGAAGTCAATCGCACTCTCCGTTGGCGAATTAAGTGCCTCACGAATCTTTTTAAGCCAGATATCAAACTCCGTGTCGTCGTTCGACAGAGTCGATTTTTTATATTTCCAATGCGCTGCAAAGCCTCGCTCCGCAATATCATCCATGCGCTGCGTGCGTATCTGAACCTCGACCCAAATGCCGTCGGGCCCCATCACCGTAGAGTGAAGCGCCTCATAACCATTCTCTTTGGGCACACTGATCCAATCGCGTAGGCGATCAGGCTTGGGTGTGTAAATATCTGTTATTGAGGAATATATCTGCCAACACTGCGTCTTTTCCGATGGGAATGGCGACGATTTAAAAACTACTCGCACAGCAAAAAGATCGTATATCTGTTCAAATGGTATCTGCTTGCGCTGCATTTTACTCCAGATAGAGTAGACACTCTTTACTCGCCCCTCGATTTGGTAGTCAAAACCGTATCGATCGAGAGCGTCGATAATAGGAGCTGTAAACTTAGCTATAAACTCCTTTCGACTCCCCTCCGTTTCGCTAAGTTTCTGCACAATTCCCTCATACTGCACAGGGAATCGATACTTCATGCATAGGTCCTCGAGCTCACTTTTGATGGCATATAATCCAAGCCTATGTGCCAGAGGAGCAAATAGATAGAATGTCTCACTGGTGATTTTAATCTGCTTATTTTGGGGCATCGAACCCAACGTTCGCATGTTGTGGAGACGATCGGCAAGTTTTATCAATATTACTCGCACATCGTCGGAGAGCGTGAGCAAAACCTTGCGAAAATACTCCGCCTGCTCCGAAGCATCAGCGTTGAAAACACCAGACATTTTGGTCAAACCATCAACCATCGAGGCGATTTTTGCACCAAAAATACGCTCCATATCCTCGACGGTATAGTCTGTATCTTCGACCACATCATGCAGGAGCGAAGCCACAACCGCTTTGACTCCTAGGCCGATCTCGTCGACCACTATTTTAGCTACTGCAATAGGATGCAGGAAATACGGCTCACCCGAACGGCGCCGTACCCCCTTATGTGCCTCTTTTGCGAGGAACATCGCTCGCCTAATGAAGTCCCAATCCTCTTCGCTCTTACATATCTTTTGACACGAGAGCTGAAGATCTTCCCACATTTCAGCTATAACCACCTCATCCTGAGCAGTATACTCCATAAGCTACATCTTCTCTTGTTTCATTAATTCGCGCACCTTAGCTTCGATCTCTTCTCGAACAGCCTGGTCATTTGCGAGCAACTCTTTCACCGAGTCACGACCCTGACCGATCTTGCGCTCGCCATACGAGAACCAAGAACCAGCCTTTTTGATCACTCCAAAATCTACACCAAGATCAATAATCTCACCGACCTTTGATATACCCTCACCAAACATGATATCAAACTCAGCACGTTTGAATGGAGGTGCAACCTTATTCTTCACGACCTTGACCCTTGTACGTGTACCTAGCTGATTTTCGCCATCTTTGATAACCGACACACGACGAATATCGATACGAACACTCGAGTAAAACTTCAATGCATTACCTCCCGTAGTTGTCTCAGGATTACCATAAACCACACCAATCTTATCACGCAACTGGTTGATAAAGATACACACGGTCTTGGTCTTTGCAATGCTCGCCGTGAGCTTACGAAGAGCCTGCGACATCAATCGAGCCTGTAGACCCATTTTCGAATCACCCATCTCTCCCTCAATCTCAGCCTTTGGTGTAAGTGCTGCTACTGAGTCAATTACGATAATATCGATCGCACTCGAACGAATAAGTGAATCGGCAATCTCGAGAGCTTGCTCTCCGTTGTCTGGCTGCGAAATTAATAAATTATCAACGTCAACGCCCAATTTTTGAGCATAATAACTATCAAATGCATGCTCAGCATCGATAAAGGCTGCGATACCTCCCAACTTTTGAGCCTCCGCAATTGCGTGAATTGCCAAAGTTGTTTTACCAGAAGACTCAGGTCCATAAATCTCAATCACACGACCTTTGGGGTAACCACCAACTCCAAGTGCGATGTCGAGCGTCACCGATCCCGTGGGGATCACAGGCACCTCAGCCACCTCTTTCGAGTTCATGCGCATAATTGAACCTTTACCAAAATCTTTCTCTATTTTATCCATCACAGCGCTCAAAACCTTCAGTTTGTCGCTATTTGCTTCTACTTTTGTTGCCATATTTCTATTTCACTAATTTTAAATTTTACTTAAACCACTGACCAACAGCGATTAATCCACGTTATACGCCTTGAGAATCTGCTCGTAATGATTTTTAGTATCTACCTTCTCAAATACTCGCTCCACGCGACCCTCAGCATCAACTACAAATGTGGTACGAAGAACCCCCATATACTTACGACCATACATCGACTTCTCGACCCAAACCCCAAACGCCTCGCAAAGTTGTTTGTCGGGATCCGAAAGAAGAGTGAAGTTCAACTCATGCTTAGCGCAAAAGTTCTGGTGACTCTTCTGACTATCGGGGCTAACGCCAATAATGCGGAAACCATTTTGCGCAAGTTTATCGCGGCCATCGCGCAGGTTCTTCGCCTCGATAGTACAACCCGAAGTGTTATCCTTTGGATAGAAGTAGAGAATTGTGCGTTCACCTTTCAACTCCTCCAATCCAAATTTTACACCATCCTGAGTTGTCACCTCAAATTCGGGGACCATATCACCCACCTGTAGTTTTGCCATTATTCTTTTTTTTAATAAACTATAACCCCAAAGATAGTAAATTTTCTGTGAAAATCACCATCTCACAACTCTTTTTTTTCATTAATCCCACATTGTCACAATCTCAACCTGCTCATTAAACTCTCGCTGCGTGGTATTCAACCTCTTTTGACACGCTGGACAACGAATCGGAGAATCCAATTCGACATAATCGCCACACCCAACGCACTGTTGCATTAATCCATAACTCTGATCTGTAGAGTAATCGAAGCGCGTACCGCAATACTTGCACTTCATTTTGTAAGCTGTTCCCATAATCGTTTTAAATTAAGTTAGACCTTTTTAACACTACAAAGGAACAGCTTATTTGTGTCAACTTGTGACACAAGAAAAATTATTCGATCTTTTTTACATAATTTTTGAGATAATCCACAAAATCAGCAGGTTCGACGATTGTGATATCGTCCAATAGGCCAATAACGAACCGCCCAACTCCACGATACCCCGAGACCATAGTGTCGAGCAAGTAACGATCACCACCCAAGGGTGTTATGTCTCGTTCAGAGAGTGGATACTCCTCCAACAGAAGGTTATAAGATAAAATTCCCAACTCCAATTTTACTCGCTGTGGAGCAGCAGAGTTGATTCTAAAGATATCGATAAAGCCCTCTCGATGCTCATCAATATGACTCCACTCCTCGCAGCTGCTCTCAACAGAAGCGATACGCGAAAGTTTAAATAGCTTATTGATTCCATCCTCAATATCGTAGCACCACACTTGAACGTAGTTGGTCGTAAATGCAAATGGCTCGACATGGCGATCGCGCACTACCCCACCATGAGCCGACTGATAACCACGCAGATAGACCGACTTATGCTCCTCGATTGCCTCGATCAAGGTGTGTACATTCGACGCATTTTTGCCCTTCACAACCGTGTCGGCCAAGACCCCGCTATCGTAGACTGAATAGAGTTTATTCTTAAGATTATGCTTCAGCAGATTGGTATCGTCGATATTTTCTATAGCTCGACGAAGGATTATCGCCTCCTCCTCGGTGAAGTGAACGAGTTGCGAAATATCTTTAAAATGGGGAGACTCCTTATCGAGGCGAATATATTCGCCTCGCTTTTTGATCACAAAACCAGCTCCTCGGAAGGTATCGATATAACGATAAACCGTTCTGCGAGACATAGATAGTCGCTCGGCTAATTCATCGACCGAGTAGGAGTTGTTGGCTGTCAACAACTTCATCAAACGTAAGAGGCGCTCAATCTTGGGTTGATCCATATACCATATAGAAATAGGTCGGAATTCACTCCGACCTATATATTATACTCTACTATCCTAAAATAACCTTCTCAATATCGGAGACCTTGCGCGAGAACATCTTATCGATATCCATCAAGTTGGTTACCGCCTTGCAAGCGTGCAACACTGTCGCATGGTTACGACCACCGATCGCCGACCCGATTGCCGCCAATGGCGACTTAGTATGCTTCTTCGCTAAGAACATCGCCAACTGTCGAGCTTGAGCAACGTCACGCGTACGAGCCTTTGAATTAATAGCTTCGTGTGTAACATTCATCATCTCGCAGACGATCTGAACAATTGAGTCGATTGACACCTCTCGCTTATTGATTCTAACATAGATCTTTAGAATCTCTTTAGCTAAAGATATTGTAATCTTTCGATTCAAGAACGAAGCATTAGCAATAAGTGACGAAAGCGCCCCCTCGATCTCGCGAACATTAGCCGAGATGTTGTTTGCCAAGAAATCAACCACATCCTCTGGGATGATTGCATTTTGACGCTTTGCCTTCGAGCGAATGATCTTCACCTTAGTCTCGTAGTCGGGCAGATTTATCTGAGTAGCAAAGCCCCACTTAAAGCGAGTCAAGAGACGCTGCTCGATATCTTTAAGCTCTACGGGCGCCTTATCTGAGGTTAGAATAATCTGTTTTCCAGATAGTTGCAGATGGTTAAAGATATTGAAGAATGCATTTTGTGTTCCTGTTTTACCCGTCAACTCTTGAATATCGTCGATAATCAAGACATCTATCGTTTGATAGAAATGGATAAAATTGGGGATATCTCCATTCTTGAAAGCTGTCTGGAACTGCGCCTGAAACTTATTCATCGACACATACAACACCGTCAATTCAGGATGGCGAGAGCGCACCTCGTGGCCAATAGCCTGCACGATGTGAGTCTTACCGAGACCCGAGTTACCATATATATATAAGGGGTTGAACGGTGTGTTACCAGGATTGATCGAGACCGCCATACTAGCCGAGCGCGACAATCTGTTACACTCGCCCTCGACAAAGTTGTCGAACGTGTAGATCGAATTGAGGTTCGGATCGATACTGATTCTCTTGAGCCCAGGAATTACAAACGGGTTCTTGATATTATCTGTATTGGTCTGATTGCTATATTGCTGAATGGTGTTAATGTCTGTGTTTGTGGTAGTTGTCTCCACGCTTTTGGGAACAGCATAGTACAAACGCGTACGCTCGCCGTAATACTTCTCGATTATCGGACGTAAAACAGGTATAAATTTACCCTCTAACTGATAGACATGATTGCGGTTAGGAACCCCCAAACGGAGCACCTCGCCATTAAATTCTAAAGGTACGATAGGCTTAAACCACTTTGCATACTCCTCCTCGGTAGTCTGTGATTGTATGAGGCTAAGACACTCCTGCCATACCTTTGTGTATGTCTGTGTTTGTTGTAACATTTGTCTGTAGGGTAATTATGTTTTCGACACTGCAAAGTTGGTGAAAAAAAAGTGAAAAAATAACACTCGCGACCTTTTTTTTTTGATTTTTTTTTGTATAGCATTAAAGGGGAAATTTATTCATGTCATTTCCACTGAAATCATTAGTGTTTTTAATATTTTTTTACTACTTTTGCCATTGTATATTTTCAAAGCACAAAGATATTACTAAAATTTAAAAGATAACAGAAAAATGACAGCAGATTTGAACGAGTTGGTGTTAGCTAAAGCCCAAAGCTGGTTGGATGGCGCCTATGACGAGCAGACAAAATCAGAGGTTAAAGCTCTGATTGACAATAACATGACTGAGTTAATAGAGTCTTTCTATAAGGATCTAGAGTTTGGCACGGGCGGTCTTCGCGGAATTATGGGTGTAGGCTCAAACCGCATGAATATCTACACTGTAGGTGCTGCAACTCAAGGTTTGGCCACATATTTGAAAAGCAATTTCTGCGGTGAGGCAATTCGCGTTGCCGTAGCTCACGACAGCCGCAATAACTCTCGTCTTTTTGCCGAGCATACAGCCAATATTTTCGCCTCAAATGGCTTCGAAGTTTACCTCTTCGACTCGCTCCGCCCAACCCCCGAATTGAGCTTCGCAATTCGCGAACTGAAATGCCACTCTGGAGTGGTTGTAACCGCATCACACAACCCAAAAGAGTACAACGGATACAAGGCATACTGGAACGATGGATCACAGGTAACCGATCCTCACGACAAGAATATTATCGAAGAGGTGAACAAAATCACCGACATCTCGATGATCAAAACTGGCGAAAATCTCGACAAAATTATCACTCTCGGCGAGGAGTTCGACAAGATCTATCTCGACAAGATCCTTTCGCTTTCACTCTCACCCGAGGCTGTTGCAAAGCACCACGACATGAAGATCGTCTACACCCCAATTCATGGTTCGGGCGTCAAACTAGTTCCCGCTTCACTTCGCAACTTTGGATTTACAAACGTCACTTTGGTCGAGGAGCAGGCTATCGTTGATGGAAACTTCCCTACCGTTGACTCCCCAAACCCTGAGGAGCGCAAAACAATGGCTATGGCCATCGAAACCGCTGCTCGCGAAGGTGCTGACCTAATTTTGGCCACCGACCCTGACGCAGACCGCATTGGTGTTGCTCTACGCAACCAAAAAGGTGAATATGTTCTTCTGAATGGAAACCAGACATTGGCTCTCATCCTCAGCTACCAACTTACACGTTGGGCTGAATTGAACAAACTCAATGGTAATCAGTATGTTGTAAAGACTATTGTAACCTCACAAATGGCCAACGCTGTAGCAAACCACTTTGGCGTGAAGTGCTACGACTGCCTCACAGGCTTCAAATATATCGCTAAGATCATCCGCGATAATGAGGGTAAAGCAACCTATATCGGTGGTGGCGAGGAGAGCTTCGGCTACCTAGCTGGCGACTTCGTTCGCGACAAAGATGCTGTTTCGGCTTGTTCACTAGCAGCTGAGGCTGCAGCATGGGCTAAGGAGACAATGGGCGTAACCCTATTTGAATGGTTACAAGAGCTTTACGTTAAATATGGCTTCTTCCTCGAGGGGCTAGTTTCAGTTGTTCGCAAAGGTAAAGAGGGCGCCGAAGAGATTCAAAAGATGATGGTTGACTTCCGTGCAAACCCACCAAAATCTCTACTTGGCTCTCCTATCGTGAAGATCAACGACTTCAAATCACTCGAAACAACGATGGTCGAGAGCGGAGAGGTGATCAAGATCGACCAAGATTCATCGAACGTTCTTCAGTGGTTCACCGCCGACGGCACAACTGTTTCAGTTCGCCCATCAGGCACTGAGCCTAAGATCAAATTCTACTTCGGCGTGAAGGCTCCACTCGCTTCAGTCGAGGAGTACGACAAGGTATATGCTGAGCTAAACGGTAAAATTGAGGCAATTAAAGAGGAGCTCAAGCTAATCTAAGCACCTCCGTGGCACAAAAAATGTTTACACACTACTAATTAAATATTTATAAGATGGAAAAAGATAAGGTATTAGAGACAATGAAGAGCGCTGGCGAGCCTCTTAACGCAGGAAAAATCGCAGAACTTTCAGGCCTAGATCGCAAAATCGTCGACAAAGCGATGAAAGATCTTAAGACCGAAGGTGCAATCGTATCACCTAAGCGCTGCTACTGGGAGCCTGCAAAATAGGCAAACTAGACCAAACAATAATTGGGATACATGTAAATTATAATTCGAATTGGGTTTAAATGCTAAAAGCATTTAATAAATTTTAGAATAGAATAAGTTGCGCAAATTTATTTGTGGCAACTTATTGTGTTCTAAAATCATAGAGCTAAAAGCTCTATGCCCAAACCGCAACACAATATGCACCCGCGCAGGTGCTTTTTTGCGCCCGACGGAGTCAGTTGTAAACGTCCTCGACAAAGCCCCTTAGTGACTACAACTCATCCATATACCTAGCCTCGACCACGTTCCAGTCGACCAGACCCCACAACTTAGATAGATGCTCGGCGCGGCGATTACGATAATCAACATAATAGGCGTGCTCCCACACGTCGAACGTGAGAAGTGGTGTCCAGCCTTCGCACATGGGGTTACCCGCGTTACTCTCCTGAGTTATACGTAGTTCGTCGCCGCTACTTTTAGTGAGCCAAACCCATCCCGAGCCAAAGAGAGAGACCCCTTGGCGTTCGAACTCCGCCTTAAATTCGTCGAAGGAGCCATAAAAAAGCTCTATCGCGTGAAGCAACGATCCCTCTGGCGTATCGCGCTGCTGCTTAGGGGTAAAGGTATTGAAGTAAAAAAGATGGTTCCAAACTTGGGCCGCATTATTATATAGTGCACCTTTCGATGTGCGAACGACATCTTCGAGGGTACTATACTCTTTATAATCACTTTCAGCAAAGAACTTATTAAAATTATCAAGATATGCCTGCAGGTGCTTCCCGTAGTGCAATTCAACTGTTTCACGACTTATGATGGGCTCCAATGCATCGAAACTATAGCTTAATTTAGGACAAGAAAGTTTACTACTCATAATAACTGTTTTTAACCATTAATAGTTGTTATGAGTTACAAAAAGCATACCTTTCACACCTATATATTATAATGTATAAGAATTATTTATAGCATCATTGTTATTTTTATAACAAAAAATTTGCAAAAAATTTTAAAACGGAGACAAAAAGTATTATCTTTGCCGCTGAAAACGAGAGTAAAACAAATTTAGAATTTCCTCGTTAGTATAGTGGTTTTATTTAATTATTTTAATAATATGGATTTTTATAGCGAAAACTGGGATCAGTTCAAAGGTGCAGAATGGAAGCACGAAGTAAATGTACGCAACTTTATTCAAGCAAACTACACACCTTATACAGGTGGTGATCAGTTCTTGGTAGGTTCAACCGAGCGCACACGTGCGGTATGGAACAAGCTCACTGAGATGTTCAAGGTAGAGCGCGAGAAGGGCGTTTACGACACCGAGACCAAAATCCCATCGGGAATCGACGCTTATGGCGCTGGTTACATCGACAAGGAGAATGAGGTTATCGTAGGTCTACAGACCGACGCTCCTTTGAAGCGTGGTATCTACCCACGTGGTGGATGGCGCATGGTTGAGAATGCACTTAAGGCTTACGGCTACGAGATGGACCCAATGACCAAAGAGATCTTTACTCGCTACCGCAAGACTCACAACGAGGGTGTATTCTCGGCATATACCGACGAGATGGTTGCAGCTCGTAAATCGGCGATTATCACAGGTCTACCTGACGCATATGGTCGTGGACGTATCATCGGTGACTACCGTCGTGTGGCTCTATACGGAACAGATATTTTGATCGAGGACAAAAAGCGTCAGCTTTTACGCCTTGACATCCAAGAGATTACAGTTGAGATCATCCAACAGCGCGAGGAGATCAGCGAGCAGATTTCAGCTCTTAAGAGCTTTGTAAAGATGTGTGCTGCTTATGGTTTCGACGTAACTAAGCCAGCTAAAGATGCTCGTGAGGCTGTTCAGTTTGTATACCTTTCATACCTTGCTGCAACAAAAGATCAAGATGGTGCTGCAATGTCTATCGGTCGTACTTCGACTTTCCTTGACATCTTTATCGAGAAGGATTTGGCTGAGGGTAAACTTACAGAGCAAGAGGCTCAAGAGCTTATCGACCAATTCATTATCAAGCTTCGTATTATCCGTTTCCTACGTACTCCAGAGTACAACGACCTATTCTCAGGCGACCCAGTTTGGGTAACAGAGAGTTTGGGTGGTCAGGGTATCGACGGCCGTACACTTGTAACTCGTACATCATTCCGTTACCTACACACACTCTACAACTTGGGTGCTGCTCCAGAGCCAAACCTCACTGTGCTTTGGTCTGCTGCAATGCCACAACCATGGAAAGATTTCTGTGCTAAGGTATCTATCGACACATCGTCAATCCAATACGAGAACGACGACCTAATGCGTCCAGATTATGGTGATGACTACGGTATCGCATGTTGCGTATCGCCAATGAAAATTGGTAAGCAGATGCAGCTTTTCGGTGCTCGTGCTAACCTTGCGAAGTGTCTTTTGTATGCTATCAATGGTGGTCGCGACGAGAAGAGCGGCGTGCAAGTTGGACCTGCATTTGCCCCAATCACAGGCGATTACCTAGAGTACGACGAGGTTGTTTCTAAGTTCTCGGCTATGATGCGTTGGTTGGCTAAGGTCTACGTTAACGCACTCAAGATC
>JAWXTG010000017.1:0-46285 GCA_044433705.1 Rikenellaceae bacterium | reverse complement strand
GCCCTAACTCGCTTGAGCCTCGAGCAGCAGATAATCTCGCAATTCTACTCTGTCTATATGGCGCAGGAGAATCTAACGGTTGCAACCGAGGAACTGGAGGATGCACAGCAGAACCACGATATAATAAGTGAGAAGGTTCATCTCGACATGGTTGCCCGCTCGGAGCTTTTTCAGGCGGAGTTGAACCTCTCGTCTGCCGAGTCGACCTACCAGACCCGCATAGTCTCGCTCGAATCGGGTAAGGATCAGCTTAAAAAGCTCTTGGGCTTACCGCTGAATACCGAATTCTCGGTTGCCGCCGAGATCTCCGACTCTCCAGTGGGGATTGATCTAAGTATGGCCATCGACCACGCATTGAACAATCGCCTAGAGCTGCTGCAGCGCGAGATAACAAATCAGAATGCCGATATCACCCTCATGCAGATCAAGGATAACAACAGTTTTCAGGGTGAGTTGTCGCTTTCGATCGGTATCATGGGCGATAATCCCGCATTCAATAACATCTATATAGCTCCTACTCAGAGCCCTAGCGTCAACCTCAGCTTCAGTATTCCAATCTTCGATTGGGGCGCTCGTAAGGATCGCATCAGCGCTCAACAGCTACAGATAAGTAAAAATAAAGTCGATGAGGATCAAGAGTTGATCGACATCGAATTGGAGGTGTTGACAAGCTACCGCAGCTTGAATAACTACATCAAGCAGATCGAAATTGCCAAGAAGAGCGTCGACAATGCGCAGCAGACCTACGACCTAAATGTCGAGTACTACCGCGCGGGAGAGATCACAGGTATGGAGATGAACGAATACCAATCGCAGCTCTCGAGCCAAAAAACATCGCTCGCTCAGGCGATGGTCGACTACAAATTGGAGTTGGTTAACCTCAAATGTATCACCCTCTACGACTTCGAAAAGGGAGAGCCCATCTCGCCAATGCTGATGTACAGCACCGAGACGATGAGCAAGATTCAAAAGTATAACGAGAAATTAAATAGATAATATATAGACATTATGAAAAAGATAAACTTAATATACGCCGTTTCCTCTTCGCTACTCTTCGCCGCATGTAGCTCATCGACAGGCACTACCAGCCAGGCGCAAATCTCAATTCCAGTCTCGGTCGAGGAGATCGTGGCGGGAGATCTCGAGCAGCTAACTTCGACCAATGGCTCGCTCATACCGCTGGCTAGCGCAACGGTCACAAATAAGGTAGGGGGCATCTACCGCCCTGCGATCAACCCTGCGACGGGCAAATATTACAAAATTGGCGATAAGGTGCGTGCAGGTGAGGTGCTCGCACGATTGGAGGACGAAGAGTATGTCAACGACATCTCGATCGAGACTAAGGAGATCAATTGGGAGATCGCCAAGGGTGAATACGACAAATATGTTATCCTTCAGGAGAAGGGTGGCGCCACCGAGATCGACATTAAGAATGCGGCCGTTGAGGTGGAGACTACAAAAAATGCATATACCAACGCCAAAATTTCGATCTCAAATATGGCTGTGACATCCCCCATAAGCGGTGTTATCGTCGACCTAGAGTATCAGACTCCAGGTATCGAGATCGAGGCGGGTGTTTCGCTATTCAGCGTGATGGATTACACCAAGATGTACCTCGATATCTCACTCTCGGAGAGCACAATGAGCTATATCCACACGGGTCTACCAGTTTACATCAGCCACTACTCAATCCCCGATGAGTATGTTAAAGCTACCATCGATCAGCTTTCGCCCTCGATCGACTCAACAACCCGAACATACAAGGGTGTCGTGTTGGTTGAAAATCCAAAATTGCTACTCAAACCTGGAATGTTCGTCAAGACCGAGATTGTGGTCGATAAGGCGATCGAGGCGATAATCATCCCTAAGGAGATCATCCGCACATCGCAAAATAAGAGCTTCGTATTTATCGCAGATGGAACAACGTCCATGCAGTGCGAGATCACCACAGGCATCTCAAATGATACATACATCGAGGTTAAGAGCGGACTCTATTTGGGCGACAAATTGATCGTCGACGGTTACCAAACGCTACGCAACAGAAGCAAAATTTCGGTTCAATAAAGGGCGAGCTATATGAGAAAAATTGTAAATTTCGCAGTAAAATACCCCGTCACAATAATGATGGTGGTGTTGGCTACGCTGCTGTTGGGTAAGATCTCGTACGACCGTCTCGGTGTCGATCTCTTCCCCTCGATGGAGTCTCCCAGGCTCTATATCGAACTGACAACCACCGAGATGCCACCCTCTGAGATTGAGTCTCAGATTGTCGAAGATATCGAGGCTACAGCGATCAGAACCAAGGGCGCTAAGAGCGTCACTTCGTATATTCGCAGCAACGAGGCGCTCATCGAGATTGAGTATATGTGGGGTCAAAATATGGAGGATGCCTTCTTGGAACTTCAGCAGTCGATAACCTCATACAGCCGCAACGACGATATCGAGGAGATCTCCGTTACGGAGAATGATCCATCCGACACCCCCATCATCCAGCTAGCGCTTTCGCACCCCGACATGAGCGTCGTGGAGCTCACCAAGATCGCCAACAGCTACGTGAAGCCTCAACTTTTGAGCGTCGAGGGTGTTGCCGATGTCGACTTCAACGGCGACTTGGAACAGGAGGTTGTGGTTGAGACATCGCCCTATAAATTGGCGGCATTCTCGATGACCACCTCCGATCTATCCACTAAGATACAGTCAAATAACTATCGTGTGGCGGGTGGCAAGATTGAGGATAACGGAACTCGATATACGGTCAACGGGTCGAACGTTCTGGAGAGCATCGAGGAGTTTAACTCGATAATTGTGAGCTACCAAGATGGTCGTTCGGTCTACTTGGTGGATATCGCCGATGTCTATATGGCCGACAAAACCGCCGAGAGCATCGTGCGTCTTAATGGTCAAGAGTGCGTGGGTATCGAGATCTATAAAGAGTCTGACTTCAACACGTTGAAGGCCACTCAAGGGGTCCTCAGCGAGGTGGAGAGCCTCCAACGCACAATGGCTCAATACGATATCGTGGTTGTTAGCAATCAGGGCGAGTTTATCGAGCGCTCGATTGGCGATGTGAAGAGCAGCGCGATGATGGGTATGCTGCTTGCCATCGTGGTGCTGTTTGTATTTTTGCGCCGCATGGGTACCACTATCATCATCTCGCTGGCCATCCCCATCTCGATTGTGGCGACGTTTAATATGTTCTATTTCGGAGGTTTAACCCTCAATATCATGACCCTTGGAGGTTTGGCCTTGGGTGCGGGAATGTTGGTGGATAACGCCATTGTGGTTTTCGAGAATATCTTCCGCAAGCAGGAGGATGGCGAGCAGTTGCACGAGGCTGTGGTCGAGGGTACCTCGCAGGTTGGTGGCGCAATTATCGCCTCGACGCTGACCACCATCGTCGTATTCTTCCCCATTGTCTATCTGCATGGGCAGTCGGGCGAACTCTTCAAAGAGCAGGCGTGGAGCGTTACATTTGCTCTGGTCTCGTCTCTCTTTGTTGCCATCATCGCAATCCCCGTGATGTATAGTAAATTTATCTCTGGCAGAGATAAAAAAGAGGGTGAAGAGGAGTCTGATTCTAAGCCACAAGTGCAGTCGATCAAATTCAACTGGTATGGCGGCATGCTACGCGGAATTGTCAAGAATCGCTATTGGGTGATCCTTGCCGCTATTATATATATAGGTGGAATCGTTGCGCTCTCCTCGAACCTCGGCAGTGAGTTTATGCCTAGCAGCGGCTCGCGGAGCATCACCTTGGAGCTTGAGCTCGATGGTGGCACTACGCTCAGCAGAACGCGTTCGACGGTGCAGAGCATTGAGAGCGTCATTGGTCAGATTGCGGGCGAGGATATCACGGTCTACTCTCGCTGCGGCGTCGAGAATGAGAATGGCGGAAGCACGCCCCTGAGCAATCGGGCGCAGATCGATGTTATGTTGGGAGATGGCGCACTTGTCACCGCGCCACAACTCATCGAGGAGTTGGAGGCATACCTCGACTCGATATCGGGTCTCAAGGCGAGCTATAGCAGCGCCGAGAGTGCCGTAGAGTCGCTTTTCGACCAGTCGGGCGGCGATATCGTCATCGAGATCAAGGGTGAGGATAGTACAGTGTTGAGTGCACTTCAAGAGCAGGTGCTAGGCTCGATCGAGGAGTTGAACGGTATCGAGAGCATCTCGTTCCAGGAGAGCAACGGCGAGCAGGAGTTGACAATATTTGTCGATCGTGTGGTGGCCAGCATCAACGATGTGACCATACAGAGCGTTGTGAGTCAAGTTGAGGAGCAGCTCAATGGTGCCGATGCAGGCGAGATGGAGTATCAGGGCGATATGCGTGATATCACCGTCAAGGTGCCTCAGATCGACGTTTCGCAGATCGGTAATATCGTGATATCGCAGGGCGAAAGCTCGCTGCTGCTTAAGGATATCGCAACGATGACCTTCTCGCAGGCACCAAGCGAGATCACTCGCATTGGCCAGAGTCGCGTGATGCAGATTTCACTTATGTGTAACTCGGAGGTTGCGCTAAGTAAATTGGCTGACAACATCCGCGAGCAGATTGCAACTATCACTACACCAGATGATTACTACATTAGTATCGAGGGCTCGGAGCGCGAGCGCAAGGAGTCCTTCTCGTCGATGGTCTTTGCTTTGATACTCTCGATCGTCTTGGTCTACATGGTTATGGCGTCGCAATTTGAGTCGCTTTTGCACCCATTCACCATCCTCTTGACAGTTCCTCTAGCGGTCGCGGGAGCCATTCTGCTCTTCGTCATCACGGGCGTCAATATCAACATTATGGCCGCCATCGGTATCATTATGCTAGTTGGTATTGCCGTTAATAGTTCGATACTTTTGGTCGACAGAATCGGTCAACTTCGTGCGCAGGGCTACGATCTGCTCGAGGCTATCGTAACCTCGGCACAGCAGCGCATAAGGCCAATCTTGATGACCAGCATCACTACCATCTTGGCACTTCTGCCAATGGCTTTGTCGTCGTCCGATGGTGCTGAGTTCCAGCGACCTATGGCAATTGCGGTGATCGGAGGTCTACTAGCCTCAACAATTCTTAGTTTGACAGTTATAC
Organism: Rikenellaceae bacterium; assembly: GCA_044433705.1. Taxonomy (GTDB): domain Bacteria; phylum Bacteroidota; class Bacteroidia; order Bacteroidales; family Rikenellaceae; genus Alistipes. The sequence continues at coordinate 41,202 of JAWXTG010000017.1, read as the reverse complement.
CATGTCTATATTATGCCCTCGAGGAGTTTAAAGGTCTGTTCTCTAGGGCTAAAAAAGAGGAATAACAATGAGATTTCTAATAAATAGAAGGATAACGATAACCATGTTGTTTATAGCCATCACATTCCTTGGCTATATATCATACAACGAGTTGTCGATGGAGCTACTGCCCGAGGCCGATGCACCCACCTGCTCGGTGCGGGTGAGTGGTTCAGGTAGCAGTTTCGACCCATCGTACATCGAGGCGGAGGTGATAATTCCGCTCGAGGGGGTCGTGGCGCAGTGTAGTGGCATACAGCAGATTACCTCTACGGCAAACTCGAATGGCGGAAGTATCAATGTCGAATTCAAATCGTCGGTCAACATCAAGAGCGCCTACATACGTCTCTCGGAGTTGATCACTCAATATTCGTCGGATCTCCCCGATGGTTTCACCGTTACCACATCTAGCGCCTCGTCGCAAACATCTAGCTCCGACGATTTTATGACGCTTCGCGTGAAGGGTGATATGGATGTCGACGATATTTTGGCCATCACCGAGAGCCAGTTGGAGGAGAAGTTGGCCAATATCGAGGGTGTTGCAACTGTGACTATCTACGGCGGTCGTAGCCAAAGTGTCGATGTTGCGCTCCACTACGATCTGTGCGAGGCGCTGGGCGTGACCACTCAAAAGGTGAGTCAGAGCCTTACCAATGCGGGTAATGAGCGTAGCTATGTGGGCTATGCCAAAAATGGCGCTAGCCAAAATAGCGTCTTTGTCGACGGAGGATATAGCAGTGTTGATATGATTGGTAATGTGGTGATTATGTCGTCAGGGCCCGTCTATCTTAAGGATATTGCAACCATCACAAAATCGCTCAAGGAGCCAACAACAATTAGCCGTCTCGATGGCGAGAGAACCATCACCGTGTCGCTTGCGGCCGAGAGTGGCGAGAATCTAATCGAGTTGGCCGAGCGCACCCGTTCCGAGATTGGGACGCTCAACGAACTCTTTGTCTCTCAGGGAATTTCGATCGTCGTGGCCAACTGTAGTGCCGACGAGATCGAGAGCAATATCGCGCAGTTGGCGATGTTGGGGTTGATCGGCGCACTTTTGGCCGTGGTCATCCTGTGGTTCTTTCTCCATAACCTGAAACTGGTGCTGTCGATCGCCTTGGCCATCCCTATATCGGTCTTTGCTGCATTCAATCTGTTCTACGCTATGGATGTGACAATCAACTCGATAACGCTGATTGGAATTACACTGGCGGTGGGAATGTTGCTCGACAACAGCATTGTAGTACTGGAGAATATCTATCGACTGCACTCCAAGGGTAAAAGTGCCGAGGAGGCAGTTATGGAGGGAACCAAGCAGGTGTGGCGGTCGATCTTTGCCTCGACGCTCACAACCATCACGGTCTTTTTGCCGTTTGTATTTACAAGCGACATCACCATCTCGCTGATGGGTTACAACTTGGGTGTGGCGATCATCGCTACGCTACTCTTCTCGCTGTCGGTAGCGCTGCTGTTGATCCCGATGTTGACCTACGTTATACTTAAAAATAGCTCGAAGAAGAGGAGCATCTTTAGTGGCGAGGCGTCGATCCACGAGCGCCCAATTCAGATATATACAATCCTGCTAAAGAGCGTTATACGCAACTCCGCGTTGGTGCTCAGCATCACCCTGGCCACCCTCTTTATTACGGCTATGTGGGCGCTGAGCCAGACCGATCAGTCGATGCAGAGCGTCACCAGCGACAGAATCACCATCTCGCTGACGATGAGCACCGACAGCGATGTCACCTCGAACGACGAGACTGTGGCCACCTTCGAGGAGTATCTGAAGGATATCCCCGAGCTCGACGAGATGAGTTGCACGGTCAGCGACGAGAGCGCCAGCATTGTCCTCAACCTCAAAGAGGGGTTCGACGAGGGCAAAGATAGTCGCCAAATTGGCGATATCGTCAACGATATCTGGAGTCGTATCGCCACAATTCGCCAGGGTCTGACCGTAAATATCAAGACGGGTAGCAACACCTCGTCGAACACTTCGGGAAGCCAAAGTATGTCGATGCTTCAGGCGTTAGGCATTGGTGATGAGGAGAGTACGCTTGTGATCAAAGGCACCGACTACGACCTGATGACCCAAGTTGGCGAGGATATCGAGGATATTCTCTCGGAGTTGGACTATATCGGTAATGTGTCGATGTCGACCCAGCGCGCCTCAAACGAGGTGTCGATAGAGCTTGATCCGCACATTGTCAACGAGTTGGGCATCACCGAAACGGCATTTAGTTATGGCCTATCAGGATTGTCGAGCGAGCAGGAGAGTGGCGCCGAGATTAAGTTTGGCGATGGCGACGAGGTGATCGATATTACAATCACCCTTACCGACTCGGATGATCCCGATAGTGAGGATGATGTCAAGAGTTTGGAGGATCTATACGAGCTGCAGGTGGAGAGTAGCAGTGGCGGATTTTACGATATGTCCGACATTTCCTATATCTCTAAAGGTCAGGGGCAGAGCGCAATACAGCGAGTCGACAGAAGTCGCGAGTTGACCCTCACATACTCCTTTACGCTGCAGGACCTCACCGACGAAATTATGGATAGCTACGATGCCGAGATCGACGCACTCATCGCCGAGTACCCAATTGCGAGCGGTGTTGTGATCGAGCGTGAGGAGGCGGAAGACACCTATGCCGATTTCAAATTTTTGATATTCGCCTCGGTACTGCTTATTTTTATGATCTTGGCGGCGGTCTTCGAGTCGTTGACCATGCCGCTGATCTTGATGTTCGCCATACCTTTGGCCGCTATCGGATCCTTCGTGGCACTGATCGTAACGGGTAATAGCCTGTTGAACCTCAATACATTGACAGGTTTTATGATCCTGCTGGGTGTGGTTGTCAATGGTGGTATCATCCTGATCGACTACATCAACATTCTACGCAAACGAGGTTACTCGCGCAATCGTGCGATCCTTGTGAGTGGCGCGATGCGCCTGCGACCAATTATGATCACCACGATCACCACAGTCATTGCTCTTTTACCAATGGCCTTGGGTGACGATGACTACGCTGGAGCGATTGGCGCACCGTTTGCAATCACCGTGATCGGTGGTTTGACATTCTCGTCGCTGCTCACGCTGATCCTCGTGCCGACGCTCTATGTATTTCTGGAAGAGGCAATTGCATGGTATCGTTCGCTCGCGCGCTGGATCTACGTGGTGCACGCCGCAATCATGATGATCGTCCTTACCCACATCTGGTGGAGCATCGATGATGTCTATGTTCAGATGGCCTACCTGGTGTTGGCTATTGTGCTAATACCATCGATCACCTATCTTATTATGCACTCGGTGCGCATTGCTAACAGCAAGATTATCGACCCCAACGAGCCGATAGTCATTGAGGCGCGCAACTTGGTTAAAATATACGACCGAGCGAGTAAATTTGAGCGCGAGTGGACTGGTGCCAAGAGTCGTCGTGAGTCGCTAAATCTAGAGAATAAATATAGTGCTATCTCCGACCTCAAGGATCTGATTTGGCAGAGTGTAGTTGCGCTAACTCTCTTTGCGGGCGCCTGCCTCTACTTCGAAAGTGGGCTCTACATCACCCTGATGCTCGTTATCTGGGCCATCATGACAGCGGCAATTTGGGGCGCCCTCTATCGATACTACCTCAACCATTGTGGCGGCACACCCAACATCTTGATTCGTATTCTCAATGCACTCTCTAAGGTGGTGATTGCTGTGGTTGGTCTTGGCGTTTTTGCCTTGCGCACAGAGAATTACGGGGTTACGGGAATCTACGTTGCAGCCATTATTTTGGGCTACATCATCTACCGCACTGCGCGAATGATCGAGGATAAGGGTATCAACGTAGCGCGCCTAACGGGTCGTTTCGCAGGGCTTAAAGCCGTTGTATTCAACGCCGTGCTATCGGTGCCAATCATCGGTCGCAGTCGTCACCCCTTCGAGGCGCTCAAGGGAGTTTCGTTTACCATCAACAGCGGAATGTTTGGTCTTTTGGGTCCCAACGGAGCGGGTAAATCTACCTTTATGCGCATTGTGACGGGCCTCTACGAGCCCAGCTATGGTTCGATTTTTATCAATGGGCTCAACACCAAAACTCATCGCGAGGAGCTGCAGAGTTTGATCGGATTCCTGCCCCAAGAGTTTGGTACCTACGAGTATATGACCGCATGGGATTTTCTCGACTATCAAGCTATACTTAAGGGAGTTACCAACACTCAGGTGCGCAAGGAGCGAATAGAATATGTCCTCAATTCGGTACATATGTACCAGAAGCGCGACGCTTTGATCAGCTCATTCTCGGGCGGTATGAAGCAGCGCATTGGTATCGCGATGATCCTCCTCAACCTCCCTCGAATATTGGTTGTCGATGAGCCTACGGCGGGACTCGATCCACGCGAGCGAATTCGCTTCAGAAATCTACTCGTTGAGCTGAGTCGCGAGCGCGTTGTAATCTTCTCGACCCACATTATCGAGGATATTGCCAGCTCCTGCAACCAGGTGGCGGTCATCAATCGAGGCAACTTGAAGTTCTTCGGCAAGCCAAACGACATGTTATATTTTGCTCAGAATAAGGTTTGGAGCTTCACCGTTAGCGAAGAGGAGTTCATGCAGCTCGATAGCGCACTTGTGGCCAACAACATGAAGAATAGCGATGGCTCGGTGAGGGTGAGATATATCTCGGCTCAGAGGCCCGTCGCGAGTGCCGTGCAGGAGAGCGAGTCGCTGGAAGATGCCTACTTATGTATGCTTAAAGGGTTATAAATTATCAAGTTAGAACATAAATTATGAATGGTTTACGAACAATATTTTTATTGGCAAAATATAATTTTAAGATTCTCTTCGGAGGTCGATATCTGATATTTATGTGCCTCTCGTTTCTACTGTTTTGCTACCTGCTATTCAACTCGGCATATAGTGGTAACGCCCTGACAGAGAGCGTCGTGATGCAGAATCTGATCTTCCCCTCGTTGCTGCTGATCTTCTATCCGACCGCCTATGGTGTCCAGAAAGATGAGGAGGCTAAAATCTTAGAGATTTTCTTCTGTATACCTAATTATATGTATAAAGTTTGGCTGCTACGACTACTCTTTGTGTTCCTTGCATGCTTTGTTAATATACTTATATTTAGCTACTTGGCGCACCTCCTGCTCTGCCCTGTCGAGATTCTGCCCATGACCTACAGCGTGATGTTTGCCGTGATATTTTTTGGGTCATTAGCCTTTTTCCTCTCGACATTCATCAAGAGTGGAAATGGCGTAGCCATAGTTCTGTTAGGTCTGTTCGCCCTGATCATCTACATTGGATCGCTATACTCCACAACAATGTGGAACATCATGATCAACCCCTACGACGAACCAACCGACGTCCACCCCGATATTTGGGCCGCAACAATCAAGAACAGTCGCCTGCTACTGTCATGTAGCAGCGTCGCCATGATTTTGATTTCGCTCGGTAACTTGCGCCGTCGGGAGCGGTTGTTGTAACTTTCTGTGCGTTTATAACTCTCTTTCTGTGCGCTTTGCACTGACTCCGTCGGGCGCAAAAAAGCACCTGCGCGGGTGCATAATACGCTGCGGCAATTTGCTTTTCGTCGCTTGCAGCTCCTCGTACGATAAATGTGTTATAATAACCTCTCCGAGAACAAGCTCTCAAGAAATTATTATAACACATTTATCTTATGTCAACCTACGGTTGCCACAGGCAAATTTCCGAATGACGAACCTAATTCAATTTTGATTGGTTCGATAAATTTTGTACCTTGCGCTTCGAATGTCGCAGGCGGCTGATTACTAATAAGTATAAGATGGTTACACTTAAGGATATAGAGGTTGGATACCCTCATCGCACGCTCATTGAGTGTGCAAATGGTCACTTCTGTGGTGGTGAGTTGGTGGCTTTGCTGGGCCGCAATGGTTCGGGGAAGAGTACTTTGCTTCGCTCGATTGCGGGTTTGGAGGCTCCTCTTGGTGGGCAGGTTGTTATTGCAGGCGAGAATATTTTCGAGATGAAACCTCTTCAGAGGGCCTCTACGGTGAGCTTTGTCACCACGGAGCGTCGTCGTGTTGTCAATCTTTTGGCTGAGGATCTGGTGGCCTTGGGTCGCGCTCCCTACACCTCGTGGCTGGGGCGGATGCAGGAGCAGGATCGCGATATTGTGGCTCATTCGCTCGAACTTGTCGGGATGAGCCATATGGCTCGGCGAAGCGTTGAGAGACTCTCAGATGGTGAGCTGCAGCGCGTTATGATTGCGCGAGCACTTGCGCAGCAGACCCCTGTTATCCTGCTCGACGAGCCAACGGCATTTTTGGATATGCCGTCGCGTTACGAACTTGTTGAGCTGCTCACTTCGCTGACCCATGCTGAGGGAAAAACGATAATCTTTTCGACGCATGAACTTGATATTGCGCAGGATTATTGCGATACAATAGCGCTGATAAATCAGGGCGATATTAGTATAATAAGAGGTGAAAAGGGGCGTCGTAATGAGCTGATAGAGCGAATTTTCAATATTCGTAGATGATGGCAATAGGCTGTTAGTCAACAGCTTGCACAAATGCTATAATAATACATTAATATTTTACACTCTAATATTTGGCGGGTATGATTTTTTTTCATATCTTTGCACCGCTAAATCTCCCTAAAGAGATTAGCGGTAAGGCCCGTTCGTCTAACGGTTAGGACGCAAGATTTTCATTCTTGAAATAGGAGTTCGATTCTCCTACGGGCTACACGGGTGATAGATCACAGGAGCGGACAGCGTGACGGGATCGAAACTTTTGAGGTGACTTTTTAGTCTAGTCATAATAAGTTAAGATGTTTTGTTTTGCAGTCTATCCGAAATAAGCTAAGGCTTAATTTTGTTATACAGATTGTAAAATTAAAATTAAAAAATAAATATTATGGCAAACCATAAGTCATCAAAGAAGAGAATTCGCCAGACATTGGTGAAACGTACTCACAACCGTCTTGCACACAAGACTGCACGTAACGCTGTCAAAGCTATGCGTAACACAACTGAGAAGAGCGCTGCTGAGGCTCTACTTCCAAAGGTATCTGCAATGTTGGATAAGTTGGCTAAGCACAACATCATCCACAAGAACAAGGCTGGTAACCTAAAGAGTGCAATGCAACTACACGTTAACGCACTTTAATTAGAGCTTAACACACAATAGAATAGAGCTGATTAGCATTTGCTAGTCAGCTCTATTTGTCATGTTGGCATGCGCAATATCTCGCCCTTGCTGAAGTCCAAATCTATAGTCTCTGATCTACTTAACGTGATCAAAATCAATGTTATATATATCCTCAACCTCGTTGAATAGTTCGCGCGTATTGAGTCCTAGATCCTTGAGTCGACCCGTGCGCACATCAAAAATCCATCCATGCACATGAGGGTATTGCCCCCGCGTCCATGAGCGTTGCACATGGTCAATCTTCATAATATTGATACACTGCTCGCGAACATTGAGCTCAACCAGGCGGTCATAACGCTCCGAGAGTGACTCAATAGCGTCAAGCTCTTGGCGATGAGTGTGATAGACGTCACGAATTGTCTGCAGCCAACCATTGAGCTGCCCCATATCCTCGGGGTGCATAGCAGCTTTTATACCGCCACACTCATAGTGTCCGCATACAATGATATGCTTAACCTTCAGATGCTCAACAGCATACTGAACCACAGCGTTAACATTGCTATCGGTATTAACCACAAGGTTGCCAATATTGCGATGCACAAAAAGCTCCCCTGGTTTCACCCCCATAAGCTCCTCAACCGAGACCCTACTATCACAGCATCCAATATAAAGGCACTCTGGGTTTTGACCCATCGACAGCTTCTCAAAAAAATCAGGATCCGAAGCCTTGCAGCGCTCAACCCAACTCCTATTTCTATCAAATATAATTTTATTCCACATGTAGTTTATCTATTTTTTTCTCATTGCTACGCAAAAATAGTGAAAATTCTCTGTTTTTCCATGCGAATAACCAAAATTATTAGCTAAAACAGTGTGGAGCGTCTTCGACGAGGACGTTTACAACTGACTCCGTCGGGCGACCGAGGACTGACTCCGTCGGGCGCAGATAGCACCCGCGCGGGTGCTTATTACGCCGCGTATTGGGCATAGAACTTTCTACTAAAGTTCTATGATTTTAGAACACAATAGGCTGCCACAAATTTCTTTGCGCAGCCTATTATATTCTAAAATTTATTAAATGCCTAAAGGCATTTAAACCCAATTCGAATTGCAAACAACTGATATTCAACTAACATCCAATTATGTATTATTCAATGGTTTAGTCATTCGGAGATTTGCTGATGGCAACAGTATGTTGCCATAGATAAAAGTGCTACTATAATTTTTTGAGAGTTCACTCTCGAGGAAATTATAGTAGCACTTTTAACGTAGGAGCGAAGCGATCAGCAAATCGCCGCAGCACAATATGCACCCGCGCAGGTGCTATCTGCGCCCGACGGAGTCAGACTCAGGCCGACCCAGGCCATCCACAACCTCGAGCATATGCTTCACGGCCGCTTCGAGTTGAGTGTCAACGCCATTGAGGCTCTTTTCGGGTTCGTTGTAGACGAGTATATCGGGTTGTAGCTCGACGTTTTCCATGAAGTTGCCGCGGTTGTCGCGACATCCAACTTGGGGTATGCCGAAGACGATGGATGAGTCGATTTGTGTCTCCCACCACACTGCGGTCATGGTTCCTGGAACGGGAGCACCGATCAACTTACCTATCCCGAGCTCCTTGTAAACCCATGGCGTGCCGTGGGCGTTGCTGTAGTTGTCCTCGCAAATCAACATGCATGATGGTTTGTTCCACTTGTTAAATGGGTCACTACCAATGTATTGACCATGTGCCACGAAGTCCTGATACTTTTTACCACTTAGGAGTGTCACCACGTCGTCGTGGAGCCATCCACCGCCGTTGTGACGAGTGTCGACGATGACCGCCTCTTTATTGCGCAATTTTCCTAGGAGGGTGCTGTACATCTCGCGGTAGCTCTCGCTGTTCATCCCCTTGATGTGGATGTATCCCAACCTGCCGTTGGATAGCGAGTCGACAATCTCGGCGCGGCGCTCAATCCAACGTTTGTATAGGAGTGTGCTCATGTTCGAGATTGGCTTTACGCTCTGCTCGAACTCTTTACCTTTGCCTGACTTTTTGACAGTCAATATGATAGGCTTATTGGCCTTGCCAGCCAGCAGTGGGAAATAATCCATGTCGGCAGTTATCTCGACGCCGTCGATTTTGGTTATCACGTCGCCCTCTTGAACTTCACTTTTGATGATGTTGAGAGGTGAGCCCTTAACAATTTCGGCAATCTTCAGGCCATCACCCTGGTAGCGCTCGTCGAAGAATAGACCAAGTGTAGCGGTGGGTTGGGCGCTGTTTGGCGCATAGTGGCGAGCGCCTGTGTGTGAGCCGTTTAGCTCGCCGAGGAGTTCACTTAGAAGCTCGGCGAAATCGGTGTTGTTGTCTATGTCGTCCAATTTTGCTTCGTAGCATTCGCGATACATCTCCCAAGGCACCCCGTGAATATCCTCGACGTAGAATTTGTCGCTCACCTGCTGCCAGATATGGTTGAAAATATATTCGCGCTCCTGTTTTGGGCGATATGTAAATTGCGACTCGAAGGGTATCGTCGAGATGCGGTTTGATCCCACATCAATCTTTTTGAGCTGCCCTCCGCTACTCATGAAAATTTCGGTTGGCTTGCTGCCCGAGATCAACTCGCCCGCGCCAGAATTCTTGATAAGTAGCTTAGTTTCACGCTTTTTGAGGTCGTTAACCCACAGCTCGAAGCCACTCTCGAAACGGGTGAGGTAGTATAATTTTTCACCATCGGCAGTCAGAAGTGCGTCGGCCATGCGTGATGAGTTATTTGTGAGTCGGATGATGCGATCTTTGGTATTCTCGATGTCTAGTTCTAGCGGTTCCACCTTCTTGATTTTGGTGCTGTCGCTATCCTCCTTCGCCTCCTCTTTCTTCTCTTTTTTGCTCTTCTTGTCGTTGTCGGCCGCCGCCAATAGCTCGAGCTCCTCTTTGTTCATTCTGAACTTTTCGTAGGCCTCCAGGTCGAAGAACATGATGTATGAGTCGTATTCAGACCCCCAGCTGCCATGGCTGCGGTAACCCGCTCTGTCGCTCTGCCAGATCATCGCTTTGCCTCCGAGGACCCATTTAGCGTTGGTGTCGGTGTAGCCGCTCTGTGTTAAGTTGTGGATCTCGCCACTGCCATCGGCATTGATTAGCGCGACGTCGCCGTTGTTCCAGCCGCCCTCGCCGATATATCCGCTGAGGATCCATTTGCTATCGGGGCTCCATGTAAACCACTGATCACCATCGGTATACGAGTACTCAAAACGCTTGTCGCGAACCGTTCTCACCTTTTTACTCTTTAGGTTGATCACCCTGAGCGTTGTGCGATCCTCGAGGAAGGCTACCTCTTTGCCATCGGGGCTATATTGAGGTAGGAATGATGCTATCGCTGAGTCGGTTACGCGCTCCTCTTTTATCTCTGTTGCATAGGTCAGCGCCGTTTGGTCGTCGCGCGCGATAGAAGTTTGATAGATCTGCCAGATGCCGTTGCGCTCCGAGGCGTAGATCACCGAGCGCCCATCGGGGCTAAAGTCAACGTTGCGCTCTTGGTCGGCTGAGTTTGTAATCTGCTTTGTAGTAGCGTAATCGACAGATGTCACGTAGACATCTCCACGCAGAATAAAGGCGATCTCTTTGCCGTTGGGCGAGAGGCTCATCTGGTGAGCGCCGCTGCGAAGCGTCTGCTGAATTTCGCTCTTCTCTAGCTGATCGCGAATAATTTTAATGTCAACTTTTGTTGGCTCTGCGCCACTTTTTGCAGCGTTAAGTGTGTACATATCACCATTGTACGAGTAGGCCAGAAGGTCGTCCGTAGATCGAGATAGGCTTCTGACTGGGTGATCCTTGTGGAAGGTAATTTGCTTGCTTTTTTTAGAGCTCAAGTCCATCTTGTAGACATTGAACGAGCCATCTTGCTCACTTGTGTAGAAGATTTGACCATCCTGCGCGCTGAAGATCGGATCGCGATCTTCACCCTCAAAATCAGATAGTTTCACATATGACTCCACTCTGCCATCGCTGAGTTTTGCGCTCCAAATATCGCGAGCGATCGACGATGTATGGTGCTTTCTATATGGATCTTCGTATCCCTTTTTGTCGACGTAGAGTAGCGTCGAGCCGTCGGCTGCAATGTCGATTGACTCCATCGGCATCGAGCTAAATAGCTTAGCACGACCACCTTGAGTCGACACCTCGTAAACCTGGCTAAATATCGAACTAGGGAATTGCGCGTCGCTGGCCGAGGGCATGATGTTGGCACCGAAGAGCACCCTCTGATCATCTAGAAATGCTATGGGCGTCTCGCTACCCGAGTGTGTGGTTAATCTTTTTGGCGCACCGCCCTTACTGTCAACGATATAGATATCTTGGCTGCCCTCTCTATTCGACGAAAACATAATTTGCTCACCATTGGGGCTCCAAATTGGTTTTGTGTCGTATGCGGGGTTGGTTGTAATCTGTTTGGCCTGCCCACCGTCGACCGCAACTGTGTATATATCACCTTTATAGGTGAAGCATATCTGCTCGCCATCGGGTGATATTCTAGAATTTCTGAGCCACTCGGGCGAGACCTCTTGGGCTGCAAGATTAACACCTATCGAGGTAAGTGCTAACGCTAAAAAAGATTTAATCTTCATACTATTTTTTCTCTATTATTCTTCATAGATCGAAATAGGCTGACCCCCACAGGAATCAGCCTATCTCTATTTAGTAATTTTGGTTGGTTGGTTCTTACGTGAATTACTTGATGCGCTCGTAGTACTCGCGAGTACGTGTGTCCACGCGAATCTTGTCGCCTGTACCGATGAATAGAGGTACGCGAACAGTAGCACCAGTGTTAACAGTAGCTGGTTTGAGTGAGTTAGTCGAAGCGGTGTCACCCTTAACGCCTGGTTCTGTGTAAGTTACCTCCATGTCAACGATTGGAGGAAGCTCAGCTGAAAGCACCTGCTCCTTCTCTGTGTGGAACATAACCTCCACGATTTGGCCATCAGCCATAAGGTCGTAGTTGGTGATAAGATCCTTCTCGATATTGATCTCCTCGAATGTCTCAGTGTGCATGAAGTGAGCACCCAAATCATCCTCATATGTGAATTGGTATGGACGACGCTCTACGCGCACGATGTCGATCTTGACACCAGCCGAGAATGTGTTGTCAACGACACGGCCATTCTCCAAATTCTTCAATTTGGTGCGCACGAAAGCGGGACCCTTACCAGGTTTTACGTGTTGAAATTCTACAATTTGGTAGGTTTTTTTATCTAATTCGATGCACAAACCATTTTTGATATCAGCTGTAGTAGCCATTTTTTATTGATTTTTTAGTTGTTATTACATATATATTAATACAAAGGTATAACTTTTTTAAGAAAAACGAAATATTATATCACTTTTTTTTGCCATCCCACTCTGCGCGTGCGCACTCGACACCAGCCATTGAGACAACCCTTTGAGCAAGATTTAGCGTCAATTCGTCGATCGAAGACTCTCCGTTGTAGAACGAGGGCGAGGCGGGCATCACCACCGCACCAGCCTCCGTTAGGGTGGTCATATTGCGCAGATGGATTAGCGATAGGGGGCTCTCGCGCACCAAAAGAACCAGCGGACGTCGCTCTTTGAGCATCACATCAGCCGCGCGACAAATCAATGAATCGGAGACCCCCGTGGCGATCCTGCCGAGTGTCCCCACGCTAGATGGAGCTACAATCATCGCCGCATAACGCGCTGATCCACTGGCTACTGGCGCAAACATGTCGTCGTTTGAGTACTCCATAATCTTCTCAGATTGTGGTAATTCGACACCCTCGTATTGTGCCACTGCCGCTGCCGAAGAGCTGCGAATAAGAGCCACCTGCTCCACTTGGGGGCTGGCCACAAGGAGCGAGGCGATCTGCCGTGTATAGATTGCGCCACTTGCGGCGCTCTGTGCTAAAATTATCTTCATCGTTACTCAATCACTTTACACTTTAGCCCTAGCTCCTTGATTTTGGCAAGTGTTCGCGGAAGGGCGTAGCTCATATTTTTAAATGCTTTGTCGCTGTCGTGAAAGACAATAATTGCACCTGGTTCTAGATATTTCGATACATTTTCGAAGCACTTTCTGGGCGAAAGATTACGATTATAGTCGCGCGAGAGGACGTTCCACATGATCAGACGGTAGCGCTGGCTCAACATTCGCACCTGCGAGGGGGTGATCTGAGCGTAGGGCGGCCTAAATAGTTCGCTGTGAATCAGATCATTGGCAAAATCCACATCCTCGACATAGCGCTCGAGCGACATGTTCCACCCCTTTTGGTGAGAGTACGAGTGGTTTCCGAGCTTATGGCCGCGATCTACGATGCGCTGATAGAGGTCGGGGTACATCTCGACATTTTTTCCGAGCACAAAAAATGTGGCTTTGGCATCGTACTTGTCGAGAAAAGATAAGATCCACTCCGTTACACCAGGCGTGGGGCCATCGTCGAAGGTGAGAAAGACTCCATCTTCGTCGTTGATCTCCCACACTAAGTTGGGCATTATGCGTCTGATAAATTTCGGTGCTGTGATCCTCATAATTTATAATTTATGAGACAAAAATAAGAAATATTGTTGAAAAAAAAGTATCTTTGCAAATAAAACAAAAAAATCATGAATATGAAAAGCCTTCGACTCTTAGCCTCTGTATTTCTACTTATAGCGACCTTAACTGCCTGCGATGCACTGCGCTCGGCGGCAACACACAAGGTAACTTCGCAGGGTGCGCCTTACGAGTTGGTCGTTGTCTGCAATCAGCCAGAGTGGGACTCGCAGTTGGGTGACTCGCTTCGCACAATCCTCTCGGGGTATATCCCATATCTCAACCAGGAGGAGTCTACGTTCGACGTTCTGAGAATCACCAACCAGAGCTACGATGGACTTATCGCCAAACATCGCAACATATTGGAGGTCAACATACAACCATCGATCAAGGAGCCGTCGATTGCCGTTCGTTACGATGTTGCGGCAGCACCCCAAATTGTGCTAACGCTGCAGGCACCGTCGATTGAGTCGGCAACCGAGTATGTCTCTCAGCACCGCGAAAGCTTGGTGAAAGGCGTACAAATTGCGGAGCGCGACAGAGCTGTAGCATTTGCTAATGAGTACAGTGTCAAGCATATAGATAAGGTTATTGAGGATAAATTTGGCGTATCGATGAAGATCCCAACGGGCTACACCGTGCGTCAAGATAGCGAGGATCTGCTGTGGATCTCGAACGAGTATCCCGTGGCTAGCCAAGGTGCTATTATATATAGTTACCCTGCCGACTTTGGCATCAATTCGCTCTCGGAAGAGAACCTTGTGGAGGCGCGCAATAAATACACCGCGATGATCCCTGGCCCTTCGGACGGTTCGTACATGACCACCTTCACTGAGGTGCCGCAGATATACCGCCCGATCCGCATCAACGGTCGCCTATGGGTGGAGATGCGCGGATTGTGGGATGTTGTTGGCGACTTTATGGGTGGCCCATATGTAAGCTACTCGACCATCGACGAAGAGACCCAAAGCGTCTTTACGCTCGACTGCTACGTCTACTCGCCAAAATATGGCAAACGCAACTACCTCCACGGAGTTGAACACCTTGTTTATAATGTGAAATTTGATGAGCCTAATAAGGAATCTAACGCGGAAAATGAAGCCCTATAAGGTTGTAACTCTGCAAATTAACACTTATTAACAATTGTTAACAAAATATATAGTGCAAATATTCTTGCATTATTAAAAAAAAAGACATATATTTGCAGTCGCAAAATGAAAGGCCCAGGTGGTGAAATTGGTAGACACGCTACTTTGAGGGGGTAGTGAACATTAGGTTCGTGTGAGTTCGAGTCTCGTCCTGGGCACTATAAAAAACGCTAATAACTTAGAAATAGGTTATCAGCGTTTTTTACGATATAATTATCATGCTAGTAAAGGTATGGCAGCATGCATACACCGAGAAAAAAAACTCTGCATTGGCTGTTGTTTCAACAAAACCAATGCAGAGCATTTTAATATTTTAGAAGCGATCTCTATTTGCTCAACTCAGCGATAGTTGCTGCAGCGATCTCAGCGTTAGGACCATCGGTCACCTTCTTGAAGGCTGCGATTGCTTGATCTCTCATCTCGCGGTCGTTATACGACGCACCTAGGATGAAGTATACGTTGCTCTTCTCAATCTCGTCTGTTTGCACCTCGGCAGCAGCCTCGGCAGCAGCAGTTACTGCAGCGTGATCTTTCTTGTCGTAGTATGCTTGAAGGCGAATTTTCTCAGCAAGTGCGTTAACTGGGTCAGTCGATAGGATCCACTCAGCCATCTCGATTACGCCGTCGTGGTTGCCCTCAACTTGGAATGCAGCTACGCGGTTGTTTGTGTAGATAGCCATGTTCTTCTGTGCCTCTTCAGCTCCCTCAGCATATTTTGGATTGTTTGCGCCCATCTCCGATACGGTGTAGAAGATCTCCATACCCTTCTCGAACTCGTCTGTCTCGCAGTAGCAGATTCCCAACCAGTTAGCCATCTCTGTGTTACGAGGATCTGACTCGTAACCCTTTGCAAAGATAGTCTTAGCAGTTTCGTAATCTTTTGCGTTGAATGCGTCACCACCTTGCTTTTGATAAAGTTTTGCAATCCAAGAGTTTGCATTAGTTTGAGTCTTAACGTCGTCGTAAAGCTCTGCATACTCAGCTGCCATTGTGAAGTTCTCGAGAGCAACCTCATACTCACCTGCTTGCATAGCGCGACCGCCAATCATGTAGTAGCACTTAGGGATGTAGGTTTTAGCCGTTGCAACCATGCTAGCTGAATTTTCGTCATCCATACCTAGGTCAAGAACCTTGTTGAAGTTCTCGACTGCTACGTCGAATTTCTTCTCGCCATAAGCTGCAGCAGCAGTGTTGTAGCATGTGGTTACATCCTCTTGAGCCGATGCAACAAATACGGCAGTAGCCGCAAAAAGTGTTAGAATTAATTTTTTCATTGCTGTAAATTATTTATTTTTTTGTGTTTCTACTGTTATTCAAGTCGCAGTTTTTTTACCCAAGTCGCAAAATTACATCTTTTTTTAGATAGATACAAAAAAATTAACGCAATTTTGCAAAAAAAGAGAGCATTAATTTTTCGCACTCCTCTTTTTGCACTCCAGAGCGCACTTTGGTTTTGGGGTGTAGTATCTGTTCGGAGTAGCGCCTGAATCCGCGCTTGGGGTCGTCGGCGCCCCACACAACCGCACCTAGTTGGCTCCAGGCAATTGCTCCCGCGCACATCGCGCATGGCTCAACGGTGACGTATAAGGTCGCCTCACCCAGATACTTACCACCTATGGTCGACGTTGCTGCGGTGATGGCCTGCATCTCGGCGTGGGCCGTGGCATCGGCCAAGGTCTCCACAAGGTTGTGGCCACGACCTATCACCGACTCTCCTGCTACAACCACTGCCCCAATGGGTACCTCGCCCTCTTTCAACGCTTTTTTTGCCTCAAGAATTGCGAGATCCATATATTTTTTATCTCTCTGATCCATTTTTTTTACTCTATACTATATATAATATCTCTATTTTTACTACCTTTGTGAATTGCAAAGCTACGAATAACAAAACAAAATAACAATAATATTATGTACAGAAGTCATACCTGTGGTGAACTTAGAGCCACAAACATCGATCAAAGTGTAACTCTCTCGGGTTGGGTGCAGAAGGTGCGCAACTTAGGTGCGATGACATTTATTGATCTGCGTGACCGCTACGGAATCACCCAAATCGTTGTTGAGGAGCACTCGTCGGAGGCTACCAAAGCTACTGCAGCAGAGCTCGGTCGCGAGTTCGTTTTGCAGGTTGTGGGTAGGGTTATCGAGCGTTCGTCGAAGAATCCTAAGATGCCTACGGGCGAAATCGAGGTTGCTGCCGACCAGCTAACGATACTCAACGCTGCGCAGACCCCTCCATTCACAATCGAAGAGCACTCGGACGGTGGCGACGATCTCCGCATGAAATATCGCTATCTCGACCTTCGTCGTGCGCCACTTCAGCGCGCAATGATCCTGCGTCACAAAATGGCTCACGCCGTGCGCAACTTCCTCGATTCTGAGGGATTCCTCGAGATCGAGACTCCATACCTGATCAAATCTACACCCGAGGGTGCGCGCGACTTTGTAGTGCCTAGTCGCATGAATCCCAACGAGTTCTACGCGCTGCCTCAATCTCCTCAGACCTTCAAGCAGCTCTTGATGGTTGCGGGTTACGACAAATATTTCCAGATTGTTCGTTGCTTCCGCGACGAGGATCTTCGCGCCGATCGTCAGCCTGAGTTTACTCAGATCGACTGCGAGATGGCCTTTGTCGAGCAAGAGGATGTTTTGTCGACATTCGAGCGTTGGGCTAAGTATATGTTTAAAGAGGTGATGGATATCACTTTAGCGGATTCGTTCCCACGCCTTAGCTGGCACGAGGCGATGGAGAGGTATGGATCCGACAAGCCAGATATTCGCTTCGGAATGGAGTTTGCAGATCTTACTCAACTCACTCATGGTCACGGCTTTTCAGTCTTCGACGATGCTGAGTATATCTGCGGATTTGCAGCTACAGGCTGCGCAACCTACACCCGTAAGCAGATCGACGAGTTGACCGCATTCGTTAAACGTCCACAGGTTGGCGCTAAGGGTCTAGTGTGGATCCGCATTGAGGCCGACGGTGCAACAAAATCATCGATCGATAAATTCTACTCTCCCGAGCAGGTTAAAGCCATCGCAGAAAAGGCTGGCGCGCAGGCTGGTGACATGGTATTTATTCTCTGTGGCAAGAAGTATAAGGCTCTGTCTCAGTTAAATACATTGCGTTTAGAGGTTGGTGAGCGCCTTGGATTGCGCGATCCTCAAAAGTTCGCTCCTCTTTGGGTTGTCGACTTCCCTCTATTCGAGTGGGACGAGGAGACTGCACGCTACTACGCTATGCACCACCCATTTACATCGCCCAAGGCGGAGGATATCGAGTATTTGGCAACTGATCCAGGCAAAGTGCGTGCAAACGCTTACGATTTTGTCTGCAACGGAACAGAGATTGGTGGCGGATCTATCCGTATCCACGACTCGAAGCTACAGGCACAAATGTTTGAGATTCTTGGCTTTACGCCAGAAAAGGCTGAGGAGCAGTTCGGCTTCTTGATGAATGCCTTCAAGTTTGGAGCACCTCCTCACGGCGGTCTTGCATTTGGTTTTGATCGTCTATGCTCGCTCTTTGGCGGCGTGGAGTCTATCCGCGACTACATCGCATTCCCTAAAAATAATGCAGGTCGCGACGTGATGATCGAGGCACCATCTTTGATTGATCAAGCGCAGCTCGATGAGCTCCACCTGGCTACAATTACCCCTGAGGTTAAATAATTAAAAATTAAAAAGTTATGATTCGAATTAACGCATTTTTTCAAGTAAACGAGGGCGCCGCAGAGCAGTTCCTCGCAGCAGTAAATCCATTGGTCGCAGGCTCACAAGCTGAGGCTGGTTGCATCGCATATGATCTTTTTGAGTCTACAACTCGTCCAGGTGTCTACATCATTTGTGAGACGTGGGCTGATCAAGCGGCAATCGACGCGCACAACGCAACACCACACTTCACTACAGCTATCGCAGCTTTGGGCGATCTTTGCTCTTCGAAGATTGAGCAATTTGACATGTAATACCCTCTCTGACTGAGATATGGCAGCACCACTCCCCGAGAGGCTTCGACCTCGCACGATCGATGAATATATTGGTCAGCACCATTTAGTTGGCGAGAGTGGTGTGTTTCGCAAATTTTTCGACACAGGAAACGTCCCCTCATTTATTTTGTGGGGACCTCCTGGTGTCGGAAAGACAACATTGGCAAAGATTATTGCCAATGAACTCAATCGTCCATTTTTTACACTCTCGGCCGTTTCGTCGGGAGTTAAGGATGTGCGCGAGGTGATCGAATCGGCTAAGCGTCAGCGCTTTTTCGACTCAAAACCTCCGTTTCTTTTTATCGATGAGATCCATCGATTCAACAAGTCACAACAAGATTCACTGCTCGGCGCCGTCGAACAAGGCGTCGTGACGCTCATTGGTGCAACAACTGAAAATCCCTCTTTCGAGGTGATCTCACCACTGCTAAGTCGCTGCCAGGTTTACATCCTAAAGCCAATGGAGGAGGCTGATTTGGAGCAACTTTTGCAGCGCGCGCTGACAACAGATAGCGAACTTCGTGAGCGAGATATTGAGGTTGTCGAGCGAGAGGCACTCTTCACTTTTGCGGGTGGTGATGCTCGTAAGTTGCTCAATATCTTAGATATAACCATAGGAGCGACAAGCGGCAAGATTACAATAACTAACGATTATGTCACCGAGTGCCTGCAGCAGAATATCGCTCTCTACGACAAAAATGGTGAGCAGCACTACGATGTAATATCGGCATTTATTAAGTCGGTGCGCGGAAGCGACCCCAATGCAGCTATCTATTATTTAGCACGCATGTTAGCGGGCGGTGAGGAGGCGCGATTTATCGCTCGAAGACTTGTGATTTTAGCCTCGGAAGATGTCGGATTGGCCAATCCAAATGCTCTACTTTTAGCTAATGCTTGCTTTGATACTGTTCATAAAATTGGAATGCCCGAGGCTCGTATCACTCTGGCACAGACCACAATATACCTTGCAACAAGCCCCAAGTCGAACTCAGCCTACCTGGCTATCAACAAAGCTTTGGCGATGGTCAAGCACGACACGCAAAATCGACCCGTACCACTTCACCTGCGCAATGCACCAACAAAATTGATGAGTGAGGCGGGCTACGGCAAAGATTATCGCTATGCTCACGATTTCGAGGGCAGCTTTGTCGAGCAGGAGTTTATGCCAGAATCGCTCTCAGGCACAGCCTTTTATGTGCCAAATACCGAGAATATTGCAGAGGCAAAAATTGCAGAGAGCATCAAACGCTTGTGGGGCGATAAATATTAGATAATGAAGAGGATAGGTGTTATTTCAGATACTCACGGCTGTTTCGACGTGACGCTGCGCCACTTTTTGCGCGATGTCGATGAGGTGTGGCACGCGGGGGATATTGGCACGCTTCAGCTGGCCGATCAAATAGCGTCGTTCAAACCGCTGCGCGCCGTGTGGGGGAATATCGATGGAGCTGAGTGCCGTAGCGCTTTTAGTCGCGACCTGCTTTTTGAGTGCGACGGAGTCAAGGTTTTAATGATGCACATTGGTGGCTATCCGCGACGATACCGACCCGAAGCGTTGACTAATATTATCGCGGCTCGTCCAAATATTTTTATCTCGGGACATTCGCATATTTTAAAAGTTATGAACGATCATCAATACAATTTGCTGCATCTAAACCCCGGTGCAGCAGGTAATTACGGTATCCACAAAGTTCGAACAGCGCTTAGATTCAAAATCGACAGAGGCCAGATATTCGACATGGAGGTGGGTGAGTGGCCACGAGGCTAGATCCAAAGCGCAACCTTCGCAGCATAATAATTTCAAATCACTATTCGTTATCCTATCAGAATAACTTATAACGATTAATTATGCACAAAGGTAAAATTTCTAAAATATTAGACTCAATTATCGTCCGCACAGCCTTCGGGCGGCTCAAAGCTGGCGAACAAAAGTCATACAAAGATCACCTATTTCTCGAGATTTTGGACTCTGATGGCTCTCTTGTGAAGCAGTTTCTCGCCTCACGACTGCAGGATTGGCAACTTTTTCAGCTCAAATTGAGGGTTCAACAGGCGATTATATCATCTCCAAAGAGCGAAGATTTGCCCGCCGAGGAGTTCTATCGCCAATATGTTATGGAGCTTGCTGCGGAGCATGCGCCCGAGCAGATCACCTCGCTGCATGCGGTTGTGAATATTGCGGAGGATCGGAGCACTGCACTGTCGCGGGTGTTGGCTCTATACGATGTTTCGGTCTCGGATCTCAGAGGTGAATTGCTTAGATATATACTTACAAATCAAGGTAGTAGCCAAGCTATTGAGCCGCGAAAAACAGTTGGCATCGTTCGAAAAAGCAGGAGCGTAAAGTCGGAGCCAAAACATCCATTGGATAAATTTGGTCGCAACCTAACGGCAGCTGCACGTCGCGGTGAGATCGACCCTGTGATCGGACGATCCAAGGAGATCGATCGAGTGATTGAAATTCTTTCGCGCCGAAAGAAGAATAATCCAATTCTAATCGGCGAGGCTGGTGTTGGTAAAAGCGCTGTAATTGAGGCGCTTGCACTTCGTATTGCCGCTGGGGATGTGCCATATACCATCGCAAACAAGATTCTTTTTTCGCTAGATGTATCGTCGCTTGTGGCGGGTACAAAGTTTCGTGGCGAGTTCGAGGAGCGCATGCAGCAGCTCATCGAGGCGCTGAGTCAGTCGAAAGATACGATCATTTTCATTGACGAGATCCACACGATTGTCGGCGCGGGAGCAACTCAGGGCAGTCTCGATACCGCAAATATCCTAAAGCCAGCCCTCTCTCGAGGAGAGTTGCAGGTGATCGGCGCAACGACACTCGACGAGTATCGATCAGATATAGAGAGTGATGCAGCGTTGGAGAGGCGTTTTCAGCGTGTCATCGTCGAGCCAACAACTCAGGCAGAGACGCTCGAAATTCTCCGAAATATCGCGCCGCACTACGAGCGCCATCACCGTGTAAAATATAGCGACGAGGCTCTGCAGGCTGCTGTCGCACTGAGTGCTAGATACATTACCGATCGCCATTTTCCCGATAAAGCTATCGATATTCTCGATGAAGTTGGGGCGCGTGCGCACATCACTTTTGTAGTGCCGCCATCTGATATTCGTGAAATGGAAGAGGCGTTAGTTGCTGTTAATGAGGAGCGTAGCAGTCATATAGAGTCGATGGCATACGATCGAGCAGCTGAGGCTCGTATCAGCGAGGTGGCTCTGCGTGCGCAGATCAACGAGCGCCGAAATGAGTGGCAGCGAGAGATAGATAGTGCTCCGATTGTAGTTGATCGCGAGTCTGTCGAGTCGGTAATTGCCTCTATTACAGGCATTCCCATCGAGCGTGTTTCGTCGGGTGAGCAGGAGCGTCTACGTGAATTGGGTACTCATCTCTCCTCGCGCGTCGTAGGCCAGAAAGAGGCTGTCGAGAAGCTCGCAAAGTCGATATACCTCTCACGAGCTGGCCTAAAATCTGCAAAACGACCGATTGGCGTGTTTATGTTTGTTGGGCCAACGGGTGTTGGTAAGACTCTGTTGGCTAAAGAGTTATCTCGGTGGATGTTCGATGAACGTCGTGGTTTAATTCGCATCGACATGAGTGAATACGCCGAAAAGCATAATGTGTCGCGCCTAATCGGTTCACCACCAGGTTATGTCGGTTATGGCGAGGGTGGTCAACTGAGCGAGGCTGTACGCCGTCAACCCTACTCTGTCGTGCTGCTCGATGAGGTCGAAAAGGCTCACCCTGAGGTCTTTAACTCTATGTTGCAGATATTCGATGAAGGGCATCTAACCGATGGTGCGGGGCGCAAAGTTGACTTCACTAATACCATAATAATTATGACTTCGAATGTTGGTTCGCGTGCAGTCGTGAAGCGGCGCAACCAGGTGGGGTATGCCACGCAAGTAAAGGAAAAGCAGACGCTGCAGGCTCCAACGGTTGAGTATCGAACGGCTCTAGAGCGTACTTTTGCTCCAGAATTCCTCAATCGAGTCGATGATATTGTGATATTTCGCTCACTTCAACTCGATGATATTAAGGAGATTATAGGTTTGGAGCTCAGTGAGCTCCAACAACGATTAGAGGCGTTGGGATACTCGCTACGCATAACCGAAGGAGCAAAGCAGATACTTGCAGAGGTTGGCTACAGCGCAAAATATGGAGCGCGATCACTCAAGCGCGCACTCTGTGACAAGGTTGAAATGCCTATATCTCAGTTGATTATCGACGGTAGTGTCGCATTAGGTGATACAATTGTTGTAGAGAAGGTAAAGTCGCTATCCGACATTCGGCTCAAAGTAGCATAACGCACTCCGCGCAGCTACCACTCAAAAAAGATACCGCGACGTCGGCGCTCTTCGAGCATTCGCTCGAGGCGCTTGCGGCGGTCTCTTGCGATATAGCGACGTGCAAATATGTTAGGAATGGCCACTCCGATAGAGATCACCAAAATTATCAGCGCGCCATTAACTCCATTTGTAAGCGTCCAAATTATATCAACAGAGCCGCTACTTACGTTAGCCAAACCCGATACAAAACGATAAAGTAGCACACCTGGAATCATCGGAATTACAGATGGAATAGTTAATACGTGGATCGGAACGTGGAACCAATGAACAGCTTTTACGGCGATTAAACTCACCGCCATACTTCCCATAAACGATCCGATTACTGGTCCGCAACCTAGATCAAAGTTAATAAAGTTACGAGTGCAAACAGCGATCATACCACCAATGGCCACCGCCCACAAAGTGCGTCGAGGGACATTGAAGATCATTGAAAATCCAATAGCCGCGATTGCCGCCGCGATTGCTGAAATTATATATCCATGATATGGAACCATGCTTAATCCGCTGAACTTCTGATCTATAGAGCCATCCATAAATCCAGAAACTCCCAGTGCCATCGATATTCCAAAGGTCATCGCACCAATGATCATCATACAATTTGAGGCTCGCGTCATACCCACCAACAGGTAGTTATCGATCATATCATCGACAAAATTTATTAGTGGTACACCTGGCACTGAGAAGAGTGCACAAGCCAGCAGCGGGTGGTAAGGTGTTGCTGACAGACCACTCAATGAGGAGAGGTATGCAACGCACGTAGCCACGAAAGCTGCGATAGCAAAACTCATATAGTGGTTGATTCCAAACTCGAAACATCGAGCTCGAACGCGGAATCCAGTGAAGGCGGATATCGACGCAAAGAGGAATGCGATCCAGTCACATCCAAAGAGTTTGCAGAATCCACCGCACGCAAATCCAGCGCCAACGGCCACTAAATATGGGCGATAGTTGCGTGGGCGAGCGGCAATAGCCTCCAGCTCCTCCTCGAATCGATCGATCGTGTAATCTTGTTCAATTGCCCGCCACGAGAGTTTACTGATCTCGGTAATCGTGGTCATGTTAACGCCATGATGTTCACACTTTTGGAACTTCGAGAACGAGTGGTGCTCGTCGCTTACGTTGACAATGAGCATTGTCCAACGTATGTCGAGGTGCAGTTTATCCTCGGGGATACCCAAAAATGCTGCCACGCGCCTCATATTGCGATCAACTCGATTGGTGTCCGCAGCACCCTCAATCAAAAGTTTACCAACTCTTAGTAAAAGGTATAACTTGCGTCGTAGCTGCAAACTATCATTGTTCTGCTTGTAATTTTCCATTTGTTCCGTGAATCTCGTTTCGTGCGGCACAAAATTACACAGATTTATCAACTCCGCAAATATTTTACTACTTTTTTTATATCTAATTTGTGAATTTTTTTAATTTATGGAGGGTGGTTATTTGTATGCTTTGGCATCTTACGTTTCTTACTGCCCTAGCAGCGGGCGGCCGCCAGGCTTAAGCCTGGACCCAAAAACTGTCGTTTTTGATTTTTTGTCTTGCACTGATTTGCAGCGCTTTTTAAGCGCTTACCGATATATAACAACAGCTGCGAGCTTATGAAAGCTAGACTTTCAACACTCACACCTATTATTATATATCATTGTCAACCTGCGGTTGCCAATGCAAATCATTGAGTTGGAACACAATAGGTGCCATCTGCGCCCTACGGAGTCAGACTAAGGCCGTCCCCAGGCGTGCAGAAAAAAACACACATTTACCTTAAAATTTCACGCAGAGGGTTGAACAAGATGAATATTTGATTACCTTTGTCGGCGACTTTTGGGTTTTCCAGGGTCATAATATTTTTACTAACTAAAATCAAGTAATGATGAAAAGAATTCATTCTCAGGGGTCTGTTGCTTGCTTTAGGCGTTGGAGTAGAGCTGGTTATTCAGCTTTTGCATCGATGCATAAGCAGGTTCGGATTGGTGTCTTGGGAGTTGGAATGTCTATCATCTCGCTTGCTGCTTCTGAGGCTACTGCGGCCAATGTCGACACTTTGCAAATCTTCAAGGTGGTCGATATTGACGATGTGGGGGTCACTCTCGAAAAGGAGAGTCCAACGCGTAGCGCAATGGCTCAGACGCAACTCTTTAGTCGAGCGACTCAGGCCGCCGCACCCCTCCAAACGTTGGAGTCTGCGCTGCGCCTCTCGCCCTCTATCGACGTTCGCGAACGTGGCGGCAAGGGGATCCAGACAGACCTCTCAATCCGAGGCGGGTCTTTCGACCAAACAATGGTGCTACTCAATGGCATCAACTTTACTGATGCTCGCACGGGGCATCAAACTCACTCTTTACCAATTGATATTGAGTCGGTTGCAGGTATTGACCTGATCGATGGCGTGTCGGGCGTTGGCGCCTATGCGGGCGCTATCAATGTGCGTACAGCTCCTCTCGAGCCCACTTACGGGCGCGTGGAGTTGGTGGGTGGCCAGCATGGCTACGGCTATGCAAATCTTTCGGGGGCCTACTCCACCGATCGACTAACGCTCTATGGCGCAGGGTCGTGGCGTCACTCAGATGGCTATATTGACAACACAGATTTTGATAATCTGAACGGCTACTTTAGAGCTACTTACGACTCCAAGAGTGGTGGCTTCTTCGACTTCCAGGCGGGAGCACAACAGAGAGAATTTGGCGCTAATGGCTTCTACTCGCTCAAATATCTTGAGCAGCGCGAAGCCACGGAGACCTACCTTACTTCGCTGAGGTGGTTCAAATCTTTTGGCCGATTAACTCTTAACTCTTCAGTTAGTTATCGCAAGAACTACGACTGTTTCGAGCTCATTGCAGGCTCTCCTGACATAGTTCCTTACAATTATCACAAAACAGATAATGTGGGCGCAGAATTGTGGGCCGACTATGTGTGGTGTGCGGGTAAAACCACCTTGGGTGGCGATTACACTTTCAACCAAATATATAGCAGTGTGCTAGGTGAATCTCTCGACGAGGCGATAGGCAACTATACCCACGCAGCTGATCGTTCGGTGGTGAATCTCTACCTGCGCCACACCAAGCAGTGGGGGCGCCTAGCTGCCTCATGTTCAGTTGGTTTGAGCTCTACTCCATACGGCAATACGCCTCTTTGGAGCCTCTCTACCTCCTACACTCCTGCCGAGTCTCTATTTTTTGAGCTTGGCGCCACGGGGTCGATGCGTCTGCCAACATTCACCGATCTATACTACACCGCCGCGGGATATATCTCGGACGAGTCTCTGCAGCCTGAAGAGGCTGTAACATACCGACTTATGGGTCGTTATGCCCCTTCGAAGTGGGAGTTTTCGGCGCAGGTGTATGTGCGAAATGGTCGCAATGTTATCGATTGGGTCAAGGCCGACGCCGATGCTGATTGGCAGTCGACGCAGCTCACCGAGCTGACCACATTGGGCAGCGAGCTCGCCGCAAGTTACTCGCCAAGTGGCTTGGTGCAGCGCATAGGCGTAAGTTATGGCTATATCACTATGGATAAGGATAGTGGCTCAATGATCTCGAAGTATGCCACCGACTACATGCGCCACAAGGCTAGCGCCGACCTCGTGTTGGATTTGCCTTGGAATTTCGCACTTGCGATGACCGCCTCGGCCTACTCGCGAGAGGGAAATTACACCACCGCAGCGGGCGAAATCGAGGAGTATCAACCATACTTCTTGCTCGACGGTCGCCTCAGTTGGTCGAAGAGCAAAGTACGTCTATACGTCGACGTAACTAACATAACCTCAACGGAATACTTCGACTATGGCGGGCTGTTAATGCCTGAGGCTTGGGCTACCCTTGGCGCCTCGTTTGTATTTTAACTGGACTCCGCTTTCGGATGTATACAACTGACTCCGTCGGGCGGAAAAAAGCACCTCCGCGGGTGCTTACTACGCTGCGATATTGGGCATAGAACTTTTTGCTAAAGTTCTATGATTTTAGAGATTAGCGTGCGGCTTCAAATGAATTTGAGCTGCACGCCAACCTCTAAAATTTCTTAAATGCCTAAAGGCATTTAAACCCAATTCGAATTATAATCAACGATCAAATATAGATTGAATTAGGTTCGTCATTCGGAAATCGTACGAGGAGCTGCAAGCGACGAAAAGCAAATTGCCGCAGGAGTAATATGCACCCGCGCAGGTGCTTTTTTGCGCCCGACGGAGTCAGTGCGAAGCGCACAGAAAGAGAGTGACAAGGCTTATCGACCGCCAAAAATATATGATCCAACCCTAATGGATGTTGATCCGCACTCCATGGCCAGTTTATAGTCGCTCGACATACCCATAGATATTGTATCGAAGTGGTCGCCAATGCGGGGCGCAAGCTGCTCGAAGTAGCTCTTCAGCCTCTTGAAGTCGGCCTCGACAATAGCTTCGGAGTCGCTGTAGGTTGCAATGCCCATCATGCCGCGCAGGCGAATGTGGGGTAGAGAGGTGAAACCTCCCTCGGCGATAAATCCCTCAAGGTCAGCCCACTCCCAACCTGTTTTAGTCTCTTCGTCGGAGAGTTGTATCTCTAGTAGACAATCTATCACCTTGTCGAGTTTGGCCGCTTCGCGATTGATTGCTTCGGCTAGTCGGCGTGAGTTTAGCGACTCGATGAGCGAGACGATGGGCAGAATCATACGCACTTTGTTGGTCTGCAGATGGCCGATCATGTGCCACTCAATATCTGTGGGTAGCACTTCGGCTTTCGCCTTCAACTCTTGGGGGCGGCTCTCGCCAAATTTACGTTGACCCGTGGCGTATGCCTCGGTGATGGCCTCGGCGGGAAAGGTTTTTGAGACAGCTACAAGCTGTACTCCCGCGAGCAATGAGGCTCTAATTTCATCTATTTTTCTACTTATTGACATATTCCTATATATAATAGGACAAAAATAGATAAAAATTCCTATTTTTGCGAGGATGAAATTATAAACTTAAATAAAAATATAGATGAAACTACTAAAAAGAACGCTAATAGTTGCTGCGGCAGCTCTTTGCAGCTACAGTGCGGCTGAGGCCTGCACCAACTTTATAGTTACGAAAGGCGCCTCGACCGATGGCTCGATCTTGGTCACCTATGCGGCCGACTCTCACGCTCTCTACGGGGCACTCTACCACACCCCTGCGGGACGCTTCAAGCGTGGCGCGATGCTTCCAGTTTATGAGTGGGACACTCAGCTCTATTTGGGCGACATCCCTCAGGTGCGTGAGACATACTCGACGATGGGAAATATGAATGAGCACTCGCTCATCATCAGCGAGACAACCTACGGAGGACGCCACGAGTTGAGCGATCCAGATGGTAAAATCGACTATGGTTCACTAATTTACATCACTCTGCAGCGTGCCAAGACAGCCCGTGAGGCGATCGCGACAATCGTGGATTTGGCCAACGCGCATGGCTATATGTCGAGCGGCGAGTCGTTCTCGATTGCCGACACTGAGGAGGCGTGGATCATGGAGCTCATCGGTAAGGGTAGTAAGCTTGACGAGCAGGGTAATAACACACGCAAAGGTATCGTTTGGGTGGCACGCAGAATTCCTGACGGCTACGTCTCGGGACACGCCAATCAGGCTCGCATCACCACCTTCCCGCTCGACGATAAGGAGAATTGCCTCTATGCCGACGATGTGATCGACTTCGCGCGCGAGATGGGCTACTTCGAGGGTGAAGACCAGGAGTTTAGCTTTGCCGATGCCTATGCGCCGCTCGATTTCGGAGGTGCACGCTACTGCGAGGCTCGCGTGTGGTCGTTCTTCCGCACCGTTGCCGAAGACATGGATCAATATTGTGATTATGCGATGGGACACAACCTCGAAAACCGTATGCCTCTGTGGGTTAAGCCCAACGCGAAGGTGTCGCCAAAGGTTCTCTTCGATGCTATGCGCGACCACTATGAGGGTACTCCAATGGATATGACAACCGACATCGGAGCGGGCGGAAATGAACTTCCTTACCGCTGGCGCCCACTCACCTTTGAGGTTGATGGCGTGGAGTATTGCAACGAGCGCGCAACAGCAACTCAGCAGACTGGATTCTGGTTCACCGCTCAGGCGCGCCCAGCTAAGGGTACAGATATGGGTATCCTTTGGTTTGGTGTGGATGACGCTGCAACATCTTGTCTTACACCAATCTACGCAGCTTCAACGGAGGTTCCCGCAGCGTGGAGCGAGCAGAGCGGCACGATGCTCAGATACTCGCCACTTTCGGCGTTTTGGATCTTTAACCAGACCACCAACTTCGCCTACATGAACTACAACTCTATCGCTCCCGACATCAACTTGGTGACCGACGCTTGGGAGAATCAGAAGCTCGAAGAGGTGGAGACAATCGATGCCGAATTGGCTACGCTTAAAGGCAGCGCAAAGGTTGAAAAGTTGACTGCATATAGCGTCGAGACAGCTCAAGCCTTGTTCAATCGTTGGGTCGATCTATTTGGTTACTTGATGATTAAGCATGTCGACGGCAATGTGAAGAGCGAGCATGGCATAGTTGTAGAGTACCTCGATGGCGATATGAGTTCGGCTCACTTCGTTGAGAATGGCAATGGCCGCGACGTTCCCGACAATATCAAAACACCTGGCTACTCAGAGAAGTGGAAGCGTGCGGTGGCTGCAGACAACGGTGAAACACTAAAAGCTGAATAGGGGCATGCAGTACGATATAATAGTAATTGGCGCAGGACCAGGAGGTTACGTGGCGGCTATCAAGGCGGCGCAAGAGGGTAAAAAGGTCGCTCTAGTGGAGCGTAGCGAGCTTGGAGGAGTCTGCCTAAATTGGGGATGTATCCCCACAAAGGCGCTCTTGAAGAGTGCTCAGGTATACTCATATTGTAAAGGTGCAGCGGCCTATGGAGTCGACATAGAGGGCGCTATTGCCCCCAATATGGAGAAGATCGTGGCTCGTTCGCGAGCAGTGGCCGAGGCTATGAGTAAGGGAGTTAGCTTCCTGGTAAACAAAAATCAAATCGAGATAATTAACGGCAACGCCAAATTGGTGGCGCCAAACCAGGTGGCTGTCGATGGGGTAATCTACTCGGCTGAGAGCATCATCCTGGCGA
This sequence comes from Rikenellaceae bacterium, assembly GCA_044433705.1. Lineage (GTDB taxonomy): Bacteria > Bacteroidota > Bacteroidia > Bacteroidales > Rikenellaceae > Alistipes. Next base: position 10,974 of record JAWXTG010000017.1, on the reverse strand, counting down.
CGGGAGCACGCCCACGTGAGCTGCCCAACATCCCCGTTGATGGGGTTAAGGTGATCACATCAAAGCAGGCACTAACTCTCGACAAGCTTCCCGCCTCTATCGCCGTGGTTGGCTCGGGTGCCATCGGCTCCGAGTTTGCCTACCTATACGCCGCATTGGGTGTCAAGGTGACCATTATCGAGTATCTGCCAAACCTCATGCCTCTTGAGGATGAGGAGGTGTCGAAAACCATGGAGCGTGCTTTCAGAAAGCTTCGTGCTCAGGTACTTACGTCGACCAAGGTCAACGAAGTGGTAGTCGATGCCGAAGGCATGTGTCAAGTATCAATCGAGGGCAAAAAAGGTGCCGACACCCTCTCTGTGGAGATGGTATTGTCGGCTGTGGGAATCAAATCCAACATCGAAAATATAGGACTCGAAGAGCTTGGTATAGAGGTCAATCGCGACAAAATCGTGGTCGACAGCCACTACCAAACATCCGTTGCGGGGGTTTACGCCATTGGCGACATCATCGCCACGCCCGCCCTTGCGCACGTAGCGTCGGCCGAGGCCATCCACTGCGTCGAGCATATCTGCGGCCATGAGCCAAAGGTGATCGACTACACCACGGTGCCCTCATGCGTATTCACCTCGCCCGAAGTTGCATCGGTGGGACTCACCGAGGCGCAGGCCAAGGCGCAGGGCATAGAGTACAGCGTAGGCCGCTTCCCATTCACCGCATCGGGCAAGGCCACAGCCGCAGGCGACCGCGATGGATTTGTCAAACTGCTCTTCGATGCCGAGCGCAAAGTAATTGGTGCTCATCTAGTTGGCGGTAACGTAACCGAGCTTATAGCCGAGCCAACACTGGCCAAGGCGATGGGCACAACAGCCGAAGAGATCGCCTCGACAATACACGCTCACCCCTCGCTCAACGAGGCCATAATGGAGGCCGCCGAGGCTGCCATGGGACGCGCGATACATATATAAATAATAAACAGAGTAAAAAATAGTTTTAAATTTGATAAGTAAACTTACAATTTAAAACTATTTTTTTACTATTTTTGCACAAAACTTATTGTTAAAGTATGGCTAAAATCAAAGGAACAGTAGTGGTTGACACTGATCGATGCAAGGGCTGCGGCGTTTGCACAACGGCCTGTCCGCTCGATGTTCTCGCAATGTCCGCAGAGGTAAATGGCAAGGGTTACACCTTTGCAATAATGGCAAAACCCGACGCATGCACAGGCTGCGCATCATGTGGCGTTATCTGTCCAGATAGCTGCATCACCGTTTATCGTCAAAAATTTGAATAACACTATGGCTGAAAAAGAGGTAAAATTAATGAAAGGCAACGAGGTTATTGCTCATGCAGCGATACGCTACGGTTGCGACGCCTATTTTGGCTACCCCATTACTCCACAATCCGAAATTATGGAGACCCTGATGGAACTTCGCCCCTGGGAGAGCACTGGAATGGTTGTTCTGCAGGCTGAGTCGGAGATCTCATCTGTAAATATGCTCTATGGCGCTGCAGGTACTGGCAAGCGCGTATTAACATCGTCGTCGAGCCCTGGCGTAAGTCTTATGAGCGAGGGTATGAGCTACTTGGCTGGTGCCGAGCTACCATGTCTTATTGTCAACTGCCAGCGTGGAGGTCCAGGTTTGGGCACAATCCAACCATCGCAGGGAGACTATTTCCAAGCCTGCAAGGGCGGTGGTCATGGCGACTTCCATATGATCGTTTTGGCGCCCAACTCGGTGCAGGAGATGCATGATCATGTGGGGCTCGCATTCGACCTCGCGTTCAAATATCGCAATCCCGCGATGATCTTGGCCGATGGTGCCATTGGTCAGATGATGGAGAAGGTAGTGTTGGCTCCGCAGCGTCCTCGCAAAACCAATGAGGAGATCGCCGAGGAGTGCAAAGAGTGGGCTGCATGCGGCAAGGGTGAGGATCGCGACTACAACGTCATCACCTCGCTCGAGCTCGACCAGGCCGACATGGAGAGAATCAATCTGCGTTTGCAGGCCAAATATGCTGCGCTGCAGAGTGAGGTTCAGGTCGAAGAGTTTATGTGTGAGGATGCCGACTACGTTATCGTAGCTTTTGGCTCGTCGGCACGCATCTGCTCGGCGACGGTCGAGATGGCTCGCGAAGAGGGCTATAAAGTTGGCTTGGTTCGCCCAATCACGCTCTACCCCTATCCTTATAAAACCATCGAGGCTCTTGCAGCGCGTGGCGTGAAGGGCTTCCTTTCGGCTGAGCTTAATGCGGGACAAATGGTTGAGGATGTGCGCCTTGCAGTAAACGGTGCCGCTAAGGTTGCGCACTATGGTCGCCAAGGAGGAATGGTCTTTAGCCCCGACGAGGTGCTGGAGGCTTTGAAATCAAAAATTATCAACAAATAAGTAAATTATGGCTGTCGTTGAAATAAAAGAGGAGAATTTGGTTTACAAAAAACCAAAACTCATAACAGATAACGTGATGCACTACTGTCCTGGTTGCAGCCATGGTACGATTCATAACTTGATTGCCGAGGTGATCGAGGAGATGGGTTTCGAAGGCAAGACAGTTGCCATCTCACCCGTTGGTTGCGCAGTATTTGCATACAAATATGTCGCTGTAGATTGGTTGGAGGCGGCTCACGGACGCGCATGTGCAGTGGCTACAGGCGTTAAACGCGTGCATCCCGAGAATTTAGTATTCACATACCAAGGCGATGGCGACCTCTCGGCAATTGGAACTGCTGAGTCGATCCACGCTGCAGCTCGAGGTGAAAATATCGTTGCGATCTACGTGAACAACGCAATCTACGGAATGACGGGAGGCCAGATGGCCCCCACGACGCTCCTCGGAATGAAGACCGCAACAACGCCCCACGGTCGCGACAAGGTGCTCAATGGCTATCCATATAAGATTGCTGAGATGATGGCTCACCTCGACGGAACAACCTTCATCACACGTCAAAGTGTACACACCGCGGCGGCTGTTCGCAAGTGTAAAAAGGCGATTCGCAAGGCCTTCGAAAATTCGATGGCTGGCAACGGCTTCTCACTTGTTGAGGTGGTTGCAACATGTAGCAGCGGCTGGAAGATGACCCCCGTGCAGGCTAACAGCTGGATGGCAGAGAATATGTTACCATACTACCCGTTAGGCGATATTAAAGATACAAAATTGGAGTAAAATGAAAGAGACACTTATTATAGCAGGATTTGGAGGCCAAGGTGTCCTCTCGATGGGTAAGATATTGGCATACTCGGGTGTGATTCAAGACTTTGAGGTCACATGGATGCCCTCATACGGCCCCGAGATGCGCGGCGGAACGGCCAACGTAACGGTGATAATCTCCGACAAGAGCATCTCTTCGCCCATTGCCCACGAGTTCGACAGTGCGATTATCCTAAACCAGCAATCCCTAGAGAAGTTCGAAAGCAAGGTGAAGCCAGGCGGAACCCTAATCTACGATGTTAACGGAATATTGCAGCACCCCACGCGTACAGATATCAACATCTACTCGATTGACGCCACATCGCAGTGCGCAAAGATGGGCAACGCTCGACTCTTCAACACCATGATCCTAGGCGGATACCTAAAGTTGCGCCCCGTAGTCGAGATGGAAAATGTGATGACTGGACTCAAAAAATCCCTGCCCGAGCGCGCGTGGAAGTCCCTGCCTCAAAACGAAGAGGCTATCCGCATTGGTGGTGAGATAATTAAGCCTGTGCATCAGGTGTAAATTTTACGCTTCTTACGTTTCTCACTGCCCTAGCAGCGGGCGGCCGCCAGGCAAGCCTGGACCCAAAAACTGTCGTTTTTGATCTTTTTGTCTTGCACCGATTTGCAGCGCTTTTTAAGCGCTTACCGATACATAATAATAGCTGAGAGCTTATGAAAGCTAGACTTTCAACACTCTCAGCTATTATTATATATCATTGTCAACCTGCGGTTGCCAATGCAAATCAGCGAATTGGAACAACATAAGTTACAATGTATAATTCACAATTCACAATTCATAATTGGTATTTAATCTTAGCTGTTTACAATTCGAATTGGGTTTAAATGCTGTAAGCATTTAATAAATTTTATAGATCGAGGAGTTGCGCAAATTTATTTGTGGCAACTCCTTGAACTATAAAATCATAGAACTTTAGCAAAAAGTTCTATGCCCAATATCGCGGCGTAATATGCACCCGCGGAGGTGCTTGTCTCCGCCCGACGGAGTCAGTTGTAAACGTCCTCGACGGAGTCGACTGTAAGTTTGCAATAACTTTAACCTATAGCAAGATAGGTATTTACACTGGCAAAAATTAGGTTTTGCGCAATATTTGCTGTTACTTTGTAAAAATTCTAAGACCATGGATAGAACAAAAGTAATTTTATTAACAGCTTTGGCTTCGTTGCTGCTCATTGTGCCGCTGAGAGCCAAAGATAAAAACGAGAAGAAGATGATAACGATACACTTAACCACAGAGCAGTTCCTCGAGAAGGTATACAACTTCGAGGCGAATCCCGATACCCTTAAGTATGAGGGTGATAAGCCCGCATTGGTTGATTTCTACGCCTCATGGTGCGGTCCATGTAAGGCCATCGCGCCAGTGCTGGAGGAGTTGGCTGCGGAGTACGAGGGCCAGATCTATATATATAAGATAAACACCGAGGAGGAGCGCGATCTTGCTCAGGCATTTAATATCCGCTCGATTCCCACGCTGCTCTTCATCCCCATGGAGGGAAAACCAACAATGGCGCAGGGAGCACTCCCCAAGGCCGAATTAAAGAAAAATATTGATGAGCTGCTGCTTGGCAAATAGATTTTTTTAATTAACTTTGCAGGTGACTGAATAATAATCAATTAAAAACTCACCTCATGCTAAAAGGTAAACAAATAGGACTGCTACCCAAGATTATCCTCGCGATTCTCTTGGGTGTTCTCTTTTCACTCTTCCTGCCACTGGGCCTAACCAGAATTTTTGAGACTTTCAACTCGCTATTTAGCAACTATTTAGGCTTCGTTATCCCGCTGATAATATTGGGATTGGTGGCTCCTAGTATCGGCGATTTGGGTAGTCGCGCAGGTAAACTACTCATAATCACGACACTTATCGCATACGGTAGCACCATCTTCTCGGGTTATATGTCATACTTCATCTCGACCGCGACATTTCCAACCCTGCTGAATGGTGAGTCGATGTCCTCATTCGACGCAATAGACAAAACCGCCGTTGCGCCATACTTCACCGTGGAGATGCCCGCCCTACTTTCGGTAACGTCGGCCCTGGTTCTTGCCTTCGTCCTAGGTTTGACGCTGGCCAACTGCAAGGGGCGCGGCGAGACGATAGCAACCACGATCAAGGAGTTTAAAGATCTGGTAATGATCATTATAGAGAAGTCAATCATCCCTCTTTTGCCTCTCTACATCTTTGGAATATTCCTAAAGCTCGGTGTCGAGGGTGAGGTGGCCAATGTCCTCGGACTATTTATAAAGGTTATCGCCTTGATCTTCGCGATGCACATTGCGCTGCTACTCATTCAGTTCTGCATCGCAGGCGCGATCACGCGTCGCAACCCATTCAAGGCCTTATGGACGATGATCCCTGCATACCTCACAGCCCTAGGCACTCAATCTTCGGCTGCCACCATTCCTATAACCCTTGGCTGTGCCAAGAAGAATGGCGTGCGCGACGACATCGCCGAGTTTGTGATTCCCCTCTGCGCTACAATTCACCTCTCGGGAAGCATCCTGAAGATCGTCGCTTGCACACTCGCAATAGCCTGGACCACAGGCATGCCCACCGACATTGAACTCTACACACCATATATATTAATGCTCGGCATCACAATGGTTGCCGCACCAGGCGTACCTGGAGGCGCAATCATGGCTGCACTAGCGCTACTAACCTCACAGCTAGGCTTCTCCGAGACCCAACTCGGCCTTATGATCGCCCTATACATCGCCATGGATAGCTTCGGCACAGCTGGAAATGTCACGGGAGATGGCGCAATCGCGATGGTCGTTAACCGATATTTATAGTCGCTTTCGGACGTATACTACTGACTCCGCTTCGGACGTTTACTACTGACTCCGTCGGGCGCAGATGGCACCTGCGCGGGTGCATACTGTGCTGCGATATTGGGCATAGAGTTTTTTTCTAAAACTCTATGATTTTAGAGCTCAACGAGTTGCCGCAAATAAATTTGCACAACTCATCGTTCTCTAAAATTTCTTAAATGCCAGAAGGCATTTAAACCCAATTCGAATTACATACAGCTGAGATTTAACACCAATTATAGTTTGAAATTGTTTGGGTTATAATTCGGTGATTTGCTTGTGGCAACCGCAGGTTGACATAGATGAATGTGTTATCATAATTTTTTAGAGCTTGCTCTGAAGAAATTATGATAACACATTCATCGTAGGAGGAGCACAAGCGACGACCAGCAAATCGACGCAGCATAAGTAAGCACCCGCGCAGGTGCCATCTGCGCCCGACGGAGTCAGTAGTAAACGTACTCGACGGAGTCGGTAGTATACGTCCGAAAACAACTTATATAATGTAAATTAGTCCAAAAGTTTTTGGATTAAAAAAAAATCATTACCTTTGCAGTCCCGAAAGGGACGTGAAACAACCTCTTATATTGGGTATTGCACAATTTGGAAGCGCTTTTGGCGGGCGGAAACCTCTGCTAAGCGTATTTTTTCAGGGATTAGCGTTTAGTTGAGCGCTATGGTAGTTGTGATGCAGCGATAATGTTGTTCGCTAAAAATAAAAAAATATTGCAACAATGAGCAAAGATGCATTGATTAAGCTCGTAAACGAGCAGATGTGGACAAAGACCGATGCGGACATCCCAACATTCGGCGCTGGTGATACTATCACCGTAACTTACAAGATCGTCGAGGGTAGCAAAGAGCGCCTTCAGTCGTTCCGTGGTGTAGTTATCCAAATCAAGGGTAGCGGCAAGACCAAGATGTTTACAATCCGTAAGATCTCTAACGGTGTAGGCGTTGAGCGTATCTTCCCACTTTACTCTCCACACATCGAGAAGATCGAGGTTAACAAGTATGGTGTTGTGCGTCGCGCACGTATCTACTACTTCCGCGAACTTACAGGTAAGAAAGCGCGTATCAAAGAGCGCAGAATGCCTATCAAGAAGTAATTTCTCGACAGCAAATTTCAGAGACCACCTTTTGGTGGTCTTTTTTTTGCTACTGAGGTGCGTTGCTGCGGCTTGCAAAGTGGCGTAGATGCGTCTGTAGGCAGTATTCCAAAACAAATGAAAAAATATAACTTAATGTTAACACAAAAAGATTTTGAATTTTAAATAATAATTAATAATTTTGTGTCGTGAAAAAGTTAGATATAGTTATGCGACGACAGAATTTAGAAAATATTTGTTATTTTAACCTCCTGAATACATGTAGTATTGAGGCTGTAAACGTAAGCTGTAAGCGTAATTTTTATGCACACATATAGATGTATAAGGATTCTTGCCCCCTGGCATGAGTCCTTTATTTTTTAAAATAAGCTAAAAAACACAAACACAACAAATAACTTTTTTATTAACTAATTCAATTTTTATGAAGAAATTTCTTCTATCTTTGATCGCGATGATCGTGACTATAGCAAGTTTTGCACAGGTTACTACATCAGGTGTCTCAGGTCAGGTAACTGACCAGAGTGGTGAGGCTCTTATCGGAGCTACTATTATCGCTGTTCACACTCCATCTGGAACTCAGTATGGCGCTGTGTCTAACACAGATGGTCGCTACAACATCCAAGGTATGCGTGCTGGTGGTCCGTACACCATCACAATGTCGTACATTGGTTACGCTTCTGTAGAGTTTACAGGCGTGGTTCTAGCTCTTGGTGAGACTACAGTTCGCGACGGTTACCTCGTAGAGGACAACAACAACCTCGAGGCTATTGTTGTTTCAGTTGATGGTGCAGAGAGCGCGATGAACGTAAAGCGTTCTGGTGCAAGCACAAACATCTCTTCTGACGAGATCGCTATGATGCCATCTGTAGGTCGCTCGATGAATGACATCATGCGTCTTACTCCTCAAGCATCTAGCTCGGGCAGCAACCTCTCTATTGGTGGTGGTAACTACCGTCAATCTTACGTTACTGTCGATGGTGCTGCGTTCAACAACGCTTTCGGTATCGGTAGCAACCTTCCAGCAGGTGGTACTCCTATCTCTTTGGAGGCTTTGGATATGATCACCGTATCGGTTACCCCTTACGACGTTCGTCAAAGTGGTTTCACTGGTGGTGCAATCAGTGCTGTAACTAAGAGTGGTACAAACAACCTAGAGATCTCTGTTTACGACTTCTACGAGAGCGACGCTCTTCAGGGAACTAAGCTTGCTAACGGCAACGAGGTTACTCCAACAGAGTCTTTGTCTAACACTATCGGTTTCAACATCGGTGCTCCTATCATCAAAGATAAATTGTTCATCTTTGCTAACTTCGAGTATGAGGCTACAACAGAGCCAGGAACAAGCCGTTTGGCTCGTACAAGCGAGGACCAAGATTATGGTTGGGATACTAACTACAACCGTCCTACAGTAACTCAGATGGAGACTATCCGCGACTACCTCATCGACACTTATGACTACGATCCAGGTCGTTACCAAGATTACTCTATCGACATCCCTAACTACAAGTTCATGGCTCGTCTTGACTGGAATATCAACGACAACCACCGCATGAACGCACGTTTTAGCCGTACTACTACTAAGTACTCTAACTCGCCTTCAAGCTCAATTAGTCCACTTTCATCAAGCACTTATGATCGTTCAAACTATGGTCGTACAACCACTAGTGCTCTCTACTTCGAGTCTTCACGTTACTACCAAGAGCAGAACTTTACATCTGTAGCTCTTGAGTTGAACTCTCGTTTCTTGGAGGGTAGACTCAACAACATCTTCCGTGCAACTTACTCTCACCAATATGAGCCACGTTCATACGAGGGTGACCTATTCCCAACAGTAGATATCCTTGAGACTGACGAGAATGGTAACAAGGCGGTATACACAACTTTCGGTGTGGATCCATTTACATATGGTAACCTTCGCGACGTATCTACATATGTTGTAACAGACGAGGTTACTTACTCAGTTGGTAAGCACAACCTTTTGGGAGGTCTTCAGTTTGAGTACAACAACACTATCAACGGATTTATGCAGGGTGGTGCTGGTTACTACGTGTTTGACTCATGGGATGACTTCGTAAACAACGAGCTTCCTGTTGCATTTGCAATGACTCACGCAAACAACGATAGCCTAGAGCAGGTATTCCCACAGTTCGACTACTTGCAGTACTCAGCTTACTTCCAGGATGAGATCAACTTCAGCGACCGTTTCAAGGCTACTGTAGGTATCCGTTTCGAGTTGCCAGTTATGCCATCTTTGGCTAGCAACGAGAACAAAGAGTTCACTGAGCTCTTCGCTGACTATGGTGGTTACAAAACTTCTGACATGCCTAAGGCATCTCTTAGCGTTGCTCCACGTGTAGGTTTCAACTACGACTTGACTGGCGAGCGTAAATATGTACTTCGTGGAGGTTCAGGTCTCTACACAGGACGTATTCCTTTCGTCTGGATCGTATCAGCATTTGGTAACAGCAACTGCTTGCAGGCTCAAACTGTAATGGATAGAGATTACGATGGTAACATGAGCTACCCAGCATTCAGCTCTGATTATGATCAAATTCTTGAGAACCTTTACGGTGGTTCATTCGAGTCTGGTGAGCTTTCAGCGCCAACTGCAACAACCATCATGGATAAAAACCTTAAGATGTCATCTACATGGAAATCATCTTTGGCATTCGAGGCTAATCTCTCTAACGGCTTCCACTTCACTTTGGAGGGAATCTACAACAAGGATCTAAACTCTGTAATTACTCAAAAATTGGGTATCGAAGAGTTTGAGGGTGGTATACAGCTTCCAGGTGAGCCTGAGGCTCGTACATCGTGGACAAGCCAGAATATCAAGAATAGCGATGGTTCAACAGTTGCTCCATACTACTTGACTAACTCTGACATCAACGGTTACTACGCATCGATCTCAGCACAGGTTGAGAAGTCATTCGATTTCGGTCTTAACCTATCTGCATCTTATACATACTCTAACGCTAAGAGTGTAACTGACGGTACTGGTGACCAAGTTTCATCTTCATACTACAGTGGTCCTACTTACAGTGTTAACGGTTCTAACTCGCAGGAGTTGGGTTACTCTTCATTCGTAACTCCAAACCGCGTATTGGTTAACGCTAGCTACCGCAAGGAGTATGGCAACAACTTCGCAACTTCAGTAGGTCTATACTACGAGGGTGCACACGTAGGTTACTACGGTGGTTACTCTTACTCTCGCTACTCTTACACAATGGGTAACGTGACAGGTGATGGTGGTAACGCGATCCTTCTTTATGTTCCAACAGACTCAGAGTTGGCTAGCATGGATTTCGCTGACGATGACAACAAGGAGGCATTTGCTGACTTCATCAACGGCGACAAGTACCTAAGCTCTATCAAGGGTGAGTACTCTGAGCGTGGTGGTGCAGTTGCTCCATGGCACAACACATTCAGCTTGAAAGTTGCTCAAGACTTCTACTTGAACGTTAACGGTAACCGCAACACATTGACCCTAGGTCTTGACGTTGAGAATCTTGGTAACCTTATCAACCGCGAGTGGGGTAACTATGAGTACATGAGCAGCGTTCAGCTTCTTTCTTACAGCACATCTACTGGCCAATACACTTACTCAGCTCCTAGCTCAGGTAAGTATGTATCTTCAGTATCTGCTTGGTCAGCTCTACTTAGCATCCGCTACACTTTCAAGTAGTAGATAGCTAATATAAATTAATAGTCCCGAGGTCGTTGATCTCGGGACATTTTTTGGTTCGCCCAGCATGGGCGAACTCTAACGGGTGTAAGTCCCGAGCGTGCCCTGATAGTGGGAAGCGCATAGCCAAAGACAAGGGTGTCCATCGTGAG
>JAWXTG010000016.1:0-49129 GCA_044433705.1 Rikenellaceae bacterium | reverse complement strand
AATATACGAAATTTTAGCGAGGTATGCAAATTATAATTAGCTTATTTTTAGCGAATTACACATTTTAATTTATGAGCATTTTCGAAAGTCAGCATGATTTTTTTTCATGCGTTTGCCCTGAGACTCTATTACGGCAACCATTGACAAGAGAGTTATCACTACGACGGAACATAGCATAGGGAATTTGGTTTTACTCTACAAAAATGAGAACTCTAAATTTAATGATAGATCTTTCGAAAAAAAGAAGCAAATATTTTTCGAGCCAGTCGTTGAGGATATATTTAGAAGTCGCCACCTACTGCACACCATATATACATTTGCAAAAAGACAGTGGATAGGCTCTGATATAGCGGAGAATAGAGAAAAAATAGTAAAGGCATTTGAAAAGTACTACAATGAAGAGTAAAATAAATATGATAACTGGCGAAACTTATACTCTATCGGAGCTATTTAGCGGTAATAGACGAGTTATAATCCCAGATCTACAGCGAGATTACTGCTGGGGAGACCCCGTACATACTGATAAGAAGATCGATTTAGTCTCAAACTTTATCGAGAATCTATATAATCAATTTAAAAATAAAGGGGGAGTCGATCTTAGCTTGGGGCTAATATATGGTTATGAAGAACCTGATACATATCTTCAACTTTGCGATGGGCAACAACGTATAACGACACTCTACCTACTTATCGGAGTGTTGAACAGACGACTCAACGACAACAGTTTAAGAAGAGTATTAATCTCAGATTATGAGCTCGACGATGATAAAGAGCCATATCTCCAATACTCCATCAGAGAGTCGTCGCTATATTTCTTAAGTGATTTAGTTTGCAAATTCTTTATAAGCCAAGACAATCAGAGTGGTGACGTAAAAAATTTAATCACACATAGCAGTTGGTACTTCACTGAATATGACCAAGATCCAAGCGTTCAAAGCATAATTAATGCTCTTGTGATTATAGATAAAAAGCTTAATGAGTATGCAGATTTAGCAGAATTTGCAACATATATCGCAACAAAGCTCACATTTATGTATTACGATATGGGGAGCCGAAAATCTGGCGAAGAGACATTTGTAGTTATAAATACTACGGGTGAGCCGCTTTCCGCAGCAGAGAACCTGAAGCCTCACTATGTCAATAAATATAAAGCAAGTGACACCTTATGGGAGAGTATTGAACAATATTTTTGGATCAACAAATGCTCACCGAATGACACGGCAGATAGTGGCGTAATGGAGTTTCTTCGTTGGGTTGTTATGTTGGAATCTGCGGATGAGACTTCATTTAAAGAGGTGCAAGAGAGTGCGAGTTTTAGCTATGGAGATCTACTCAACATTAGCCCCGATACGCTCGAACGCTATTTTAAAATTGTAAAAGAGTTGTTTGGGGAGAGTGGTCTGTTTGCGGAGTGTAAAAGTTGGTTATCACCCAACAGACAGAACGACCAAGTGGTCTGGTTTAGACTTTTGCCTGTTGTATTATTTTTTAGCAAGTTCCCAGATGCCACAACCCAAGATAAGTTAAGGGTAAAGCAGACATTCGAAAACATTGCAAAAATTGATAGAGTATCAAAGGCTGTTAAGGAGACTGTTTTCCAAGCAGTATCTCTAATAAAGGAGCAAATAGAGAGTGATATTGCAACTTTAATAAATATCGAGGGGCTAAATGATAAGTATACCATGCTACTTAGTAAAGAGCTGCGAGAAAAATTTGAAATATACCTATCTATCGAGAACAGAGGAGAGGTTGAAAATAGATTTTGGAGAGCTGAATCACATCAAATATTTAGCGGTGAAATTCTAACACTAATCAATTGGTCTAATTGCCATAAAGGCGACATGGCTCAGTTTGATATTTACTGGCGGATATTCACATCTCTTTTTGGCACGCAAGATAGATGCTATGCAACAGACTTAATACGAAGGGCACTGATCACAAAGAGCTTATGCGAGTATCCTAAAAAGTTCACTGGTCATACGAACTTCTCATTTGCAACTAAGCCTATGCATTGGCAACACCTTATCACTGCCAACAGTGATAAGTTTAAAGAGCTATTCGATGAGTTAGCAAACTGCAGTGATATTAATTTGGCTCTGATGCAGATGATAGACAATTTAACGCCAAGTGTTAATATCAGCAGTGAGCTATACGAATTTGCTAAGGAGGCGCGATACCTTAAGTACTGCGAGAATAAGATTATCCAGATATGGAGTGGCGAGTGGATACTTATCCCCAAAACAAAAGCCACTACATATGCTCGCTTTAGTTGTTATAAAAAATATCTCGAGTGGACTAATAGATTTAAAAATAGGATGCCGCTCGACGGTTGGAATATATGGTTTTATAACGATAGATGCTTTGTTATAGAGAATAACAGTCGCCGCATAACCTTTGATATACGCTACTATAAAGCAGATAAAATTAACGATGACTATTTTATGGTAGAGCTATTTCGGAAAGATGCTGAGGTGAAAGTTAGCCTTTCAAACTTAGTTGACAGTCAGATTTTTTCATACAACGATAAAAAAATGAGGTATTGCGCTGAAGCGCTCTCAGAGTCGCAAGCAGAACAAATCATTTATGAATATATTGATAAGTTGCATCATACGCTCGATCTGCTCTAACACAATAGAGTCTTTTTGTTGATTTTTTGGATATTTGTGAATTTATATACAATTTATTATTGTATAGTTGCAATTTATTATTTAACTTGCGCCCGAAAAATTCCAAAATCAACAAAAAAAATAGCGTATGAAACAAATGAACGATCAAGAAAACAGTCAACCAAAAATTGTAAGATTTAGCACGTCGTCGAATAGCGGCATAGAGTCGATTAACATATCGCGACACGCTATCGGCTACATTGTCCGAGGAGAGAAATACATCTATGATGGTGATAATTCGCTACTTGCGCGGCGTGGTGACATATTTTTCATGGGTAAGGGAGCACACCACGTCGAGAATGTATCTGAAAAATTTTCACACTTCGAGCAGATACTCTTCTACTTCAGTTCGGAGGAGCTCAAGCAGATGATCACAACATTTAGCGTCACCTACAATCTCAACATCACCAACAACCACTGCTGCGAGAAGTGCCGCACAAGCAACTCACTGGTTCTATCATCTCCACAATTTCTCAAGAATTTCATCAACAGCGCAATAGATTATCTCTACGACGACAACTTCACTCACGACCAAGCCGCCGAAAACATAAAGATGACAGAGCTAATATACCGCATTATATCACAAGATGACAACTGCCTTAAGAGCAAGGTACTGAGCTGTATAGATCTTGACAAAAGCTCATTTGAGCAGGTCATCTACGCCAATACTTTCAACGATATTCCAATCGGAAAACTTGCAATAATGTGCAATAGATCGCTCACATCGTTCAAAAAAGAGTTCAAACGAATCTTCGACACATCGCCCCACCAATGGTTTCTACGCCAACGTTTAAGCCACGCACGACTGCTACTAATATCGACGCGTCAGTCGATAGCCGAGATTGGCGAAGAGTGCTCATTTCCAAACACATCGCACTTCATAAAGCTATTCAAAAGATCGTATAATCAAACTCCCGCGACATATCGCCACACCCATATTCCAATCAGCTCTGCGGAGGTCGTCCACCACAAGGAGGCCGATGAGAACCAGAAGGTTATGACTCTAGAAAAAGTGGTTTAATATTTGTTATGTGATGATTGTTATTAAAAAAACTACACATCATGAAAAACAACACTTCAATCATCATCTCGCTACTAGGGGGAGCTGCGCTAGGATCGGCAATCACATGTCTACTGCATCACAAAGGGTGCAAACTGGGCAAGGGCGACATTCACAAAAAGATCATGGAGGAGCTGGAGCAGCTTCGCGCATTTATTGCGTCGCACCACCCCGAAGAGATCTGCAGCTGCGAAGATCCTGCATGCAACTGCAAGCCTGAATAGTGGAGCGTAAGCGCCAATCGAACCTCGTGATATCGACAATGATCGTAGCACTTTTGGCATTCGCTGCGATCATGCTGTTGCTATCGGCCTTTGTGATATGGTTTGCCGACCTTATCAACTCACTCCCACTTGCACTTGCGATCACGGGATCAGCACTTGCAATAGCTTCGTGGACCACATACAAGGTAAATCTGCTACCAACGCTTAAACTACTTCGCCAAGAGTATGAACAGGCCATGGTGATAATCACACTCATCAAGAGCGGATATGACTTTGCAACACGACTAATCACGCAACTTACTCGGCTGATTAGGTGAGAAGTTTTTTTTACTCCGTCGTGTACGTTTACAACTCCGTCGCGTACGTTTACAACTGACTCCGTCGGGCGCAGATAACACCTGCGCGGGTGTAAACCCAGCGATGATTTGCTGGTCGCTTGCAGCTCCTTTCAATAAATGTGTTATAATAATTCCATGAGAGTAAACTCTCAAAAATTATTATAACACATTTATTTTGCGTCAACCTGCGGTTGCCTCTCCAGCAAATCACCGAATTACCAAACCGAAGTTAATATATACTACTAAAATTGATTGTTAGATGTAATTCGAATTGGGTTTAAATGTCTTTGGCTTTTAATTAATTTTAGTGCGGAGTAATCAGAATCAATATAAAAATAGTATCTTTGTGAAAGCGAAGCCTCAGTTTAAGGGGCTTGGCTCGTTTTATTATAGTTTACAAATTATTGATTATAAGTAGGATATAGCGTAATGAAGATTTTAGTTACAGGGGCCGCTGGGTTTATTGGTTCGTTTGTCTGTCGGCAATTGTTGGAGCGCGGAGAGGATGTTGTTGGTCTTGATAATATCAATGATTACTACGATGTTAGCTTAAAATTTGGTCGACTGCAGATGCTTGGCATCGAGCGCGAAGCTGTAGAGTGGTTCAAATATACATCTAGCGCGAGCTACCCTAATTTTAGCTTTATCCGCATGAACCTCGAGGATACCCAGGCGATGCAGATGCTCTTCGCAAATGGTGGGTTTGATGTTGTGGTCAACCTGGCTGCACAGGCTGGTGTTCGTTACTCTTTGGAGAATCCTCACGCCTATGCTCAGAGCAATGTGTGTGGCTTTCTCAATGTTCTGGAGGGGTGTCGCCACAATGGTGTGAAGCACCTGGTCTACGCTAGCTCGAGTAGTGTCTACGGACTCAATTCAAAGGTGCCTTTCAGCGAAGAGGTTAGCATTGCACACCCCGTAAGTCTCTATGCAGCAACGAAAAAGGCAAATGAATTGATGGCTCACTCATATAGCCATCTCTACAATATTCCCTCGACAGGTCTACGATTCTTCACTGTTTACGGACCATGGGGCCGCCCCGATATGTCGCCATTTCTATTCTCGGATGCAATCCTAAACGACCGACCAATCAAGGTCTTTAACAATGGAGATATGTTGCGCGATTTCACCTATATCGACGATGTTGTCGAGGGTGTTATACGTGTTATCGATACCGTCCCTGCCCCAAATAGTGAGTGGTGTGGCGATAATCCCGACCCAGGTAGTTCACTTGCGCCGTATAAATTATATAACATAGGCAACTCGCAACCGATCAAATTAATGGAGTTCATCGAGGCGATCGAGGGGGCAATTGGTCGCACAGCTGAGAAGATATTTCTACCTATGCAACCTGGTGATGTCTACCAAACTTCGGCCGACACATCGCGCCTGGAACGTGAGGTCGGATTTCACCCCAGCACCCCCATAGCAGAGGGCGTAGCACAGACAATATCTTGGTACAAAGAGTTTTACAACAAAATATAGATATATGAATATTGCAGTAGTAGGAACTGGTTATGTAGGTCTAGTCTCTGGAACCTGTTTCGCAGAGATGGGTATTAATGTCACATGCGTAGATCTTGTGGCCTCGAAGATTGAGGCTCTAAAGAGCGGTGTGATACCAATCTATGAACCTGGCCTAGAAGATATGGTTCGCCGCAATTATAAGGCAGGACGCCTTAACTTCACGACAAATTTGGTCGAATGCATAAATGATGTCGATGTTATCTTCAGCGCTGTGGGGACACCTCCAGACGAAGATGGCAGCGCTGATTTGAAATATGTATTGGATGTCGCTCGCACAATTGGCCAAAACATCAATAAGTATGTGGTGGTGGTGACCAAAAGCACTGTTCCTGTTGGCACAGCGCAGAAGGTGAAGGCGACAATCGAGGCGGAACTTGCAACGAGGGGTGTCGACATTGAGTTTGATGTGGCATCGAACCCCGAATTCTTAAAAGAGGGCGATGCAATAGATGACTTTATGAAGCCCGACCGAGTGGTGGTGGGTGTAGAATCTGATCGCGCCAAGCAAATTATGGAGCGTCTCTACAAGCCATTTATGATGAGTCAATACCGATTGATTTTTACAGATATCCCTAGTGCTGAGATGATTAAGTATGCCGCAAACTCTATGCTTGCAACTCGCATTAGCTTTATGAATGATATTGCCAATCTATGTGAATTGGTTGGCGCCGATGTAAATATGGTGCGCAAGGGAATTGGATCGGATAGTCGCATTGGATCAAAATTTCTCTACCCTGGTTGTGGATATGGCGGCTCGTGCTTCCCGAAGGATGTGAAAGCGCTAATTAAAACGGCCGAAAAGAACGGCTACCAGATGAGTCTACTACAGGCTGTTGAGCAGGTCAATGAGCGCCAGAAAGAGCTGCTATTCACGAAGTTAATAAAATATTTCGGAGGCGATATCAGAGGTAAAAAGATCGCAATGTGGGGATTGGCGTTCAAGCCTGAGACCGATGACATGCGCGAAGCTCCATCTTTGGTCCTCATCGATAAGATCGTCTCCGCAGGGGGCAATGTTAAAGTATACGACCCGATAGCGATAGCAGAGTGCCGACGCAGAGTTGGCGACAAAGTTGAGTATAGCGACAATATGTATGATGCTGCATCAGATGCAGATGCTCTCTTGCTGGTGACCGAGTGGAAGGAGTTCCGCATGCCTAACTGGGCGATCCTCAACAAGATAATGTCTCAGAAGGTTATCTTCGACGGACGCAACATCTACGACAAAGCGGAGGCTGCAGAGCACGGATTCGACTGCTACTCAATTGGGCGGTAATATAGATATATTATTATAAAAAGGTAGCGGTTAACAAATATACATTTATTAACCGCTATCTTTTCCTTGGAAGATAATCACCCACCATTTCTTGGAGAAGTCGGATAGCGAGGTTAGTTTTGGGGCTTCGCGAGCATTTTTAACCGCAGGGTACTTTCAGTACGTGAGGATTAAAAAGCGGAGGGAAGTGCCGAAAATGACCTTGCTAGTCGGCTTCTTTTTTTTTACAACTCCACTAGAGAATCCCCTGTCATATCTGCTGGCTGCTCCAATCCCATAAGCGTTAGGAGTGTTGGCGCAACATCGGCCAAGATTCCGTTGCGAACCGATTTAACACGATCCGACACAACAACGATTGGCACTGGGTTAAGTGAGTGAGCTGTATTAACCGAACCGTCGGCGTTAACTGCATTATCAGCATTACCATGATCGGCGATCATAACTACCTCATAACCATTAGCTTTTGCAGTCTCAACAACAGCCTCAACGCACTCGTCGACAGCCAAAATTGCACGCTGGATAGCCTCGTAAACTCCTGTATGGCCAATCATATCGCCATTAGCGAAGTTCAAACAAATGAAGTCGAACTTCTGAGTTGCAAGAGCCTCAACTAACTTATCTTTAACGGCATAAGCGCTCATCTCTGGCTGAAGATCATAGGTTGCAACCTTAGGCGACGACACCAAAATACGCTCCTCGCCCTCGAACTCAGACTCACGTCCTCCATTGAGGAAGAATGTCACATGAGCATACTTCTCAGTCTCGGCAATGCGCAACTGCGAAAGCCCTTTAGACGACACATACTCACCAATTGTGTTGGCCACGTTATCTTTATCGAAGAGGATATGTAGGCCCTGGAACTTAGCGTCGTAAGGGGTCATCGTGCAGAAATAGAGAGGAATAGTAGTCATGCCCTCAGCCTCCATACTCTCTTGCGTTAGAACTGTTGTAAGCTCCTTCGCGCGGTCGTTACGATAATTGAAGAAGATCACAACATCGCCCTCTGCGATACGACCAACAGCCTCGCCACTCTCGTTAGCGCGGAAGATTGGGTTGACAAACTCGTCGGTTACATCAGCGTCGTAAGATGCCTGCATCGACACCACCATATCGGTTGACGCCTCGCCTACCCCACTAACCAATAGATCGTAAGCCTTCTTCACACGATCCCAACGCTTGTCGCGATCCATCGCGTAGTAGCGACCAATGATCGAAGCTACCACACCAGCCGAAGATTCTGTGTGCGCCTCCAACGCCTCGATAAAGCCCTTACCGCTGCGAGGATCGGTATCGCGACCATCCATAAAGCAGTGGATGAAGGTGTTATCGATGCCGTAGTGAGCCGAAATGTCGCACAATTTGAAGAGGTGATCAAGCGAAGAGTGCACACCACCATTCGATACAAGACCCATAAAGTGAACGCTCTTGCCGTTGCTCTTAGCATACTCAAAAGCCTTTACGATCTCGGGATTTTGCATGATTGAGTTATCTGCACAAGCACGGTTGATCTTGACAAGATCTTGATATACAACACGTCCCGCACCAATATTGAGGTGACCCACCTCCGAGTTACCCATTTGTCCCTCGGGCAGACCTACATTCTCGCCATCCGTACGAAGCTCAGCATTTGGATAGGCTGCAGTCATCGACTCGATATACTTTGGGTGTGTCTGGAAGATCACATCCGCTTTGTCTTGTTTACCCTTTCCCCAACCGTCGAGGATCATTAGTAATACCTTCTTATTTTCCATTACAAACTTTATATTTATAAATTACAATTTCTCTTTAATTAGCTCAACAGCCTTATCTACAGCAGCTTGCAAGCCATCCATATCTTTACCTCCCGCGGTTGCAAAGAATGGTTGACCACCGCCACCACCTTGCATCAACTTAGCCGCTTCGCGGATAATCTGACCTGCGTTTACGCCCTTAGCAACAATATCGTCACCCAACATAATGGTGAGCATTGGCTTCTCGCCAGCGTTTGATCCAGCTACGTAGATCACATTCTTAGCCTTAGCTCGCAAATTGTAAGCCACATCTTTTTGGAAATCACCCATACGAGGTGCAACACCACTAATTAGAACTACCCCATCCTTTTCTGGTGTATTCTCAAGCAGTTTGTTTGCCCACTCCTCGGTCTGCTCCTTGCGCATCGCCTCAACCTCTTTTGACAAAGTATCGTGACTCTCAACGAGTTTCTTGACCGCCTGCAACACCTGGTGATTATTTACGTGAGAAGAGATGTTCTTAATTATATCCTCAGCAATATAGATCATCTTTTCGGCATTTGCACCAGTGGTAGCCTCAATTCGACGAACACCTGCCGAGATAGCACTCTCCGAGATGATCTTGAAGAGACCAATATTACCCGTTGCCGATGTGTGGGTACCTCCACAAAGCTCAACTGAATCGCCGAAGCGAACGATACGAACCTTGTCGCCATACTTCTCGCCAAATAGCATCATTGCGCCACTTGCTGCAGCCTCCTCTTGAGTTGCCTCTCGATTTTCGTCGAGTTGAGCGTTGGCACGAATAGCCTCATTGACCTTAACCTCCACTGCACGAAGCTCTTCTGGGGTTAACTTCTGGAAGTGAGAGAAGTCGAAACGAAGATTCTCGGGACTTACC
The DNA here is from genome assembly GCA_044433705.1 of Rikenellaceae bacterium. GTDB lineage: Bacteria > Bacteroidota > Bacteroidia > Bacteroidales > Rikenellaceae > Alistipes. The sequence goes on along the minus strand of JAWXTG010000016.1, from coordinate 39,407 downwards.
AACGAACCCTTCTGCTCGACATGCTCACCCAACACCTCGCGCAATGCGTGGTGCAAAAGGTGGGTTGCAGTGTGGTTGTTTGCCGAACTCTGACGAGTCGACTCGCACACCTGTGCTACGAATGTAGACTCCAAACTCTCAGGCAACTTAGCTACGATATGTACATTTTGGCCATTCTCCTTCTCGGTCGATAGGATCTCGATCTTCTCGGTTGCATTCTCGATATATCCGCTGTCACCCAGCTGACCACCAGAATTTCCGTAGAACGGAGTCTTGTCAAATACCAATTGGAATACGGTCTTATTTTTAGTTGTCACACGACGATAACGCGCAATCTTCACCTCGCAACGAAGTGAGTCATACCCAACAAACTCGCTCTGCTTGATCGCAAGCAGCTCCTGCCAGTCGTCAGCATCTACAGCTGCCGCATTGCGCGAGCGCTCTTTTTGTGCAGCCAACTCCTTCTCGAAGGCCTCAAGATCGACCTCAACACCCTGCTCCTTAGCGATAAGCTCCGTTAGGTCGATCGGGAATCCATAGGTATCGTATAAAACAAAGGCATCTTTGCCCGAGATCTTGCCTCCGCAAGCTGCAATCACACCATCAAGCAGTGTGATACCTGTAGCCAAGGTGCGAAGGAACGATGCCTCCTCCTCTTCAATAACGCGCTCAACGAGCCCCTGTTGAGCCTTAAGCTCAGGGAATTGACCGCCCATTTGATCAACCAAACCTGCAACCAGACGGCAGATAAATGGCTCGGTGAAGGATAGGTATGTGTAGCCGTAACGAACCGCACGACGCAAGATACGACGAATAACATAACCCGCCTTCACGTTCGATGGCAACTGACCATCTGCAATCGAGAATGCGATTGCACGCAGGTGATCGGCAATAACGCGCATTGCGATATCGGCCTTCTCATCCGCTCCATACTCCTTGCCCGACATTGCGGCCAAATTCTTAATTGTTGGCTGGAAAACGTCGGTGTCGTAGTTCGACTTCTTATTTTGAAGAATCATACATAGGCGCTCGAAACCCATACCTGTATCGACATGCTTCGCGGGCAATAGCTCCAACGATCCGTTAGCCTTACGGTTGAACTGCATAAATACAAGATTCCAAATCTCAATCACCAAGCAGTGACCCATGTTGACCATATCTTTGCCTGGCACAGCGTCGATATCGGCCTGGTCGCGCAGGTCGTAGTGAAGTTCGCTACATGGACCACATGGACCAGTCTCGCCCATCTCCCAGAAGTTATCGTGCTTGTTACCCTTTATTATATGGTCCTCGTCGAGATACTGCTTCCACATGTCGTATGCCTCTTGGTCGAATGGCACTCCATCCTCCTGGCTACCCTCATATACGGTAGCGTACATACGGCTCTTATCGAGACCATAGACTCCCGTCAAGAGCTCCCATGCCCAATCGATAGCCTCGCGCTTGAAGTAGTCGCCAAAAGACCAGTTACCAAGCATCTCGAACATTGTGTGGTGGTAGGTATCGTGACCAACCTCCTCGAGGTCGTTGTGCTTACCCGACACACGCAAACACTTCTGAGTATCGGCGGCACGAGCCCACTTGCGAGGGGCGTTTCCAAGGAAGATATCCTTGAATTGATTCATACCAGCATTGGTAAACATTAGTGTTGGGTCGCCCTTAACAACCATTGGTGCAGAGGGGACGATTGCGTGCTCTTTGCTCGCAAAAAAGTCGAGAAAATGCTCTCTTACCTTGTTCGATTCCATAAAATATTTTAAATTCGTTTCTTTTGTTTCGCTTATAGGTTGCAAAATTAGACAATTTAAGCTAATTTTGCATTATAAATAGGATAGTTTTTTTATTAAATGGCACAAAAAAATCAAAATATAGAGTCAAAACCATCTGTCGAGAGTCAAGAAAACGGCTCTTGGAGGATGAATGCCTACTCTAGTATCAGAAAAATTCTCATTGGATTTATCCTGATTTCGATTGCCAACGCCCTATTTTCACAATTTTTCTACACCCCTAAGGTGCACGCAATCAACAAGAAGAATAGCGAATTGACGATAAAGTACAATCTGCTGAACAATCGCATTGCTGCCGCCGAGAGCCGACTCTCCGAAATTTCGCATCGCGACAACAATGTCTATCGTTCACTTTTCGGCGTCGACACTCTCAATGTCCAAAACACGCAAGTTCCATACCCCGATTCAAAGTACCTCGAGCTACAAAATAGCACTTTTTCTCCAATTATGACCGATTCATGGAGAAAAATCGATAATCTTGCAAAAAATTTATACAGCAACTCTCTCTCGTTCGACGAATTACAGCGATTGGCGCAAAACAAGGAGGACATGACCGCTGCGCTGCCTGCAATCTGGCCTATCGATCGCACCAAACTGAAATCAATTGGTCACTTCGGAATGCGCATGCACCCCATATATAAAAGGTGGATCATGCATAAAGGTATCGACTTAGGATCAGACAAAGGAACACCAATCTTTGCAACGGGTGATGGCGTGGTCGAGAAGAGCGCCCAGGGACAAGCGCGACACGGATATGGACAAGAGGTGCTAATCAACCACGAGTATAGCTACAAAACTCGCTACGCACACCTCAGCAAACGTCTTGTACAGAAGGGCGACAGCGTCAAACGAGGACAGCTCATCGGCGAAGTTGGTTCTACGGGCGGTTCGGTTGGCCCCCACCTCCACTACGAGGTTATATATAAAGGTAATGTTGTGAATCCGATCAACTACTTCGATCGCAACATGACCAACGAAGAGTACACCCGACTCATGGAGGATATCAAATCGACTGAGTATGAAGTTATTGATAGTTTAGAGTATGGCAAATAGAAGCAAATATCAAAAATTAAAGGCTCGCAAACGCAGAAATAGCAACCTTGCAAAGCTTACGATCCACTCCTTGGCGTGGATCGGGGCTGCGATGTTATACTATGCGGGCTTCTCGATATTCTTCGACACACCGCATGAGTATCACCTCAAGCGAACATCTCAAAAATTTGAAGATCAATATGATGCACTACTCGCAAGATACGACTCGCTCGAACTAGTCTTGGAGAATATCGAGCTGCGCGACAAGGAGATATTCCGCACGATGTTCGAGTCTGAACCATATAATTTCGACTCCAACTACAACGACAGCCGACTCGAGGAGTACGAAATGATCTTCACGCAGTCGAACAAAGAGTTGGAGAAGATACTCAGCAAAAGGCTTGCTAAGGCCGAAGAGCAGATGTCAAAATTGAGTCGTAGCGCCGATGTGATGCAGCAGAACACCGAGGCTATGGGTGAAAAATCACGTAACATACCCGCTATCCAACCCATTGCAAATAGCCAACTTACGCTACTTACTGCGTCGTATGGAATGCGCATGCACCCCTTCTACAAAACTCTAAAATCACACCAAGGTGTCGATTTTACGATCCCCGAAAACACCCGTATCTTTGCAACGGCCGACGGAGTGGTCAAAAGCGTCACAACCAACTCCACATCGGGCAAAGAGATCACTCTCGACCATGGCAACGGCTACACCACCTCCTACAGCCACATCAACTCGACAACCGTTGGGCGTGGTCAAAAGGTTAAGCGTGGCGACATCATTGCTCGCTCAGGCAACACAGGACTCTCAATCACCCCCCACCTCCACTACGAGGTGAGCTATAACGGTATGAGGGTCGACCCAATACACTACTTTTTTATGGAGCTCACGCCCGAAGAGTACCAACGAATAATAAAAATTGCACAATCGGGCATGCAATCATTCGACTAGTTATTTACTAAAAATAGATAAATTATGCAGATTAAATTACTTTTAATTGACTTCGACGGAACACTCGTTGATACTCGCCAAGCCAACTATCGCGCTTACAGAGATGTATTGAAAGAGGTAAATTTCGACCTCGACGAGGAGCAATACCTCAAAGAGTTTTTCGGCATGCGCTGCGGAGAATTTATGCGTAGATTGGGATTCACCGACTCCTACGAGATCGACAGAATGCGTCGTCGTAAGATCGAGATCTACCCAAACCATTTCGACACGGTCAAACTCAACCAGCCTCTATGGGACTTCGCCCAATCATTCAGAGCGCAAGGTGGCAAAGTGTGGATCGTCTCAACAGGCCAGACCATCAACATCAAAAATGTGATGAACCACCTCGCACTAGGCGACAAGGTCGATGGTCTGCTCACAGGCGCCGACGTGAAAAATAGTAAACCCTCGGCCGAATGCTACATCAAAGCGATGAATCGCGAAGGTATCACTCCAGATCAAGCGCTGATCTTCGAAGACTCCGTAGTGGGAATCCAAGCCGCAATCGAAAGTGGCGCACAGTACATCAAGGTGACATTGTAGGTGTAACCTAAACTCCCTCTTCGACTTGTGGGATCAAACACCTACAGGATACTTAAAATATTAATAGTCAATATGTTGATTCAAATAAATTTGATCAATATAGTGACTATTAATACCTTAGAGCTATTAGCTCGTCTCCAAATAGCGGTTATGACTACTTGGTCTCGGGACGCATCATAACCTTAATCTTATTCTCCTCATCGAGGATAGATTGCATCATAGCCTTAACATCGTCAATTGTTATTGATTCGATCAATGCACGACTCTCCTCAGCTGAGTTATAGCCATAAGTATATAGGTCGTGGATGTAACCTGCCCACGAATTATTCTTCTCAAGGCTATTTTCGAAGCTCTTCACCATAAACTCACGGCTCTTACTCATCTGCTCAGCCGATGGGCCTGTTGCAGCCATCTCCACTAGCTCCGCCTCGATAATTTCACAAAGTTCATCTGCCATCTGCTCGTTGGTATCAAACTGAATCTGAAGTGTTAACGATGGTTCGGGAATGGCTCCGACAGCAACATTGACGCTCACACCATAGGTACCACCCTTCTCCTCGCGGACCGATGTGAGATAACGGTTGCTTAGAGCAGCTGATAGATACTGCGCAATGAATTGGTTCTTAAGCGAAAAATCATAATCACTTGTAAAGTTATAGTAGACACTAACCTTAGGTTGAGACATCGAAACCTCGATCTCTTCGTCCACTTGACCCGTTACCGATCTAACACCATCGTCGGTCAACTCAAGGGCATTGCCTTTGGTTGGAAGAGATCCTATATACTTCTCTACAAGTGGTTTGATGGTCTCTAGATCGACATTTCCAGTAATCACAAAGCGGAATGAATCGGCATCAGAGAATAGAGTTTCGAAGACCGCTGGCATTCGCTCGAACTTAAGATCATCCAACATATCTGTCGACAAGGTCTGCTTACGAGGATGGTCGCCATATACAGTTTTAGTCATAAACTCACTAAAAATATAGTCTGGATCACTCTTCGCATTCTTCGCATAGTCGTAATATTGCGCAATCACGGTGTTGAAATCATCCTCGCTGAATCGAGGTGCAGTGAAATTAAGATAGACCAGCTGTAACATTGTCTCGATATCTTGAACTGAGCTTGATGCAGTAATACCATTTGTATATGCACCAGACCACACCGAAGCTACAGCCTGCTTGCCAGACAACTGCTTTTTAAGCTCAGTGGCCGAGAATTCAGAGACTCCCGATTTGCTGAGGATCATCGCAAGGAATGCAGCTGTGTTATAATCGGCATCTGAAACAAGCGCGTTGCCGCCATACGCTTTGGCGCTGAGCTGCACCTCGTCGGCTCTGAAAGTCGACGGACGAACCACAACTTGTATACCATTCTTTAGAGTCCACTCGGTTGTGCCCATCGTCTCGTTGATCTTCTCCTTTTTAACTTTCGACCCTTTGAGCTTCACCGATGGATCGATCAATGGAACCTTAACGACATTATCCTCATAGGCCTCCACCTCCATTGTTGCAACCTTGGCAATTGTAGATAAAATATCCTCCTGCGTTGGATTTACCAACCCCTCGCGCTGGGGAGCATTAACCAAAATCACCTGATTCTGAGGTGTGATCAACTGCTGAACAACGCCATTAATATCCTCGACGCTCAACATATTTATAATCATACTATCGAGTTTAAACTCCGTCTCAGCATCAGGAATTGGAGTGTTAAGCACATAGTTATCAAGGTAGCGTTGAACGTAAGAGTCATTATATTGGTCGTTACGATTGTTGTATTGACGCTCGATCTGACGCATTAGGTTGGCCTGAGCACGCTCAAATTCACCTTGGTTAAAACCATAGCGACGAGTCTTCTCCATCTCGATCGATAGAGCCTCGAAGCCCTCGTTGAGTTGACCATCCTTAGTATCAACGCTAAACGATACGGCGTCGAGCGTTGGAATTACACCGATAGAGCCAATATACATCTGAGCGCCAGTAAATGGAGCGTTAGGCTGCATTGCAATTTCGCGCAAGCGCTCATTTTGCATACTATAGATAAATGTCTTTATAATACTCTGTAGTTCATACAGTTGCAAATTATTATACTCATTGGGCATAGCTTCACCCTTGATAAATAGTGAGATTGACGAGCTAGTCATCTCAGGGTCGGTAAAGACCGAAATGATTGGCTCCTCGTTAGTTGGCAGAGTGATGATCTCCTTCTGAGGTGCATCCGCTGGAGGAACAGGAAGATCCGAAAGTAGCGCAACAAGTTTTGACTCCACTTGGTCGACATCGATATCACCAACAATCACAATCGTCTGATTGTCTGGTCGGTACCAAGACTCATAGAAGCGAATAAGTGCATCATGTTCAAATGTTTCGAGATCCTCGAGGTAGCCGATAAGGTTGCGGTGTTCGTAACGTGTACCACCACCAATTGTGCTGATCATATTAAGTGCTGAACGCCACGATGCATTATCGCGCGTGCGGAGTTCCTCCTTTATCACGCCTCGTTCCGAGTCGATCTCAGCAGCGTGTGGATCGATGAAGCTCGACCAATCGTGGAGAATCAAGAGTGCAGAATCGATTACACCCTCGCGCGTTACAGGCACATCCTTAATTAGATATGTCGTTTTATCCCAACCCGTACCAGCGTTTAGATTCACACCAAACTTCACACCTATCTTCTCTAGGTATTCGATCATCTCCTTCCCTGGCATATTCACAGTTCCATTAAATGCCATGTGCTCGAGGAAGTGCGCCAAACCCTGCTGGTCATCCTCCTCTTGGATCGCCCCAACATTGGTGAGGATATAAAAATCTGCTTGTCCTTTTGGCTTCGCATTGTGACGAATGTAGTAGGTCAATCCCGCAGGAACTTTACCAATCCTGACATCTCCGTCAACCTCAATTGGCGCCATGGGATCGAATTGAGCCATAGCACTGGTCGCAGCTAAAAGCAACACTGCAACACTTAAAATTAATTTTTTCATCTGTTTTATTAATATAAAAATACTTCTTTTGTTCAAAACAGTTCGGTCATTTCTTCGATCCACTTAGCCAACGACTCACAAATCCAAGCCTAGGCATAGTGATCTTCACAATTGGCCCCACAACGAGGGCAGCAATAACTGTTCCCTCGCGCACGCCTATTATCGTCGAGCTGAATAACAGCGAACTAATAACGGCAAGAGTAACCAATGTGATGTCAAAAAACATTTTAACCACTCCAAACTCCTTATTAAAACGTTTCGAGATAATCTGAATTGTATATTCACTACTTGTCATAAAGACATTAGCCACAACCTCCAGACTAATGCCTATGGCAAGAATAACACAACCTACAAATAGCGACATTAGACGTACTACATAACCCTCTGGTGCAAAGTCACTAAGCATCCACATAGTTAAATCTGTAAAAAATCCAAACAGAAACGATATTGGAATCTGCGCCAATAGGTTAAATCGATTCTCTACAATCCCCTTTTTGCCCAACAAAATGAGCTGAACGAGCATACAGATCATAAACAGCGTAAAGACATATGTACCGACAGATAACGATGTATTCTGACTAAATACGTATGGCGTACTCGTAAAAGGTGGAGTACCTAAATTGGTACGAATAAATACACTAATTCCCAAAGCAATAACAAAAATACCAAGAGTAAAAAGAGCGTAACGACGCATCCGTTCTATCACATTCATTTTTTTAAGTTTTAGGTGCCACAAAAATATAAAAAATATTTCAATTATTTACATTTTTAATTAAATAAATTTACATTAACAATATCTCGAAAGATACGTAAAAAGGTGATTAATATATAATTATTAATCACCTTTTAGCAAGTCTATATTTGCAATCAAGAGACGCAAATTCGACCGTATAAGAGTCTAAATTAGTTGATACCCTTCATCATCTTGCTCAACCATGGCCCTAGCAAGAAGAGGCACACGGTAGCCACAGCGGTAATCGCCGACACGAACCAGAATACATTAACAGGCTGACCTATAGCTACTTCAACAGCTCCTGACAGTTTCTCAGCCTGCGAAGCACCAAAGTTACCCGCAGCAAACGAGAACATCCAAACTCCCATCAATGTAGAGACCAATTTTGGAGGAGAGAGCTTAGTGATCATCGAAAGACCGATTGGAGAGATACACAACTCACCCATTGTGAATAGGAGGTAAACCATTGTCAACCAGAGTGGTGAAACCTTAATGATATTAGCGCCACCGTTTGAAATTCCATCCGCGACAGCCATAATTGCTGCACCTACAGAGAGAAGCATCATACCCCAAGCGAACTTGAACGGAGTCTTTGGATTGAGCTTTTTCTTGCCCAAAGCAACCCACAAAAGCGAGAATACTGGAGCCAAAGCGACGATAAAGATAGCGTTGATAGCCTGGAACCACGACGCTGGAATCTCAAAACCAAAAACCATACGGTTTGTATTTTCAAGTGCAAACATATTGAATGTTGTACCAGCCTGCTCGAAACCTACCCAGAAGAAGATATTAAAGAAAGCAAGGATTAAGATCACACCTACGCGTTTCCTCTGGTCAACATCCTCAGTGCCACGAACGATCGACACAATAAGGTATCCACCACCAGCAATACCAACAGCCCACATAATGATTGTTTGAGCTATTGAAGGCATTGCGCCCCAACCAGCCATAAATCCAACAACGCCACCTACTAACGCCACCGTGTAGATTGCGACTTTTGTCCAATCAGAGATATTGAGCGATGTGCGGCCAACCTCCGACTTTGGAGGCATACCGATGTGACCTAGAGTCTTCTCAGCGCGACAGATGAACCATGTTACACCAACCAACATGCCAATACCTGCAGATAGGTAACCATACTGCCAAGCGACGTTCTCGCCCAAGTAACCAGCAACTAGTGGTGCGATGAAGGCTCCAAGATTGATACCCATATAGAAAATGGTGAAACCACCATCCTTACGAGGATCGTTGTCATCGTAGAGCTGACCCACCATTGTCGAGATATTTGGCTTGAAGAAACCATTACCCAAAATCAACGCTCCAAGACCCGCGAAGAACCAAAATTGACGAGCTTCAAGGTTGCCACTATTGATTGCCGAGAAAGCCAACAGGAATTGACCTAGAGCCATTGTAATACCACCTATATATATTGTGGTTCGCTGTCCTAGCACCTTATCTGCCAGCACACCTCCGATCATCGGAGTAACGTAAACCAAGAATGTGAAGATACCATAAATGGTATACGCCTCATCACGGCTCAATCCAAAACCTCCTGCATCTATTCCCGCTACCAGGAATAACACCAAAAGTGCACGCATTCCATAGTAACTGAAACGCTCCCACATCTCGGTGGCAAAGAGGGTCGACAACCCCATTGGGTGTCCAAAAAATGTAGCTTCTTTGTTTGCCATCTTAAAATGATTAATTAGTATTTATATAAATTTTATTCTCAATTTACTGCTTTTTAGGCCCAAGTAAGATGCAAAGTTAATAAAAAACGACCACATAAGCAAATTTATCACCCCAAATTTCACGCGCTCTCATGCATAAACTTCTGTGATAATTTTGCAGATTCACATTTTTTTCCTATTTTTGTGTAAAGCATCTGAGATATGAAAATTACAATAGTGGGACCCGCTCACCCTTACAGAGGCGGATTAGCTTCGATTATGGAGACCATGGCTCGAGAGTTTCAGAGTCGTGGCGATCAAGTTGATATTAAGACCTTTACGGTACAATACCCCAAGTTGTTATTCCCAGGCAAGAGCCAAACTGTAGACTCCGCTCCACCCGAGGATCTCAGCATTTTTCGGTGCATCAACACCATGAATCCATTCAACTGGATCAAGATTGGGCGTCAGATTCGTCGCGAGCGACCCGACTTCGTGCTATTAAAATATTGGACACCTTTTATGGCGCCATGCTTCGGAACAATCGCTCGCATAGCACGCGGAAACAAGCACACCAAAGTTATCTGCCAGATCGACAATGTCGAACCGCACGAACACCACCTTATCGACCACCCATGTAACTACTACTTCCTGCGCGCCGTAGATGGCTACGTCTACATGTCGGAACAGGTGCACGCCGAGCTAAAGTGCTACACCGACCACCCCGCAATCTTTTCGCCTCACCCAATGTTCGAGAATTTTGGGCAGCGCGTGGATCGTCTCCAAGCTTGTAAAAAACTTGAACTCGATCCATCGCAACAATACGCCATGTTCTTCGGGCTAATACGCGACTACAAAGGGCTAGACATCCTACTCGAGGCGTGGGGTAAACTCAAAGCAGAGGGCAAGTTAGATGGCCGAAAATTAATTATCGCGGGTGAGTTCTACTCATCTAAAGATAAGTACATATCTCAGATTAAGATCGATGGAATCACCGACGATGTGATTCTGCATGAGGGTTTTGTCACCGACGAGATGGTCAAATACTACTTCTCGGCAACCGATTTTGTTGTTCTGCCATACCACACCGCATCACAAAGCGGCGTGACCCAAATTGCCTACAACTTCTCACTGCCAATGATCGTTACAGCAGTGGGAGGACTCCCCGAAATTGTCCCCAACGGCAGGGTGGGTTGTGTATGTCTACCAACATTCAGCTCCGTCGCCGAGGCTATCGAAAAAGCCTGGAGCGAAGGGACCCTCGAACATTTCCGCAAAAACATCACAGAGGAGCGCAAACGATTCTCGTGGGGCGAAATGTGCAACAAAATAACTGAGGTGTATAATATGGTGAAGAGATAGCAACGCTTGCTATTACCTATAATATATAGGTATATCAATCGCCAACAAAATCTCAAACGAAAAAAAGGCTACCGCACCACTGTTAGTTACGATCTTGATAAAAAATATTAAATTCTAAATTTTATTTTTTTTACAAAAATTTATATCTATCTTTGGCAATTATAATCAAAAAAAAGAACAACGTAATTATGAAAAAAGAGTGGGATGATGTTCGTGAATTTCACGAAAAATTCGGACATCCAGTACCTGCAGAGCCAGGCATGATCGATCGCAAACGCTCATTGAGCCGCGCAAAATGGATGAACGAAGAGGTTGCCGAATTCTTGGTTGCCGAAGATATCTATGAGCAGGCTGATGCCATGATTGACGTAATATACTTTGCCCTAGGCACTTTGGTAGAGATGGGATTGGAGCCCGACGAGCTTTTCGCAATTGTTCAACGTGCGAATATGGCCAAATTATTCCCCGACGGAAAACCTCACTACAACCCCAAAGATGGCAAAGTAATCAAGCCCGAAGGGTGGCAAGATCCAACCCCTCAGATTCGCGCTCACATCGATTCAATTATAGAATCTAAACGTTCGAAATAAAAAAAATCGGGCACAAGAGTTCGCAGAGCCGATTTTTTTTGTACCTTTGCACGCACACCACTTAAAGCAAACCTTTCGAGATGAAGATAGCTCTACCTCAACTAAACTACACGATAGGCGATATTGATGGCAACACCACAAAGATCATCGACTCAATCGTTAAAGCAAAAAAAGAGTCTGCAAACCTTGTGATCTTTGCAGAGCAGGCCATTAGTGGCCTTCCAGCTTTCGACCTCTTAACAAAGACCACTTTTCTGGAGCTTTGCGAAGAGGCTCTACGCAAAATAGCACTCCATTGCGACACTGTCGACGCACTTGTTGGACTACCTCTACTCACATCTGAGGGCACAATGTCGGTCGCAGCGCACATCCACAAGAAAAAAGTTGTAAAGTATATCAGCAAACAATTTATTACAGCTCGTCGCGAGATGGGATTCCTTGTCGGAGGTAAAGGGTGCGACACAATCACCGTAAATGGCGAGCGCTGCATGGTTGTTGTAGGCGACGATATGCGAAAAATTACAACATTCGACCCTAAGGCAGAGCATATAATATCAATTAACGCTCGCCGATACTCCAAAGGTATTCTATCTTATCGTTACGAAACTTTGCGCAATATTACATTTGTAAGTGGCAAAAATGTAGTTATAATAAATCAGGTTGGTGGTGCCTCAGACATAGTCTACGATGGTTCATCGGGGATATTCAACCGCAGTGGTGAACTTGTGCTACTTCTTAAAAACTTCGAGGAGGATTTCGGCGTATATAACACTAAATCAACCGCTAGCGGCCTTGATCACCCACCTTTTGTATCCTACAACCACCGCAATATGATGCTCTACAAAGCTGCTTGTTGCGGGCTCAAAGATTACTTCGCGAAGAATGGCTACAAGAAAGCCTGCGTAGGTCTTTCGGGAGGTATCGACTCCGCGGTTGCCGTCTCGATTGCAACTGCCGTATTGGGTAAGGAGAATGTTATGGCGCTGATGATGCCTTCAAAATTTTCATCTGAAAGTTCTGTCGACGACGCAATAGAGCTAGCTAATCGCCTAGATATCAAATACAGCGTAGTTCCAATTACATCTACATATGACACAATGATCGATGTCCTTAAACCTGTTATTGGAGGTACAGACTTTGATTTTACCGAGGAGAATATGCAATCTCGCATACGAACATTGATGCTGATGGCGCTCCAAAATAAGCATGGATATATCCTGCTAAACTCATCTAATAAATCCGAAAATGCCCTTGGCATGAACACCCTATACGGTGATACCTCGGGTTCGATAAGTATTACTGGAGACCTATACAAAGGTGAAATATATGACCTTGCACGCTACATCAATAAAATTAATGGTGATGTTATCCCAGACTCAATTCTAGAGAAAGAGCCATCATCAGAACTATATGCAAATCAAAAAGATACAGATATAATACCTCAATACGAAGTTGTCGATGCGATCCTATATCGCATGATCGAAAAGGGACAACATCGCGAGGAGATTGTCAATGCAGGTTTTGATTTCGACGTTGTGGAGAAGATCCACGCGATGCTAATGAAGGCTGAAAAGAAACGGTACCAGTTCCCCCCAGTACTACGCCTCTCAAACTGCACATTTGGTCATGAGCGTCTTATGCCGCTTACCAACAAATATGGCTTCTAACAGATTCACACACAGCGGCACTATACTTTCGATTAGCGAAGGTAAGGCTCGAATTGGATTTGAGTCTCAGGGTGCATGTGCTGGGTGTCAAGCGCGTGCGAAGTGTGGCATGGTCGACTCTTCAACTCGCGAAGTTTATGTAAATATTGATAGTAACCACACCCATAATATTGGCGACGAGGTGGAGGTTGCAATAAGTTATAAAATGGGGATGATGTCGGTAGTTATCGCCTACATCGTCCCCCTATTTTTGTTAATCGGTATACTTACCGCAGCTATCTCCGCTGGTCTAAATGAGGGGATTGCTGCATTGATATCGTTGGCGTCGGTGGTTATCTACTTTGGTGTAGTATATCTCTTTCGCTCAAAACTTGACAAACAAATTATATTCACTATAGAAAAGTAAATAATGGGAGAATTTTGGAGTACCGTATTGGTACTTAGCTCGTTAGGAGTTTTTGCTGCCGTAGCTCTGTTCTACATTGCAAAACAGTTCAAAGTCGAAGAGGATCCTCGAATCGACGATGTTGAAAAGATGCTGCCTGGTGCCAACTGTGGCGGTTGTGGCTTTGCGGGCTGTCGTGGCTTTGCGGGAGCTCTAGTTCAAGAGGATGACATTTCAGCGCTCTACTGCCCCGTTGGCGGCGCCGACACCATGAAGGCTGCAGCGGCTTATCTTGGAAAGGTGGCACCCGAAAAGGCGCCGCAAGTTGCTACACTTCGCTGTGGTGGCTCGTGTGATAAGCGACCTAAAACCAACATCTATGATGGCGCGCAATCTTGTGCTGTTGCATCATCACTATACGTTGGTGAAACAGCTTGTGCGTATGGATGTTTAGGTTATGGTGACTGTGCCGTTTCGTGCGACTTTGGTGCAATTACCATTAATCCAGAGACGGGTCTTCCTGAGATTAACCCCGATCTATGTACAGCGTGCGGCGCCTGCGTCAAGGCGTGTCCAAAAGCAATTATCGAGTTGCGCAAAAAGTGGCCTAAGAATCGTGCCGTATATGTAGCCTGCTCATCAAAAGATAAGGGCGGCGTGGCTATGAAAGCTTGTAAGGCGAGCTGTATCGGCTGTGGTAAGTGCGTCAAGGCGTGCCCATTTGAGGCTATCACCGTCACCAATAACTTAGCGTACATCGATCCGCAGAAGTGTAAATTGTGTCGCAAGTGCGTTGCCGAGTGCCCAACTGGAGCAATCAAGCTTATAAATATGGAACCACTACCCAAAGCTCCAAAAGTTGCAGCAGCGCCAAAAGCTCCTGCTGCAGAGAGCGCTCCAAAAGTGGCCGAGTCAAAGAGTGTAGAATAAGAGCAAACGAAAATATTTATGAAGACATTTCCAAAAGGCGGTGTACATCCGTCGGAGAGTAAATTGAGTAGCGCTGCCAAGTCACAAAGAATGGCTCTACCAGATGTTGTGATGATTCCACTCGCTCAACACATTGGCGCACCTGCCACAGCTAAAGTTGCCAAAGGTGACAAAGTCAAAACAGGAGATCTTCTTGCCGAAGCTACAGGTTTCATGTCGGCAAATATTCACTCTCCAATAACAGGAACAGTGAAGTCGGTTGATATGGCGCTCAACGCTCAAGGATTGCGACAGATGATGATTACAATCACTCGCGACGAAGAGGAGCTGTGGGCCGAGGGCATCGACACAACAACGGATCTGATAAAAGAGTGTTCGCTTGACTCAAAAGCGATCATCGAAAAGATTAAAGCTGCGGGTATCGTGGGTATGGGTGGTGCTACATTCCCTACACATGTTAAGTTATCGATCCCTCCAGGAAAAAAGGCTGAATATCTAATTATCAACGGTGTAGAGTGTGAACCATACCTCACATCGGATCACCGCACAATGTTGGAGAGAGGTGAAGAGTTGATCATTGGCGTCGAAATATTGATGAAATCTATTGGAGTCAACGAGGCATTCATCGGAATCGAAAACAACAAGCCCGATGCCATTGCACACCTAACGAAATTGGCGGCAACGTCGAAGGGCGTCAGTGTAGTTCCACTTAAGGTACAATACCCACAAGGTGGTGAAAAACAACTTATTGCCGCTGTAATTGGCCGCGAGGTACCTCCCCCTCCAGCGCTACCAATTGACGTTGGGGCAGTAGTCTGCAACGCATCAACGGCAGTTGCCGTATACGAGGCAGTGCAAAAAAACAAACCTCTCATTGAGCGTATCGTAACAATCACGGGTAAGAGTGTTGCCACACCAGTCAACATCATTGCACGCATGGGTACTCCAATCTCATCACTGATCGAGATCGCAGGTGGCCTGCCCGAAGATACAGGCAAGGTAGTCAATGGTGGCCCAATGATGGGTCGAGCTATGATAAACCTTGATTCACCTGTGACCAAAGGGTGCTCAGGTATCACAATACTGAGCCAGAAGGATGCTAAACGCGGCGAGGAGTCGGCATGCATCAAGTGTGCAAAGTGCGTTAGTGTCTGCCCAATGTCTCTCGAGCCATTCTCAATTTCGAAACTCACTCGCAAAGGTGATTTGGCAGCCGTCGAAGAGGGTCGTATCACCGACTGCATCGAGTGTGGTAGCTGCCAATTTATATGTCCTGCAAATCTACCACTTCTGGACTATATAAGATTGGGCAAACAGAGGGTAATGGGTATCATCAGAGCTCGAGCAACTAAGTAAAAAATATAAAATAATTAATAATATGGCTAATAAATTATTGGTAGCACCATCACCACACGTCCATAGCAAAGAGTCCACATCTCGCATTATGCGCGATGTCGTTATAGCTCTTCTGCCCGCATTTGTGGTATCGGTGATCTATTTCGGTATTAGTGCCTTAATTGTCACTATTGTATCGGTACTTAGTTGTGTGCTTTTCGAGTATCTCATTCAAAAGTACCTTATCAAAGGCAAGTGCACGATCTGCAACTATTCGGCTGTCGTAACTGGTGTGCTTCTTGGCTTCAACCTCCCTGCATCCCTTCCCTTGTGGATCGTGGTAATGGGCTCCTTGGTCGCAATTGGAGTTGCTAAGATGACCTATGGTGGATTGGGCAAAAATCCATTCAATCCAGCGCTCGTAGGACGCGTATTCCTTCTTATCGCCTACCCTGCCCAGATGACCGTTTTCCCTGCTGTCGATGGTTTCTCTGGAGCAACACCTTTGGCTGCTGTCAAGAGTGGCGCAGTAGCTTTAAGCGATATCAATCTACAGAACATGTTACTTGGATCTATCCCAGGTTCACTTGGCGAGGTCTCGGCACTATGCCTTATCATAGGTGGCGCTTATCTACTGTGGCGCAAGGTAATATCGTGGCACATTCCTGCGTCAATCCTTGCGACAATGGTCGTTATGGCTGCCTGCAACGCTATCTGCGGTGGCGGTGGTTCAGCGATATACCTCTCTCCACTATTCCACATCTTGGCAGGTGGTGCACTCTTGGGCTCAATCTACATGGCCACCGACTACTCTACATCTCCAATGACCCACAAAGGCATGTTGATTTATGGAGTTGGAATCGGTTTCATTACTATGTGGATCCGTCTAAATGGCGCATATCCCGAGGGAATGTCGTTCGCAATTCTTATTATGAACGCATGTGTACCTCTCATCAATAAGTATATCAAACCTAAGCGTTTCGGCTTAACCAAGTAGAGAAAGAGTAGATATGAAAAGTACACTTATAAATATGGTTCTAGTCCTATTTGCTATCACCGCTATTGCGTCGGCAAGCGTCGGTGGTATCTACATTTTGACTAAAGAACCTATTGCAATCGCAACAGAGAATGCAAAAAAAGAGGCTTTAGCACAGGTGCTTCCATCGTTCGAACAGACTAGCATGGAGACAATTACACTAGACAATTTAGAGCTGGAGGTCTACACAGCAACTGCAGCCAATGAGGTTGTGGGCTATGCCATCAACACAGCGACAATGTCGGGCTTTAGTGGCCTTTTTCGGTTGATGGTTGGACTCAACACAAATGGAGAGGTGATCAACGTTAACGTCCTTTCGCACAGCGAGACTCCAGGTCTAGGATCAAAGATGGCAGATGCCGACAACTCGCTACTAAAGAGCGTCAAAGGTAAAATAATTGGAGATATAAACTGGGCAATGTCAAAAAATGGAGGTGATATCGATGCACTTACAGCTGCGACAATATCGTCGGTTGCCTATGCAGATGCAATGCAACGTGCGAAGGCTGCCTACAACCAAGTGACCAGTGGTCAGAAAGGAGAGAGCAATGAGTAAGATCAAAATTATATTGGACGGAATTATCAAAAACAACCCAGTATTTGTACTGGTTCTTGGTATGTGTCCAACGCTTGGTACCACAACCTCGGCATCAAATGCGCTGGGTATGGGTGCAGCAACTATGGCGGTACTAATAATGTCGAACTTGGTGATATCACTCATCAAAGGTTTTATCCCCGACAAGGTTCGTATTCCCGCTTTTATTGTTGTTATCGCATCGTTCGTAACGATCATTCAGATGGCTATGCAAGCCTATGTTCCAGCACTTTACGCCAGCCTCGGAGTGTTCATCCCACTGATCGTAGTTAACTGCGTGATCTTGGGTCGCGCCGAAGCTTTTGCAGCCAAAAACAACGCGCTTGACTCGGTGCTTGATGGTATCGGCACAGGTCTAGGATTCACCGTTGCACTCACAATATTGGGAGCTTGCCGCGAGATCCTCGGTAGCGGGGCAATCTTTGGATTCAGCCTAGGTTATGGCAACTACGCACCACTCATCTTCGTCCTTGCACCAGGAGCATTCCTTGTTTTGGGATATTTGATGGTATTGTTTAATAAAATTACAAAGAGATAGTTATGGGAGTAGAAATTTCATTTTTCGCAATTATTATTGGCGCTATCTTTGTCAATAACGTAGTCTTATCTCAATTCTTGGGTATCTGCCCATTTTTGGGAGTATCTTCGAAAGTCGACACATCCATCGGAATGAGCGCTGCTGTAACATTCGTTATGGCTATAGCATCGGTGGTTGCATGGCTAATTCAAACATATGTGCTTGAGGCACTTGGCATTGAGTATATGCAGACCATTGTGTTCATCTTGGTTATTGCGGCTCTGGTTCAGGCCGTTGAGATTATCCTAAAGAAGGTCTCACCATCGCTCTACCAGGCGTTGGGAATTTTCCTTCCTCTAATCACAACAAACTGTGCAGTATTGGGTGTTGCAATCCTCATGATCCAGAAGGATCTATCTCTGCTTCAAGGTGTTGTATATGCAGTTGCCACAGCTATTGGATTTGGCGTTGCACTTGTGCTTTTCGCTGGTATCCGCGAACGTCTCGACTTCGAGGATATGCCTAAAGCATTCAAAGGTATCCCAATCGCACTTATCACAGCAGGCATCCTAGCCATGGCATTTATTGGATTCACGGGTCTTGTTGACCGCTTATAAAAAAATAATGAGAAGTTTCGCAAGCGACAATAATTCAGGCGTTCACCCCCTTGTATTTAAGGCCATTGAGGGGGCAAACATCGATCACGCTGTAGGATATGGCGACGATGAGTGGACAGAGGCAGCTACAGCAAAAATTAAAGAGACGTTTGGAGATGTAGCAGATCCATACTTCGTTTTCAACGGTACAGGAGCCAATTCAGTTGCTCTGCAGAGTGTTACACGCCCCTTCAACTCGATCATATGCGCAGCATCAGCTCACATATACGTCGATGAGTGCGGCGCGCCACAGCGCATGAGCGGCTGCTCGGTTACAGCTATTCCTACAAGTAATGGCAAGCTCTCTGTTGAGCTGATTAAGCCTCACCTTAAACACTTTGGCGAGTGCCACCACTCTCAACCTGGGGTTGTATACATATCACAAACAACTGAACTTGGCACAGTATATACCATCGAGGAGATAGAGGCAATTGCCAATCTTGTTCATGCGCATGGTATGTATCTGCATATGGATGGCGCGCGCTTAGCAAATGCTGCCGCCTTTTTAGGCTGCTCACTACGGGCTACGAGCGTTGATGCAGGTGTAGATATCTTAAGTTTTGGAGGCACAAAAAATGGAATGATGATGGGTGAATCCGTAATTTCATTTCGCGAGGAGATTAGCAAGAATCTGAAATTCTACCGAAAACAGTCTGCTCAATTAGCCTCTAAAATGAGGTACCTATCTGCGCAATTCATCCCATACCTAGAGGGCGATCTCTGGTTAAAAAATGCTAATGCTGCTAACTTTGCAGCTACAAAGCTACATGAAGCACTAAAGAAGTATGCATCTGTAGAGTTCACTCAAAAGGTGGAGACCAACCAGCTATTTTTAAAGATGCCGAAAGAGGCAGCCGACAAACTGCTGGAGGAGTATTTTTTCTATGTATGGAATGAAGATACAAACGAGGTTCGTTTCGTCACATCGTGGGATACCTCCGACAAGGATATTGCAGATCTGATTGCTAGCTTCGAGAAGGTTCTGAAGTAGGCCTCGAAAAGGCATATAAAACAATATTGCAAAATAAACTTAGAATCTGTTTAAGTTTTTCTCACTAAAATTGTTAAGAGAGATGTTGCTTTAATTTTCTCTCTTTGCATGAGGCGCATAGCATTAGCTATGTAACGAGTGTAAAAAGAGAAAAGTGAAGTGACAGATTCTTAACAAATTAGATGAGAGAAATTTAAACAGATTCTTAGCCGCATGAAAAGCTCAAAACTACTTGTAAGCATTGCAGTTATGCTATTTAGCTGCACTCACTTTAATGGACTCTTTGCGTCGAGCACAGACTCATTAACTCTGGTTAATGCGCAATGGAAGATACAAGAGGTAGCTAAAGGCTTAACGTTGAAGAGTTACCACTTTACAGATGAAAAACTCTTCGACTCCAACCAATACATTACAATTATTGAGGTTAAACTTCAAGAGCTCGACGATAGTTTGAAACCAGATATTGTGGCGGTAAATGGGCTAAGATTTACATCAACGACTGCAGCTGCAACAGCTGCAACAGCTGCAATAAATGGCTCATACTTCAACATTTATCCTCCCTACAACTCGACAAATTATGTCAGAGTTGATGGCGAGCAGATCGCGCCAAACAAACCGACGAAAGATAACATTCGCCTATCAACACAGAACGGCACCATCGTAATAGATGGCCGCAACGTCTCAATTGTAGAGCCCGATAAACGTATAGATTCAGAGGTCGAAATAGAGGGTGAGGATATCCTTACATCGGGTCCCCTTCTCAGAATTAATGGTGTAGATCAAATAATTATAGATGAAAGCCACTTTTTCGGTCGACACCCACGCACTGCAATTGCCATCAGAGAGGATGGCTCACTGCTTCTTATCACAATAGATGGGCGTAACGCAGAGGCAGACGGGGTAACAATCCCCGAGATGCAGAGGCTAGTTGCTTGGTTGGGCGCGAAAGACGCTCTTAATTTAGATGGAGGCGGATCATCAACAATGTGGATCCAGGATTTGGGTGTTGTGAATCACCCCTCCGACAATAAAAAGTTTGATCGCAATGGCGAGCGCAAAGTCTCTAATATGATCGTTATTAGATAGATAAACTATCTATCTTGGCGATCATAAAGGTACCAATAAACTCCACCAACAAACACCCCACCGCCTATAATATTACCCAGCGTGGCAGGAATAAGATTATTGACAAATAGCTGACCTACAGAGAGATCAAAGCCTTCGAACATCGCAATAGGCAAAAAGAACATATTTGCCACAGAGTGCTCATAACCTATTGCAACAAAGGTCATCACGGGGAACCAAATACCAAGAATTTTTCCAGCTACGCTCTTCGATGACATACCTAGCCACATTGCCAAACAGACAAGCCAGTTAGCGCCAACGCCCTTAAGCATAGTAACATAGAACGGATTTGATGTCTTAGCTTGTGCAATCGACAAAAAACCATCGAGAGTCTGTTGATAGTGTGAAAGGTGCGGAAGATAGACTATAAAATATCCAAAAAGCAACGCTCCGACAAAGTTGGCCAACCACACAATTGTGCAATATTTAACCATTGTTTGCCACACCTGACGTCCATTCATAACGTTAGGAACGAAATAGGCGCAACAGCCAGTGAAGAGCTCACCTCCAGCCAACACAATCATAATCAATCCGATTGGGAATGTAGCCCCCATAAAGAGCTTAATAATAGCGGGATTTGAAACTGCGACACCAGGGAAACCATAGCCGATCATCACCGAAAGTAGTGCACCCATCGAGATGTAGACGCCGCCAATAATGCCCAACAAAATCAAGCGATTTAAAGGGGTTGCCTCCTTAGTTACTGCACTTTTATTTACATATTGAACAATCTCTTGCGGTGATCTCATACTTCTTAATCTAAAATTTACTATTTTTCCCTAGTTCGACAGTAGCCCAATCGAACTCTCTATTTCTATCTCTTTAAGTGGCTAAAAGCTACTATGGACCACATACAATAAAACACAAAAAAAGTGAGGCTAATCGGAGGTATTCAACTCTAGGCCACCACAGCCCTTTGCTTTAGTAACTATTGTTACAACCTGCCGATCTCCTCAACCAACCTAAAACTAACCTAAATGAACTTTAAAACTTCACTGCAAAGATAAGGCAAAAAATATTACTATGCAACTATTTATTCAAAAAAATTACAATTAATGTGTGAATATTTTCACAGTAAGCGGTTAACTACCTAATACTCATATCTTTAGCAACATGTTACAAAAGTGTTAATTTTTGAAAATATTTATGAAATAACGAATACATGAATATGCGCAGCATAAAAGAGACATCAAACAAAGATAAAAAAGGGTGACGAACAGGCCCGAAAGCCGTCTGTCACCCTTGTGAAATTTATGGAAATCTGATGCTTTTAGGCGTAACCCAAAACGTAATCAGACCCAATATAACTACGATCTGCTAAGCTTATAGAGCTTTGATCTCGTAAAGTACATTGTTTGTTGCGCGAACTGCATCAGCTGAAGCCTCAAATTTAGCCTTCTCCTCAGCTGTCAACTCGATCTCGATGATCTTCTCGATACCATTGCGGCCGATAACTGCAGGAACACCGATACAGATATCAGATTGACCGTACTCACCCTCAAGCATACATGAACATGGGATGATACGCTTTTGATCCTTAAGGATAGCCTCAACAACAGATGATGAAGCAGCACCTGGAGCATACCAAGCAGATGTGCCGATAAGTTTTGTAAGGGTTGCACCGCCAACCATAGTTTTAGCAGATACCTCCTCAAGCTCCTCTGCTGACAAGAAAGCTGAAGCAGGAACACCTTTGATTGAAGCCTTAGCTGTAAGTGGAATCATTGTAGTGTCACCGTGACCACCGATTACCATACCCTCGATATCAGCGATAGGCACACCAGTTGCCAAAGATAGGTAAGTGCGGAAACGTGAAGAGTCTAGTGCACCACCCATACCGATGATACGGTTCTTAGGGATAGATGTCGACTTAAGAGCCATGTATGTAAGGGTATCCATTGGGTTAGCAACAACAACGATGATAGCCTCTGGAGAGAACTTAGCAACGTTCTCGATCACTGACTTCATGATGTTTGCGTTGGTTCCGATAAGATCCTCGCGAGTCATACCTGGCTTACGTGGGATACCTGAAGTGATAACAACAACGTCAGAACCTGCGGTTGCTGAGTAGTCATTAGTTACACCTACCATCTTTGAGTTGAAGCCCATTGTTGCAGAAGCTTGCAACATATCTAGCATTTTACCCTCTGAAAGACCCTCTTTGATATCGATCAAAACGATCTCGCTTGCAACCTCACGTGCTGCCATTACATTTGCGCAAGTTGCACCTACTGCACCTGCACCAACTACTGTTACTTTTGACATAGTAATTTAGTATATAAAAGATTAAAATTAATTTTGCTTAAATTATCCGATCAGCTCAGCATACTTTTCTGCCGAAAGCAAAGAATCAAGCTCCGATGGATCGCTAATTTTCACCTTAACTAGCCAACCAGCTCCATAAGGATCTTGGTTAACAATCGATGGATCAGCATCTACCTCATCGTTGAACTCCAACACCTCGCCACCCACTGGGCTAAAAGCATCACTCACTGTCTTCACCGCCTCGATGGTTCCGAATAGGTCTCCTGCAGCTATCTGCTCACCTACGGTTGGTACATCGACAAAAACAATATCACCAAGTTGACTCTGTGCAAAATCGGTAATACCAATTGTTGCTACATCACCCTCGACACTACACCACTCGTGGTCTGAGGAATACTTTAAATTTGCTGGAATATTCATAGCTTAAAAATTTGTTTTAGTATGTTTTTAACTATCTGTTAATTTGCTTTGCAAAGATAAATGTTATTTTTTTAACAGCAATAACAAAATCAATTATTTCTCTACTTTTTTTATCTTTTTCTACCTTCGATAACAAAATCTATCGCACCAAACATATACGAGGCACGAGCGCCGTCGCTCCACGCAATTTTTAACTCGCCCGAAGATGCAACCCCTTCGATGGTCCCCATCCTCAATTCGCCTGATGGCAATTTGAATTGATGTGCCTCGCCGCAGCGATACATCAGGGAGTGGTATTCACCTCTAACCACCTCACCCTCACCACTTTCAATCTGCTTAAAGCGAGATGCTAAAGCCTCAGCAAGGCGATCTAACACCTCGTCTCGATCAAAAATCGCCTTGGCCTCAAGTGCCATGGAGGTTGGATTTGGAAGCGATGGGTCAAACTCTCTTTGATTGACATTCAGACCAATCCCCACAATTGAACGGACTAACAGCGCTCCGCTTACCTTATTTTCAATTAAGATGCCAACGATTTTCCTGTCACCTATATATATATCGTTTGTCCACTTTATGCGTGCATCGAGCCCGTAAAGGCGCAACATATCACAAATTGCGAGCGCCGTGGCTTGCGAAACTAAAAATTGGTTGCGGGCCTCGAGTGCCGAAGGGCAAACAACGGCACTTAGCGTGAGGTTAAGCCCTTCACCGCTAAGCCATTTGTTGCCACGCTGACCACGACCTGCGCTCTGTCGCTCGGCGACAATGATATCGCCGTGAGTGTACTGCGCCTCCTGCGCCTGATCGTTAGTGGAGCCCAACGAGTCGAAACGGTGGATCATCTAGCTAATATCGTAATCGCGAAGAGCGTCGTTGAGCGAAACTTTCTTATCTGTAGACTCCTTACGATGGCCGATGATCAATGCACATGGCACTCCGTACTCACCAGCGGGATATTTACGAGGATAGGTTCCAGGGATAACAACCGAGCGAGCTGGTACATACCCACGATACTCAACTGGCTCATCACCAGTAACATCTATGATGTGCGTTGAACCCGTGATAACAACGTTCGAGCCGATAACCGACTCGCGGCAAACTTGTGCGCCCTCGACGATAATTGCACGAGAACCGATAAAGCAGTTATCCTCGATGATGACTGGCGCCGCCTGAACTGGCTCCAACACACCTCCGATACCAACGCCACCGCTAAGGTGAACATTGCTACCAATCTGAGCACACGAACCAACCGTAGCCCACGTGTCGACCATCGTTCCTGCACCAACATGGGCTCCGATGTTCACGTAAGATGGCATCAAGATGGCACCTGGAGCGATATATGCACCGTAACGAGCAACAGCATGAGGCACTACCCTAACGCCCAACTCCTCGTAACCACGTTTTAGCTCCATCTTATCGTAAAACTCCAACTCGCCAGCATGCATTGTGCGCATAGTTTGAATAGGGAAGTACATGATTATCGCCTTCTTAACCCACTCATTAACCTGCCATTTGCTATTTTCGATGTCGATAGGCTCCGCCGTTCTCAATTCGCCTTTATCAACCAACTCAACAACCTGACGGATAGTCTCTTTTACCGACTCCTCCTTTAGAAGTTCGCGGTTTCCCCACGCCTCCTCTACAATTTTTTCTAACTCTTTATACATTCTATAATGTTATTATGATTTTTTTCAAAAGTATCTTTGCTTGCTCCATTGCCGCCTCAGTTATCACGCTACCCGACAACATTGTCGCGATCTGTTCAACGCGCTCCACATCGCTGAGTTTTGTAATATTTGTACGTCCATCACGCTTATAGACAACGAAATGAGTCTGGCCCTTGGATGCAACCTGCGGAAGATGTGTTATATCGATCACCTGCATCGAAAGCGCCAAATCGGCAATAATTTCACCCATAGCATCGGCGATACGTCCCGAAACGCCAGTATCAATCTCATCGAAAATGATTGTAGGCAGCTTCATTCGGCTTGCTAGCAGCGCCTTAAGGGCCAACATCACGCGCGAAATCTCTCCTCCCGAGGCGATACGCTCGACAGCTTGTGGCGCCACACCTCGATTTGCAGAGAACAAGAAATCGACTCTATCGGCTCCAGAGGGCGTCAGTGATGGCGTAGAGGTGAGCGAAGCTGTAAAGACGACATCCGCCATACCCAACTTCTGCAATGTACCAACAATTTCTGACTCAAATTTAGGCGCTACAGTGGCACGCGCCTTATGAAGCTTTGCGGCAATTGTGTTTGCAACATCCTCTTGCTTAGCAATTTCCGCCTTTAATTTATCTATATTTTCATCACTCTGCACGATCGATATTAGCTGTGCAGCATATTTATCTCTAATGCAAATCAGCTCTTCAAGATTCTGAGCACGATGCTTCTGACAGAGTGAATATATAGTATTTAATCGATCCGAAAGACGCTGCAACTTAGCAGGATCCGACTCTATTCGCTCGCACTCCTCCGCAATCGAGCTATTCATATCCCTCAACTCAACCAGGATGGATGCTATGCGCTCGGCATACTCTGCTGCAGGGGCATAGGTTGAGCCCAACGAAGCAAATTCACTCTGCGAAGATTTAAGGGAAAGCAACGCCCCAAAATTATCATCGTCCATTCGCTGACGAAACTGCAAAAGAGCCTCACTTATTCGATCAACATTCTCTAAAATAGATAGTTGAGCCTCCGCTTCTTTATCTTCACCCTCCTTAAGAGCAGCTGCCGTGAGCTCCTCGACCTGATAACTCAGCCACTCCTCATCTCGACGCGCCGTAGCTTGCACCTCACGAGCCGCAGCGAGCGAGCGACGAAGCGCCTGCAGCTTCTCATAACTATCTACAAACCTGGCTAATAGATCGCCATTGCCAGCCAAAAGATCGAGCGCTTGAACTCTAAAATTTTCATCTGAAAGGATCTGATTTTGATGCTGCGAGTGGATATCTATTAAACGTGCACCCAGCTCCTTAAGTTCCACTAGCTGCACGGGCATGTCATTGACAAAGGCACGACTCTTACCCGATGGCGAGATCATACGGCGCACCACAACCTCGGGATCCCACTCCCAATCATTCTGTTCGAAGAGAGGCTCCAAGCCCAAAGCCTCAATCGAAAATAGTGCCTCGATAACACAACTTTTAGTGTTATCTTTAATGGCTGAGCCATCATTTTTATTACCCAGCAAGAGACCTAAAGCCCCAAGTAAGATAGACTTACCAGCACCTGTCTCACCCGTAATAATATTAAGGCTCTGATCGATATCCATCTCAAGATGATCAATCAGAGCATAATTATCAATTGTTATTCGGCGCAACATAACTCTTCGATTTTGTCGATTATTTTCTCAGCCACCTCACTTTTGGGCATAAGTGGCAACTCCGTTCTATAGCCTCGCCCAACAAAGGTTACCCTATTTGTATCGACTCCAAAACCTGCTCCCTTATCGCGTAGGGAGTTGAGTACTACAAAATCAAAATTCTTGCGCTCTAGCTTTTTTTCGGCATTCTCCAACTCATCGTTGGTCTCTAAAGCAAATCCGACTAAAATTTTCGCCCCCTTTGCTGCGCCTAACTCAGCAGCAATATCGCGGGTTCGCATAAGCGAAATTGAGAGGTCGTCATCCGATTTCTTTATCTTAGTTGCCGATACTTTAGCTGGCGTATAATCTGCAACTGCAGCACACATCACAGCGCCATCGGCAGCTGCAAAGGCTTCAACTGCAGCAGAATACATATCCTCCGCCGAGACCACATCTACCCTATCGACGCCTTGCGGCACCGCTAGCGATGTTCGCCCACTTACGAGCGTCACCCTAGCTCCTCTGGAGGCCATCTCTGCGGCGATCGCGTAGCCCATCTTACCTGTCGAATGGTTGGTTATATAACGCACAGGGTCAATTGCTTCGATGGTTGCACCCGCCGTAACGACGAAGTGCTTACCTGTCAGACTCTTTTTTTTTTGAGATATCAGCTCTAGCACCTCTGCGGCAATCTGCTCGGGCTCCGACATACGACCCTTGCCAATAAGGCCACTTGCCAACTCGCCAGAACCTGGCTCGACGATTGCAACTCCACGTCGACGTATAATCTCTAGATTCTCTTGCGTCGCCTGGTGGGCATACATATCTAAATCCATCGCGGGCGCTACCACCACAGGGCAGCGAGCCGATAGATAGGTGGTAAGCAGCAGATTATCAGCCACTCCATGCGCCATCTTAGCGATTGTATTAGCTGTTGCAGGAGCAATAACCATACAATCTGCCCACTCGCCCAATGACACGTGTGAGTTCCACTCACCATTCTCTGGGTTGAAGAACTCAACTAAAATTGGGTTTTTCGAGAGAGTCGCCATAGTTAGCGGCGTAATAAACTCTTTGGCCAATGGGGTCATGATTACTTTGACCTCACAGCCCGCTACCTTAAATATACGACACAGCACAGCGGCCTTGTAGGCTGCTATGCTCCCCGTAACACACAATAGTATATTCATATATTACTCAAATAGTAATTGCTCTAATGTCGAGTGAAGTGTGTTATCGACATCAGTGCATAAATTAGGCTCTTAGGTGACTATCCTTTGTAAGCGATCTCGCCATCCATAAACTCTTCGGTGGCGATCAAAACTGGCTTTGGAAGACGCTCGTAGTAGCGAGAGATCTCAATCTGCTCGTGATTTTCGAATGTCTCCTCCATTGAATCAGTTGGCGACGAGAAGTCCGAAAGCTTGCGGTTAAGTTCCACGCGAAGCTCTGTTGCAATTTGGTTTGCACGACGCGAAATGATGTTCAATGACTTGTAGATGTTGCCTGTTTCGCAGTCAAGATCTACTAGCTGACGAGTTACTGTGTTGTTTGGAATGTTCTTTTTAATATCCATCTCTATATTATAATTGATATTTTGGGATTTCGGGATTATCTTCTTCTTCATCTTCTACCACATGGTTCTCAGCGATAAACTTCTTAGCCTCTCGAGCCATCTTGTCGACGCTCTTAGAGTGTGACGATTCGGGGAACTCAGCGATAAATGTGTAGTATGAGTCGAGCATCGAGATATAACGGTCTAACTGCTTCGACGGTATAGAATTTTTGGCCAACTCATAGCTCGACGCTACAACGTAGTATGAGTTATCCTCTCTGCGGGTCGATTCTGGATACTCCTTAAGAGCATTGCGGAATGCAACTATCGCCGATTTGTATCGACCAATCTTATAGTATGTATACGCATTGAGGTATGACTTCTCGTAAAGTCGCTCTTGCAACTCAGCTACAATCTGCTCAAAGCCTTCATTCTTTTGGCTTTCTGGGTAACGTGCCATAAACTCATGAGCTGCGGCAATAGCTTGATTGGTAGTTGTTTGATCACGCGTTGGGCCTGGCGATAGGTAGTAGTAACACATCGCGTACATCGACTCTGCATCTTCGATAAATACGCTACGTCCAAATTCGCGACGGAACTGCTCCAACTGATCGATAGCAGTGTAGTAGTCACCAGCCTTGGCACGACAACGAGCCATGAAATAGGAGAGTGAATCCTCGCGCGACGATCCCACATATAGGTGGCTAACGGTGTTAAATAGCGTAGTTGCACGTGACCACTGCTCATCTTCGTAGAGCTCCACACCCGTATTGTAGATCAACTCAGGGTCTCCCGTTTTGATCGCTTTTTGCACGGTTCCGCAAGCTGTGACAGACACAGCCGCCACAAACACATAAAATACATTTCTGAGGTTACTTCTCATTTATCTTTTCAGTTTTTAGACGCACAGCTACCTAGATATACGCATATAGGTGTGCAAAGTTACTATTAATTAACGAAAACGCAAAAAAAATATTATGGATTAAGTATAATAAAAGGCGAAATAAATAATAACATGCTTATATACAGCTAAATAAAGCACAGTCAACTCTTTATTATTTATTTCACTTACCACTAGCCACACATACATTAACGCAAAAAAAATGAAAAAATATATAATATATGTATAAAAATGGTTATTTTTCTATTGCTCTTTACCTATTGTTTTGTAACTTTGTGCACTATTTTTATAAAAACAAACAAGAGACTAAATATTTAACTATGCAGATTGCTGACAAGTATACACCGCAGAGCATCGAATCAAAGTGGTATGACTACTGGATCGATAACCGTCTATTTCACTCAGAACCCGACGAGCGCGAACCGTTCACCATTGTAATACCACCACCAAACGTCACTGGAATGTTGCACATGGGCCACATGCTCAACAACACCCTTCAAGATGTTTTGGTTCGTCGAGCTCGCATGTTGGGCAAGAATGCATGTTGGGTTCCTGGAACCGACCACGCCTCGATTGCAACCGAAGCAAAGGTTGTTGCGAAACTCAAGGAGCAGGGAATCGACAAGTCGACACTCACTCGCGAGGAGTTCCTTAAGCATGCGTGGGAGTGGAAAGAGGAGTATGGCGGAGTTATCCTTAAACAGCTACGCACATTGGGCGCTTCGTGCGACTGGGATCGCACATGCTTCACAATGGACGAGGCTCGCACAGAGAGCGTAATCCAAGTTTTCTGCGACCTTTTCGAAAAGGGCAAGATATACCGCGGCGTGAGGATGGTCAACTGGGACCCTTCGGCTCAAACAGCCCTCTCTGACGAGGAGGTGATCTACAAAGAGTCTCAAGGAAAGCTCTACTACTTGCGCTACGCAGTGGAGGGGACCGACAAAAATATCATCGTTGCAACCACTCGTCCCGAGACAATTTTGGGCGATACGGCGCTTTGCGTCAACCCAAATGACGAGCGCTACGCATGGCTTCCCGAGGATGCGCGCGTGATTGTTCCAATCGTGGGACGCTCTATCCCCGTAATCCGCGACGAGTATGTCGATATCGAATTCGGAACTGGTGCACTTAAGGTTACCCCCGCGCACGACGTTAACGACTACATGCTTGGCGAGAAATATAGCCTCGAGACTATCGATATCTTCAACGACAACGGAACAATCAACGACAAGGTTGGTCTCTACGTTGGCGTTGATCGCTTCGACTGCCGCAAACAGATCGAAAAGGATCTGGAGGCTGCCGACCTCCTCGAAAAGGTAGAACCGTACACTAATAATGTAGGTTGTTCGGAGCGCACAGGTGTTGCCATCGAGCCAAAACTTTCGATGCAGTGGTTCTTGGCGATGGATGAACTTTCGCAACCCGCGAGCCAGGCTGTAGCCAACGACATCATCAAGTTTGTACCTATTAAATATAAGAACACATTCCGCCACTGGATGGACAACATCAAAGATTGGTGCATCTCGCGCCAACTCTGGTGGGGACAACGCATCCCTGCGTACTACCTACCAAAGGGAGGTTACGTGGTTGCAGCAACCGCTGAAGAGGCTCTACAAAAGGCACGCGCTAAGAGTGGCGATGAGACTCTTACGCTTGAAGATTTGCGCCAAGATGAGGATGTGCTCGATACATGGTTCAGCTCATGGTTGTGGCCAATGTCTGTTTTCGACGGCATTCGCAACCCCGACAATGCCGACATGCAGTACTACTACCCTACCAACGACCTAGTTACAGGTCCAGATATCATCTTCTTCTGGGTGGCTCGCATGATTATGGCAGGTTATGAGTACAAAGGCCAGATGCCATTCCGCAACGTCTACTTCACTGGTATCGTACGCGATAAGTTGGGTCGCAAGATGTCTAAACAGTTGGGTAACTCGCCCGATCCACTAGACCTTATCGCCGAGTTCGGAGCCGACGGCGTTCGTATGGCTATGCTACTTAGCTCGAGTGCAGGTAACGATATTATGTTCGACACCGCCCTTTGTGAGCAGGGTCGTAACTTTGGCAACAAAATTTGGAACGCCTACCGCCTAATCAACGGCTGGAGCGTAGACGAAAATTTGGAGCAGAGCGAAAACAATCGCCTAGCTATCGAGTGGTTCGAGAACCGTTTTGCAAAGACACTCCTCCAAATTGAGGATGATTTTGCTTCATATCGCGTCTCTGAGGCTTTGATGACAGCCTACAAACTCTTCTGGGACGACTTCAGCGGTTGGTACCTCGAGATGATCAAACCAGCCTACCAAACACCGATCGATGCAGCTACACTTGCATCAACTAAATCGCTGTTTGACAGCCTTATGCGCATGCTACATCCATACATGCCATTTGTTACCGAGGAGATCTGGCAAGATATCACGCCTCGCGCTGCAGGTGAGTCAATTATGGTGAGCCCAATGCCAAAGGCAGCAGAGTACAATGAGTCTCTACTAGCACGCTTTGAGTTGGCTTCCGAGGTAATTTCGGCTATCCGCAACGTGCGCAAGGAGAAGAATTTGGCTCAAAAGGAGCCGCTTACGCTCAGCGTAATTTCCGACGCAAACTACCCAAGCGAGTATGCGCCAGTCATTGCAAAAATGGGTAATTTAAGCTCAATCGACCTAATTGAGGAGAAAGACTCAATGGCGGCAGGATTTATCATTAAGACCACTCAATACTTCGTTCCACTAGGCGACAAAATCGACAAAGAGGCTGAAGCAAAGAGACTTGGCGAGGAGCTTGCATATCTCGAAGGATTCTTGGCGAGCGTAATGAAGAAGCTATCAAATGAGCGCTTTGTGAGCTCTGCTCCTGAGAAGGTTGTAGCCACAGAGCGTGCAAAGCAGGCTGATGCTGAGGCAAAAATTGCAGCTATCAAAGAGCAATTGGAGTCACTAAAATAATGGCGCAAATAACTATCTATACCGATGGTTCGGCACTAGGTAACCCAGGGGCGGGCGGCTACGGCGTAGTCCTGCTCTCGGGGCAACACCGCAAGGAACTTTCGGCGGGATTCACCCTTACAACCAACAACCGCATGGAGCTTATGGCGGTATGCGTGGCACTCGAAACCCTCAAATTTGAGGGTTCTGATGTCACAATATACTCCGATTCGAAATATGTGGTTGACTCGGTGGAGAAGGGTTGGGTCTTTGGATGGGAGCGCAAAGGGTATATCGGCAAAAAAAACCCAGACCTTTGGCAGCGATTTTTACGAATATATCGTAAGCACAACGTCAAATTTATTTGGGTCAAGGGGCATAGCTCAACAGTTGAGAATAACCGCTGCGATTTTTTGGCGGTTGCAGCGGCCAACAATAGGGAGCAGCTGACAGTTGACGCAGGCTATACTCCTGAAATTTAAAATTGAATATGTATGTTTAAAACATATCTAAAATTACTCGGCTTCGCAAAGCCTCTCGAGAAGTATGCTATACCATACTTCTTCTATGCCGTTTTGTACGCTATATTCAACACGTTTAACTACGCGATGATTATACCGATCCTCAGCGCTATGTTTCGCGAAAACTTTGCGTTCCAGCCAGTATACGACTTTCCCGAGCTGACGCTACATACCGACACATTCTATGCTCTGATAGACTACGCCTACACACAGTGCTTTGGCGAGGTGTTCTCGCAGAGTAACATGCTGATTATGTTGGCTGTAGCCACCATAGGAATGGCACTTTTTAGCAATCTATTCCGCTACCTGTGCGCATGGACCATCGAGAGTTTACGTACAAATACGATCCAACGCATACGAAACGAAATGTTCGATCATGTGATGGATCTCAACGTCGGATACTTCAGCGACCAAAGAAAGGGCGATATCATCTCGAAGATTACATCCGACGTATCGGTAGTACAATACTGCATCACAAACACACTGCAGGTGGCCTTCCGCGAACCACTTTTGATCATTGGTTACATCATTGCTATGGTTGCGATTTCATGGCAACTATCTATCTTCTCTATCCTCTTTTTACCCATCGTGGCATTCGTTATCGGCTCCATTGTCAAGAAGTTACGCCACCCAGCACGCAAAGGGCAAAAGAGATTGGGGCAAATTGTATCGGCACTCGATGAGGCACTCGGGGGCATCAAGATCATTAAGAGCTACAACGCGACAGATTACGTCAAGGATAAGTTTATCAAGCTTAACGCCTCGTTCTCGTCAATCACACTGTCACTTGCTCGCCGACAACAATTGGCTTCGCCAATTAGTGAATTTTTGGGAATCACAGCTATTGCCGTCATCATAATTTTTGGCGGTACGTTGGTGAGCTCTGGCAAACTCGATGCAGCTCAGTTCATGGCATTTATTGCAATATTTTCTCAAATCACCCGCCCTGTGCGCGCATTTGTCGACCAATTTGGAAATATCAACCAAGGTATTGCCGCAGGAGAGCGAATTTTCTCGATCCTCGAGACTAAGTCTGATATTGTAGATAAAGAGTCGGCGCAACAAATTACAGCTTTCAACGACAAAATCGAGTTCAGAGATGTTCGATTCAGTTATGATGGTCAGCGCGAGGTGATTAGCGGTGTTAATTTCACAATCAACAAAGGTGAAACGATCGCCCTTGTGGGCCCCTCAGGAGGCGGAAAATCGACACTTAGCGAGCTTATCCCTAGATTTTTCGACCCAACTGCAGGCGAAATATTAATCGACGGAGTGGCTTTAACTGAGTGCACACAACACTCGCTACGCAATTTAATGAGCACTGTGGCTCAAGATACAATCCTCTTCAACGACACAATCAGAGGCAACCTGCGTCTTGCGAAACTCGACGCAACAGAGCAGGAGGTAATTGAAGCGGCTAAAGCTGCTAATGCTCACGCCTTTATCCTGGAGACTGAAGATGGGTACAATACCAACATCGGTGACCGCGGATTGAAACTCTCGGGAGGTCAGCGCCAACGCCTAAGCATAGCGCGCGCAATCCTCAAGAATCCAGACATTTTGATCCTCGACGAGGCCACATCGGCACTCGATACCGAGAGTGAAAAATTGGTACAAGAGTCTCTCGAGCGCCTGCTTAGCGGCCGAACATCGATCGTTGTGGCGCACAGACTCAGCACAATATATAACGCCGATAAGATATTGGTGATAGACAAAGGATTGGTGGTCGAAGAGGGCCGCCACGCTGAGTTGATTGCCAAAGAGGGAATATACGCCAAATTGGTAGAGATGCAATCATTTGAATAATTTTAAGAGATAACAAAAATAGATAAGATGAAATTCAAGGAGTACAAAGGACTCGATCTTGCCGCAGTTGCAAGCGAGGTTCTCAAAGAGTGGGATGCCGACGACACATTCCACAAAAGTATCACCACACGTGAAGGTAAGCCAACATTTGTCTTTTACGAGGGTCCCCCATCGGCAAATGGCGTTCCTGGAATCCACCATGTTATGGCACGTACGATCAAAGATATCTTCTGCCGTTACAAGACACAGCAGGGTTACTTGGTTCACCGCAAGGCGGGTTGGGACACCCACGGACTACCAGTCGAGCTAGGCGTAGAGAAGAAATTGGGAATCACCAAAGAGGCTATCGGCAAGACGATCACCATCGAGGAGTACAACAAAGCGTGCCGCGAGGCTGTGATGGAGTACACTGGATTGTGGGAAGATTTGACTCGCCAGATGGGATATTGGGTCAATATGGATGATCCATATATCACCTACGACAATAAGTATATCGAGACATTGTGGTATCTGCTTAAACAGCTATTCGACAAGGGGTTACTATACAAAGGTTACACAATTCAGCCATACTCACCAGCTGCAGGAACAGGACTTTCGACACACGAGTTGAACCAGCCTGGTTGCTACCGCGATGTAAAAGATACAACTTGCACCGCTCAATTCAAGGTCATCCGCGACCAAGCTAGCAAAAAGCTATTCGAGGGTGTCGAGGGAGACCTATATATATTAGCATGGACAACTACACCTTGGACTTTGCCATCGAACACCGCATTGGCTGTTGGCCCATCGATTGAGTATGTGAGAGTCAAGTGTCAGAATCCATATACTGGTGTAGCTCAGAATATTATCATGGCTAGCGAACTTGTATCGACCCACTTCACCAAGAAGATGGAGGGGACATATACGATCGAAGAGTATAAGTGGAAAGGTTCGGAGTTGGCAGGCGTCAACTACGAGCAACTTATGCCTTGGGTTAAACCTATGGGTGATGCATTCCGTGTCATCTCGGCAGACTTCGTGACTACATCGGATGGTACTGGTATCGTGCACATTGCGCCGACATTTGGTGCCGATGATGACCGCGCAGCTCGCACCGCAGGAATCGCACCACTATTTATGGTTGACAAGGCTGGCAAGGAGCAACCTATGGTTGACCGCAGCGGTAAATTCTTCCTCCTCGAGGAGCTCGACGAGGAGTTTGTGAAAAACAATGTCAATGTTGAGTTATACAGCGAGTACGCTGGTCGCTACGTTAAGAATGCCTTCGACGACACTTTGGAGGCTGATGCTGCAACGCTCGATATTGACATCTGCGTAATGCTAAAATCTAGCAATCAGGCATTTAAGATTGAGAAGCACTCTCACTCCTACCCTCATTGCTGGCGTACCGACAAGCCCGTCTTGTACTACCCTCTCGACTCATGGTTTATCCGCACAACTGCACTCAAAGAGCGCATGATGGAGCTAAACTCAACAATACGTTGGAAGCCCGAATCTACTGGTAGCGGCCGTTTTGGCAAGTGGCTCGAGGGATTGGTTGACTGGAACCTTTCGCGCTCTAGATTCTGGGGAACTCCTCTCCCTGTTTGGGCTACAGAGGAGTACTCCGAAGTGAAGTGCATCGGGTCAATCGAGGAGCTCATGAGCGAGATCGAGAGATCTATCGAGGCTGGCTTCATGAGTGAGAATCCATTCAAAAACTTCGTTGTAGGCGACATGTCGAAAGAGAACTACTCAATCGCAAATATCGACCTACACCGTCCATATGTAGACTCAATCATCCTCGTTTCGTCGAAGGGCGAACCGATGAAGCGCGAAAGCGATTTGATCGATGTTTGGTTCGACTCGGGTGCTATGCCTTACGCTCAGCTTCACTATCCATTTGAGTCTAACGGCGTGGATTTCAACGATGTATATCCTGCCGACTTTATCGCCGAGGGCGTAGACCAGACTCGTGGTTGGTTCTTCACGCTACACGCAATTGCCACAATGTTATTCGACTCGGTAGCGTTCAAGAACATCATCTCGAACGGTCTTGTTCTCGATAAGAATGGTAACAAAATGTCGAAGAGATTGGGTAATGCTGTTGATCCATTTGAGGTGCTAAACAGCTGTGGTGCAGATGCTACACGTTGGTACATGATCTCAAATTCACAACCTTGGGACAACCTCAAATTCGACGTAGAGGGTGTTAATGAGGTGCGCCGTAAGTTCTTCGGCACGCTCTATAACACTTACTCGTTCTTTGCGCTTTACGCCAATGTCGACGGGTTCACAGGCGCAGAGCCACAGATCGCAATTGAGGAGCGCCCCGAGATCGACCGTTGGATCATCTCGCTACTCAACACCCTCATTAAGGGGGTAACCAAGTCACTCGAGGAGTACGACCCAACGCCCGCTGCGCGCATGATTCAGGAGTTTGTTGGCGAGAACCTATCAAACTGGTATGTACGCCTGAACCGCAAGCGCTTCTGGGTTGGTGAGATGACACAAGATAAATTGTCAGCATACCAAACTCTATACACCTGTTTGGATACGGTAGCTAAACTTTCAGCGCCATTTGCACCATTTATTTCGGATCGCATATTCCGCGATTTGAATGCCGTAAGTGGAAATAACACGGAAAGTTCCGTCCACCTATCTACATTCCCAACTGCAGATGAGTCGCTGTTGAACAGCGAGTTAGAGGAGATGATGGCCATAGCTCAAAAGGTTTCATCGATGGTACTTGCACTTCGTCGCAAGGTTAACATCAAAGTGCGTCAACCTCTGACCAAGATCCTCATTCCTGTGCTTGATGCAGATTTAGCACGCCATATCAAGGGTGTCGAGAGCCTAATCATGGGCGAGGTTAACGTGAAGGAGATCGAACTTTTGGAGCAGACTACAGGCCTGATAACCAAGCGTATAAAGCCAAACTTCAAGACCCTAGGTCCAAAGTATGGTAAATACATGAAGCAGATCGCAGCAATGGCGGCAACATTCTCGCAAGAGCGTATCGCCGAGATCGAGGCATCTGAAGAGATCACGCTTGACATGGGTGCCGAGCAGATAGTTGTAACACCTGCCGACTTCGAGATTACATCGGAGGATATGCCAGGGTGGCTAGTTGCATCGGAGGGAAAACTCACCGTAGCCCTAGATATCACAATCACCGACTCATTGAAGGCTGAAGGCGTTGCACGTGAACTAGTTAACCGCATCCAGAACATCCGCAAAGAGTCTGGATTGGAGGTGACCGACAAAATTCACGTTGAGATTGAGGCTAAAGAGATTGTAGCAGCAGCATTAGCGGGCTACGCCGAATATATCGCCTCTCAAACACTTTCACTCTCTGTCAAGGGAAGCCAAGCACCTGCTGGAAGCTTTATCATTGACTCCGAGATTGACGAGGAGCCACTTAAAATTGCTATCACAAAGGCATAAACAGGCCACCCATAAAAAAGCATCCGACCACAAAGTTTTATACTGCGGTCGGATGTTTTTTTTAACTTTATCTTAAGGAGTTTTCAATATTCTTAATGATGTCCCAAATAGAATCGCCAAGGATCTCGCCTTTGCTCTTCATATCCTTGACTGTTTGGATTATATATCGAACCAAATCGGCGTGTAGAGCTCTAAATAGTGGACACTTCGTGTAGTTCTCATTATCGAGAAGCACATCTTTAATTGATCGTAAGGAGTTGGTATAGTTGTTTATCTCATTCTTAAAAGCAGTACCCCGCTTCGAGGAGTTTATGATCCTCGCCGTGGATATCTGACGCAGTTTTTCGCACACTGCATTAAGCGCCACCATAACCACATTATCCATGAGTGTGTGGCCATGCATATATAAATATGTGGTTTCGGGGGTCACACCTCGTTGGATTATTATCTCTTCGAACTCCTTGATATTGGCCGCCATTTGAGGATGTTTCTCGCTTAGTGCCAATATTTTACGCCGAACATTTCTGTCGACCCACGCAGATGTATTTGCTCCATTATTGGCGACGTCAAGAAAATTTAATCGTACTGTATTTTTGAAATCCGCAAGCATAAAAACGCTCTCCGTTGAGAGTTGTGCAGAATAGCAATACCACAAAAATGCGGGATATATCGCTTTGGAATACTCAGCCATAAAGATCTCAAAATCAAATATTCGAGTATCATTTTTTGTCGCCTTAACACATACGTTATGAAGCGAGGGGGCGTAGCAGAGATAGTTTTCGGTGGCGTAGGTGTAAGTGTGAAATAAGAACTGCGCCCCATTAACCTCTCTTGCTTGTGGCGTTGAGTTATAAAATATGTAGTC
This sequence comes from Rikenellaceae bacterium, assembly GCA_044433705.1. Classification (GTDB taxonomy): domain Bacteria; phylum Bacteroidota; class Bacteroidia; order Bacteroidales; family Rikenellaceae; genus Alistipes. Next base: position 484 of record JAWXTG010000016.1, on the reverse strand, counting down.
GAAATCTGAATCGACGCAAAGAATTAGCTCTTGCGACGACTCGGGAATCATATTCAGAAGTATCTTTTTGCCTTTGGGAAGATCTTTGCGCGGAGGTACCGAGATCTCAAATCTTAGGTATGGGTTTGCGAAGTGGTCAAAAACACCTCGCCAAAATGCAACATCCTCATACCCCTCGACATAGACCATCACCAATTTCTGGTTGGGGTTAGGCGGAAGGGGGCGTGGCAACTCACCTCTTTGCGACTTTGGGGCAACGAGGTTCATACTCTTAATCTTCTGTGTTATTGACGGCTCCATGCTGATCATGTTTCTGTAAAGATAACATTTTTTTTGCATAGATACACCTTTATGCACAAATAATTCAGGGCAAACGCATGAAAAAAAATCATGCTGACTTTCGAAAATGCTCATAAATTAAAATGTGTAATTCGCTAAAAATAAGCTAATTATAATTTGCATACCTCGCTAAAATTTCGTATAT
>JAWXTG010000015.1:0-54952 GCA_044433705.1 Rikenellaceae bacterium | reverse complement strand
CGTACCACTCGTGGGAACGTGGAGCTAATGAGAACACAAACGGACTCATCCGCCAGTACATCCCCAAGGGAACGGACTTTAGTGAAGTAACCGCAAAGCAGATTAAATGGATTGAAAATAAACTAAATAATCGCCCTCGTAAAAGGCTCGGCTACCTCACACCAAATGAAAAATTTAAACAAATATTAACTATGAATTCAGTTGCATTTGCAGGTTGAATTCAGCAATACATTTTTCATAAGCTCTCAGTTATTATTATATATCATTGTCAACCTGCGGTTGACATAAGCAAATCAGCGAGTTGGAACACCACAGATTACAATGCATAATTGGAATTGAATCTTAGCTGTTTACAATTCGAATTGGGTTTAAATGCTGTAAGCATTTAATAAATTTTATAGATCGAGGAGTTGCGCAAATTTATTTGTGGCAACTCCTTGAACTATAAAATCATAGAACTTTAGCAAAAAGTTCTATGCCCAATACGCGGCGTAATAAGCACCCGCACAGGTGCTATCTGCGCCCGACGGAGTCAGTTGTATACGTCCTCGACGGAGTCAGACCCAGGCCGTCCCTACGAGAAGATACTATAATACCGTACGACGATACCCATATATTATGGAAGGCTCGTCGCCCCACTTCTCGCTCACGGTGTAGAAGACATCTTCGTGTGTGCTCCATGCGATTGATTCACCTTGGGGTTCAGGGTCGTAGGCCAGAACTGTGGGCTCTGTAGCAAATACTTGGGCTAGTGTCTGCCCCTCTGTGCGGCGCCAAAAATAGATGTTATCATAGCTTTTGATAAGTATTTTAGTGGCGTCTAGCGATATGTCGCCATCGGTCACAAGGGTGAAGTTGAGCGTAGCAAAACTGTTGATAAGTAGCGCCTCGCCACCTTTGTTTGCGATAAATGGGGCGGCGTAGACTCTAACCTGCTCTTCGCGCTTCGATACAAATATTAACTGATCTGTTGCGGGGTCATACATCATGGTCTCGCAGTCGCGCTTGCCGTCGGCGAAGTTGAAAATCATGGTTTCGTATTGCGCTGTTGATAACTTTTGGTCGCGGGCATTTATGTCGATTGTGGCGGGCTCCTCAACCTTGTAAACCCTCTTGTCGGTGTATATTGCGCGGTTGTCGCCCACCTCACCTATATATAAATAACCATCGGCAATGGTCACAGCCTCCCAATCGCGGTTCGAAATAGGAAGCGATAGCGTGGCGATCAATTCGCCCGAAAGGTTTATCAGATAGAGGTTTGCCTGGTCTCCGCTGTCGTTGTGCGCCCAAAAACAGTCATTATAGCGGCTGCTTGGCGCAAGACCCGATATCTCGGCGAGCTGCGGCGACTCTATTTTGCCAACTTTTTGGCCAAAAGTGTAGGGCGGTAGATTCTTCTCTTTTGTCATGTGGTTGTAGTATTGGTTGTTGGTAGCAATTGCTGGAAGTGTTAACAAAATGGCGATTGCTAAGTGTAGTTTTATCATTATTTGTCGATGTTGTTACTTTTGTTTACCTTTAATAGTTAAGGTGTTAGCTATAGTTGTTAACACTTATTAACAGTTATCATAACCTTTGCAGAGCCACTTCAGGGGCAGTTTTGACGAAATTGTTAACAATTGTTATTAACAGCGTTGCTCTTTGCCCACTCGCGGCACCAATCCTTCACGCCGCAGCTTTTGCACTTGGGCGATCGAGCGGTGCAGGTGTAGCGCCCGTGCAGAATCAGCCAGTGATGTGCGATTGGAAGGAGGTGTGAGGGGATATGCTTTTCGAGTTGCAACTCGGTCTGCAGAGGCGTTTTAGCACCTCGCGTCAACCCCATCCGTGCCGAGACGCGAAAGACGTGTGTGTCGACAGGCATAACCTCCTTTTGCCACAACACCGCCCCCAGAACATTGGCAGTTTTGCGTCCTACGCCAGGAAGTCGCTGCAGTTCGTCGAGATCTTGAGGGACCTCACCTCCGAACTCCGAGCAGAGCATGCGCGCCATCGCTGCCAGATTCTTGGCCTTGTTATTGGGGTACGAGATACTTTTAATATAGGTATAGATCTCCTCGGCGCTAGCTTCGGCCATCTCGAATGGTGTAGGATACGCCTCGAAGAGTGCAGGCGTGGTGAGGTTCACCCGCTTGTCGGTGCACTGTGCCGATAGCGACACGGCAACCAGTAACTCATAGGGATTGCGATAGTTAAGCTCACTCTCCGCCACGGGCATATTCTTTTCAAACCACTCGATGATCGAGTCATAGCGCTCCTTTAATCTCATAACTTAGTCAATTTTGCAAATTTTGCAAGCAGCGTCTTTTCATCGCCATTTGCAAACTCTACGATTAATTTATGGTCGGTACTCAGGGTCTCGATTGCCTTGATCTGGCCCACGCCAAAACGAGGATGCTCAACCTTTTGGCCAACACTGTAGCTGCATACTCCTGCTGCGATCGTGTCGCTGCCCTCAGTTCGTACGCCGATTTTGCGCATTCCCTCGGTCGAGGCGGGTCGAGGCGGATTCACAATCGCAGGGTTGGCTCTGCCCGCTTGAGCCGCAGTGCCACCGCTACCAGCGCGCTTTGCCTGCTGGTGGCGATAGTCGAAGCGATTGCGCAGTTCGTCGATCGCACCAGATCCGCTACCTGCACCGCCAGCCCCGCGCTGTTGCCACGTGGATCTATCCCTGAGCTGTGGTCGACGCTGCGGTGCCTCCTCCTCGGAGTCGCTGTCGGCAATCTCAAGATATTTGGGGTCGATCTCGCGAAGGAAACAACTTGGGCGCGAAAACTCCATATTTCCCCACTTGAAGCGCATCTCGGCGTATGAAATCGTCGCTGCAACTTTGGCGCGAGTGATGGCGACGTAGAAGAGTCGGCGCTCCTCCTCGATGTCACCACTCTCGACGGCGCGCTGCGAGGGGAAGAGATTCTCCTCGACGCCGACAATATGTATATACTTATACTCCAAACCTTTAGAGGAGTGAACAGTCATCAATGTGACACGATTTTTCTCATCTTCGCTCTCCTCGTCCATATCGGTCATAAGCATCACGCTCTCGAGCCACTCTTCGAGTGTTGCAGTGTCATCCTCTTCACGCTCTCCGTTGCGGATCTCCGCCTCGCGCTGCTCGTTGAAGAGCTGCATCGAGTTAAGCAGCTCCTCGATATTGTCAATTGCGCTTGCCGATTCGGGGGAGTTCTCCATGCGGTAGAGCGGTAAAATTCCTGAACGAGAGGCGAGCTCCAGACCGAAGTCGTAGAGCGACTTCTCGTTGCGACTAAGCGACAACGTGCGGATCAGCGCGACAAATTCGGTCACCTTTTTGATGATCGCCCTCTGCACAGCATCCTCAGGAGTCTGCGCAACAAGTGCATCGATCGCCTCCCACATCGACGTGCCCCGCTGAGTAGCCAGTGCCGCGATTCGATCCACCGAAGTGGCGCCAATTCCACGAGCTGGGTAGTTGATGATACGCTTGAACGCCTCGTCGTCGCGCGGATTGCAGACCAAACGGATGTAGGCCAGGGTGTCTCTGATCTCCTTGTGGTCGTAGAATGAGTTGCCCTTATATATTTTATATGGTATCCCCTTGCGGCGCAGCGCCCCCTCGATGGCTTGCGACTGGCTATTTGTGCGGTAGAGAACCGCCGTCTCGGAGTAGTCACCGTCGCCATTCTCGCGCACTCTCTCGCGGATCTCATCGGCTATCACCTGCGCCTCGTCACGGTCGGTGTAGGCGCGTATAATTTTAATCTTTTCACCCGTCTCACCAGCCGAAAAACAGCGCTTCTCCATCCTCTTCGAGTTGCGCTCGATCACCGAGTTAGCGGCATCGACGATGGTCTGCGTCGAGCGGTAGTTCTGCTCGAGTTTAAAGGTCTTGGCCATAGGATAGTCGTTGCGGAAGTTGATGATATTCTCGATCTTCGCGCCACGAAACGAGTAGATACTCTGCGCATCATCACCAACAACGCACACCTTGGAGTGGAGCTGCGAAAGGCGACGGATGATGATATACTGAGCGTAGTTAGTATCCTGATACTCATCGACTAAGATATATTGAAACTCCTGCTGGTAGCGCGCCAAGATCTCGGAATGGTCGCGAAAAAGGATGTTTGTCTGCAGCAGCAGATCGTCAAAATCCATAGCGCCATTGTGCTTGCAACGGGCACAATAAGCGGCATAAATATTTCCAAATTCAGGAATGCGCGTGCGACGATCCTCGGTGGCAAATGATGTGTTAGCGGCATATGCAGCGGGGGTCACGAGCGAGTTTTTGGCGTACGAAATGCGCGAAAGGATCACATTAGGTTTGTAGATATCATCGCCCAAATTCATCTCCTTCAAGATCGACTTAACCAAGCTCTTACAGTCGTTGGGCTCATAGATTGTAAATCCACGAGTGAAGCCAATTGCCTCTGCATTGTCGCGTAAAATGCGAGAGAAGAGAGAGTGGAAGGTGCCCATGCGGATCCAACGACTACGCCCATCGGGCATCATCTGCGCTATGCGCTCACGCATCTGCTCGGCAGCCTTCTTCGTGAAGGTGAGAGCCAGAATATTGGTCGGAGAGACCCCCTGCTCGATCATATATGCAATGCGCGAAGTGAGAACTCGAGTCTTACCCGAGCCAGCACCAGCAATAATGAGTGATGCTACATCATAATTAACCACAGCATCGTGCTGCGCCCTATTTAAACCATCTAATATCTGAGACACGTTAAGCGTAAATTTATTTATAAATGTATTCTAAAGTCAAGAGTACAAATGTACATAATAATAACCTAATTGACAAATAGTACAAAAAGTATCAAAAGAAAGAGACAAAAAATTCTTTCAGCCGACTCCGCCGAGGACGTTTACAACTGGGCTTAGGTCGGCCTGGGTCTGACTCCGTCGGGCGCAGAAAAGCACCTGCGCGGGTGCATATTGTCTTGCGATATTGGGCATAGAGTTTTATTAAATGCCTGCAGGCATTTAAACCCAATTCGAATTACAATCTACATACAATCATAGTTCGGTTTAGATATTCGGAGATTTGCTTCTGGCAACCGCAGGTTGACATAAGATAAATGTGTTATATTAATTTTTGAGAGTTTACTCTCAGAGAAATTAATATAACACATTTATCGCACAAGGAGCTGTAAGCGACGAAAAGCAAATCATCGCAGCGTAGTATGCACCCGCGCAGGTGCCATCTGCGCCCGACGGAGTCAGTTGTAAACGTCCTCGGTGGAGTCAGTTGTAAGCGTACTGAAAGAGGTCGCAATAAAAAAGTGGTTAACAAGCCAGAAGCCTGTTAACCACCTAATTATATAGCCTTTAGAACTATTTTGCGTATGCAGCAGCGATTGCTTTAGCAGCCTTCTCTAGAAGTTGCTCTGGGCAGCAAAGTGTGATACGGATGTAGCGAATACCCTCTTTTCCGAAGATTCCTCCTGGAGTCAAGAATACGTCGGTCTTCTCCATCACCTCGTCAGAGAATTGGAAGCTGTCGCCCTCATAATCCTCTGGAAGCTCAGCCCAGATAAAGAGTCCAGCTTGACCCTCGCGGTACTTACAACCTAGGGTGTCGAGGATTGCAAAACCTTGACGTTCACGTGCGCGGTAGATGTCGTTAAGCTCGGTGAACCACTCGTCGCCCAATGCTAGTGCAGTCTCTGCAGCAGCCTGAACTGGGTAGAACATACCTGAATCCATATTTGATTTGAAGGTAAGGATTGAGTCGATCCAATCCTGCTTACCTACGATAACACCTACGCGCCATCCTGCCATTGAGTGACCCTTTGATAGTGAGTTCATCTCGAGTGCAACCTCGCGAGCGCCCTCTACAGCCATGATACTCATTGGCTTCTCGTTGCGGATAAAGCTATATGGGTTGTCGTGCACGATAAGGATGTTGTGCTTGCGACCAAACTCGATGATCTGCTCGAAGAGCTCAACTGTTGGAGTCTGTCCTGTAGGCATGTTAGGATAGTTGATAAGCATCATCTTAACACCCTCGAGACCTGCTGCCTCGATCGCCTCGAAGTCTGGAGTAAATCCGTTGCCCTTGTTAAGAGCGTAGGTAACCATCTCGCCACCAGCCAAACGCACTGCAGCAGAGTATGTTGGGTAACCTGGATCTGGAACCAATACTTTGTCACCAGCCGAAAGGAATGTCATTGCGATGTGCATGATACCCTCTTTTGAGCCCAAAAGTGGAAGCACCTCAGTTGCGAAGTCAAACTCTACGTCGTACCATTTTTTGTACCAATCAGCAAATGCTTTACGCAAGATTGGCTCACCTTTGTAAGACATATATTTGTGAACATCTGGGCGTTGCGCCTCAGCAGAAAGGCGGTCGATAACAGCCTGCGCTGGTGGTAGGTCGGGGCTACCCATGGCTAATTTGATGATCTGACGGCCTGTAGCAGCCTCAAGATCTGCGATCTCGCGTAGCTTCTTCGAAAAGTAGTACTCTCCAATACCATCTAAGCGGCTCGAACGCTCGATAATAACTCCTTTTGACATAGTTAATTAAATATATAGTTAAACAAAATTAAACTCTAAATGTTAATATTTGCAAAGATAAATATATTTTTTTAAAAAACTAGTCGTGCGAGCCCAATTTTTTTATCGTTTAGCTCAACCCCATGTTAACCTTTTGATAGCTATAGCCCATTTGATGGAGCCCCACAGCGACCCCAAGGCGGAAAAAGACCTTGGCCGAGCGGGCAAATATATAGAATGCCATGACGCTTTGCGCCTCGATGCTCTCCTTGCGGATCATCGTAAGGGCCGTAGTCGCGCCCCCGCGCATAAGATTTTCGAGACGCTGCGCCTCCTCGCCATCCAGCGTGTAACCCAAAAGCTCCTCCATCACATATTCGTCCATCTCGTCGAAGCCGCGCGCAGAGGCCAGCGGCGTGTAGAGATCCTCAACGGCCGAGTACTGATCCCACGACTTATCCCAAAGCACCGACAACCCCACACCCATATAGGCAGCCCAAGCGACAGCCGCAGCAGGAAAATCGTTGATTTGGGGCACCGCAGCTGCCATATACTCTGCCGCCGAGCTATCCCACTTCTGCTCGAGCTCCTCCACGGCAAGCAACTCACCCGCAAGGAATCCCGCGTCGGTGAACTGCCCCACTAATGTTTGCGTTAAACGCTCCTCATATTCTGCTAGAAATTGACTATCTTCTTGTTTCATATCTAAAATTTTGTGCAAAGATAATGAAAATTAAGCATATTTGAAAAGGGTGTGGATGGGGCTGCTCTCTTACGTTTCTCACTGCCCTTGCAGCGGGCGGCCGCCAGGCTTAGCCTGGACCCAAAAACTGTCGTTTTTGATCTTTTTTTATTGCACCGATTTGCAGCGCTTTACGATATATAATAAGAGAGATGAGCTTATGAAAGCTAGACTTTCAACACTCATCTCTCTTATTATATATCATTGTCAACCTGCAGTTGACAATGCAAATCTGTGAGTTGGAACAACACAACTTAAAGGCAAAACATGGTTGAATCAAAACCCATGTTGGTTATAATTCGAATTGGGTTTAAATGCTGTAAGCATTTAATAAATTTTAGAATAGAATAGGCTGAACAAATTTATTTGATTCAGCCTATTGTGTTCTAAAATCATAGAACTTTAGCAAAAGTTCTATGCCCAATATCGCAGCACAATATGCACCCGCGGAGGTGCAATCTCCGCCCAACGGAGTCAGTTGTATACGTCCTCAGAACTACTCAGCAACAAAGAGCAGCTGCGCCCCCTTCGAGCTATTCCAAGCGTTGATAAACTCGCGGAATTTGGAGTATTCACTTGGGGTGATAGTCTGCTTAGTGATAGATATTGAGCGTGTTAGGATGACGCTATCGCCTTGGTCGACAAGGGTGATTGAGAGCTCTCCAAATGGGTAGGAGATGCTCTTCTCGAATTCTTCGCTTTGCAGTTTAACCCCCTCTTCGAGCTCTATTGTCCAGGTGCTACACTCGGATATAGTCGAGACCAATTCCAGTGGAGATGTGCGCTGCGTAGGTAGCGAGCGAAGACCCCATGAACGAACGCCACTATCTATACTCTTGGGCGTGAAGATGATGTAGCCACTCTCGAGAGCCATCTTCTCACTTATTTTCTGGCTATAGCTATTAGTGATAGGCGCTAGTTCGGGAGCGACGATAATCGACACGGAGCCGTCAGCAGCTATAAGGTAGAAGCTGTCGAGCCCTGATCGCCTACCAATCTCTATGGCCTTGGTCGAGGCTGAACTGTAGTAACTTTCATCGATTTTGAATAGCACACCTTTGAGCGTTGATAGGGTCAACATGTCGAGGCTGATGCCGCTTGGGTAGATCAAGATTGTCTCGTAGGGGATCTGTGCAACTGCCAGCATTGCCTTAAGGATCATATCTTTCTCATATTTAGTGGCATAGCCACTCTTGATCACTACTTCTGGAGAGCGCTCTTGGTTGTTTTGGTAGATAAATGGCAGGGCGCTACTGTCGATGCGGCTGTTGATATAGCTGAGGATCGAGGATAGAATCTCGCTACCCTCTTTGCCTGCAGTGATCTCGCTAACTAACTCATCTATAGAGCTGCAAGTTATTGATTTTGCAAATTTTGATGCTGCAAAATCTTCGCTTGCAGTTGTGGCTAACAGCATGGGAGCCACTCCGTTTTGAGGCTTAAACTGCTCCACTGCAGCAGGTGCAACATTTTTAAATTTAAAGATAAGCTTATCGCCGACAACCTTTGGCTTTGTGCTCGCCCCGATAAGTTTGTAGCGCAAGGCCAGCTCCTTAGGCGCCTCAATTGAGATGGTGTACTCCTTTACGGGTGAACTCTCCTGAATCACCTCCTTGATGTCGAATGGAGTTGCGCCATCCTCGGCAGGTTGCGAGGTGAGCGTGTAGTCGAGATAGATGGAGGCTCCAATTTCGAGTCCTGTATGGGTTATGACCATCTCCTTGATGTGGTTGTATGCAGGTGCGTTTGCGGCCGACGATGGCAGCACCTCGTTGAAGGCGTTGTCTGGCGCTGTGATCACCGTACCGTCGGCTTGAGTGGTGCGACACTCGTTGATGGTAAGTGACTCACGTTGTGGGTTGTAGATGACAAATGTTTCGCCATACAACTTATTAAACGACGAGTGCGTGAAGAGCGTGAGCTCCTTTACAACCCGAAGCGAGTAGCTTCCATCGGCATTGAGCGTATACTCTTTTGTCAATTTATTATATTGCGCTTCGTTGAGGTTGACACCATAGAGCGAAACGGTTGCCACGATCAATGATAGGGCTAAAATAGCTTTTCTATATAGTAACATGTTTGTCGATCTTTAAAATTATAGTTTCTTGATGATCATATCTGAACCGAAAGATTTATGCTTGGTGACAGCGCTGCGATAGCCATCCCAATCCTCAGCCTCGTAGACTCTTTTATTGAGTGAGAGGCGCTGCGAGATCGAAATTACATTGTCGCTTGCTGCGATTGAGCCACTAAATTCTGCGGCGTCGGAGATCGACTCCTCATTTTTATCGCCACCGATAAGTGAGTAGCCCTGTGGCACGATGATCTCCTCATCGAACTCTACGAGTCGAGAGCATGAGTCTTTAAACCCAAATTGACGCTCCTCGGCGGTGGTGTCGACGCGGAGGAATGATCGCACGTTGCTATAGAAGTTGCTCATAGTGATGGGTTTGAATGCCATCACACCATCTCCTACGAGTGCATAGTTGGGGATCTCAAATCTGTATGTAATAGAGATTGCTGCCCTCTGATAATCCTTTGGATTCTTGCCATAATCGACACTTACGAGCTTCGCTTCTGGCGAGATTTTCATCAGTTCCTGCTCCATCGCTGTCCTCCATTGAGATCTGAGACCCGTGGTGAATGGCGAGCGAATCGAGGAGTCGCTAACACCCTCCGCCGAGACGGTGATTGTGCCAACTAGGGTTCCATTACTGCTGAGCGTCGACTTCGCCTTTAGGTCAAACAGGTGATTCTCAGGGGCTGAGACTGGCGTTAGGCACAAGTCCGATGGCTCGGGTGTACCTGGAAGGTAGTTTTGTTGCTGCTCGGCACTACTCCACACCTCGCGACTGAATGGCACCCACGTTGGGTCGAGTGGCATGAGGACACCTTCGTCTGTTCTGACAACAGCAACGCAGTGGTTGAAGTGGTCGGCAGGGATCGATTCGATACGCGAACCTGCCATCGTCATTGCAGGATATGCCTCGAGACCCGCCATTCGGAGCATCGAGATCAAAAGCGCTGCTTTATCTTTGCAGACTCCTGCGCGATCGGTGAAATTCATCTGGGTATTATGCAAAGTAAAGCCCTCGCCCTTGCCCATTGAGATTCCCGAGTAGCGCATATTATCAGCTACCCAGTGGGTTAAAACAGCGATTTTAGACATATTGTCGTCGCAATCCTTGATGAGTTTATCAACAAGTTTTTGGGCTGGCTCATACGCCTCGAAGCTACCGTAATCTTCATTAACATTGTAGAACCACTCCGATTTATCGAACCACGTGGGGGTGGTCGACATCATCAATTTGGGCGCCACGTCGAAGCGGTCGACCATATTTTTTTCCATCTTCAAAGGCAGGATGTTCGACTTGGTAAATTGATATAGGTTGCTCTGCTCGCCATTGCGAACCGCCACCGCGCACTCGCCCTGATAGAACTCATACTGCACAGGCTTATCCTTAGGTAGCGAGACGCTATATATCTTCTTCACAGTGGGTTCAGTCACCCAGAAAGGGACGATATCGTAATATTGACCACGCATTGGTGGGATGAAACGGTCGGAATCGCTGCCCGCATCAAATTCACTGAGCAGAGCGTATGTGAATCCCTGTTTGTCGATGGTGTAATCGACCACATCGCCAACCTCTAGGCGGCCCACCTCCACCATAATTTCGCGCGCTCCCCAATAGATTGCTCGTGCAGGTGCGGCATAATCGCAGGTGCTCTCAACGTCGACTTCGACAACAGAACCATCTGCTTTATAGATAGTTACACTGCGAAACTCGGCGTAAGCCGTAAGCGGATCGTAACCATACTTGATAACGCGGTTCTTAAGCTCGGCACTCTGATTCTGCACTTTCATCACTTGTCGAATGGTGAATACTCCAGAGCCATTAGCGTTGACTTCAACGCCGATACTGTCTAACAGATTGATGGTCGGGTGTTTAGCAAACTCCTCATTGCAGCTCGCCTGGGCATCTAGCCCCCTCCAGCTCTGCGCAAAGGCAACACTCGAGAACATAAGCATAGATGTAGCTAATGTGAATAGTTTCATGGTCTAATATTTTGGATTCTAATATAACGTGAGTTCGAAAAGCGAAACAACTTCGCAATGTAGTAAAAAAAATCCAAAATGTGCAGAGTTTGAGCGTTTTTTACGGATGAACGCTGGGAAATAACTCTCTCCGACTTCGTTGAGTAAGTTTACAACTGACTCCGTCGGGCGCAGATAGCACCTGCGCGGGTGCATATTATGCTGCGTATTGGGCTTAGAGCTTTTAGCTCTAAGATTTTAGGGATCAACGTGCCACCGCAAATCTCTTTGCTCAGGCACATTGATCACTAAAATTTATTAAATGCCTTAAGGCATTTAAACCCAATGCGAATTACAACTCTGACCACGTTTGATCATAATTGTATACGAGGTATTGATAAAAGATTTAGAATCTGTCTAAGTTTTTCTTACTAATAGACAATGTTAATAATCTTTCCTGGCACCACAATTATCTTTTTAGGTGTTGCACCCTCCAACCACTTTTGCGCTGCCTCTTTAGTTAATATATCAGCCTGAATCTCAGGAGCTTTCATTGACAGATCGTAAGACTGCTTGAAGCGCAACTTACCGTTCATCATCACTGGATACTCAAAGCTACTCTCCACCAAATACTTCTCCTCACAGAGTGGATAGTCAGCATCAAAGATAGAACCCTCATGACTTGCTAGCGACCAAAGTTCCTCTGCAATATGAGGTGCGAAAGGTGCGATTAGAATAGTAAGTGGCTCAATAACAGCACGCTTATGACACTCACCAAGCTCATTTAGGCAGATCATAAATGCAGCAACCGAAGTGTTGAACGAGAAATTCTCGATATCCTCACGGATCTTCTTGATTGTCTTATGGAGCGATTTCAACTCTGCATCTGCTGGCGCCTCGTCGGTGATAGTGACCTCATTTTCACGATTATGATAGAGTCGCCAGAACTTACGAAGGAACTTATGCACACCATCTATACCATTGGTATCCCATGGTTTAGACTGCTCGAGTGGGCCCAAGAACATCTCATACATACGAAGTGTATCGGCACCATATTTCTCGACAATCATATCTGGATTGACAACGTTGTACATCGATTTCGACATCTTCTCGATAGCCCAACCGCACAAATATTTACCTCCCTCGAGAATGAATTCAGCATCGGCAAACTCAGGTCTCCAGGCCTTAAATGCCTCGATATCAAGAATATCGTTCTTAACAATATTCACATCAACGTGAATCTCTTGAGTCTGGTAGTCGTCTTTGAGCGATAGCGAGACAAACTTATTTGTTCCAACAACTCTATAAACAAAGTTCGAACGACCCTGGATCATACCCTGATTCACAAGCTTCTTATATGGCTCCTCCTCGCAAATATAACCTAGGTCGAAGAGGAACATATTCCAAAAACGAGAGTACATAAGGTGACCCGTAGCATGCTCAATACCACCAACATAGAGGTCGACACTACGCCAATACTCATTAGCCTCACGGCTGACCAAGCCCTCCGTATTATGAGGATCCATATAACGCAGGAAGTAGGCCGACGAGCCCGCGAAACCTGGCATAGTCGACAACTCGAATGGATAACCCTCCTCGGTGCACCACCCCTTGACGCGTGCCAAAGGTGGCTCTCCAGCCTCTGTTGGGCCAAAATTCTCGATTGCAGGCAGCTCCAGCGGCAACTTATCTTCACCCAAGGCGTAGGCCACATCACCCTTATAATATACGGGGAATGGCTCGCCCCAATAGCGCTGACGCGAGAAAATCGCATCGCGTAAACGATAGTTAATCAGCTTCTTACCCAATCCACGTTTCTCAATTTCAGCAAACATCATCGGAATAGCCTCATTCACATCGAGCCCCGTAAGGAAGTCCGAATTGATCATCAAACCCTCCTTGGCGTCGTACGATGCCTCCTCGATATCGCCACCAGCAACAACTGGAGTCACCTCCAAACCGAAGTGACGAGCAAAGGCCCAATCTCGCGAATCGTGAGCAGGAACTGCCATGATAGCACCCGTTCCATAACCCGCCAAAACGTAATCAGAGATGTAGATTGGGATATTCTTTCCAGTCAATGGATTGACGGCGTAAGAGCCTGTAGCAACACCGCTAACTCGCTTAGTATCAGCGATACGCTCACGCTCTGAACGCTTTTTAGCCTGCGTGATATACTCCTCCACTGCTTCACGATTCTCCTCCGAAGTCAATTCGCCGACCCACTCATGCTCTGGCGCAACAACCATAAATGTCACTCCAAAAACAGTGTCGGGGCGCGTTGTAAATATCTCTAATTTTTTATCACTTCCATCGATATCGAAGAACATCTGCGCACCCACAGAGCGCCCAATCCAGTTGCGTTGAATCTCCTTCAAAGATTCACTCCACTCCAACTCATCCATGCCCATAAGCATGCGCTCAGCGTAGGCGGTCACACGTAACGACCACTGCTTCATGCGTTTCTGCTCAACAGGGAAGCCTCCACGAACCGAAAGACCCTCCTTCACCTCGTCATTAGCCAACACTGTTCCAAGCTCCGCACACCAATTGACCATAGTGTCGGCGCGATATGCCAAACGGAAGCACTGAAGTACAGACTCCTTCTGCTCCTCCGACATCACAGCCCACTGCTCAGCGGTGAAATCAACAGCTGCCGTGCATGCAGCATCCACACCCGCAGAACCACTCTTCTCGAACGCCGAAACAAGCTCGGAAATGGGCTCTGCACGTTTAATTGCATTATTATAGTAGTGCTCGAACATCTTCACAAAAGCCCACTGAGTCCACTTATAGTAGTCTGGCTCTGAAGTTCTTACCTCGCGGCTCCAATCAAAACAGAAGCCGATCTTATCTAACTGCTCACGATAACGCGCAATATTTTGCTCGGTGGTGATACGTGGATGCTGACCCGTCTGAATTGCATACTGCTCCGCAGGCAGACCAAATGCATCGTAGCCCATAGGGTGCAACACATTGAAGCCACAAAGACGCTTATATCGCGAGTAGATGTCCGAAGCAATATACCCAAGAGGATGCCCCACATGCAGACCTGCACCCGAAGGGTAAGGAAACATATCCAATACGTAAAACTTTGGGCGTGAGGGATCTACCTCCACCTTATAGGTTTGGCGCTCGCTCCACAAACCCTGCCACTTCGACTCTAACTCTTTGAAATTATACTCCATAATCTATTTTTTGCTTTTAAGTACAAAGATATAAAAAAATATAAGAAAAAACAACTTTAATTGCGGCTGCTTTGGGTTGCTGAAGAGGTGACCTGGGTCTGGGTCTGGGTCTGACTCCGTCGGGCGGGGATAGCACCCCCGCTGGTGCATATTATGCTGCGCATTGGGCATAGAGTTTTCTGCTAAAACTCTATGATTTTAGAACATAACAAGCTGAATCAAATAAATTTGTTCAGCTTATTCTATTCTAAAATTTATTAAATGCCTAAAGGTATTTAAACCCAATTCGAATTGTAAACAGTCAACACCAATACCAATTATGAATTGTGAATTGTGAATTATGCATTAAATTTGCCATTCGGATATTTGCTGATGTCAACCTACGGTTGACATAGATAAATGATAATAGTTATATTTTGAGAGTTTACTTTCAAAATATAACCATTACCATTTATCGTAAGAGCGCAAGCGATCAGCAAATTGCCGCAGCATAATATGCACCAGCGGGGGTGCTATCCCCGCCCGACGGAGTCAGTCCTAAGCGCACTGAAAGAAACCCGAAGCGCACTGAAAGCCGCCAGCAGAAGACTACATATAAGTATCTAGAACGTCAATCTCATCGAAGGTTATCGAGAAGTCGCCCACGGTAAGTGTATGACCATAAGTCACATAGTCGTCATTTGCCGAGCCGACTGTCAATACGGCACTAAGCAAATTTGCCTTTTCGAAAGCATCCTCTTCGATGCTCTCGAGCGCTACGCCTGGGGCTGTCGCAAACGACATAGATGTCAAAGCATCACAATCGTAAAAGACCTTTGAGCCTATGATTGTCAACATTGGAGCGTCGAAAGTCTCCAACATATCGCAACGGTAGAATGCGTCACTTTGAAGCTCATATGCAGCCGAGAGAGTAGCTGAAACCAACGTATTACAGTAGGCAAAAGCCATGTTGCTAACAACATCTACCGATGGTAGATCTATCGACGAGAGCTGGGTGCATCCATAAAAAAGACGATCACTTATCTGAATAACCGAACTTGGGAGGGCAACATCGCCCGAAACTACGGCACATAGCGCAGCTACAGCCTCACTCTGATCAGCGTTGTAAACAATACCGTTATCTATAATAAAAGTGGAACCCTCAATATCAAGAGTGGTCAAAGCTGTTGAATCATTGAACAGACCTGCTCCGATGTAACTTAGCGTAGATGGGAGAGTTAGCGACTCCAAAGATTCGCAGGTCGAGAATGCGCACTTCTCGATACTCTCCAACGCGGGAAAACTTACCGAGGTCAAGAGCAAACAATCGCAAAATGCGTAGTCCCCAATTGATAACACCTCAGGGAGATCCACTGTGGTGAGCGCTGTGCAGTAGGCAAAAGCTGCGCTCTCGATTGCAAGCGCCGAGGGTAACTCCAAGGTCTCCAATGATTTACACTGAAGAAAGGCTTGAGTTCTAATATCCTCAGCAAGAGGCAACTCCACCCCGCTGATTGAACTACAACCGCTGAATGCAGAGGCTGCAATATCGACCGCTTTAGGTAGATCGATGCTCGCTAGAGAGGAGCAACCCTTAAATGCACCAACTCCAATATACTCAACCTCAGGCAGATCATATTGAGTCACTTTGCTACAATACTCAAATGCGTAGGCACCAATGGTTGTTGCATTTGGTGCTGAGAGCTCAACTAGGGCCCCAAAATTTCTAGAACCATTATTTACCATCTCACCAAATATTGCATACTCGGGAATCTCCGTTAAGTTGGTCAATTCGAGCACGATCTTACGCGAATAGTCGGCACCAGAGATATACTCAAGCGCTGCGCTCAAGCCTGCAAACTCCTCTGTAGTAGCGCTCTGATTGTCGATAATCCAAGTATCGGTAGCAGGAAATGTGTAGCGTTCAAACTCAGATAGAGAAAAGGTTGTACCCTCGAGGGTCACAATTACAACATCCTCGTCGTTGGTATTATCTCCATCATCGCTACTGCACGACACCGCTACAAATAGAGCAGCTAAAATAGTAAATAACTTTTTCATAAGTTGTATAGTTTGCTATATAATTAATTCGATATATGGCATAACGCAATTTTCTGAAAATTATTTCGCAAATTGCTGTTATAAAAATAGCGGTCAAGGGTTTTTCAACCCGCAGACCACTATTTTATACTCTACATCAAATAGATATTATAGATTCAATGATTTTTTAATCGACTTTGGCAATGCATTTTTGTTAACCATAATCGAGATAGTTTTATACTCTACGAATGGACGAGAGAAGTAGTAGTAACCATCATATGGAGGTGCAACATCCCATGAGTTTTTCACCTTGTAGAATGGGTTACCCTCTTGATCTACAGCTGTTCCCTCGATCACCATGCCGTGGTCGTCGGTCGACTCATAGTTGTCGTATGCCTCTTGGCGCATCTCTTGCGAGATCACCTTCTCCTTGATTGGGCCATCGAAAGCGTAAAGAGCCTTTGAACGCTCCGCCTCACTCATAGCACCCCAACGCTCAGCCTCAGTGCCGCTAAGGTTGTCACGGTCATCCTCTGGAACAATCGCGATCGCCTTTTGGCGGTTGAAACCCTGCTCGCTAACATCTGTAGCCCAGCCGATTGTGTAACCTGCCTCGATTGCCGAGTCGATTACATCCATCATCTCACCAAGTGGCAAGTTGTAAGATGGCATCCACATCCAGTTGTCGGGAACCTCCACTACAAACTCACTGTAGAATGGGTGGTGAGTGAATGATGAAACAGTGATATAGTCGTTAATATCAATTGGTAACGACGCTGCGTAGCTTTGAGGAGTGTACTCCTTGCCCTCATATGTAAAGCTCTCGGGCATAACGCCAAAGTAGCTATCCAAGATTGCGTTCAAACCTGATTTCCAAGCAGTTGTCAACGTGCGATTTGGAGCCTTAATAATTGCATCCATATAGGCTTTGATCACCTCGTCGATCTCGCCAAAGACTGGAAGGTCTGTACCATAGTTGAGTCCTTGATAGATCTCCTGAGGCACAATGCCATAAGCCTTAATCATCTCTGTTACATCGTGGAAAGCGCCACCAACAGCCAAGTTAAGGTTGCCATGAAGACGAGCGTACTTAATCGCCTTATCGTAATATGCGCTGCGAACAACCCACATCTCCGAAAGGTCAACCTCGCCACCACCATTTTTAATGATCTCATTCTCGAGGAACGAGATGCCGCTGTAGCACCAACAGGTACCACTACGGTGCTGATTTTTAACCGATGTTCCAGGAATCACCTTTGTGTCGGTAAATTCGTAACCACTCTTTGGTTTTGGAGCCTCTGCTCCACCCTTAGGCTGCGCAACTGCCGCACCTACACTGAGGAGCAACGCTGCAGAAAGTAACAATCTCTTCATAATATTTAAACTTTTAGGTCTATTATTTCTTACTTTTGGCAATTATCTCTTGGCACTCCTCGAAGGTGAGCTCTTCAGCTACGCGACCTTTCGGAATTCTGTAGTTCTTCTTATTGTAGGCGATATATGGACCATAACGGCCATTTTTGATCACCACGTCAGCATCCTGCTCAAAGGTCTTGATCGGAGTATTTGCCGCTGCCTTTGTTGCGCGAGTTGTCTCAATGAGTTCGATTGCGCGTTCCAAGGTGATCGAGTATGGATCGTCGGTCTTGGCAAGGGAGGTAAACGACTTATCCTGACGCACATATGGACCAAAACGCCCAATACCTACAACCAACTCATGACCCTCAAACTCACCCAAAGAGCGAGGTAGATCGAAGAGTGACAACGCATCCTCGAGGGTTATAGACTCGATCAATTGACCCGTCTTCAAACCTGCATAACGAGGTTTTTCGCCCTCGGGAGCGACGATTTCAACCATAGCACCATAGCGGCCGATACGAGCTTTCACCTCTCGGCCGCTCTTTGGATCGACACCCAAAACGCGCTCGTGACTTGCACGGCTAGCCTGCTCACCAATAGCACTTTCGACCAACTCGTGGAATGGCTTATAGAAGTCATCGATCATCTTATTCCATGCGATATCTCCCTCAGCAACGCGGTCAAACTCCTTCTCGACATTTGCCGTGAAGTTATAATCCAAGATCTCGGCAAACTGCCCCTCGAGGTAGTCATTTACCAACATTCCAATATCGGTTGGCGAGAGGTGATTCTTCTCCTTGCCGACATTCTCGCTCAATGTTTTACGCTCAATGCTCTCGCCTTTGAGAGTAAGCTGCTCATAATCACGCTTTACACCATCACGATTCTGCTTTACGACATATCCGCGGTTGATAACCGTTGTGATCGTAGGTACATATGTTGATGGACGACCGATACCAAGATCATCGAGACGCTTGACAAGCGACGGCTCGATATATCGAGCTGGCGACTGAGTGTAACGCTCAGTTGCGACAATCTCCTTAACGGCCATCTGCTCACCAACCGAAACCTTAGGCAGACGAGCCTCATTAGCTTGATCTGTTACGCTCTCCTCATCCACCGATTCGGTGTAGAGACGCATAAAACCATCGAAACGAACAACCTCACCTGTCGATACAAATGTTGCGGGCTTACCTGCTCGATCGATTGTGATAATTGTGCGATCCAGCTCTGCGGGAACCATCTGCGAGGCAACTGTACGCTTCCAGATAAGGTCGTATAGACGCTTCTCTGCCGCTGTACCATCGATGTGCTGACGGTCGATATATGAAGGGCGGATGGCCTCATGGGCCTCTTGCGCACCTTTAGATTTTGTCTTGTAATTCTTTGTTGCTGAGTACTCTGCACCATAATTCTTTACAACCTCCTCTTTGCACTGCGCCAAGGCTTGAGTCGAAAGATTCACCGAGTCGGTACGCATATATGTGATAAGACCCTGCTCGTACAGACGTTGCGCAACCGACATGATCTGCGAAACAGACATACCCAACTTGCGACCCGCCTCCTGCTGCAAGGTTGATGTGGTGAATGGAGGTGCAGGATAGCGCTTAAGTGGCTTCTCCTCAACGTTAACAACGTTGAAATCAGCACCTATTGAGTCGCCTAAGAACTGCTCAACCTGCGCCAAAGTCTCCAAACGGCTATTCAATTCAGCCTTAAATGCACTCTTAACATTATCTTTGTAGAAGTGCGCTACAACGCGGTAATATTGTTTTGGCTCAAATGCGATAATCTCGCGCTCGCGCTCCACAATCAGACGCACCGCCACGCTCTGCACACGACCCGCCGAGAGTTGCGGACGCACCTTGCGCCAAAGAACTGGCGAGAGCTCGAATCCCACTAAACGATCCAACACGCGGCGTGCTTGCTGCGCGTTGACCAGGTTCATATTAACAGTACGAGGATTCTCGATAGCATCGAGAATCGCTCGTTTAGTAATTTCGTGAAATACAATACGTTTAGTCTGATCTACAGGCAGATCCAAAACCTGAGTCAAGTGCCATGCTATGGCCTCTCCCTCGCGGTCCTCATCGGATGCCAACCATACGTTTTTAACCGATTTGGCTAGCTTCTTCAGCTCCTCGACCACCTTACGTTTATCGCTCGATATCTCATATACGGGAGCGTAATCATCTGTTATATTTACTCCAAGATCTTTCTTTGCAAGGTCTCGGATATGGCCTAAACTTGACTTTACAATAAAGTTCTTACCCAAAAACTCCTCAATTTTTTTGATCTTATTGGGGGACTCTACTATAACTAAATTCTCTTGCATATTTTTTTTATACTTTATCGTAACATTGTATATGTTAACTCCAAATGGATTGGAGCACTATTTTCATTTGGATCACCCGCCTGAAGCGATGCATATTTGAATGAGAATAGATCTGTTGCGCGAGGTCCTAGATATAACGTGCGACCATCAACATCATCCAAATCAATCTCGGTTCCAGCCTCCTGGGCATCCTCCTTAGCTGAGAGGTAACTATTCCACGCCGACTGGATCTGACTAGGGATATTCATCACATAACAGCCCCATGAGCGATTTAGCGAACCACCGAAATCGAGAGTGTAGCTCGACTCATAGTAATATAGGTAGTCGGCAGCTCCTGTTAGTGTTGTATAGGTTTCACCATCATCCTCATCTTCATAGTAATAACTTGCATATCTGGTATATAGGCCCAAACTTGTCGGCATTACATTCATCCAAGGTGTTACTGTATATGGATCAACACTGGTCACATCATAATCATCAATACCCTCCATGTAGATCTTCAGTACCGCCTGGTTGAAGAACATACTTGTGAATGGCTCCTCTTCATCCTCAAGGATTGTATCGAGCTGCTCGAAGAACTCCTCGGTCAAGGTAATTTGACTTACAACTCCACCCATACCTTCGACGCGAAGTGTTGTAGTCAATGGAATTGTCTCTGGATCTGCCGTATAAGGGGTCAAAACCTCGTCTAGATTGATCAACGAACCATCGTAATTATTCTCAACAAAGTTTATCGATACATTACCATAATCTGCATAAGATGAGTAGAATATATAGGTCATACCGATAGTATCCTTGATGATTGTATGGTCAACCTCCTCGCGACTACGTCCGAAGAATCCAAAACCAGAACTCTCGAGAGAGGTGGCAAAGATTGCAGCATTGTTGCCCGCTGTGATTGGCTCAAGATCGCCTACTGGGCGGATATATAGTCCTTTAAACTCCTCAATCCAAGCTTCGTCATCATCGTAAATATCCTCGTCGTAATCGCCCGTGATTGTCTCGAGCATCAAACGGTGGATAAATAGAGCAGTATTGTCGGTCTCCTCCATTTTGATGTAAGAGGATGTTGTGTAGACTCCGTTATCCTGGTCGGGGAATTTGAATGTAAACACAGGATCAGCGTCAATATATGGCTCAATATCGAAGTTCGAAAAGAATACTGAGTCGGCTGACTCGGTGATAAATGAGTTGTCTTTAAGCTCAAAAACCTCGAAGTTTTGAACCACGCTTGTATCGCCACCGTAACTATCGATTGTGATATATAGCACTGCCGAATCGAAGATTGGCAGATATCCGAAGATATCGTCGTTCAATGAGTTAGCAACAAGATATTGTGTAAAAAAACCAGCCGAACGCGTACCGAAAGTGTCGTTACCCATCGATCCAAAGTAGCCGTACGACATACCCTGAGTATTTAGTGAATCGGTCTTGTAGAGCTTCGACTCGAAGTAGTTACCCTCTAGGCCGCTAAATTTCATCTGGCCTAGCTTCATGGCTTGGTTCTCGAGAGTGAGGTTGCTTCCGAGCGATGTATCGACATCGGTACAACCACTAAATGTAATGATTGCAACGGTTGCAATCACCGAGATTCCGCCACAAAGGCGACGTAATAGATTAGAGCGATTCATAGAATTTGTCATAATTTTCATATAATTCTTTAGCTTCTGCGGCATCTTCGAGGTCTACTTCTTTATACTCGAGAATCTTCTTTCCAGCAGCACGAGCAAACTCGACTACATTCTCATTCACGTTTTTAGAAGCAATTACTACACCGTCAGCATAAGTCATAACGAATTTATATAAATTTTCGTATGAAGGATCTGTTAAAAAATCTATATTCTCATCTACAAGCCCCTCAGAGGTGATCTTATTCTTAAATTCTGAATCCAACGATCGAGTGAACTCATCGTCATATAGCGAGACAACCACCTTCACATCTTGAAAGATTGGGTCGTCGGCAAAAGCGTGTTTTAAATAGAGCGGAACGATAGTGGAGAACCAACCATGGCAGTGAACGATGCTAGGCGACCAACGCAACTTTTTCACCGTCTCGAGCACTCCTCTTGCGAAGAAGATGGCACGCTCGTCATTATCGTCAAACTCAACACCTTCGGCGTCGGACAATACCGCTTTACGCGAGAAGAAGTCTACATTATCGATAAAGTAGACCTGGACACGAGCCTGAGGGATCGAAGCGACCTTGATGATAAGTTGATTATCATTATTGTTAATTATCAGATTCATTCCCGAAAGGCGGATCACCTCATGGAGCTGATTTCTGCGCTCATTAATCACTCCGTAACGGGGTGTAAATGAGCGAATTTCATTTCCGCACTCTTGAACACCTTGCAGCAAAGCTCTACAAAATGTAGCGTTAGGCGAATCAGTTAAATAAGGATCAATCTCTTGACAAACGTATAATATCTTTTTTGATGACATCTAAACAAATGGGTATTATATTTTCACAAAGGTAATAAAAATTAGCCGTATTTCAGAATCTGTTTAAGTTTTTTTTCGCTAAAATTGTTAAGATAGATGTTGCTTTAATTTTCACTCTTTACAAGAGGCACATAGCATGAGCTATGTAACGAGTGTAAAAAGCGAAAAGTAAAGTGACAGATCCTTAACAAGTTAGATGAAAGAAATTTAAACAGATTCTCATACTTTACTCTCTTTTTAGAGATATATTAAGGTATTCACACCTATAATATAAGCATTGCGTCGCCATAAGTTCCAAATCGGTAACCCTCCTCTTTTGCCACACGATAGGCCTCGTCGATCAGCTCGTAGCCGCCAAAAGCGGATACCAACATCAACTGCGTAGAGTATGGAAGGTGGAAATTTGTAACTAGCGAGTGCGCAACAGTAAAATCATATGGAGCGAAGATAAATTTGTTGGTCCAACCATCCATCTGCTTGATCATACCATTGGTCGACACGGCGCTCTCCAAAGCCTTCATCACGGTGGTTCCGATGGCCACAACCTTGCTTCCGCGCTGCTTTGCCGAGTTCACATCCTCCACACACTCAGGCGATACGACATACTGCTCCGAATCGACTTTATGTTTCGATAGATCCTCGACATCGACCTTACGGAAGTTGCCCAATCCCACGTGAAGTGTGATATAAGTTTCGCGTACACCCTTGATCTCCATGCGCTTCAAAAGGTGTTTCGAGAAGTGCAGGCCTGCAGTTGGAGCCGCCACAGCACCCTCATTCTTAGCATATATAGTTTGGTAACGCTCAGCATCTTCTGGCTCCACCTCGGTGCGAATCCAGTGTGGTAGTGGAGTCTCCCCCAGGGCGTAAAGCGCCTCTTTGAACTCCTCGTGGGTACCATCGAAGAGGAAACGAAGGGTGCGACCGCGCGAAGTGGTGTTGTCGATAACTTCGGCCACCAACAGATCGTCGTCGCCAAAATATAACTTGTTTCCGATACGGATCTTGCGCGCAGGGTCGACGATCACATCCCAAAGGCGCAATTCGCGGTTGAGCTCACGAAGCAAAAATATCTCGATCTCGGCGCCAGTCTTCTCCTTGTTGCCATAGAGGCGAGCTGGAAAGACCTTAGTATCGTTCATCACAAAGAGATCGCTCTCCTCGAAATAGTCAAGAATATCCTTAAATTTGCGGTGTTCAATAGTTTTAGCTTTGCGGTCGATGACCATTAGACGTGATTCGTCACGAACATCTGCGGGATGTTTCGCCAACATTTCAGGCGAAAAATCGTAGCCATAGCGAGATAATTTCATACTTTATAAGCGCTTCTTTTTGTTTTCAAATAGTGTGAATAAAGTTTATACGCAAAAATTAGAGTTTTGTTTCAAGCAACTCCAACTTTTTCATAAAATCGTCGAGTTGCCACCCATCCTCGACTCGATAACCGCCACTTCGCGTACGGCGCAGGGCGGAGAGATATGCTCCCGACTGCAGAGCTTCGCCAATTTCGAAAGCCAGCGAACGGATATAAGTTCCCTTGCTACAGCTCACGCGGATTGTGAGGCGCGGCATCGATAGATCCAGGATTTCGATATCATAAATATTGACCAACGCCTTGCGTACCTCAACCTCTTCGCCTGCACGAGCCAACTCATATGCGCGCACACCATCGATCTTCTTAGCTGAGTAGATGGGCGGAATCTGGAACCTCTCGCCACACAACCCCACGAGAGCCGTCTGGATCATCTCGCGCGTGATGTGCTCGGTAGGATAATGTTTGTCGATCTCATGCTCCATATCGAAACTTGGGGTTGTGGCACCAAGGGTCACCTCGGCGATATACTCTTTGGCCTCGGCCTGCAGCTCGTTGACCCGCTTGGTGGCCTTTCCAATACATATTAATAGTACGCCTGTGGCTAGGGGGTCGAGCGTACCCGCGTGCCCAACTTTAATTTTTTTGTAACCTTTGTGTCGCAGCGCATAGTTGACCTTACGAACCACATCGGTCGAGGTCCAGCGCAGAGGTTTATCTATTAGCGCAACGTATCCTTCGGGGAAGTTAACTTGCGTTAAATCAAAATCTTGCATAAATTAATTAAAAAAGTAGAGGATATATGAGAATAGCGCCGCCACCAAACAGTAGTAAGCGAACCAGATCAATTTTCCGCGTTTGATAATGTTGATCATAAACTTACAAGCCAAAACGCCCACAACAAATGATGCAAGGAAGCCCGCAGCCATAGGCACGAGGCCAACGCTATCCCACGCTGCATCGCCACCCACAAGCGAGAGAAGCGATTTTCCCAAAATTGGAACCAAAACCATGAGGAACGAGAATTGCGCAACGCTCTCCTTCTTATTTCCCAAGATAAGCCCCGTTGCGATGGTTGCTCCCGAGCGAGAGATACCAGGCATGACGGCTACAGCTTGAGCTATACCTATAATAAATGAGTCACGAAACGAGATCGTCTCCCTCTCGCGAGGCTTTGCAAACGAGGCGTAAGCCAGTAAAATTGCGGTGAGTAGCAACATGCTACCGACAATAATCAAGATGACACTTGACGAAAGCATCGCATTGAGTGAATCCTCGAGGGTGAAACCAACGATGGCCACAGGGATCATCGAGAGGGCAATCTTAAGGACATAGGCGTGCTCCTCGTTGAACGTGCGAGAGAAAACACCTTTGAAGATCTTCATGATTTCTGGCCATAAAACCAAAATCGTACTACACACAGTACCAGCGTGTAACATTAGATCAAACGCTATATTCTCCTCGAGCTCAACGCCCATCAAAGCCTTGACAATCTGAAGATGTCCGCTACTTGAGACAGGCAAAAACTCAGTGATACCTTGAACTATACCCAAGATAATCGCTTCAATAATATTCATAGTATTGGGTTAAAAAAATGTATTACTTCTTAAGTATTGCGTAGGCCTCGATCACAAATCCCGCGACAACAACAATGGGCGCCAGGGTGATACGACGGAACGAAAACATACTATAATCGAACTCCGTTGCAGTGGTGCCACCACCACCCGACATCAATACAAAGCCTAAAACAATCACCAGAAAACCCACAAGTAGGAGTTTGTAATTCTTGATCGCTAGAGGCATCTGCTGCTCTTCTTGCGACTCCTTTGGCATATTTTTATTACTCATTTTAGTATAAATATATTTTGTTCGACTTCATATTAACAAATTTATTCGCTGCAAAGATCGTAAAAATTAACGAAATAATAACACCGCTGAACAAAATTGAACCTATTATTATCAAAATTAACCTCAAATCGCCCATAGTCATCAATTCGGGGAGGGTGGCACCGAGCGCATAAAGCGAAGCAACAAAGAGCAACGAGGCCAAAATGCCTGCCAAAAATCCACTCTTCGCACCGCTCCACACCAGCGGGCGCATGATAAACCAACGCGTAGCACCGACCAACTTCATGGTATTGATTATATAACGGCGCGAGTAGATCGCCAAGCGAATAGTATTGTTGAGCAGCACCAGCGAGATAAAGAGCAGCGTGGCGCCAAAAAGCAGCAGCACACTCTTGATGATCGACAGCGTCGAGTGGACACGCTCAACAAGCATCGCTGGGTAGTAGACCCCCTCGACCCCTTCGATAGACTCCACGCGCTCGATGAATGACTCCAAAAGATCTGACTCGGACGAGGTGGCAAGAAGCTGCACTTCGAAGCTGTCTAGCAGCGGGTTATACTCCAAAATAGACTCAAAATCCTCGCCAAACAGAGCCTTAAACGCCTCATCTTGCGCCTTATTTTCGCGCGAGACAAACTGCAGATTACCCACCACGGGCGACGAGGCAATCTTCAGCCTAATCTCCTCTCGCTGAGCCTCATCCACACCCACATTAAGTTCAACGGTCGCCGTGATACTCTGCTCGAGCGAGTGCGTCACTCCAAAAACCGTATATATAAGGTATCCAACAGCGCCCACCAAGTAGAGCACCAACGAGATACTAACAGTCGAAATTGCGTAGGAGTTACGAACCTTACGCTTTAGCCTTTTGTCCTCTTTCATAGATAGTTGCGATTAGAAGTA
Organism: Rikenellaceae bacterium; assembly: GCA_044433705.1. GTDB lineage: Bacteria > Bacteroidota > Bacteroidia > Bacteroidales > Rikenellaceae > Alistipes. The sequence continues at coordinate 28,284 of JAWXTG010000015.1, read as the reverse complement.
TGACAATTGAAAGAATAATTAATAGCGATGCTGCCAGGGTCACCCCCTCGATAAGTGTCCAGCGCGGAGCTCTGAATCGCCACTCAACAGTGTGATCTCCAGCGGGCAAAGCCAGTGCGCGCAGAATATAGTTAGCTCTAAAATATGGCACCTGCTCGCCATCGATATATGCGCTCCACCCCTTAGGGTAGTAGATCTCCGAAAATAGCGCCACACCATCCTCTGTCGTTGAATACTCATAACGCAGGTAGTTAGGCTGATACTCAACTAGCTGAATTGCTCCTTGAGCAGAAGCCACTGAATTCACAGCAAAACTTTTGTCGACAATCGCCGTGCGCTTTAAGTCGACAACACCCAATGCATCGATCTCGGCACGAGGCGAATCTACCTCGATAATATCCTCGACAAACCAAACTGCACCGAACGCCTCATCATTTACCATCAATGCAGGAGCGCCGCTCTCGTCGACTGTTATTATATATTTAGTATTGAGCATATTAAGCACTCCAGGGTCGATTGCTGAACTAAAATAGGTGTCGATTATATCTTGATAACGCGACAGTTTTGCACCATGATAACCACCCACCGAGCGGTGAAAATAGGAGGTTGTAGCGTCATTGAATGGGCTCACCGAGAGGTTCAAAACGCGGTAACCGAGCTCCGTATCTTGCAGAATCTCGTTATCGATTGCCGTTGGATAGATCTTCGCCTCACGAGCCGAAACAAAGTCGTCGGAGTTGAGATAGCGACGATTAACTGGCATCAAATCAAGCACTACAAGCGCTCCAACCGCAAGTAGCATCACCCCTCGTTTAAGACGCCCAATGGCCAAAAGCCACAACGCCGCCCCCGTAGCGACGACAAAAAAGAGCGAACGAAGCGCATCAAGGCGCAAGAAATCGAAACGCTCAGCGGCCATAGCACGCGCAACCAAGGATGCTAAATCTTCAGGAAAACCATTGCTAGCCAGAAGTTTAAAACTATCATCAAAACCAAAACTGAATAGTGCACCACCCGCCACGATAAATAGGAGAAGAAGCCCGCCGACAGCGCCCACCGCAATTGTCAATCGCTTAAGCAGCAGTGACTTTTCAACCTCACCACCCCACACCTTCGCCAATGCAACAACGGCCAACAACGGCAGAGTCCACTCCACCACAACAAGTGTCATCGAGACTGTACGAAACTTATTATATCCAGGTAATATATTGAACATCAGCTCCGCGAACCACATAAAGTGACGCCCCCAAGCCAATAAAATCATGACAACCGAGATGGCTAAAATCCACCATTTCTCGCGCCCGCGAGCCAACAGCATCGCCAACAGCGCAAGGAATACAACCACAGCACCTATATAAGTTGGCCCACCTGTAAATGATTGAGGACCCCAATAGAGCGGCAACTGACCTGCAACTTGACTCATATTATATGGCGCTAAGGCCTGAGCAACAGCCCCATCCTTGGCAAAAGTTTCGAAAGATGAGCCACCAACGAAATTGGGCACCAACATATTAAAACTCTCGACTGTGCCATAGCTCCACGCCGTTGCGTAGGCCATATCCAACCCTCCAGCACCCTGATCTACAACGAGTTCAGAGCCGCCACGCATAGTCTCTGGAGTGTGTTCAAAGGTATACCACAGAGGCGAAAGATTCGACACAACGGCCAAAACTGCAGCCACCGCAAGCAGCCCCGTACGCTTCGCAAAGTTGGCTAAGTGCGACTCTTGATAGGCAAAATAGAGCTCCGAAAGCCAAAAGGCAACAATTGCCAAACCGAAATAGTATGTGATCTGCGGATGGTTCGCGCCGATCTCGAGTGAGGCGAAAAGTGCAGCCAACGCGGCGCCCCATAACATCCTGCCACGCAGCGCCATGTAGACTCCGCCAAACATCATCGGAGCGTAGACCAGCGCCCACATCTTGGTGATGTGCCCCGCCTCGATAATCAAGAAAAAATAGGTTGAAAGGCCATACATCAAGCCTCCAACAATCGCGACCCAGCCATTGAAACCCATCATCACAAGCATCAACCACATCGAAAGCATCGCAAAAAAGATAAATGCCGCAGGGGTGCCAAAGGCGTTAACTATCTTGTTAAATGTCACCTTTATGATCTGCGCAGGATAGGCAACATTGATCAAGTAGGCGGGCATTCCACCAAACATCGACCCTGTCCACTGAGGGTCAACTCCAGTGGCCTCGCGACTCTCCAAAATATCTTGAGTCATGCCATCATACTGCTTCACATCGTGCTGATAGAGCTTTTCGCCACCTATTTGAGGAGCAAAATAACCATACGAAAGCACCGCATACAACACCGCCGCTACAATAAAGGGCAGCCCCTTTTGCCAATCTAACTTCGAAATCATAAATCAATTTTGTTATTTCGTCGCCACGCCCCCTTCAACAAAAAGAGAAAAGGCAACATTTCTCACTCTACAAAGATACTAAAAAGTTTTGATAAAGATGGAGAGTTAACAAAAAATCACTACTTTTGCAGCTACAAACAGAATAGAGATCAAAAATGGCAACACTCAACGATATTAAAGCCCCGATAATTAAGGATCTAGAGGGATTCGACAACTTCATCTCCGAGCAATTCAAAGCGGATAGCGAGCTTCTCTCCGAGATGCTAACCTACGCCCTCTCATCACGCGGCAAAGGGGTTCGCCCGCTCATCGTAATGCTCTCAGCAGCACTCAATTCAGCCGCTGGCCTCGTTAGTCGCAGAGCATGGGTTGCCGCCACAATGGTCGAGATGATTCACCTATCATCACTCATCCACGACGACGTGATCGACTCATCCGACATGCGCCGCGGAAAACCGTCGCTCAACGCCAAATGGCAGTCGCGAAAAGCTATTCTCGTGGGTGACTACATCCTCGGTCGCACGCTCACCCTAGGCATGTCGAGCGGTCAATATGACATCGTTTCCCACATCGCCAAAAGCATCGCCATACTCTGCGAAGGCGAGGTGATACAGGACGATTTCGCCACAAAACACACCATGACACGCCAGGCCTACATCGACATAATCAACAAAAAAACGGCATCACTCATCTCAATAAGCGCCTCCGCAGGAGCCATCGCAGCAGGGGCATCAGCCTCCAAAGTCGACAACATGCGCCGATTCGGCGAGTACATAGGAATGGCATTCCAGATTCAGGATGACATCCTCGACTACACCCCCACCGCAAAGACTGGCAAGCCCATCAACGGCGACCTACGCGAAGGAAAAGTAACGTTACCACTACTAGCGATTATCGAGGAGGCAACAGCCGAAGAGCAGGCCACAATCACCGATCTTCTAAGGAGTTGCAAAGACAACGAAGAGGCGATAAACAAGCTGCAAGAGATGGTGACAAAAGGCGGCGGCGTAGAGTTCGCCACAACCGTCATGAAGGCCTATATTGAAAAAGCTACCGATATCCTCGCCCAATACGAACCATCAGAGTATCGCACAGCACTCATGAACCTGTGTGTATTTATCGCCGAACGAGAGGCTTAATTTTTTTACTTGCTTACGTTGCTCACTGCCCTAACGGCGGGCGGCCGCCAGGCTTAGCCTGGACCCAAAAACTTACGTTTTTGATCCTTTTGTATTGCATTGATTTGCAGCGCCTTTCGGCGCTTACCGATATATAATAAAAGAGATGAGTTTATGAAAGCTAGACTTTCAACACTCATCTCTTTTATTATATATCATTGTCAACTTTCAGTTGACATAAGCAAATCTGTGAGTTGGAACCACACAACTTAAAGGCTAAACATAGAACATGGTTGAATTAAACCCATGTTGGTTTGCAATTCGAATTGGGTTTAAATGCTGTAAGCATTTAATAAATTTTAGAATGGAATGAGCTGAACAAATTTATTTGATTCAGCTCATTATGTTCTAAAATCATAGAACTTTAGCAAAAAGTTCTATGCCCAATGCGCGGCATAATATGCACCCGCGGAGGTGCAATCTCCGCCCGACGGAGTCAGACCCAGGCCAACCCAAGCAGAGCAATACAAAAACTCAACCTAGTCTACTCAATATCTGGCACTTGATCACCATCGTACGCCCACTTAACGTAGACTGAGCCCCATGTGTAACCACCACCGAATGCAGCTAGCACGAGGTTGTCGCCACGACGAAGTACATTCTCGTAGTCGCTAAGGCACAATGGAATGGTTGCAGCAGTTGTGTTACCGCAACGGTCGATATTGATCATACATTTCTCGCGGCCGATGCCCATTCTGCGGGCTGTGGCGTCGATAATGCGAAGATTTGCTTGGTGAGGAACGAGGAAACGGATGTCGTTAGAGGTGAGTCTATTACGCGCCATGATCTCCTCTGACACATCTGCCATGTTGGTCACGGCAGCCTTAAATACAGCTTGACCATCCTGGCTCATTGTGTGCCATTTGTTCTCAACGGTCTCCACGCTAGCTGGGTAGCGCGAACCGCCTGCCTTCATATAAAGGTGTTGAATACCAGAGCCATCGGAGTGGAGGATGCTATCCTTGACACCCATACCATCGGTTGTAGGCTCAAGAAGAACCGCAGCAGCACCATCACCAAAAATTGGGCAGGTCTTGCGATCTGTATAATCTACAATTGACGACATTTTGTCGGCTCCCACAACGATAACTTTCTTGTAGCTACCAGTTTCGATAAACTTCGACGCTGTAACTAGCGAAAATAGGAATCCGCTACATGCAGCGAGGATATCGTATGCGAAGGCGTTCTTACAGCCTGTCTCGTCAGCAATAATGTTAGCCGTCGATGGGAATAACATATCTGGAGTCACCGTAGCACAGATAACCAAATCGATATCTAGTGGATTGGTGTTTGTCTTTTTCAAAAGATTTGCGACTGCGCGCGCACCCATATAGGATGTACCGAGTCCTTCACCTTTTAGGATGTGACGTGTTTTGATACCAATTCGCGTCATGATCCACTCATCGGTGGTGTCAACCATACGACTCAACTCGTCGTTAGTCAACAAATAGTCGGGCAGGTAAGAACCTACGCCTGTTATAGCAGCTATTGTTTTCATCTACTTAAATTTCAGTGTTAAAGGTAGCTTGAAGCTTTTGCGTCACCTCAGAGCTAATGCAGCGTTCGGTCGAAAGGATCAAACTTTTGATCGCTTCAGCCGTCGAGCATCCGTGGCCAATCATCACAGGTGCGTTTACACCAAGCACTGGTGTACCACCCACGGTCTCGTAGTTCATCTGCTCCCAAAATGGGTGGTCGGAACCTCCAAGTCGCTTATTGATCACATATAAACCCTCAGCCATTTTTAGCAGTGTGTTACCCACAAAGCCGTCGCAGACGATCACATCTGCAACCTGACCGCTAAATATGTGTGAACCTTCAACATTTCCAACGAAGTTGAAGCGCCCATCCGCCTTTAATAGTTCATATGCAGCTTTAGTCTGCGCATTACCCTTGGACTCCTCTTCACCAATATTGATAATTGCTACTCGTGGAGTGTCGATTCCTAAAACGCTCTGCGCATAGACTGATCCGATAAGACCATACTGCGCCAAAACTTCAGGCTTGCAATCGACATTTAGACCTACATCGAGCAGTAACACAGGAGATCCAGTAATCGTTGGGACAAGCGACGAAATTGTCGGACGAACAACGCCGTCAATTGGTTTTACGGCATACATCGAACCGACCATCATTGCGCCAGTGCTACCCGCACTAGCAAATCCATCGATGAGACCTTTAGCCAAATGGGTGAAACCTACCGTTATACTTGAATCCGCCTTCGCCTGGAACGCCTTTGCTGGATGATCACACATCTCGATAACCTCGGTTGTAGCCACAATATCGAAAGAGGAGGGGTCGCAGCCCTCGGCCGCTAAGATCTCCAAGATGCGATGTTGATCTCCAAACAGTACAACGCGACTATCTGCGCCGAGCAAAAGTAGCGCCATAATGGCACCTTTCACGGCCGCTTCGGGGGCAAAATCGCCACCCATCGCATCTATACCAACTTTCAACATATTAATCTCTCTTTGGGTTGATAATCAAGGCTATAACAGATAGCCCCATTATTGAGAAAGAGTGTAGAAACGCTTAGGGCGAACTCTACACTCTAAATTTAATTACTCAGTAGCAAGCTTCTCGATTGCCAATTTTCCACGGTAGAAACCGCATTCTGGGCAAACTCGGTGGTAAAGTACCGATGCGCCACAATTTGAACAAGCAACTACAGTAGGTACAACTGCCTTGTAGTGAGTTCTTCTCTTATCTCTTCTTGTTGACGAGATCTTGTGTTTAGGATGTGCCATTTTACAAAATTAGTTAATTATATGTTTAAATTTATCTTTATTATTAAAGTCTCTATTATCTCTTTATTCCCCTTTACTCTTCGCCCATCATCTCTTTGAGTGCCTGCAACTTAGCCAGATCACTCGAGGCCAAACCGTGGCTCTCTTCGGCCTGCTCTTCAGCGCTCTCCTCCATCTTCGAGAAGTCGTCGCTGGAGATTGTTGCAAACTTGCTTATCATCTCCTCATTGCACTCACCCTCGGGGTGAACACGCTGATAAGGAAGCCCCAGTACAACGCTCTCATAAATGTATTGACTGAGGTCCACCTCGCTCTCAACGGGTGAAAGCCAAAGTATCTCGCCATCGTAATCCTCGACTTCCGACGAGAACTTAACAATAAGTCGACCCTGGTAGTCAACCTCTACGGGACAATCCTCCAAGCATCTATCACACTCAACCACCACCTCTCCATCGATAGTAACATCGACCTCGAGCATGGTCTCGCCACGTTGCAACTGCACCTCAACCTGACACTCTCCAGCCAAAATTTCAGAACCTTCGAAGCGGCTAAAGAACTCATTATCAATAGTAAAACTATAATCAAACGACCCTGCACCAAGTGACTTATATGCTATCTTGCAACTATTCAAACTACCCATAATCAGTACAATTAGTTCGCAAAGTTAGCACTTTTTATCTTAATTGCAAAATTTCGAACTAAATAAGTGATTTTATCGTAAAATATTGAGAATCTGTTTAAATTTCTTTCGTCTAATTTGTTAAGGATCTGTCACTTCACTTTTCGCTTTTTACACTAGTTACATAGCTATTGCTATGCGCCTCTTGTAAAGAGCGAAAATTAAAGCAACATCTCTCTTAACAATTTTAGCGAAAAAAACTTAAACAGATTCTGAGAATCGAAATCGCAATTTACATGGCAATAAAAAATATTTTTGCCATATTGTTTGGATATTGAAATCTTTTTTCATTATCTTTGCAGACTGAAAAACAAAGTTGCTGTTGTAGCTCAGTGGTAGAGCACTTCCTTGGTAAGGAAGAGGTCGTGAGTTCAATCCTCATCAACAGCTCACTGTCAGATAGGCCAATAAATGTAGATTTTTTGGCCTATTTTATTTTAGCTGGAGTGCATTCGCTTGGGGTTCGAACGCCCAACGGGTGTTCGATAAATTCTAATAATCTGAGAGGTGATCAAATTTATTTGAATCGCCTCTCCGATTATTAGAATCATAGAGTTTTAGAAAAACTCTATGCCCCAAAGCGCAAGATAATATACACCCGCGGAGGTGTCATCTCCGCCCGACGGAGTCAGACCCAGGCCATAAAATGAAAAAAAAGGTCTCCACGAGTGGAAACCTTTAGTGACACCGCCAGGACTCAAACCTGGAACCTTCTGATCCGTAGTCAGATGCTCTATTCAATTAAGCTACGGTGCCGAATTGCGAGTGCAAATATATGACAAATAATTTACTCTCGCAAATTTTTGCACAGTTAAATTTCAACTATGCTTACCAAAATTATTTGATATGCTCACCAAGAATTGTCGCAACCTGCTCACCTCTAAGGTTTTTAGCTACGATGATGCCCTCGGGAGACACCAAAAAGTTTGAAGGTATTGTGCGGATGGCATAGTCGTTGGCTGCACTATCATCTTGCATATTGATGACATTTGTCCAAGGCATATCACCTTCGGCGAGCAACGCTTTCCAATCTTCAGGGTTGCGATCGAGCGAGACGCCATAGATCTCGAAGCCCTTACCCTTAAAATCTGCGTAGGCAGCCTTGAGGTGTGGCATCTCCGACATACATGGACCGCACCAAGTTGCCCAAAAGTCGATCAAAACATATTTTCCAGCAGCCAAGAGGTCAGATACAGCCTCCATTTGACCATCAACATTAGCAAGGTTGATATCAATATAGGGCTGCCCCACCTCGGTACGGAGGGTCGCAGCCAATGACTCTGCGGCCTCAACCATGAAGTTGTACTCCAAGATTTCTGGTGCAAACTGATCTAGACGAGCCTGAGCCACAGCAGCATCCACCATATTTACCTCGCCAGTGACAAATAGAAAGGCGCCAAAGATATTATCCATATTTGCCGATATTGTCGAGTCGAGCAAAGTCTCATACTCCTCGTAGAGAAGCCCTTGCGCCGCAGCAAGCTCCTCGGGCGATTGCCACTCGTCGAGCATAGAGAACTTCACCTCTATTGTTGCTCGCTCGGTTATAAATGCACTATTTGCGTCGTTGAGCGGTGTACCCTCGAATAGGGTCATACCACCCTCATTAATAGATACTTTAATATCGCCAGACTCCAAAAAGAACGAACCAATAAGATCACTACTGTTGAGCACCAAAAGCGCAACATCGCTCTTCTCGAGTTTTCCCGAGACCTTGAACTCGCCACCCTTGGCAACCACAGCTGAAGCTATAGCAACATCGGGAGTAGCATCGGTGTAGATCATAATTGAGTCCCCCGCAACTACTCCATCGAGCAGACCACTTACGGTGTATCCTCCACTTGTACAGCTACATACGCATGCCGCCAATACTAAATAAATAAACTTCTTCATCTTCTATTTTTTAATTAAAGTTTTCTTTTCACGCTCAGGATTCTCCTTTACAAACTGCTCCCACGAGGAGCTACCCTTGCGACTGCTCGACTTTACGCCTCCGCCCAAACCTTTGCTCTTCGCACCTCGATCCACCCCAATGAGCGGTGAGGAAATCGCGTAAAAGTGGCAAAGTGCCACAGCCATTCCATCGGTTGCATCGAGCCTTTTGGAGGGAGACTCCACCCCTAAAATCGACTTCACCATGGCCGCCAAACTCTCCTTGGAGGCTCCTCCACGACCTGTGATCGCCTGCTTAACGCGAGTGGGCGCATACTCAAAGACATCGACTTTATGGCTCAATGCCGCAGCCATCGCCACGCCCTGCGCACGTCCTAACTTCAACATTGACTGCACGTTAGTGCCAAAAAATGGCGACTCCAACGCCACTTCGCGCGGTTTATACTCGCCGACCAACGACGAAACCCGATCGAAAATATGGCTCAACTTCTCGTAGGGATCAGCGATTTTATGAAGATCAATCTCACCCAAGATCACAGCCCGAACCCTTTTACCCGAGACCTCCAACACTCCATAGCCCATGTAGTTGGTTCCTGGGTCGATGCCCATAATTCGATAACTCTCCTCGACGGCCATCCGCTACTCGCCTTTAAGCGTCTTGATCTCTTTCTCCAGCGCGCGCACCGAGCGAGCCATCTCTGGCAAGGTCTTAAGTATTGCTGCAGTTCTATGATACTGAATACCAGGCTGTGCAGGGAAGAAACCTACGCGAGTCTCGCCGCTAGGTATATCGCATGTTACGCCCGTCATCGAGCCCAATTTACAGTTGTCGCCAACGTGCACATGGTCGATGATTCCAACTTTTCCGCCCAAGAAGCAGTTGCGACCTATGCTCGACGAGCCAGCAATACCGAGCTGTGCCGACGAGACTGTATTCTCACCAATTTGCACATTGTGAGCAACTTGAATCAGATTGTCGAGCTTCACGCCGCGACGAATAATTGTCGAGTCGGTCTTTGCGCGATCGATACATGTATTTGCTCCAATCTCCACATAATCCTCGATGATAACATTGCCCAACTGTGGAATTTTATCAAAACTACCATCTGCCTTCAGCGCGAAGCCAAAGCCGTCGGCACCGATCACGGCACCCGCATGAATGATACAATTTTTTCCGATATGGCAATCGCGATAGATCTTAACACCAGGATACAAGATAGTCCCTTCGCCGATGGTCACACCCTCACCCACAAAACATTGAGGATAAATTTGGCAGCCTGCGCCAATCTTAGCGCCGCGCTCAATCACCGCAAAATCACCTACATAGATACCCTCGCCAATCTCAGCCTCGTCGCTAATAGATGTCATTGGAGCAACGCCCGAGCGAGGTTTGTTCACCGCGGCATTGTATATTTCGAGCAATTTAACCAACGCTTCAGTTGCATTATCCACCTTGATCAAGGTTGGCGCAACAGACTCCGAGGGTTCAAAATCGCGATTTACGATCACGATAGAGGCCTGCGAAGTGTAGAGGTATGACTCATATTTTATATTTGTAAGGTATGCCAAGCTACCAGCCTTACCCTCTTCGATCGAAGAGACTGCCGAGACAACCACACCTTTATCGCCTACGATCTCGCCTCCCAATAGGCCCGCGATCATCTCGGCTGTAAATTCCATTTTCATTCTACTTGTCTATTTATATAATTTTCTAATTTAACTCCTTCTGGCAAAAATTCGTCCACAGAGTGTCCAAACGAGTATAATTCTCGCACAACATGCGACGAAACATCGGCCAACTCGGCAGGCGAGTACAAAACTACCGTGACAACATTACGGCTCAAGCGGCTATTTATTGCCGCCAGTGAGCGCTCATACTCAAAATCGATGGTACTTCGCACGCCGCGGATCATCGCCACAGCTCCCCTCGAGCTGGCATAATCCACGGTGAGCCCCTCGTAGCTATCCACATCGACACGATCATTCGACGCGTAGAGATCTTTTATGAGATCCATACGAGCCTCCACGCTCATGAAACTACTCTTCGCTGTGTTATAGCCCACCGCCACAACGACGCGGTCGAAGAGCAAGAGTGCCTGCTCCACCACCGCCGCATGACCACGGGTAAAGGGGTCAAACGACCCTGGGAAAATTGCTATTCTATCCATAAATCTTACAAATATAGCAAAAATTACAATAAAAACAACATTAATAAGAGTTGGACTATCACAACTCGCAAAAACATGCAGAGCGGATAGACCGTTGCGTAGGATACCGAGGCCTTATCTCCGTCGAGGGTATCGTTAGCGTAGTTGAGCGCCATAGGGTTTGCCATACTTCCCGAGACCACCCCCGAAACAGTTCCGAAATCGAACTTAAACAGACGCATAGCAGCCATCGCCACCAACACCGTAGGGACAACCGTAATCAGCAGACCCAACCCCAACCAGAGAGCACCCTCGGGACGCATAACGGTCGCAAAGAGATCGGCGCCAGCCTCGAGCCCCAAGCAGGCTAGGTAGATGGCCAAACCGACACCGCGCAACATCAAATTCGCGCTCTGCGTGGTATAGGTCACCATGTGTAGATTCACGCCAAAAGTACCGATAAGTATACCTATTATAATAGGGCCACCCGCCAGACCTAGTTTTATAGGTAGGCTCACACCTGGCACCGTGATGGGAATCATGCCTAAAACCACACCTAGAAATAGTCCGACGAAGAGTTGTAATAGATGCGGCTCATCGAGGATCTTCACCGCATTGCCCAACTTATTTTTCACATTATGAATTGCCGTCTGCTCACCGACAACCGTCAGGCGGTCGCCCACCTGCAAGACCAAATCGGGCGAGGGGATAAGCTGCACACCCGAGCGAGACACGCGGCTGATATTGACTCCATAGTTGTTACGAAGTCTGAGCGACGATAGTTTTTTTCCGTTTATCTGGTGACGCGTGATGACGATATGTTGCGACACCAACTGGCTATCGATCGTATTCCAATCTACATCCATCTCGTTCCAATCGCGCTCCTCGCGATGTCCAAACAGCGCCGTGAGGGTATCCAGATCGGCGGGAGTCGTAACAACCAGAATCTGATCTCCCTCCATCAGTTCGCTATCAGAGGTGGGTATCGAGACCTGGGAGTTGCGCCACAGGCGCGAAATGACAAATTTATTGGAGTTATAGGCTGCAATTTCACGAATATATTTACCGAAAATTCCAGGATTGGTGACTCTGAAACTCGCGATAAAAATTTTGCGTTTATACTCAGCATCGGGCGAAGGGAGCTCCTCGGGGCGCACAAACCACTTACGAAGCATCGCTAGCGAGAAGATTACACCAACCACACCCAAAGGGTATGTCAAGGCGCAAGCCAAAGCCACGCTACTGCTATCCAGGCCAATATCTTTGAGGGTCTGCTGCGCCGCACCCAAGGCTGGGGTATTGGTCGTAGCGCCACACAAAAGACCAGCCACATCGCCAATATTGACCCCAAAAAGTGAGCCAATAGCCACCGCGAAGAGAGTGCCCAAAATAACAATTGATGCCCCAAAAAGCTGAAGTCTGCCGCCGCCAGAGCGCATAGCGGCAAAGAATCCTGGCCCCACCTGCAGACCCAGAGAGTAGACAAAGATCACCAGACCCAGACTCTGCGCATAACTAAGGATGACAGGGTCGATGGTGAAGCCAATATGCCCCGCAAGAATACCAACAAAAAAGATGAAAGTGACACCCAAACTAGCACCAAAGATCTTCAAGCGACTACAAATCACACCAATAGCTGCGATCATTGAGATCACAACAATAGCTTGAAAAGGCGAATGATCAAAAAATATAGTTCTAAAAAAATCCATTTATGCTGTAATTAACATGCAAATATATATAATTTAAATAATTACAACAAATTAGCACGCAATAAAACGGAGTAACACACTAAAATATAGCGTTTACTGAGCTTGAGGCCTGGGTTGGCCTGGGTCTGACTCCGTCGGGCGCAGATAGCACCTGCGCGGGTGCATATTACGCTGCGATTTGGGCATAGAGTTTTTTACTAAAACTCTATGATTTTAGAATAGAATAGGCCGCCACAAATAAATTTGCGCAGCCTATTCTATTCTAAAATTTATTAAATGCCCAAAGGCATTTAAACCCAATTCGAATACAATAACCAATTATGCATTGATTTAAACAGATTCTGAGGGTGCCCAAAGTGCGATGACGCTTAACTACATCATCGGACGACCGCCACCCATACCAGGTCCGCCGCCCATGCCAGGGCCTCGACGTTCGCCGTCGCTACTCTTCTGATTTCCGAACGAGCGGAGATTGTAGACTAGCTGCAGCGAGAAGTATCGACCAATTACACTATTATATGTATTTTGGGTATATCCTGTTCCCACAGTACGTGAGAAAGAGGTGTTTTGGTTGAGGATATCGTTACACCCAAGGTTCAACTCACCGCGTTGATTGCGGAAGATCTTCTTTCCAATAAAGGCATTACACAACACATACGACTCCTGGTAGTCGTTAGTGACGCCGACATACTCCTTGTAGGTCACCGCTCCCGTGAAGGTGAATCCACCACCAAAGACAAACTTCATATTTGCCGATGCCGTTTGACTGAGGTATGTATTGACCTCTGCAGTTGTTGACGCCGAGTTGGTCGCCTCGCTATACTCGCCATTCCACGAGAGGGTGAAATCGACATTCTCCGAGATGTTACTTCCCAATACGGTGTTCAAACTATAGGTCATACTCTCGGTGTTGTTGATCTCGCCACCCTCGATTGATCCATCATCCAACACTGTTCCGCCGAACATACTTGGAGTGAGTTGATAGTTGGCACCTCCGCGGATATTGAAGTTACTCTTAAGAAGCGAGATTGGGAAACCATACTCCATCATTGCGTGGAACGACCAGTAATCATCGAGATTTATAGGCATTGAGTATTGAATTGGCTCATATGTCTGACCATCAACCTCGAACGAGTTAGGATAGTAAATTACATGACTTCCGATATAATCTTGTTGATTCTCCAGACCACCCATAATCATAAATGTCGAGCCCTTCTCAATATTCGAGCGTATAAAATGCGACCTTAGGCTCACCTTATACGATGGCTCAAGGTATGGATTACCTTTCGAGATATATTGAGTATTTGTCAAGTTGTAGGTTCCAACCAAGTTGTTAACTGATGGCTCATTGGTGCTTGTGCTAAAGTTCATTCTCAACGAGTTAGTTGGATTGAAGAAGAGCTGACCCGATGCCGAGTAGAGGAAGTTTTTGTACGACTCACTGATTGGTTCAGTTTCGGTCGTGCCCACAGTCACGGCGTTGCCCGAAAGCTCCGAGAGCTGATAATTTACATTAACGGTCAACTTACTCTTACCATCGGTGTAGTAGACTCCTGGACCCACTTGATGTTTGACATATGTTGTCTCGTATGAGTTTGACGACGCCGACAAAAGATTTGCGGGGTCGGTGTAGTAGGTATCATCGGTTGTATATGTACTCTTTTCGGTGCTCTGAAGTTTATGCGAGTAGCTATACTTCAACATCAAACGAGTCTTTGTACCGATTGGCTCTGAGTATGTTACGTTACCACCGTATGTAAATGTCGATGTAGGAGTGAGCACCGCCTTATAACCACGATCGACCAACTCCGAAGCGTAGAGCGCCGAGATTGCAGCAGTATCAGCGGCGATTACCGCAGCAGCAGTATATCCACTTGCATCGTTCGAGTAGCTGTGTGTAACATTATCATTCTCGCTGAGCCACATGCTACCATTAACCGAGATGGTGCGTCCCGCCTTACCCAAACGGGTGATGTACGAGAGGCTAGTGGAAGAGTTGTATCCACCTCTATCGGCCAAGCTATAGCTATCAAGGATGCTGTAACCCGACTCTCCATACATCGAACCGAGCGTTGTAGACTCACCGTCGTTGAACTGAAAGCTACCACTCTGACGAAATGTAATCTGCTGTGTTGGAGTGATTTTCCACTCCACCTTTGCATTCAAACGGTGGTTGTAGTTAGGTGTATTCGAGACTGTCTCGGAGTGCAGAGTGTCGAGAGCCGATGGATCCTCATACCACTTATCTGTCGTCGAGTAGTTCTTCGTTGTTGTTCCATTATAGAAGTAGCTCGCCTCAAGTTTAACCTTATCGTCTTCGCCAAACGCGCCTGAGTAGTTGAGACCTATTGCCCCCACCTCGGCGATACCCGACTGTGGGCGAACCATATAGCTGCGCGAATTGCTGCTAGTCCCCTCGGTCACACCCAAGATATCGTCGAACGAGAAGTTCTGCTGGTTGATATTATTGAGCAATCCAATCACCGAAAAGCGGTGAGCACCAGTAAAGTAGTTGATATTACCACCAGCCATATATTTGCCATGCGAAAAGTCGCCTTCAACCTCGGGCTGGTAGCCACCACCCGCATACATCTTTCCGAAGAAGCCTTCGCGCATATGTGCCTTTGTGACGATGTTGATAGATTTGTAGCTATTTCCATCATCCATTCCCGATAGCTCGGCATCGTCGCTCAGTTTGTCATAGACCTCGATGCTCTCAACGAGTTCGGCTGGCAGCGAGCTGATGGCCGTAGTTACGTCACTTCCAAAGAATTCACGACCATCGACAAAGATCTTCTCGATCGTCTCACCTTGGGCTGTAACCTCACCGTCGTCGACGGTGATACCTGGCATCTTCTTAAGCAATCCCTCGACGTCGGCATCATTTGCCACCTTAAAAGCAGCTGCGCTATAGCTGATAGTATCACCACGTTGCGATGTGCGCATGGCCTGAACCTCCTTAACCACAGCATCGATCTCGGTCGATGACTCTTGGATCTTAAGTTTCTCGAGGATCAATCGTGGAGAGCTCACCTTGATTGTATCGGTGTAGTCGTGATAACCCATATACGACGCCTTGATCACGTAGTCGCCATAGGCGATTGAGTTGAAGGTGAAGGCACCTTCGTAACCCGACGTTGTCAAAACTGGCTCCTTCGATGAGCCAATTGGGATCATCTCGACAATAGCGCCAATCACACCCTCGGCACTGTAACTATCGACCAAACTACCCTTCACGGTGCTTGTTTGGGCGTAGAGTGCAGACGAAGCAAAGAGTGCTGCTGCAAATAGTAAAAACTTCTTCATCAAAAATTTATTTTCGCTTATACATCATATATCGAGCGCATTTCTGCGCTCGATATACTACAAACCACATAATTATTTAATTAACCTTACCAAACTTTTTTAATTTCTTTGAGGACGTTGGCCACCACCACCCTGCTGTGGGCGCTGTTTCTTCATCATCTCCTCATATTTTTCGTACTGCTCCTCAGTCAAAATCTCCTTCATCTTAGCCTGTTGCTCCTCCATCATCTTCTTCATCGCATCGCGATCGCCACGCTCTGGCATCTCGCGGCTCTCCTCGAATTCGATGATCTCTGCACACTGCTCATCGCTTAGATCAAGCTGCTCTTGAAGTTGTTTAACTCGCTCCTCGGTTGATGGGTGCTCGCGTTGCTCACCTTGTCCTTGTGGAGGTTGAGCCATTGCCATTGAAGTTGAAAGTGAGAAAATTGCTGCAATAGCAAGCATCATTAACTTTTTCATAATCTATTAATTTTAGTTGTTGTTTGCTGTTTCGTTTTTACAAAGATACTACCTTACAGTCGATTTAGTCCCAAAAAATCGGTGAATCGACCAAAATTGGGGGTGAATCGCCCGATCCGAGGGGTGAAACAGATGCACCAACTAGGTTTTTGCGCGCAACCACTCCTTAAACTCGGCGATTCTGGCCTTTGGAATGATGATTTTTTCGGGCACTTCGCATCTGAGATTTAGTGCCAGGCGACTACCGAACCAGAGCGAGACATCGCGAACGGCTGCTCGCGAGACGATAAATTGACGGTTGGCGCGGAAGAACTCCGCATGGTCCAGCGTCGAGTAGAGCGCGTCGAGGCTCCTATCAATCGGAAAGATATTCCCATCGAGGAGTGTCACCGAGACCCGCTCATTCGAGGTGTAGAAGTAGGCGATATCCTCCACTTTGAGGGGTATAATTTTATCTTTGACGTGCACCAAAAAGTTCCGAGCAAGCTCCGAGCGACTCTCACCAGCGCTCTGCAAACGACTATTATACTCTTGAACCTCAACGGCCGAGAGCTGTTTGAGTTTCGAAAGTGCACGATCCACCTCGCTGCTCTTGATGGGCTTGAGCAGATAGTCGATGCTATTGACCCGAAAGGCCTGCAGGGCATACTGATCGTAGGCGGTGGTAAATATAATCGGCACAGTGACCTCAATGCGATCGAAGATCTTAAAAGCGTCGCCATCGGCCAGGTGTATATCCATGAATATCAAATCTATAGACGAGGCTTTGCGCTGCAAGAATTCGACACTCTCAACCACACTTTCAGCCACTGCGACAACCTCAATCGGGGGTTGCACATCGCGCAGAATCGACTGCAAATTGCGAGCCGCAGCACTCTCATCCTCAACAATTAACGCTCTCATGACTCTTTCTCGAGGGGGTTAATCAGCGGCAGTTTCACAGTAAAAGCATCGTCGGAGTCTATCACCTCGATGGGGTTGCTTGCGATAAGCTCCCAACGGCGACTGAGGTTCTCGAGCCCCACACCTGTAGATGGTTCAGGCTCCAATTTTGGATACTTTTTGTTCGAAACGACCATCACCCCATCCTCAACTCTGATTGCAACATGGAATGGCCTACTACTAACTATTGTATTGTGTTTCACCGCATTATCTATGAGCGGCTGAAGCGAAAGAGCTGGAATTTGATAGCTCTCATATTTGGGGTCAATATCGATATCGAAAAAGAGCTTATCGGCATAACGTATTTTAAATAGGTATATATAGGCGTCGATAAAATGCATCTCCTCCGCCACGGTGGTCAGTGTACTTTCGCGGTTCTGCAGAATGTAGCGGAAGGTATACGAAAGCTGATCGATATAGATTAGCGAACGCTCCTCGTCCCTCTCACGCACCAACATCGAGAGCGAGTTGAGTGAGTTGAAGAGAACATGGGGGTTGATCTGACTCATGAGCATATTGTATTGAGCATTGATACTCTCACTGCGCAACATCTCATTCTCGAGCATAATGTTCTGACGCTGAGACATAAGCGTATATATTTGACTATAGAGCATCGACACGATCACCGCAAACGACCACTTCAGAACAATCATATATTCGAAAATTGGCTGCCGACGAAGCAGCAGATTGAAGATCAGATCTCCACGATGGCGATGCGAGATCAGCGGGGCAAAAAGGTATAACACAATGGCTATCAGCAGAGACAAGAGCAACATTCTAATATTTGTGCTCCGCGTGCTTCGTCCCCAACGAGCGGTGGCCACCACGATAACGATGAGTGATAATAAAAAGTAGTAGATCGACTGCGAAATAAACTCACTAGCTCGCTGCGGCGAGGTCGACGAGTATGGCGCCACGACGTTGCCATTGCGGCGGATGATGCTCTGCGCGACTGCGTGGCGTGCACTCTCGGCGGGGGCCAGCAGAATCATCGAGACGACCGAGTCGCGATCGGCCAAGGCGTAGCGCGCCACCTTACCCTGAGAGAGATAGGCGCTATCGGCATCACCAAAAACTACATAACCATGACCATCTGGACTCTTCAAAAAGAGACCCTCGACACGGATATTATTTTCGGTCTCACGCAGCTGCTCGGGATTACTCTGTGGATCTTGATATACGAAGATCAAGAGAAGGTGCGAGAAGTTGACCACCAAGCTAATAGCTATGGCGATCAAAATATCAATCACTATTTTCGACGAGATCTTCATGGTCGCTACTCCTCTTTATACCAACTTGCGTAGAGGTTGTAGTCGCGCGCCGTGCGCAGAATCACCTCTTCGCGCTGCTCGGGAGCGATCTCGCGGATCTTCTTAGCGGGGACACCCGCGTAGAGCGAGTTAGGGTCAAGCTTTGCGCCAGCCAAAACCAATGCGCCAGCGGCCACGATGGTACCCGTGCCAACCACAGCGTTGTCGAGAATGGTCGAACCCATGCCAATTAGGCAATCATCCTCGATGATTCCGCCGTGGATAATCGCATTGTGACCCACCGATACATTACGCCCGATATGGGTCTGCGAGGGTGTTCGCGAACCTGTATATAGGGTGTGGATCACCACCCCATCCTGGATGTTCGACCCCTCGCCAATGGTGATCGAGTTGACATCACCGCGAAGCACTGCATTGTACCATATCGAGCAGTTCGCCCCGATGGTAACATCGCCTATAATAACAGCCGTCTCGGCCAAAAAAACCTCCTCTGCAATCTGGGGCACAAAACCCCTAACTTCCTTAATTAGTGCCATATATTACTCTCTATTTTTTGCATTTTGCCACATCTCCTCCATCTGCTCGAGCGAGAGCGCCGACAAATCGACACCAGATAGCTCAGCCTGCTCCTCCATGGAGTTGAAGCGTGAAATAAATTTACGATTTGTGCGTTCCAAGGCCGCCTCAGGGTCGACCCCATAGAGTCTACAGGCGTTGATCAGAGCGAAGAATAGGTCGCCAAACTCCCCCTCCATCTTATCGTGATCCGAGTTGTTGATCTCCACCTGCACCTCGGCGATCTCCTCCTGCACCTTTGCCCAAACATCCTCGCGAGCATCCCAATCGAAGCCACGCGAAGCAGCTTTCTGACCCACCCTATAGGCCTTGACCATAGCTGGCAGCGAGCGCGGAACGCCCCCCAGAGTACCTTTCTTGCGATTTTTCTTGCGAAGTTTGAGCGCCTCCCAATTTCGACTCACCTCATCGGGCGTGGCAGCATGCACATCGCTATAAACGTGAGGATGACGATAGATTAACTTATCACACAGCTCATTGGCCACATCGCCAAAGTCGAAAGCCTGCTGCTCCTCGCCCAATTTCGAATAGAAAACCACATGAAGCAAAATATCACCCAGCTCCTCTTTGATGCTGGCCATATCGCCCGACGAAATTGCATCGATAAGCTCAAAAGTCTCCTCTATTGTATTGACGCGCAGCGACTCAAAGGTCTGCTCACGATCCCACGGACACTCTGCGCGGAGCCTATTCATGACCCCTAGCAGCCTCTCGACCGCCTCTAATTTTCTATCCATTTGATTTTAAGATTTTTTATATGAAGGCAAAGATACAAAAAAATGGTTAACTTTTAAAGCGTTGATCCCCCTATGCGCCCAAACTGTAATAATTGACAGTAACAACCGCGGAACAACAACCCAAAACAGCCCCACACCAAGCGACACGAATAGAACCGTATCCTCCAACAATGAGTGCGTTTGCGCCAAACTAATATTGAGCAGCGATGCATCCGAGCGGCTGATCTCACCCTTGGAGTACTCGCCAACAATAATAGCGCCTCCATAGGCAAGCCCCAAAGTATTTGCCACCATCCACAAAAATGATGTAGAGCGAGGAAGCCCCATCACCGCAAGTAGCGGATAGATGGAGGCGATCAATAAATTGAGGACATTGAACGCTTTCAAGATATTTTGGAGTACATTGAGTAGATATATAATAAGTATAACTTTGAGCGCGAGTTTTAGGCTTGTGGTCAACCACGTTGACAGTAGAGCTCCAAGGGACTCCACCTTGCCATCCGCCATATCGAGATAGAGGCTCCCCGCCATTTCGGAAGGAAGAATCAGATTCAAAAAATATCCACACACCATCGATGAGACAATCCTAAGCAGAGTTATACCCCACATGCTCACCCCCGAGCGAGATTGAATCGCTCCTTCAATGATCAAATTGTGAGCTATCAGACACATCGAAGCCATAATGGTAACCTCGCGCAGCCCGAAATCGAAGAGCGTCATAACCCCAATGGCAGAGTAAATCGAAGCCAACACAGAGGTGATATAGACAAATGCTGCGCGGCCATCTAGCCCCAACATGTTAAACATCGGCGTGGTATAGACCGAGATCCACTCAATCACCCCGAAATAGTCCAGCAGCGATACTCCAAGCATGATTGGTAGCATCATACGAAGAAGCCATAGCGCTGACTTTATGGATGGTTTTAGAGACTCTACGAACTGCTGCTTGATCTTTGATATTACTCGGCTCACGTTAATTATTTTTTTAGTCCGAGCAAAAGTAGTAAAAAAATTAAAAAAAACGTAAACTCTCATTAAATAAGGATAGGGCTCAGGGCGTATACCTATCTTAAAGTATACAGTGTGCAAACAGAAAATAAACAGATAGATGTGTATAAAAAACATATCAAAGATAAAAAGAAAATAGTAATCTTTGTCCTGGCCCTATCCGCTTATTGTTATTGCAATATTGGTGCCGCGAGGTGAAAAAAGCTCTATATTTGTGGTGAAATATAGAGATAAAATATTATCTTTGCACTATGTCAATAGTTAGAAAAATAGAGAGCGACCAAGAGTACGAGAGCCGAATCCGCCCGCAGGAGCTAAAAGCATTCTCGGGACAAGATAAGATTGTCGACAACCTCAAGGTCTTTATCCAAGCCGCCCTGATGCGAGGCGACTCACTTGACCATGTACTGCTACATGGCCCCCCAGGATTGGGAAAGACAACCCTTGCCAACATCATCTCTTTCGAGATGGGGGCTCAGCTCAAATTGACCTCAGGTCCCGTGCTCGACAAGCCTGGCGACTTGGCAGGTTTGCTGACCAACCTCAGCGAGGGTGATGTCCTCTTTATCGATGAAATTCACCGTCTTAGCCCCATCGTCGAAGAGTATCTCTACTCGGCCATGGAGGATTACAAGATAGATATTGTGCTCGATAAAGGGCCCTCGGCACGCTCAATCCAGATCGAACTTGCCCCCTTCACACTCATTGGCGCCACCACCCGCAGCGGGCTTCTCACCTCGCCACTGCGCGCACGATTTGGAATACAGTGTCACCTAGAGTATTACGACTCCTCGACGCTCTGCGGAATCGTAAAGCGTTCGGCACAAATTCTCGGCGTCTCGATCGACAACGACGCAGCGTTGGAGGTTGCTCTACGCTCGCGTGGCACACCCCGAATTGCCAATGCGCTACTTCGACGCGTACGCGACTTCGCCATGGTTAAGGGCGAGGGGCACATCGACCTAGAGATCACACGCTATGCGCTCGAGGCGCTCAACATCGACTCACGCGGACTTGATCAGATGGACAACAAAATTCTGGGAACCATAATCGAGAAGTTCAAAGGCGGCCCCGTCGGACTAGGAACCATCGCCACAGCCGTGGGCGAAGACACGGGAACCATCGAGGAGGTCTACGAGCCATTCCTTATAAAGGAGGGATTCTTGAAACGCACACCCCGCGGACGCGAAGCAACAGAGCTAGCATACAAGCATATGGGCTTCGACCCCTCTCCAAACTCAAACAACGAACTGCTGTTCTAATATTCGGCCTGAGGACGGCCTGGGTCTGACTCCGTCGGGCGCAGATAGCACCTGCGCGGGTGCTTATTATGCTGCGATAATTTGCTTTTTCGTCGCTTGCAGCTCCTTGAACGATAAGTGTGTTGTAATAATTTACTCGAGAGTGAACTCTCAGAAAATTATTACAACACACTTATCTTATGTCAACCTACGGTTGCCAAAAGCAAATCACCGAATGACAAACCAAACTACTATTCTAAACCAACTATAATTGGTATTTTTTGTGTTTTTATAATTCGAATTGGGTTTAAATGCCTTCGGGCATTTAAGAAATTTTAGAATATAATAGGCTGCGCAAATTTATTTGTGGCAGTTTATTATGTTCTAAAATCATAGAACTTTAGCAAAAAGTTCTATGCCCAATGCGCGAGATAATATACACCCGCGGAGGTGTCATCTCCGCCCGACGGAGTCAGTCGTAAATGTCCTCAGCGAAATCAATAATTAACGTAAAAAAGCTACATTTTTTCATGCATTTACCTAGTTAAAATGCTATATATTTAAAACTTTTTTGTATATTTGTTGCTTCGTGGCATGATGGGGTAGACGACAATTAAGTTGGCGCGGGTGTGATTCCGGAAGGAATCGAACCTTCATCGTAAGAACCGGAATCTTATATTCTATCCATTGAACTACGGAACCAGAGGCACAAAGGTGCAAAAAAAAATGGAGAGTAGCAAATTTATGGAACAAAAGCTTAATGAGTGGCAGAGATTAGAGAGCGTGATAGAGTGGGCGAATATGACCACCAACTACTTCGCGCGATATATCGGATTGGCCCGCGGCGAGAATCTATACCAAATAAAAAAGGGCAATAATAGAATCTCGCGCAAGATCGCCATCATGATCACCGAGAAATTCCCCGAGGTCAATATGCTCTGGCTGCTCAAGGGCGAGGGGCAGATGCTCTCTGGCGCCGACTACGCCGCAGGTTCCATTCCGCTCTACAACACTGGTGTTGAGCAGTCTATCCGCCAAGTGGGCCAGATGGAGCCCGCCGAGCAGATGGTACTACCCTCGAATATCGACTGCGACTTCGGTATGCCCTATCTAGGTGCGGCGATGGGGATGAAGACACCCACCAACACCATCCTCCTTTTAAAAAAGATTATGCCAGAAATGATCATTCCAGGTGACGAATGTGTGATAGTTACAAAAAAAATTGTACTTTTGCGTATCGCTTCTTGTGAAGAGGTCGAAAATAGCACTCCGCGACTGCGGTTGGTGGCCATCGACTCCGAAAATTTTGGCGATATTATGGTCAACCTCGACGAGATTGAGGAGGCATATAAAGTAAAAGGTAAAATATTAACAAATATATAACATCCATGTTTTCAGGAATAGTAGAGAGCGTAGCAACGGTTGTGGCAATACGCAGCGAACAACAGAATAAGCACTTCACACTCGAGGCGTCGTTTTGCGACCAGCTCAAAATCGATCAGAGCGTAGCTCACAACGGTGTCTGCCTAACGGTAGTTGAGCTCACCGAGACCACATTCACCGTCACGGCAATGCACGAGACACTCATAAAGAGCAACTTAGGGCTGCTCAAGGTGGGCGACCAGGTGAACCTCGAGCGAGCAATGCGCCCCGATGCACTGCTCGACGGCCACATTGTGCAGGGTCACGTCGATCAGACCGCAACATGCACCGCCAAGGAGGATGCCGACGGCAGTTGGTACTTCACGTTCGAATACGAACCCACAATCGAGGGTCACTGCACCGTCGAGAAGGGCTCGATCACAGTAAACGGAGTAAGCCTAACGGTTTGTGATTCAAAGGATAGCAACTTCCGCGTTGCGATTATCCCCTACACATTCGAAAACACCAATTTCCACAACTTCGAGGTTGGAACCGTTGTAAATCTCGAATTTGACATTATCGGCAAGTATATAGCTAAGTTGATGAAAAATTATCAAAAATAGATAAGCAATGATGCATCTACTATACATAGATTGGAATTTCGACCCCACGCTCATCTCGATCTTCGGATTCGAGATCCGCTACTACAGCCTTATGTGGGTCTTGGCAATACTCATCGGAGCCAAATATTTCGAGCTCTACTGCAAACGCGAGGGACTCAAGCCCGAAGTTTCGGAGTCGATATTTATATATGGCACCATCGGCACGATGTTGGGCGCTCGCGTCGGACACTGCCTCTTCTACGAGCCCGAGGTCTATCTAGCTCGTCCATGGGCCATTATCACCGAGATCCGCGATGGCGGACTAGCTAGCCATGGAGCTGCAATTGGAATCCTAATTGGATTATGGCTCTTTGCACGACGCAACAAACTACCCTACCTCTGGGCGCTCGACCGCATCATGATCCCAACAGGCGTGGGTGGAGCTCTTGTGCGCCTAGGCAATCTCTTCAACTCCGAGATCTTTGGAACTGAGACCACCCTACCTTGGGGCTTCCGCTTCCTCCGCTCGCGCGAATGGATCAACGAGTATGCCCCCGCAGCGTGCCACCCCACACAGATCTACGAGGCGATCTGCTACATGATCACCTTCGGCGTAGTTTGGGTGATGTACTTCCGCTACGACCTTGCGCGCCGACGCCCAGGCATCATGTTTGGCGCTGGCCTGATCGGAATATTCCTAAGTCGCATTTTGATCGAATCGATCAAGAACATCCAGGTCGGTTTCGAAGCAAACATGGCGCTCAACATGGGACAGTGGCTCAGCGTACCATTTGTTCTAATGGGTATATATATGGTATACCGCGGATTCTCGCGCCCTGCACTCGAGGTTGCGCCGATCAAAATAGCTAAGAAAAAATAGTATTAATCACAATAAAGAGTAAAATGGAACAAGTCTCTCGCATGGCCGCAGAGGTCAACAAGCTCATTGGTAGCACTCTACTTGCTGGCAACGCTGTTCACTTCCCCGAAGTTGGTTCACTCTACGTCATTGTGGATCAAGCAGGTAACAAAAAAATCGATTTCAGCTCTGCTGCGCAGGGCACACACCTTGTCGAGATCATCAAAGATCGCGCAGGATGCACCCCCGAGCAGGCCGCACAGATATATGAGCGTTGGATCGGCGAGGTGCGCACCGCCACACTTCTAAAAATTGAGGGTGTTGGCGATCTGCAATCAAAGACATTCTTCATGAACGCCGCGTTCAGCAAGCAGCTAAATCAACAAACCACAATAACCAAAACAGAAGAGACCATGGAAACTACACCCACACCAACTCCAGCTCCGACAGCAGCTCCAAAAAAGAGTAACAAAGGGATAATCATCATCATCGTCATAATCCTTTTCGCTCTGGCTGGATACTTTGCCTACAATGCAATATCTAAATCGCAAGCCGAGAAGGCTCGAATCGAGGCCATCGCCAAGGAGAAAGCAGCTGAGCAACAACGTGTTGCCGACAGCATCGCCCTAGCTCAGATCGAGGCTAAACGTCTAGCCGAGGCTGAGGCTGCTGCCGCACAAGCGGTGACACCACGCTACAGAGTGGTCTATGGAGTTTACAAGCTACGCTCAAATGTCGACGTAGCGATAAAGCACATCAACGGTCAATTTGGCAAGGATCGCGCCAAGGAGTATCCATTCGAGGCGCTCACCATGGTGTCCATGTTCGAGTCAGACAGCCGCAACGAGTGTCAAAAGTTCCTCATGGAGTACTACGACCTATACCCAGACAGCTGGATTCATGACTCTGAGCAGTAGGATAGCTCGCGGGATTACCCACATAATAGATATCTTCCACATCAAGCAGCTAGAGAGAATTATACCACGCCACACATTCCGCTACGGGGTTTGTGGCGTGGTCAACAGCATATTTCTAGATACTATATTTTATTATATCATCTACCACTATATCATCAACATGCAGGTGGTAGATTTAGGATTCTACGCCATATCACCCGCCGTGGCATCACTCATCCTCGTATTTCCAATAACATTCTTTATCGGATTCTGGCTCAACCGCAACGTAGCGTTCCACGCAACAAAAGAGCGATCACAAAGCCAAGTCAAGAAGTATGCCCTATCGGTCTGCGGCTCAATCATCTTGAGCTACCTCTCCCTGAAACTTCTCGTCGAAGTGTGCGGCGTATGGGCAACACCCGCCAAAACCCTATCATCAATCATCGTAGCCCTTTACAGCTACCTCGCCGCGCGGTACTTCACTTTTCGCCGATAAACTAAGGCCTGGGACGTTTACTACCGTCTCCGACGAGGACGTTTACCACTGACTCCGTCGGGCGCAGATGGCACCTGCGCGGGTGCATATTGTGCTGCGATATTGGGCATAGAACTTTTTGCTAAAGTTCTATGATTTTATAATATAACAAGCTGAATCAAATAAATTTGTTCAGCTTATTCTATTCTAAAATTTATTAAATGCCTAAAGGCATTTAAACCCAATTCGAATTGTAAACAGCTGAGTTTCAACACCAATTATGCATTATGAATTATACATTATGCATTAAATTTGTCATTCGGAAATTTGCTGATGTCAACCAAAGGTTGACGAAAGATAAATGGTAATGGATATATTTTGAGAGTTCACTTTCAAAATATATCCATTACTGTTTATCGTAAAAGCGAAGCGATCAGCAAATCGCCGCAGCGTGAGTAAGCACCCGCGCAGGTGCTATCTGCGCCCGACGGAGTCAGTAGTAAACGTCCTCGACCGAGACAGTCTCAGGCCATTTAGGTCAAGCGGCGGAACAGCGGCACAGTTCGCAGACCCAAAACTATGGCGCTGGTCAATGCGAATGACACTACTCCGATAACAAATATTTGCCAAATGGGGTTGAAGGCGAAATTCTGGAATAGCGCTTCGTAGACCATGTGAACGACGATAAAATGGACTAGAAATACTCCGTATGTTGCTGCGGATAGGGAGCTTACCCATTTGCGAGGGCGGAATTCGATCTTCTGCATTACGATGAAGATAGCAACGGTCATCATCACAACGTTGATGTTGGTGAACGACCATATCACCTCTAACATATTAAAATTTTCGGGATAGTTGTCGCGCGTAAAATGAAACCCGTAGAGAGTAATAAGATAACCTGCTGCAAATGCTAAACCTCCTATTATCAAACTCTTGGATAGAGACCATGAGAGTGGGTAACGCACTAAATAGTGCGCTAGGAGTGCATACCCTAAGAATCCACCCATGTATTGAAATGTGGTGAACATATTCCATGAGCACTCGCCATAAATCCCCATACTACCGTAATTTCCAGCATACCCAACCATCGGAAGTGCCGCCTGAATATAGGGCAAACAGGTGGTGAATATCCAGATTCCTAGCACTATATGCAGATCTCGACGAGAAGCCTTACGAAGCCAGTCGGAGATCAACGGAATGATGAGATAGACCCCAATCATCATATATATGTACCAATAGGGAATGGTTGAATATGAGAAGTTGAAGAGCCATAGGTAGCTAGCCTGAATGGTGGCTAGAAGGGTGTGGTTATCAGCTATAACGGTGGGATTGACGGTGTCGACCGAGTGTGTAAATAGGTAAAATAACCATGGTGAAACAAGGCTCCAAAACACAAATGGAACTAATATTCGCTTCAGGCGTCGAGAGTAGAACTCACCGACACCAAGATTGGTGGGGAGTAGCAGAACGCCCGAGATCATGATAAACATAGGTACAGAGACGCGACATAAAGTCCCCCACAGAGCACCTGCATTAAACCCTTCGACCGAAAGCCCACTGACAAATGGGTCGCAGCAGTGCGCCAATACCACTAAAAAACATGATACAATTCGAAGAACTGAGACCCAAGTAATTTCACTGTTATAAGTAGCCATACATTATTTTAGAATTATCCTCAACAAAGATAACGAAAAAAAGTATAAACAATCGGGTAGGAGCAGTGGGATTATTTCCCACTGCGACCTCCCACACCACCACGCATGCGGTTCCGCACGTGGCGGTTCCCCGCTTTGACATCACTCATGACGTGTTTGTTGTTGTTT
>JAWXTG010000014.1:0-59168 GCA_044433705.1 Rikenellaceae bacterium | reverse complement strand
CTACCCGAACAAGCGAGATATTAGCATTAAGCGAAAGCGCAATGTCGGCGGCTGGTCGGATAAACATTTGATTGCTATGATGGGAATGGAGGTTGATTAATTTTTTTCGTGCGTTTGCCCTATCGCAACTGGCAATAATTTTGTTTTGTACAATAAATTGTATTACCTTTGTGGCTGAAAGTGGCTAAGCCACAACCGAAGAGACCTTTCGAGGAGGGCCTCTTTTTTTATTTTTACATATTTTGAATAACGATAGATGACATTTGATGATTTAAATCTTATTGAGCCCATAAGCAAGGCGCTCACTAAGACGGGTTACGTTAACCCAACCCCAATCCAAGCACAAGCCATACCTCTCCTATTAGAGGGCCATGATCTGCTAGGATGTGCACAGACTGGAACAGGCAAAACTGCAGCATTCTCAATTCCAATTATACAACACATTTACAACCGTCGCCACAGCTCCCCTAGAGGCATTAAGGCGTTGATATTGACCCCCACACGTGAACTTGCGATACAGATCGACGAGAGTTTCGCGACCTACGGCGAATTCACAGGACTACGCCACACGGTGATCTTCGGAGGAGTGGGTCAGCAGCCACAGGTCAACGCCATCAAGGCAGGAGTTGATGTACTTGTAGCCACCCCAGGGCGCCTCATTGACCTTGTGGGACAGCGTCACATCAACCTTTCGAAACTTGAGTTTTTTGTGCTCGACGAGGCTGACCACATGCTCGACATGGGCTTCATTCACGATATCCGACGTATTTTGCCCATGCTTCCCGCTCGTCGCCAGAGCCTATTTTTCTCTGCGACAATGCCTAAGGAGATCGAAAAATTGGCAAATTCAATTTTGACCAACCCTCGAAAAGTCGAGGTGACACCCGCCTCATCGACGGTTGACAAAATCGAGCAATTCCTCTACTATGTCGAGAAGAAAAATGAGCTTCTCGTGGAGCTACTTCAGAATCCCGAAATGGAATCTGTATTGGTCTTTACACGTACAAAATATGGTGCCGACAAGGTCGCAAAACTGCTAAATCGTGCTGGGATAACGGCCGAAGCGATCCACGGCAACAAGAGTCAAAATAACCGTCAACGCACACTTGCCAACTTCAAAGAGCGTCGCACTAGAGTATTGATAGCCACCGACATAGCATCGCGTGGAATCGACGTCGACGAACTTACTCACGTCGTAAACTTCGAGCTCCCCAACGTCCCTGAGACCTACGTCCACCGCATCGGTCGCACTGGTCGCGCTGGTCGCCAAGGAGTTGCCTACTCATTCTGCAAGGAGGAGGAGATGCCCCTACTTCGCGACATCGAAAAGTTAATAGGTAAACGTATCGAAGTAGCTGGAGGCACACCCTTCTCGGCACCTCCAAAAGAGAGCGCACCCGAAAAGAAAACCACACAAAATCGAGGAGGAGGCCAACGCCAAAAAAGTGGACAGCCAAGCGCAAACCGCCGTCGCAAAGAGAGACGATATCGCAATAACTAAATAGAGGACGTTGTTTATAATTCGAATTGGGTTTAAATGCTGCAGGCATTTAATAAATTTTAGAATAGAATAAGCTGCGCAAATTTATTTGTGGCAGCTTATTGTGTTCTAAAATCATAGAACTTTAGCTAAAAGTTCTATGCCCAATACGCAAGATAATATGCACCCGCGCAGGTGCCATCTGCGCCCGACGGAGTCAGTAGTAAACGTCCTCGACGGAGTCAGTTGAAAGCGCACTGAAAGAAATTCCTACGTTTCCTCTCTGATATTATCGTATTTTTTTTGGATGGGTTAATTTATTTTAGTAGATTTGCGATAATTAACAATAACAATATTACATTATGCAACAAAATATCTCTGAGTCAATTCATTACATTGGGGTTGACGACAAAGATCTTGATCTTTTTGAAAGTCAGTACCTTGTTCCTGAGGGCATCACCTACAACTCATATATCATTATTGATGAGCAGATTGCAGTATTCGACACGGTTGACGCTCGTAAAATTGATGAGTGGTTCGGCTATCTTCAGGAGGCTTTGGCTGGGCGCACACCCGACTACCTCATTGTGTCGCATGTTGAGCCTGATCACTCGGCTGGCATCGCCAAATTGGTTGCCACTTACCCCGATATCAAGATCGTCGGCAATGCTAAGACTTTTGGTATGATCTCGGCATTTTTTGATGTTGAAAATCTTGAGCAGCGCAGTGTTAAGGTCGCTGAGGGCGAGTCGCTATCGCTTGGTAAACATACACTTAACTTCTATATGGCTCCAATGGTGCACTGGCCCGAGGTTATGGTGACGTATGAGTCTTCGTCGCGCACGCTCTTTAGTGCCGATGGATTTGGTAAGTTTGGCGCTTCGGATGCTACGGGCGGTTGGGCTTGCGAGGCTCGTCGCTACTACTACAATATCGTAGGTAAATATGGCCCAAATGTCCAGACACTACTTAAGAAATTGTCGGTGCTCGACGTGGCGACGATCGCACCTCTGCACGGCCCAATCCTGCGCGAAGATATTGCATACTACGTAAAAATGTATGATATGTGGAGTACGTATCAGGCTGAGGAGGATAGCATTTTGATCTGCCACGCCTCAATCCACGGAAATACAGCGGAGGTTGCACGAGAACTCCAGCGCATACTTCTCGCTAAGGGCAAGGAGAATGTCGAGTTGTGCGATTTAACTCGCGACGACATGGCTCAAGCGGTGGAGGATGCCTTCTACTCGAAGACATTGGTCTTGGCAGCCTCATCTTATGATGGCGGCCTATTCCCCCCGATGCTGCACTACCTGCACCACCTCAAAGATAAGAGATTCCAAAATCGTCGAGTAGGTCTAATTCAAAATGGATCTTGGGGCCCAACGGCAACAAAAGTGATGAAGGCACAACTTGAAACGATGCAAGAGATCACAATCTTGGAGCCCGAAGTTACGATCCGCTCAAGGTTTAAAGAGTCGGACAGAGCCGCTCTGGAGAGCCTTGCAGATACTTTGATTGGGTAAGCGAGAGGCGAATTTATCTACTGCAAGCATTTAATAAATTTTAGGATATGGTAAGTTGCGCAAATTTATTTGTGGCAACTTACCGTATCCTAAAATCTTAGAACTAATAGTTCTAAGCTCAATGCGCGAGGTAATATGCACCCGCGCAGGTGCTTTTCTGCGCCCGACAGAGTCAGTAGTAAACGTCCTCAGCGGAGTCGCTCATAGGCTATATTAAACCAGCCCCTGGTCGAGCATTGCATTAGCGATTTTGATAAATCCGCCGATGTTAGCGCCTTTCACGTAGTCGATATATCCCTCTTCGTCTGTGCCGTATTCAACACATACTGAGTGTATATCGCTCATTATTGATTGCAGCTTTGCGTCAACCTCTTCGGGTGTCCACTGAAGTCGAATTGAGTTTTGTGTCATCTCGAGTCCCGATGTTGCTACGCCGCCTGCATTTGCTGCTTTTCCTGGTGCGTATAGAATTTTTGCGCCTTGGAACACAGCGATAGCCTCGGGTGTAGATGGCATGTTGGCTCCCTCGGCAACGCAGATGCAACCATTGGCAACCAATGTTTGAGCCTGCTCACCATCCAACTCATTTTGAGTTGCGCATGGTAGGGCGATGTCGCATTTGATGCCCCATGGGCGCTCGCTAGCGAAATATTTTGCGTTTGGATATTGCTCAACATACTCCTTGATGCGGCCGCGAATAACATTTTTGAGATCCATTACATACTCCAATTTCTCGGTTGTGATGCCGTCTGGATCGTAGATGTAACCCGATGAGTCAGAAAGTGTTACCACCTTTGCACCTAATGCGATGCACTTCTCAGTAGCATACTGCGCCACGTTGCCTGATCCCGAAATTACGACAGTCTTACCCTCGAAGCTATCCCCTTTTGTAGCCAACATAGACTTGGCAAAGTAGCATGTGCCGTAGCCTGTTGCCTCGGGACGAAGTGGCGAACCACCCCAGCCTTGGCCCTTGCCAGTGAGGGTTCCTGTGAACTCGTTGCGGAGGCGTTTGTATTGACCATATAGGAATCCAATCTCGCGGCCTCCAACGCCGATGTCACCCGCAGGAACGTCGGTATTGCCACCGATATATCGCTGAAGCTCAGTCATGAAGCTCTGGCAGAATTTCATAACCTCGTCGTCAGACTTTCCTTTTGGGTTGAAGTCGGAGCCTCCCTTGCCACCACCCATGGGTAGTGTTGTTAGGGCATTTTTAAACACCTGCTCGAAGGCGAGGAACTTTAGGATGCTGAGGTTTACGCTCGAGTGGAAGCGTAGGCCGCCTTTATATGGGCCGATCGAGCTATTCATCTGAACGCGGTAGCCCTTGTTTATCTGTACGTTACCTTTGTCGTCTAACCATGGAACGCGGAACATAACAACACGCTCAGGCTCTGCAATACGCTCCAAAATTTTCATCTTCATAACTTGTGGAGATTGAACGATGTACTCCGCTACGCTCTCTACAACTTCGTGTACCGCTTGATGAAACTCTTTTTCATTTGGGTTTTTAGCAATCACATTTGCCATAAATGTGTCGATGAACTGCTGTGCTGAATTTTCCATAATTTTAGCTTTGGTTTTAGTTTTTTATATTTCTTACTATGATTTTAACTCATAACATCGCAATATACTAAAAATATGTAAATATACAAAATAAACGTGTTTATTAATTTAATAATAAACACGTTTATTTTGTAGTAATTAATTATTTTTCATGCCTTTACCCTGTGTGGGAGGCTACACAATTAGAGAATTGATTGCAGTTGTTTGGTGATCTGTGCAACCTGTTCGGTTTTGTGCTCGAGGTGTCGGAGTACCTCGCCGACGAAGTCGCTCTTTTCGAACTCTCCGCGAACAGCTTCAAAATCTGCATCTTGAACGTCGGATGCTCCGTCGATGCCGAAGCTTGTACGAACCCTGCCGCCAAACTCCTTTTTGGCATCTGTGTAGATCCCCATGTCGGTATCTTTCACGTAGTTGATATAAGTGTGCATAAAGTCTATAACCTTTTGAATGTCAATGTTTTCAGCTGTGCATCCAAGTTGCTCCTCGACTAGACCGATCGACCAATTCCAAACGTAGGAGTCGAACTTTTGGTCAATCTCATTGAAGCGGTTGATGATCTGGCTAGGCTTGCTCAGCTCTCCCGAGACAATAGCGTTGACTACCTTTTCAACCTCAGAGGCGGGGCAGAGCGCAGCCGAAACGTCGATCCAAGGGCCCTGACCTGTGGTGGAGTCTGTTTTAAGGATCGCTTTCAGCTCCTCGAGATTTGTCCATTGGGCTGAGTTTAAGCGATTAATAAGTGCCCCACCCAAGAATTTGAAGATTGCAGCGTCGTAAAATTTAATGCCTCGTTCAACATAATTACGCTTCATTTTGCAGCCACCATAGACATACTCAATGGTGCTGGGACCACCCATGGCGACCATGCTTAGCAGTAGGTTGCGACCCTTGATCATGCGGCTAACAGTGTAAGGGTTAAGCAGTTTGAAGTTGATCACGTCGAGCTGTTTGCTGCATCCACGCTTATCGCGCTTTGGCCACTTCGTGGCGTCGCGGATCGTGCCGACGCTTCGTAGATTTGCGGCAGGAACGATCGTAGGTTGACCGTAATCCTTCTCGATGATGTAGGAGAATGGCAACATTGTGGTGTCGGCGTTGCTGTAGTGCTTGCCGATGATGAGCGAAAATGCCCCCACGCGCATAGGCCATAGTATATAGGAGTCGCTAGCCAGTTTGCTTCCGCGCTCGACAACACCCTGATGTACAGGGCCAAACTTATACATATGGTTGCTCTGATTGGAGCCGCTACCAGCATTCATAAATGAGAACATGCCACCAATTAGAAGGGTCGATTTGTGGTGCGAAACGGTGTAGGGGCCTGCGAAAGTTGCGCAGCTCTCGCCATGCATCCCGATGCAGTTAGAGAAGAATAGCGAGTTTTCCGCCGAAAACTGTTTGCCAAGTTCGCATCCCTGCCCCACAAAACATTTGTCGAGCAGAACGCCATCGGTTATACGCGCTGCGCTTAATACTATGAAGTGCTGGGCGATTACGTCACGCCCAAGGTAGCTAGGTGCCTCGAGTGTGGAGTTGATCGAGCCGTCGA
Source organism: Rikenellaceae bacterium (assembly GCA_044433705.1). Taxonomy (GTDB): domain Bacteria; phylum Bacteroidota; class Bacteroidia; order Bacteroidales; family Rikenellaceae; genus Alistipes. The sequence goes on along the minus strand of JAWXTG010000014.1, from coordinate 53,044 downwards.
TTAACTTTGCTACGCCATCAATTGTTGCGCCTGCGCCAATGTTTACGTTGCGAATTTCGCCGCAATTGGTGATTGTCACATTTTTGCCAATATATGCACCTCCGCGCGCCACCTCTTCCGAGTAGGATGCGACCATCTTGTCGAGTGCTGCAATCAACGCTGCATTGTCGCGATAAAGTGCATATATGTAGGCGATCTGTGATGATAGCTCGTTGAAAATTGAGACCTCACGACCGCCAGCCTCATTAAGCACCGAGACTGTGACGCCGTTGCCAAAGGTAGCTCCTGCGGTGGCCGCAATTAGATCTACACCACTGATAATCACATCATTCTCGATGGTGTAGTTCGAAATATACTGCCTTACACCATTAATATATACATTGTCGCCGACGGTGCAGTTGTACAAAACTACATCGCTTAGAGACGAAGGAACCTCGATGCTATCGGCAAGCTCTACCATCTTGCTCAGTACTCCAACCTTAACGCAGCCTCGAAACTGAACGTTGCGCAGACGAGTGGCGTCGAACTCTACGATCTCAACTTTGCTCCAATCGTCAGCAAAGCAGCCACGGCTCTCTAGAGCGGAAATTTCGCTCTCAGACAAATTTCTATACATAGTTTTACTGTTTTTCTTGGTTATTCTACTGTGACAGATTTCGCAAGGTTGCGCGGTTGGTCCACGTTGCGGCCTTTGTAGACTGCGATGTAGTAGGCCAGCAACTGCAGCGGGATAGATGCGATGATCGGCATCAGATATTCGTGGATGGTGGGCACTTCGATGGTGTAGTCGGCAATCGAAGTGACCTGGGTGTCGCCCTCGGCAACCACCGCGATAATCTTTCCGCCGCGAGATTTTATCTCTTGAATATTGCTTACGGTCTTTTCGTAAATATTGTCAGATGTTGCGATTACAACAGTTGGCATCTCCATGTCGATAAGGGCGATTGGGCCATGTTTCATCTCTGCAGCAGGGTAGCCCTCGGCGTGGATGTATGAGATTTCTTTGAGTTTGAGTGCCCCCTCGAGAGCTGTTGCGTAGTTGTAGCCGCGACCCAGATAGATAAAGTTGTGGGCGTAGGTGAAGATCTTCGCTAGATCTTGAATCTCGGCGTCGGTTTTGAGCACTTTCTCAGCTATTTGTGGAAGCTCGAGAAGGCTGGATGCAATCTCGCTGACCTTGTCGTGCGATATCGTTCCAAGCACCTTTGCGATCGAAACGGCGATCATGGTGAGGATCGTCACCTGACCTGTAAATGCCTTGGTCGATGCAACGCCAACCTCATGTCCAACGTGGATATAGGCGCCCGCCTCGGTTGCTCGCGAGATGGATGAGCCGATAATATTGCATACGCCAAAGACAAATGCGCCAGATTTTTTCGCAAGTTCAACCGCCGCAAGAGTATCGGCTGTCTCGCCCGATTGGGAGACTGCAATTACTATATCGTTGTGGCTGAGCACAGGGTTGCGATATCTAAATTCTGAGGCATACTCAACCTCGACGGGGATGCGGCATAGATCCTCGATAAGGTGCTCACCGATGAGCGCAGCGTGCCACGATGTGCCGCACGCCACAAAGATAATTCTACGTGCATTTTTGAATTTTTCAGCGTTGTTCATTACGCCCGAAATGGTTATATCCAGATCTCCGCTGTTGACCCTTCCGCGGATACAATCGCGGATGGTTTTTGGCTGTTCGTTGATCTCTTTGATCATAAAGTGCTCGTAGCCACCCTTTTCAAGCTCCGAAACACTTAGCTCTAATTGGTGAATGTCGATCTTCGCGTCGATGTTATCCAGCGTAACCACCTTAAGATCCTTGTCACGATTGATGATGGCGATCTCGTCATCATTGATATAGACAAAGTTGTTGGTGTAGTCGATGATAGATGCCGCATCTGAGCCAAGGAAGAATTCGCCGTCGCCAAGACCAACGACCAGTGGGCTACTCTTTCTGGCTGCGATAATTTCGTCGGGTTTGCCATTCTCGATAACCGCAATGGCGTAGGCGCCCACCACGAGCTTCAACGCTCTGCGCACCGCCTCACAAAGTGTCGCCCCTTTTTTTACCCGAATATACTCGATGAGGTTGACCAGAACCTCGGAATCGGTGCTGCTTTTAAAGGTGTAGCCCTGTTTGATTAGAGCCTCCTTGAGCACGTTGTAGTTCTCGATGATACCGTTGTGGATAATTGCAATCTCGCCATTTTGAGATAGATGAGGGTGGGCATTAGTGTCATTTGGTTCGCCGTGCGTCGCCCAACGCGTGTGCGCAATACCAATATTACCCGATGTGTCTACTCTCTCTACAAATTTTTCGAGGTTGGCCACCTTACCTTTGCACTTGTAGACATTTAGACTCTTTTTGTCGTCGATGAGCGCAACGCCCGCGCTATCATAGCCTCTATACTCCAGCCTCTTAAGACCTTTGATTAGAACTTCGAGAGCATCTTTCTTTCCAATATAACCTACGATTCCACACATTTTTCCGTCTCTTTTTTTAGGGTTTGTTAAGAATCTGCTTAGATGTAGCGATGAAAACTTAAAAAACAGATTCTAAAAATTTTATTGAATTGCTATAAGTGTAAATGTGGCAAAGGTAGTATTTTTTCGCTAATTTAAGCTAAAATATTCAATTTTATTACTATAAAATTATTTTGTATTTAATTTACCCTAAATGATTGAATAGCGTGCAGAAGTTATTTTAATAATTATTAAAAAAGGTTGCCAAGAGTTTAAACTCTCGACAACCTTTCGATTATGAAATTTGCCTATTTGGCAAACTTCGGCTAAGTTACTCAGCGGCAACCTCTTCAGCAGCCTCGGTAGCTTCAGCAGCAGCCTCGGCAGCCTCAGCAGCAGCGGCAGCAGCCTCCTCAGCCTTTTTCTCTGCAAGAGCTTTAGCGCGATCCTCGCTAACCTTAACCTCAGCGCTCTTACGAGCCTTAGCGTCGGCAACAGCATCAGCAGCAAGCTTGCTTGTTTTCTCAGAGATAATACCATTTTTAGCATCCATCCATTGGTTGAATTTAGCCTCAGCGTCGCTCTCAGAGAAAGCGCCCTTCTTCACACCACCTTGTAGGTGTTTCATGTAAAGTACACCTTTGTACGAAAGGATCGCACGTGCAGTGTCAGTAGGTTGAGCACCTTTGTTCAACCAAGCTAGAGCACTCTCGAAGTTAAGATCGATAGTTGCTGGGTTTGTGTTTGGGTTGTATGTACCCAACTTCTCAATGAAACGTCCGTCACGTGGTGCGCGAGCATCAGCAGCGACAATGTGGTAGAATGCGTAGCCCTTTTTACCGTGGCGAGCCAAACGAATTTTAACAGCCATTTGCTTTAAAATTTAATTAGTTAATAATGAGAGAGTTCTCGACCCTCCATGTTATGCGTTTCCCATCGCGTGGGACATGCGGTGCAAAGATAGAAATAAATATTCAATCCACGCGCTTTTTCGCGATATATTTTGTGATAAATATTTAGAAACCACCGCCTCGCGACACATTTTGCACCAAATTTGTTTTGTGCAAAGCATTATTCACCTTTTAATATAATAATTATGAGAAGATTTTTTACCTCTATTTTATCTTTGATCATCGTTGCCGTGGCGGTGTCATGCTCCGACAGCAACGATGGTATCTATGTGTCGACCAGCGGCGAGGGCTCGGTTATAGTTGGTTATGACTCTCCGCTCTACCTCTATCGCATGATCCTCTTCACCAGCGACGATGAGCAGGAGATCTACCTAATGGGAAATTCGGCGTATGTCGATGCCGACGCCCAGTTCAAAGGTCGCGGCGCCGCTGTGAAGTTCACCATCCCCAACAGCGAGGATAACTCGACGCTGCTGGCGCAAAGCTTTGATATCGATAACAGCGACTACTTTGTGAGTTACATAGACTACATAAACTACTCAGCGGCCGAGAGTGAGGATGATTTTGTGTCGCTCGAGTCAGGAACCGTGATCATCCGCAAATCGGGATCATTTTACGATATCCGACTCTTGGGATCTAATACAGATAGCGAAAATGTCTTGATCGCATACCGCGGATATATCTATCGTACACTCTTGGTGAGCGACGAGGATATGGCTAGATAGGCGATGTCATATATAATATAGGTATGGCATTGACAAAGAAGCAACGCCATACCTATATTTTTTTGCAGTACCGAGGATCAATGTGTAAAGACTCGTCCTCTCTGTTTTTCGCTCTTCTCGTACACTATTCGGGTCTGCGTAGGGTATTCTAACACCTCGAATTCGCTGACTGCCGTGCGGATATCCTCGAGTAGCATATCGGCCATGTCGCGGGTCATTCCTTGGCGCACTACAACGCGCATTACGATCATATCGTCGATGTCGACGGGCATTGTGTAGGCGGGGATCATCCATCCGTTCTGCTGCAGGCGGTTCTGCAGGTCGTAGAGGGTCCACTTGGCGGTTTCATTATATTTATCATCCATGGCCCATATGAAGAGCGGATTGTCGACGTTTGGCGAGAAGTTCTTGAAGCACTCCATGGCGCCAATCTGCTCGTGGCAGAATATGGCCAGATCCATCGAGGCGCGTTGAATGTCGCGGTAGCCCTCGTAGCCGAGATGCACGAAGTTGTAGTACTGACCTAAGATCTGAGCTGCGGGGCGTGAGAAGTTGAGCCCCACCTGCGTGATGCTTGCCCCTAGGTAGTTGACGCTGAACGACATATCGTCGGGCAGGAAGCTCTTGTCGCGCCATACAACCCACCCAAGACCTGGATATACCAATCCATATTTATGGCCTGATGTTGAGATAGATATAACGTTATCAAGACGAAAATCCCACCTGCACTCGGGGTTGAGAAAGGGAAGTATAAAACCTCCCGAAGCGGCGTCGACGTGGATCGGAATCTGGTAGTCAGTCTTCGAATTGTAGACCGAGAGGGCACGATCGAGAGCCTCGACGTCGTCGTTGAGGCCAGTCCATGTGACACCGACGATGGGAACGATGCAGATAGTATTCTCGTCACATAGGGCGATCGCCTCGGCAGGATCAAGTGTCTGATGCTTCATGTTTATAGGCACGGTGCGCAACTCGATCTGCCACAATTGGCAGAACTTCTCCCACACCACTTGGAATGCCGAACTCATCACCAAATTGGGGTGATCGTAGGGCATACCTCTCTTTTTGCGTCTCTCGCGCCATCGGAGCCATGCGGCCACTCCGCCTAACATGCAGGCCTCCGAGGAGCCGATACCCAGGGCTCCGCACTTCGATTCTCTCTTTTCGGGTGTATTCCAGAGGTTCGCCAGGATGTTGATGCAGCGACCCGACATGAGCGCAACACGCGGATACTCAGTCTCATCGATGTAGTTTACGTCGATGGCGTCGTTCATCAATTTTGTGGCATACTCATCCATGTACGTTGTGACGAATGTTGCCAAGTTGAGTCGCGGTTGGGTCTGTGGGTATGTCTCATCTTTGACCATTTGGTAGGCCACTTCGGCCTGAAGCCCCTTTTGTGGAATGAATTGTGCAGGTGCAGGAGTCAATGCTGGCTCGACCTGCATCGAGCTGATGCTCGAATTGGTTGTTTTGTCTACTTTTGCCATAATTTAATAAAGTTTTATTGCAATAATTCAAAAACTTTGCCAACGAATTTATACCTTTGTCCCCTTAATTAGGATATAAAATTATAATGACTATGTTGAGTTCAATTAAAACCATCATCTTCGATATTGGCGGTGTACTTATCGACTTGGATCGCCAACGCTGCGTCGATTCATTCACAGCTATCGGGTTCCCCGAGGCCGACAATCTTATCGACTGCTACCACCCTGCCGACTTCTTCCAGAAGTTGGAGCGCGGTGAGATCTCGGTTGAGGAGGTGTGCGACATCATTCGCCAAAAGGCCGAAAAAGAGATCCCTAACGAGGCGATCTGCAAAGCATATTGCGATTTTTTGACTGGATTGCCACTCTCTAAGTTGCGCATGATGGAGTCGCTTCGCCAGCGCGGCTTTAAGATCTTCGCACTTTCGAACACCAATCAGATTGTCTTCCCAAAGGTTCGCGAGCTCTTTGCGGCCGATGGCAAGTGTATCGATGACTACTTCGATAAACTATACCTCTCGTGCGAGATGGGTTGTCTAAAGCCCGATGCCGAGATTTTCGAGAAACTTATTGCCGATAGCGGTATAATTCCTTCGGAGGCTCTCTTTATTGACGACTCGGAGCATAACGTTTTGGCAGGCAAAGAGTTCGGCATGAATGTCTACTTGGCGAAGGCTTATGAGGATTATTCGCACATCTTCGAAATGTAATTTTTTTGATATTTTTTGCCTGTAAAATTTGCAGATAAAAAAAAAACCTCTATCTTTGCATCCGAATTCAACAACAAATGGTTGTCTTCAACGGGGTGTAGCGCAGTCCGGTTAGCGTATCTGCTTTGGGAGCAGAGGGTCCCAGGTTCGAATCCTGGTACCCCGACAAAGAGAGAAAGATTGATGATTTATCAATCTTTCTCTCTTTTTTATGCATGCGGTAAACCCACCCGCTACTCCTGTATGGCGCGTATTGGCAATCCATACGATACGTAGATCTTCTTTTGTGCGTTAACCTTCGTACCTGTGATGTATAGGCAATATGAAGATTCGGAATCATATTGATTTGCGCTCCATACATAGCCGATATCTTGTGCGTCGGTGAGTGAGCCCGAGCTCTCGGGATTGCGACATCCGTACATGCTGTATTCGCCGACAGATTTATCCCTATCGCTATTAGTTTGACTTGAGCCCGTTTTATGAAAGTTGCTCCAAGCGCAGATCACAGGAACTCTCCACCCTAGGGGCGAGGGGTCAAAGATCGATTTGCCTGTGGTGTAGCCCCATGAGGAGATGGTGTCATCATACCAAATATAGATGCCTTTTCGTGCCGCATCCTCGTCGCTCCAGTTATACGAAACGCTGGCTTTTGGGTAGAAATAATCATAGCAATAGTAGACCGCTAGGTAGAAATCAATACTTGACGAGTTTCTCATTGATGTTGAGTATGTGCCCGACGCATCCCTTGCTCCCACGCCAGGTAGCGGATCTTTACGGCCAAACTGATAGTAGACGGCGCCAGCGCCATAATCTGCCGAATACTCATCTCGCTCGCCGATATTGCGATCCATTATAAACTTATCCTTGTAGATTCCGCTCCACACGGCGACACTATCAGTGGCACCAGCAACATCTGCATAGCGGTGTACTTTGCCCTCGTAACCGCTACGCTCATAAGCCTTGTCTGCCCCCGCTTCAATGCTGTAGATGTTTGCAGCAGCTATTGCGTCGGGGTTGTAGTCGGTGAACCATAGATGCCATGACCATAGTGTAGTTTTATAACCATCTTCATCCTCCTCTTGTACGGCAAAGAATAGATTACCCTCCTGATAGCATGCTGGCAGAGTTAATTGCGCAGCCATTTTTCCATCGGCGTCATATACTATGTCGCTGGTGAAGCTGAGTTTAGTGTCGAAATCTTCCCAGATTAAGAGAACTGAGTAGTCCAGTGTGCTACTTTCTGAGGTGATCTCTTCCCTATTTTTACCCGAATAGTTTAGCCAAAAGTCATTTATTCTGTCCTCTATAGGGATTTGAACTAGAGTATCTTCGCCAGGGGTGGGGTTGATGATGTAGCAGTTTGAAATTTGAGATGAATCAAAGATGAAGCTCCCTTCGTCAAGATTGATCACATAGTGATATCGGTTGCCAGCTACCCACTCACTATTGGCTGGAATCGTGAGCTCCATCACCTCGTTATTGTCTAAAGTCAGTGTCACTTTGGCTCCCGAGGGTAGCTTTTGAGGTATCATCATTAGGTAGCCTCGATCGGTATTTACCTGCGCTGAGTTATCCTCGTCGAGCGTGTAATTATCCACCTCCACGCTAAAATGCTCACTGATTGACTCGCCCAAATCCCACGTTGGAGTGTTGTCGGTGTAGTTCCATTCGAGGGTACCTTGGTTTGCCACACCCGTAATGTCGATGGCTGTGATCTTTGTATTGGTTTTTGTGGTGACACCAAAGCTGACGCTCGAGAGAACATGGTAAAAGGAGAGCGGTACGCCCGTTATAACTTGCGGAAAGATATCTTTGCATGGTTTTGCATACATCAAATCGGGTTGATCGGCGGAGTTAGTTGGCACTTGGTAATTTATGATAAGCTCGCCGTCGACAATGTTAGTTGTGACGCCTTGTGTATTTTTGGTGTGCGGTGAGTAGGCGAAAAAAGTATATTTGTCACTCATAGTCTCGTATCCCCACGGCTCGGGATCCCCGTCGATACTCCACTCCGCCTGATCGGAGATGTAGAATCTACTATTGTTCAATTTGGAGAAATCGGCGTCGCTCGACCACCCCTTCTCGCCAGTGTGTGCGCAATATAGACCTATAGTACCCATGTCGGAAGCCGACTCAACCAATTCACCCCTCGTTGATGAATGTGCTGAGACCGAGAGCTCTAGTGGTAGGTCGGGGTTCAAGTCAGAAGATGCATCGGTAGGCTCAACGCGGTTGCAGGCCATGAGTAAAAACATCGCAAGAGAGAGTATAATTCTATTCATAAATAAATGTTTAAGGTGAATATTTAAATTCTGTTTGCCTTGTAAAACAATAATTATACCATTATTTTTTTTGCCTAAAACGAAAAAAAATTGAAATAACTATATAAAATAGTTGCATAACTAAAAAATATAGTTACCTTTGTGATATCAACATTAAAGATTCGAGAATCATGAAACAGCACAGAGAGAAACTTACAGCAAAAGAGGAGGAGGTAATGATGCATTTTTGGCTCAAAGGTGAGCTGTTTGTGCGCGAGTTACTAGCGAGTTACGACGACCCCAAGCCCCATTTCAACACGCTTTCAACCGTTGTGCGAACCCTCGAAGAGAAGGGCTACCTTGCGCACCGAGCCTATGGGAATACCCACCAATACTACGCTATCATCTCGCTCGATGAGTTCCGTGCCGAGTCGTTGCGCTCGGTGATAGGTAAATATTACGACAATTCGATACTCTCAGCCGTATCGGCGTTGGTCAAGAGTGAGTCAATAAGTAGCGACGAGCTGAGTGAGTTGCTCGAGATGGTAAATTCTAAAAAATAGATCGTATGACAATTGGGCAAATAGGGATCTACCTACTCGAGGTGAGTGTACTCCTAATTCTTCTATACATATTTAATAAGTTGCTCTTGGCGCGCGAGACGCTCCACAGGCTAAATCGTGCGCTCTGGCTCTCGACCTTGGTTGTTGCATTTGCGGTTCCGCTGTGTGCTGGGCAGAGCGTCCGCTACGCCGAGGTGGTGATGGCCGAGCAGCCAAGCGAGATCTTCGACGCCGAGGCGATGGTGTTGTTCGGCGATACGGCCAACGGGGCCTCAATTGTCGAAATCGCAACAAATGTACTCTTCTGGATATATGCACTGGGGGTGGCGATGCTCATCGCTCACACATGCTTTACCTATCTGTCACTGTTGCGCTTGGTGCTCTGTAGTAGCTATCGTATCGACTCGATTCGCAGAGCTCAATTCAAGGAGTATGAGCGTGAAGTTGGGGTGCAACACAATATACGTTACGTGGTGCACAACCGTGATTTATCGCCATTTAGCTGGCTTCACTTCGTTGTGATTTCGGAGGATGATCTGTGCGAGAATGGACGCGAGATAATTATTCACGAGCTCTCGCACATCAAACAGCACCACTCGCTGGATGTCTCTATTTTAAATATCGTCACCATAATATTATGGTTCAACCCCGCCGCGTGGCTCACCAAGAGTGCGCTGCAGCAGGTGCACGAATATTGCGCCGATGAGTCGGTGATCGAAGCGGGGGTCAATGCAAAGGAGTATCAACTACTATTAATAAGAAAGGCTGTCGGAGCTCGCCTCTACTCGATGTCCAACAGCCTTAATCACAGTAATCTTAAAAATCGAATAACTATGATGTTACAGAAAAAATCAAACAAAATGGCTGCGGCAAAGTGCCTCTACGCCATTCCGCTCGTAATCCTTGCGATTGCACTATTTACGTCGCCTGCACTGGCCGACTCGACAAGTGCCATCTCCGAGGTCAAAATTACAAATTATTTGGTTAACAACCAAATCGACGATCAAAAAGTGGAGCTAAATGAGAGTGGTGGCAGCAGCCATGGCGCCGATACGAAGCCCTATATTGTTGTCAACGACAAGCTCGCTCCCGACGCAGATATCAACTCGATAGACCCTAACAAGATTGAGAGTGTATCGATTGTTAAAGACGTGAATAGCAGCGAGTTTAAGCGATACAACATTGATGGTGACAGATCCGTTGGGCTTGTTATAATTGAACTTAAAGAAGGTGAAACGCTCGAGTCTGCACGTATCTCAGCAGCTTCGTAATGCGAGCAGATGCCATCATTTGAGGGTGGCGATTTAGAATCGTTCCGCAACTGGATTATGCCTAATAATCATATTCCTCTAAAAGTAGTTTGATGCCAAACGATCACCGATCGTCTGCCCATGCCCAAAAAATGTTACCATAAGCATTTGGGTGTGGGCATTTTTTTCGCTCTTAGAGTCAGTTGTATACCTCCTCGACGAAATCGATAAGCAATGTTAAAAAATAGAACTTTTTACACCTGCGGCCTATAATTAATTTTGGTTTATTCTCGAATTTTAGCTATTTTTGCCAGACGGAATAATTAATTAACCAAGTTTATGATGAAATTAAGACTAAAATTACTTTTTGCTGCGTTGGTAGCTGTTATGCTCTCTGTAGCCTCTGCGATGGCGCAAACCACACAGTGGAGTGCTGATTATAAACATCTTTCGGGTGATGAGTATGATGTTATCATTACGGCTGCTGTGCCTGAGGGGTGGCATATTTACGATATAATTGAGTATGCGGATGGCCCAAATCCAACCTCAATCAGCTTTGAGGCAGCTGACGTGGAGCTTATAGGTGATATTTCTTCTGATAAACAGCCCACAAAATACTACGACGATATCTTTATGACGGATATCAGCTACTACGAGGGCACGGTAAACTTTACTCAAAAAATTAAACTATCGGCACCCTCAGCAACCATACTCATTACGGTCGAGTCGATGATGTGTAACGATAGCAGTTGTTTGCCTCCAACCGATGAGGAGATCACTCTCACGATCGGTTCGGCGCAGCAGGGCGGTAGCTCCACCGCAGCGGAGTCGGCAGATAAGATGTCAGCACCTGCAACACCTGCAAAATCAGACGATAAACACATCTGGGCGCTAATCATCGAGGCGGTGATCTGGGGCTTTGCGGCGCTACTCACACCATGCGTTTTCCCGATGATCCCAATGACCGTTTCGTTCTTCATGAAACGCAATGGATCGGCTGCGCGCGGACGATTCATGGCATTTATGTATGGTCTCTTTATCGTGGCATTCTACACTTTGCCAATCGCTGCGATCATCCTCATCGCCCGTTTCGCTGGAGGCGAGGCCATTACAGCCGACATCTTCAACTGGCTTGCGACGCACTGGCTACCAAATATCGTCTTCTTTATTGTGTTTATGCTCTTTGCGGCCTCATTCTTTGGCGCCTTCGAGATCACTCTGCCCTCGTCGATTGTCAATAAGAGCGACGAAAATTCCGATAAGGGAGGCCTCGCAGGTTTGATGTTTATGTCTCTCACGCTAGTTCTCGTATCGTTCTCATGCACAGGACCTATCGTTGGTTCGGTGCTGATCAAATCTACAGCAGGCGAATTCTGGGAGCCAATTGTGACGATGCTTGCATTCTCGGCAGCATTTGCGCTTCCCTTTGTCCTCTTTGCATTCTTCCCCTCGATGCTCAAATCACTACCTAAGAGTGGCGGTTGGTTGAACTCGGTGAAGGTCGTATTGGGCTTTATTGAAGTCGCTCTAGGTCTGAAGTTCCTGAGCGTAGCGGATCAAACATATCACTGGGGGCTTTTGGACCGTGAGGTATACCTTGCCATCTGGATCGCGGTGTTCTCTCTGCTCGGCCTCTATCTATTGGGCAAATTGAAATTTGCTCACGACAGCGAGGTGAAGCACATCAGCGTTCCGCGTTTGGCGCTGGCAATCATCACATTTAGCTTCGTTGTATACCTCATCCCTGGCATGTTTGGCGCGCCACTACGTGCTCTTTCAGGCTACCTACCACCGATGCACTCTCAGGATTTCGTCCTCTCAGCAGGTGGCACCTCAGCGGCTTCGACCATCGACAAGAGCGACAGAAAATATAGCGATTTTCTACACTTCCCAACGGGCACAAACATCGATGGTTTCTTCGATTACGACCAGGCGCTAGAGTATGCAAACAAGATTGGTAAGCCGCTTTTTGTCGACTTCACAGGTCACGGATGTGTAAATTGTCGCGAGATGGAGGCACGTGTGTGGAGCGATCCCGAAGTGCGCAAACTGCTCGAAGAGGAGTTTGTTGTGGCAGCTCTCTACTCCGACGATAAGACCATACTCGACGAGGAGAATTGGGTGATAGCGCCAAATGGCAAAACGCTAAAATCGTTGGGCAAGATTAACTCAGCCTTTATGCAGCAGAGATATAATGCTGCATCGCAACCTTACTATATTGTTGTCGACACCGAGGGTAACGAACTGAGCCAAAGCAGCTACAATCTGAATGTTGACGAGTATATCAATTTTCTAAAGAGCGGTATTCAGAAATACAAAGAGTTGAAGTAACGCTTCTTATTTCGTACTGCCCTTGCAAGGGCAGTACGAAATAAAAAAACCCTATTTACGTTGATAATAGTCGCGCATGATGTGCCATGCTTGTTTGCGGTTCCCCTCAGGTGAGAGTAGCCCTTTGCGGTTCCATCCCTGCTGATACATGGCGTGGGCGCGACGAGGCGAACGGAAGTCGAAGAGTATCCATGGGGATGTGCCTCGTAGATTGGGTATACCTTCGAATGAGGTCAAGTTGTCGCGATAGGCCTGCGACATATAATCCTCGCTCCACGAGTTAAGATTGTCGCCATCGCCATAGTTTGCATAGATGGCTTCAGCCCCAAACTCCGATATTATCAGCGGCTTATCCTCGATCGTGATCCACTCTGTATTTTCGGGTTTGTCGAGCCATTTTTGATACCATCCCATATATTTATTTACGCCGATTATGTCGAGGTGCTCGGCTAGAGGATCCTGCAATACAAGCTTGGAGTCATCCCCCTCGATGTAGCGAATGGCGTCGAGGGCGCTCGAGACGGCGCGCGTATCATCCCATTGGCGGCACTTCTCAATTAGAGAGGTGAGATACTCGGTGCGATTGCGAGCGTTGGGCTGGGTCTCATTCGACACGCTCCAAATCGAGATTGCGCAACGGTTCTTATCGCGACTTATCATCTCGTACATCATATTAGTAATCCTCTGGCAAACCTCGGGATCAGCAAAATCGATACTCTGCCACACGGGTATCTCCTCCCACATGATGATACCCCTCTCTTCGCAGAGACGCACCATATACTCATTGTGGGGATAGTGTGAGAGTCGAATGAAATTACAACCCAGCTCCTGAGCTTGCTGGCACAGATACTCAGCATCATCGCGGTTGATCGAGCGGCGCCGATCTCGCGCTATCTCCTCATGGATATTAACCCCGCGCAAGAAGATAGGCTCTCCATTGAGCAGGATATCGGACCCGCGCACCTCAAATGATCGGAAACCGATTTTATCATCGACGCAATCCTCTTCACTCTCAATTGTTATATCATAAAGTTTTGGTGATGAGGGTGACCACAGCTCCAAATCGGCGCGAAACTCTATTGTAGAGCGGCCATTTTCGTCGGTTTTGAGCTTTTTCGCAATCTTCGTACCGTTGACCTTGATATTGACGGTAGCCCCCGATTGTTGCTCGCCATCTATCTCAACATCAACTACTACGCACTCCCTCGAACCGCGCTTGAGCCTCACCCAGTAATCCTTGATGTATGTTTTGGGGGTCGATACAAGGTCGACATCACGAGTAATGCCTCCATAGTTCCACCAATCGAATGCCAGAGCGGGGATCGTACTCTTCGTACGGCGATTATCAACCCTCACAACAACGCTATTTTCACCCTCCTTAAGCATATCACTAACCTCAAATTGGAATGGCGTGAAGGCGCCATGGTGCTCCCCTAACTTCTCGCCATTGAGGTATACTATAGCGTGGTTTGCCACCGCTCCAAAGTGGAGAAATTCGCGCCTATCACTCCGTGGAGCGTAGTAAAATGTGCGTTGATACCACATCGGAGACTCATAGTAGAAGTACTCGTCGCACTGGCTGTTCCAATCTCCAGGCACAGCTAAAGTCTCACCTCCGCTATACTGCAATTCATTGAGTTTCAACGGGTCGCTATTTTCTGTTGGGTTGCCCCAATTTTTCGAGATACCCATATCCATAATGTCGGGCAGCACGGCCCATCGACCATTGAGAGAGAGGCGATCTCGTCCCATGACATTTTGCATAGCCTGCTGAGCTACAGCCGCGGAGAGGCTCAGAGATAGGAGCGCAATCGACAAAACTATTTTATTCACTATACTCTTCATATCTACTCAACTGTAATTTTATAAACCGTTGCGGCTTGCGCCTCTTTTGGCTTTAGATTTGGCTGCTTAACTTCTAGATATTCATCACTTTGATGCCACTCTATTGCGCCATCTACGCCCAATACCTCGACGCTCTTAACTTTGATGTCGTTGCTCTGTTCGAATACTGTGAGTTGGTGGCTCACCCCCTGCTCCTCCCAGCCCAATTGAATGGCATATATTGCACCACTCTTTGGGTTGTAGGTGTAGCGAATATCTCGGGCGCATAACTTTTCAAATCCAGCTTTGATTGCGCCATACTCATTCCACTCATCCTCGGGATTGCGTCTGAGCTGAGTCACCCCCTGCCCAAAGCTGATAAAGGGACGCGTATTGTAGATCGCCTCTCCATAGAGTTTCATCCACGCACCAATTCCCTCCATAGCCTCAACCTGCTCCTGCGGCATTGTTCCATCTGCCATGGGCCCCGCCGAGAGCAGCATCACGCCATTCTTGCTCACGACATCCGCCAACATCTTTATAGCAATATTGGGATCAATGGCAGTACGACGATTGCGATCGAAACAGAAGGCGCTGCCCAAAATAAAGTCGGTGATCCACACATCCGATGTGATATCCTCCATGGTTGCACGCTCAACGTTGACCACAGCCAGCTCCGTGGGGAAGAAATCCCCTTTGGTGTTTACAACCACCTCACGATCAAGCTCCGCGGCCTTATTAAAGTAGTGTTGCAGAAATAGTTTAAGGTACTCCTCCTGAATATATCGTTGTCCGAAGTCCATCCAGATGTAGTCGGGACAAAACTCCTCGATCACCTCATCGAGTTTCGCCAGCCAGTAGGGGTTGACCTCAGCGTATGGCATCGTGCCGTAGAGTTTCTCATACTTTTTATCTTGAGGAACGCCCACAGAGTCATATTTAATAAGGTGACTTTCAGACTCTAATCCGTCGTATGTTTTGCTATCCTTTGGGTAGAACATCTGGTGAAAGCCATGGTGAAACGTAGCCATAAATTTAAGTCCGCGCTTGCGTGTCTCCATTTCGATCTCCTTCACCACGTTGATCTCAGGCCCCATATCGACCGAATTCCAAGGGTTTACCTCGCTATCCCACAGAGAGAATCCATCGTGATGCTCAGCGATTGAGCCCACGAATTTAGCCCCCATACCCTCAAACATATCCAGCCACTCGGCGGCATCGAAGTTGGTCGCCTGCCACATCGGTATAAAGTCGTGGTAGTTGAAATCTTTGCCGTAAGTAGCTACGTGATAGGGGTATACGGTCGAGCCCCACCCCTTTCTGTCGGGAGTGTACATCCAGCGGGGATACCACTCAGTACCCCAAGCAGGAACCGAGTATACTCCCCAGTGGAAGTAGACGCCCAACTTGGCATCGGCAAACCAATCGGGGGCAGATTTATGCTGTTTGAGACTCTCCCAGTCCGCTGTGTAATGTGGTGTGGTGTCGCTCGTTGAGCATGATAGCGACAGCACAGATAGAGCTAAAGTGGTGAATAGTTTAGGTATATTCATGATTAAGCAGTTAAGTCATAAGATATACAAAGGTAACACTTTATTCAACACATCAAAATCTATTCTTGTGTTTTATTTGATATATATAATAATTAAGAGAGTGTTGAAAGCCTAGACTTTCAACACTCTCTTAATTATAATGTGCTGTGTGCACCAATCTCTATAGAGATGTTATAGTGCGGTCATTGCAACTACAGATTGGAACTGCTCGCTAAAACTTCCTACGGTAAGGTAGTTACCATTAATGTATTGAGCATTTGAGGTGCCAACTGCAAGGTCGATAGATGTTGTATCTGTGTCGAAGAATGCGTTAGCGTCGATAAGTTCGAGTGTCACGCCGCTGTTTGTAGCGATAGAGAGATCGGATAGAGCCGAGCAGTTGCGGAATGCATCCTCACCAATTACGGTCACTTCGGGTAGGTAAGCATCTGCAAGGTTTGTGCAAGAGTAGAATACTCCGTCGTTAACTCTAGTTACTGCAGGGAATGATACCGACTCAAACGCACATGAGTAGAATGCTTGCGTGCCTAGGTTTGTCGCCTTAGGTAACTCGAACGACTCAAATGCTGTGTTGTAGCTAAATGCCCAAGCGCCAACGTTTGTAACTTCGGGAAGATAGACCTCAGAGAGAGCTGTGCAGTAGTAGAATCCTGCATACTCAATCTCCTCAACTAGAGGGAAATATACCGATGGGAGCGATGTGCAACCGCTGAAAGCCCACTCGCCGATGTTTGTAACCATCTGCGCCTCAAATGAGGTTAACGACTTGCAGAGCGCAAAGCTCTTTTTATTGACCCAGGTGATAGTTGGTAGCTCAACTGAGGTTAGTGATAGACATAGGCTAAAGGCTGCGTCGCCAACCCAGATGACATTTGGGAACTCCTTCTGTGAGATCGAAGTGAGTGAAGAGCAGTATTGGAAAGCTTTATCACCGACTCTGGTAACCTCGGGGAAGTTCAACTCAGTCACATAGTTACAAAATGCAAATGCATAATCACCGATCGATGTTGCAACATCTGCCGATATTGATACAAGAACGTTAGCGGCAGTCATTATACCTGACTCAACCTCGATCTCGTCGCCATCGTCATCTGTCTCGTATACAATTTCGCTGTAGGTAGCCACCTCATCCTGGCCAAATATCGCGTAGTCGGGGAATGAAGTGAGGTTTGGAAAGCTCAATGATATCTCACGTCCGCTGGTTGTGATTGCCGCGAGCGCCTCGTAGAGACCTTCAAAATCCTCGGTGTCAGCCTCTTCGTCGCTAATCACCCATTCGTCGTAGCTAGGCACACTAGTGGAGCTGAAGTCCGAGAGGTAGATGCCATCAGTTTCGTCGAAGTATTCGATATCATCATCTGATGAGTCGCTGTCGCTGTTACAGCTATAAAACATTGGTGTAGCTAGTACAAGGGCAAAAATAAGTAGCTTTTTCATTATATTTCTTTTAATATTTTATACGTTACATCTGCTTGGAGTCTATCTTCGATTCCAATTCCACAAAAGTAGAGAATATATTTTATAGAACAAAGGAATCGATTACTTTTTTCTAACGCAGGCCAATTGTTTTTATTGCTTGCGGGTGGCTAAATTGCCACTAATTTCATCTATTTTGCCCTCTGCAGATTGAAAATGGGTGGTAATTTCGAAGAAAATTTATACCTTTGTAGAGGCATTTACCACAACCTTAAAGATAAAACTATGGAAAAGGTATTCAACATTAATTTCACCCGTTACGACGACCTTGGCGACTTGACGCCGTCGGATAGTCAACTTGTCGAAGAGGCTAAAGCGATGACTAGTAAATCGTTTGCGCCATACTCCAACTTCTGCGTTGGTTCTGCCGCACGTCTATCTAGTGGTAAGATCATCCACGGGTGCAACGTCGAGAGTGAGGTCTATCCTGCGGGGCTCTGCGCCGAGCGTACGCTGCTCTTCTACGCTCAATCGAACCATGGAGATGATCCCATTGAGACGTTGGCAATAGCCTCTATCCCCGACGAGCGCGAAGTTTACCCGTGTGGTCAATGTCGTCAAGTTTTGGTCGACACCGAGCGTCGCCAAGGCTCGCCAATTAGAATTATAATGAGTGGGCGCAACTCGGCAACAATTGTCAATAGTGCCACCGATTTACTACCTTTTACATTCAAATTATAGATGTTTCAACCCGAAGATATTATATACGAAGATAACCACCTGCTGGCTGTAAATAAGCGCTGTGGCGATCTGGTGCAGCCCGATCCCTCGGGCGAAAGTGCACTCGAAGATCAGGTCAAGGAGTTTATCAAGATCCGCGATAATAAGCCTGGCGAGGTCTTTCTCGGTGTGGCTCACCGTATTGATCGCCCTGTGAGCGGTCTGGTTCTCTTCGCCAAAAGTTCGAAAGCGCTTGTGCGACTCAATGAGCTTATCCGCGATCGTAAAATCGAAAAGCGCTATTGGGCGGTGGTCGAGGGTAGTCCCTCTATCGAGCTTACGGAGCTTACACACTATATAGTAAAGGATCCGAAAAATCACAAGTCGCGTGCCTACGATAGCCCTAAAGGGGGAGCAAAGGAGGCCAAATTACGTTACCAGGCGATCGGAGCCACCACCAACTACACGTTGGTCGAGGTTGAACTGATCACGGGGCGACACCACCAGATCCGCGCGCAGCTTTCGAAGGTTGGTTGCGCTATAAAGGGTGACCTGAAATATGGTTCCAAACGTTCGAACCCCAATGGCGGGATCATGCTCCATTCGCGTTCCATGAGTTTTATTCATCCAGTGCGTAAGGAGCCGATAACAATCACAGCACCAACCCCTTCGGGCGACTCATTGTGGGATCTATTCGAACCAAAAAAGTAGAGATATGAGATTAGTAATTCAGCGAGTTTTGAGTGCATCGGTCACCATCGACTCGAAAATATATAGCTCCATCGGGGCTGGTTTGATGGTTCTGGTTGGAATCGAGGCCGAAGATAATCAGGATGATATCGAGTGGCTAACCTCAAAGCTAGTGAAACTCCGCATCTTCGACGATGAGAGTGGAGTGATGAACCTCGACGTTATGCAGGTCAAGGGCGAAGTGATGGTGGTGAGTCAATTCACGCTTCAGGCCTCGACCAAGAAGGGGAATCGTCCATCCTACATCAAGGCTGCTGGCGAGGCTATTTCGCGTCCGCTTTATAATAGCTTTGTGGAACAACTCTCACAGAAATTGGGCGGCGAAGTTGCTACGGGGCAATTTGGTGCCGACATGCAAATTTCACTCATAAACAATGGTCCCGTCACCATATTAATCGACTCGAAGAGTCGCGAATAGATTTTTAAGAATGGCTAAAAAACCAAATAAAGAGTATGTAGCGCGAAATGTGGCCTACATGGAGAAAATAGCGGCAGAGGCCGATACACATAAGCTTCCGAAAGGGCTTTACTACAAAGTTTTGGAGAGTGGGCAAGGCGCTAAGCCTGAGCCAAATAGCATCGTCTCTGTGCACTATAGTGGCGAGCTGATTTCGGGTCACCAATTCGACTCGTCGCGAGGTAATAGCTACCCCGAGACATTCCGCTTGCGTGAGGTGATCGTCGGGTGGCAAATTGCACTGCAGGCTATGCGCGTTGGCGATAAATGGCGCGTATATATCCCCTCGGATATGGCTTACGGCGATCGCACAATCGATGATATTCCTGGTGGTTCAACTCTTATTTTCGATATCGATTTGATCGCAATTAGCTAGGTGTCAGTATGATTAGAGCTGAATTGGTAACTTATATAGAGCAGAGCGTCATCCCGCGTTACGCCGATTTTGATCGTGCGCACAACCTCGACCATGTGCAAACCGTCATCGCGGAGAGCGCAGCGCTAGCCACCCACTATCCCGAGTTGGATGAGGAGATGGTCTACGTGATTGCAGCGTTCCACGACACGGGGCTCTGCGAGGGGCGCGAGCGTCACCACATTGTCTCGGGTGAAATTGTGCGTGCCGACAGCTTTATTGCGACCCTCTTTAGCGCTCTGCAGATAGAGATAATCGCCGAGGCAATTGAGGATCATCGAGCCTCGTCGAAGAGCGATCCCAGATCGCTGTACGGATGTGTGGTCGCTGAGGCTGATCGCGTTATATCGACCTATACAACCCTGCGTCGCACGGTGCAGTATGGTCTGCGGCAGAATCCTGAAGCGACTATAGATGAGCATTTTAGTCGTTTTGAGGATCACCTTCAAACCAAGTACGCTGAGGGCGGATACCTAAAGTTGTATATTCCATTCTCTGACAATGCCGCTCGACTCGAGCAACTGCGTGCAGTAGTCGGAAATCGAGTTGAACTGCGTGCTCGATTCAATGAAATTTTTGCCCAAGAGGTTGCTAAAGGTCTTTAGGTTGGCTAGAATCCGTGCAGTATATAAATATAGGTAGATATCTGCTGTATCCGCCAACGTAGCTATACCTGTCGAAGGTCGGCAGTGGGGACTGCATGTCGCGCGTGAGTAGCCACGGAGTGATGTAGACGCCACAATTCGTGACCCTTTGGCTCTGGTTTGTCGCCGCCCTGTCGCGCATTATCCACCCACGTTCGCTGTTCATATTGCCTTCGCCGCGCCTCTCGCGCCTCTCCATGATGTTGCTAAAGCCCAATTTGGAGATGTGATTCTGATATAGCGAACCCAAAATAACGACAAAGGTGTCTTCAATCCTCCGATTTCGCCCTATATAAATATAGGTATCCTCACCGCTTAGAGTCAAAATGATTGTGATGGGTGAGTCGCTGCTCGCTATCATCGCCTCCACGACGAGCATGTTTCGAAGCGCTTCGACGCGATCGATATAGAGTTGGTCGCCAAAATAGAGTAGTGCGAAATCCATTCCATCAAGCGAGTTGCGTGTGCGGTGAATATATGAGTAATCTTGCTGACATCGCGCAACAATATCGCGTACAACCGCCTCATTTTCGATGCCATAGAGGCCGATGATTGGTAGGCGCATCGAGTCTAGCAGAGCTGCCGAGTGACTAACTTTCTGGTTGTAACGCTCTGTATTCCAGTGATATTTGCCCTCGGGCGTGAAGTGACTATCGTCGTAAAAGCGCGAAGGAATCGTGTCGTAAAGCCTGTCGAGATCGTAGTATCCAATTCCAATGCTCTGGGCGCATATCGTGGAGGTGGTCAGAATAAATATGTATGTTAATAGCAGTTTTCGCATAGTTTGAATCACACCTTAAATTTTATTTTTTAATAAAAAAAGCTTCGACTATTCAAGTCGAAGCTTTGTCTGGTGGGCCCAGAGGGGCATGATCCCACGACCTTCGGATTATGAGTCCGCTGCTCTAACCAACTGAGCTATAGGCCCTCTCTATTGCGCGTATCGCTACATCGCCTAATTGAGTGGGACAAATATAGTGAAAAAATTAGATTCTCCAAAATTTCGACGAAAAATAAAATCGAAAGTTGCGCAAATTAAATCTTCTTAATTTTTGTTTTTCAAAATAAATGACTATCTTTGCAGCCACAATTAGTACTAATTAATTACAAAAACAACGAAATGAAAAAAGGTATTCACCCAGAGAATTATCGTATGGTGGCGTTCAAAGATATGTCGAACGATCACGTGTTTTTGTGTCGGTCCGCCGTTTCGACCAAAGATACCATCGAAGTGAACGGCGAAACCTATCCCGTGTATAAGATGGAAATTTCTAACACATCTCACCCTTTCTATACTGGTAAGATGAAGTTGGTTGACACCGCAGGTCGCGTTGATAAGTTTATGAGCCGTTACGCAAAACGTTACGATAAGAAGGCAGCTAAGTAGTAAATATTTTAGCAACTTTAAGCACTTTTGGCTTGGATTATTCCAAGCCTTTTTTGTACCTTTGTATCAATGAAATCAAAATAAAAAATAATATTATGGAATTTGAAGGAACAGTATTTGAGATTCTCCCAGCAGCTAGCGGTCAGTCAGCTCGCGGCGAGTGGCAGCGTCAGGAGGTTATATTTGAGGTGATGGATGGCCAATACAGCCGCAAGGTGGTTGTGACATTCTTCAACAAGGAGGCTGAGGTGAAATCTTTGGTCAAAGGTCAGAGCTACACAGTCTCAATCAACTTGGAGTCGCGTGAGTTCAATGGTCGCTGGTATACCAACGCAAACGGCTGGCGAGTGCAGCCTAAGCAGGCGGCTGCTCCCGCTCCAGAGGCTATGCCTCCAATGCCCTCAGCACCAATGGCTTCGGAGCCATCATACGCTGCGTCAACTGCAGCAGAAGAGGTAGACGATCTTCCATTTTAATCCGCCTCTAGACGGAATATGAAGTACAAACTACTGGTGCTCGACCTGGACGGCACCCTCACAAATAGCCAAAAGGAGATCACGCCACATACGCTCGATGTGCTCTGTCGAGTGCAGGAGAGTGGCGTGAAGCTGGTTCTGGCTTCGGGGCGACCTACATACGGCATAACTCCACTTGCTAAAGCGTTAAAAATGGATCACTTCGGGGGTTATATCTTGGCCTACAACGGTGGTAAGATCATCGATGCAAGGAGCATGGAGGTGTTATACGAGCAGATTCTGCCCCTAGATTTGGTTCCTGCGTTGTACGCTGCTGCACTAGAGGCAGGAGCTGTGATCTTGACCTACAAGGATCAATATATATTGACGGAAAACCCTGAAGATAAGCATGTTGGCCACGAGGTGTTCTTAACCAAGATGACTCCAATGCAGGTCGACAACTTCAGTGAGGCGGTGGATTTCGATCCAGATAAATGTCTGATTGTGGGTGAGCCTAGCAATATTATACCACTTGGTGATATCTTGAATGAGAAGTTTGGCGATAAATTGAGCGCCTACCGCTCGGAGCCTTTTTTCCTTGAGGTCGTTCCGAAAGGGATTGATAAAGCGTTGTCACTCAAGCGTCTATTGTCGAAGATTGAGTGCACTGAGGCCGAAATGGTAGCAGTGGGTGATGGCTTCAACGATTTCTCGATGATTCAGCTTGCTGGATTTGGCGTCGCCATGGCCAACGCGCAAGATGTTGTAAAGGAGGCTGCTAGCTATGTAACCCTATCGAACGATGAGGATGGAGTTGCAGCAATGGTTGAGAAGTATCTCTTGTTGTAATTTGCATATCACCTTTACAAAAGTGTTATAATAATTTTTTGAGAGTTTACTCTCGAGGAAATTATTATAACACTTTTATCGTAAGAGCGCAAGCGAAAAGCAAATCGCCGCAGCGCACTGAATAAGCCTACAAACCAACAACAACCAGCAATTTAGGGACAAAAATCACACAGCCAATTATGGCAGCTGCAATTGAGACGATGAGCGCAGCGGCGGCGCCACAATCTTTTGATTTCTTGATCAGCTCATGTTTTTCGGGCGAGACTTTGTCGCAGAGAGCCTCAACGGCCGAGTTCATCGCTTCGGTGGCGATCACGATGGCGATGCAGCCAACAATTGCGATCCACTCCATCGAGGAGATTTGCAGTGCAAAACCAACGACGATGGCCGCAACGGCGGCAAATAGGTGAATACGAGCATTATGCTCATCGCGCACCAATGCCACAATCCCCTGCCATGCATACCGAAAGCTGTTTGCGCGCTTTCGCAGCGAAAATTTATCACTTTTAATCATACCTTTGTTGTAATGAAAAAAGAGGATTCCACTTGTGTGTTATCCTCTTTTATTGATGTTATGGGTGGAAAAAGGGTCTCGAACCCTCGACCTTCGGAACCACAATCCGACGCTCTAACCAACTGAGCTACTTCCACCATGTTGAAACCTCGCAGGAACTGTTCCTTGGTTTCGGAGTGCAAATATATGTGATTTAATTTAATTCTCCAAATAGTTTTGATGAAAAAATGCAAAAATGACAAAATGTCAGTTAAAAATCTCTATATTTGTCAAAATTTGTGACACATTGGCTTTGGCATACCTATTGCTTATACATGAGCTGTAAACATAAAATAATAACAACAATAATAAACAGAAATTATGAATGTAAAACCATTATCAGATCGCGTGTTGGTACTCCCCAACACCGCCGAGGAGAAGACCGCAGGAGGCCTATTCATCCCCGACACAGCTAAGGAGAAGCCACTTTCGGGCAAAGTTATGGCTGCAGGTCCAGGCACCGCCGAGATTAAAATGGAGGTTACCGTTGGCGACCAAGTGCTCTACGGCAAATATGCAGGTCAGGAGCTCAACATCGATGGCGTAGACTACCTAATCATGAAACAGAGCGATATTCTAGCAATCATCTAATACGACTTAAGTAAAAAAAATGGCAAAAGATATTAAATATAATGTAGAGGCTCGCGAGCTTCTCAAAGTTGGCGTCGATGCGTTAAGCAACGCCGTAAAGGTTACACTTGGACCTAAGGGCCGCAACGTGATTATCGACAAGAAATTTGGCGCACCTCAAATCACTAAGGATGGTGTGACGGTAGCCAAAGAGATCGAACTAGAGGATCCATTTGCAAATATGGGTGCTCAAATGGTCAAGGAGGTTGCTTCAAAGACCAACGACGACGCAGGTGATGGCACAACAACTGCAACGGTATTGGCGCAAGCAATCATCGGCGTAGGCATCAAAAATGTTACAGCTGGAGCAAACCCAATGGACCTTAAGCGCGGAATCGACAAGGCGGTATCGTCGGTTGTCTCATCACTTCGCGAGCAGAGCCAAGAGGTTGGTAACGACTACGCTAAGATCGAGCAGGTAGCGACAATCTCGGCAAACAACGACGAGGCGATCGGTAAGCTAATCGCCGAGGCGATGGCTAAGGTCAACAAAGAGGGTGTGATCACCGTCGAGGAGGCTAAGGGCACAGAGACATATGTAGATGTTGTCGAGGGTATGCAGTTCGACCGCGGCTATATCTCGTCGTACTTCATCACCGACACCGAGAAGATGGAGGCTCAACTCGAGAAGCCATATATCTTGATCACCGACAAGAAGATCTCGACAATGAAGGAGTTGATGGGCGTATTGGAGCCTGTTGCGCAGAGCGGTCGTCCGCTACTTATCATCGCAGAAGATGTTGATGGCGAGGCACTTTCGGCATTGGTTGTCAACAAACTTCGTGGTGCGCTTAAGGTTGCCGCTTGCAAAGCTCCAGGCTTTGGCGATCGCCGCAAGGAGATGTTGGAGGATATCGCAGTGTTGACTGGTGCAACAGTGATTTCAACCGATAAAGGTATGAAGATCGAAGATGCAAACATCACTCTACTAGGTGCTGCTGAGAAGGTTACACTCAACAAGGAGTCTACAACTGTCGTTGATGGCATCGGCGAGAAGTCGCTCATCGAGGAGCGTGTAGCTCAAATCAAAGCTGGAATAGAGGCGTCGACATCGGACTACGACAAGGAGAAGTTGGCGGAGCGCCTAGCTAAGCTGGCTGGTGGCGTGGCAGTTCTATACGTAGGAGCTGCAACCGAGGTCGAGATGAAGGAGAAGAAAGATCGTGTAGACGATGCACTTGCGGCAACACGCGCAGCGGTTGAAGAGGGCATCGTGCCAGGAGGTGGCGTAGCCTACATCCGCGCAACATCGGCTCTCGAGGGTTTGAAGGGCGACAACGAGGATCAGACAACTGGTATTCAGATTGTTAAGCGTGCTATCGAGGAGCCTCTTCGTCAGATCGTATTCAACGCTGGCGGCGAGGGTTCTGTTGTTGTGAATAAGGTTCGCGAGAGCGAGGGTGCAGTGGGCTACAACGCTCGTGACGACCGTTACGAAGATATGCTTGCAGCGGGTATCATCGACCCAACTAAGGTATCGCGCGTCGCGCTCGAGAATGCAGCCTCTATCGCTGCCATGTTCCTCACAACCGAGTGCGTTTTAGTGGAGCAGAAATCAGCTGAGCCAGTTATGCCTCCTATGCCAGGTGGCGGAATGGGCGGCATGATGTAGAATGGCAATGCGGTGAAGCGCTGATTTACAACTTTTTAACTAAGCAAAATCAAAAGTTTAATCACCACAAAGACAACTATTAAAATAGCTGTACTCACTCAATAATAGTGGGTTAAATAAAGGATAAGGGATCAGATTAACCTCTGACCCCTTATCTTTTTTACATAAAACCGACAAAAAACTAAATAATTTTATTTAAAAACTTAATTTTCAATAGACGATGCTGGAGTATTAAAAAATAATTTGTATATTTGCGGTTCAATTGATACTATATGAATAAATTGATTAATTCTATAGTTTAATTGTTACAAATAGTTGAAAAGCTATATTATATTTTTTAAGTAACACATAAAGTAACACCAATAATATGTTCCGCAACACATTTTTTTCGCTCTTTCTTATACTCATCTCCACTATCGTTCTTGCGCAAAGCGGCGACCAAACACCAATCCCAACAGATCCCGCACTCATAAAGGGCACTCTGCCAAACGGATTCACCTACTACCTGCATCAGAGCCAGAAACCTGGAAAACAGGTTCAATTCGAAATGGAGATCAAAGCAGGCTCGATCCTCGAGACTGAGGAGCAGCGCGGACTTGCGCATTTCATTGAGCACATGGTATTTAACGGCAGCGAACACTTCCCCGACAACTCACTCATCGACTACTTTCAAACCGTAGGTGTCGAGTTTGGCGCCGATATCAATGCCTACACGGGCTACGACCAGACGGTCTACATGCTCCCATTGTCATACACAACACCAGAAATCCTAGACAACGCTTTCCACTTCTTTGGCGACATCATCGGAGGTGGATTAACACTTAATACAGAGGATATTGACTCGGAGAGAAACATCATCTACGAGGAGTGGAGAACCACAATTGGACTCGATGAACGACTCAAAAAAGAGATGTATCCACTACTCAACTACGGCTCGCGCTACCTCCACCGCATGCCCATCGGCCTGATGGAGGTGGTGATGAATGTGGGAAACGACGAAGAGCTGCGTAAATTCTACCACTCATGGTA
Organism: Rikenellaceae bacterium; assembly: GCA_044433705.1. Lineage (GTDB taxonomy): Bacteria > Bacteroidota > Bacteroidia > Bacteroidales > Rikenellaceae > Alistipes. The sequence continues at coordinate 26,049 of JAWXTG010000014.1, read as the reverse complement.
CCGCCCCGACTTAGCTTCGCTTATGGTCGTTGGAGATTTCGACATTGAGGATATCACACGCCGCATCGAGCAGACATTTGGCTCCATCGAGGTGGCTGACGATGCACCAGAGCGCATAAAATATACTATGCCTGAGCACGATAACACACTTCTCAAGATCATCAAAGATCCAGAGATCACCTCAACCTCGGTGCGCATTGTTCGTAAGATCCCCGCACCAAAGAGAGAGACTCTGGGCGATCTGAAGCGCGACGTAGTAGATATAATCTACACATACATGCTCAATCAACGCCTCACCGATATGACTCAAGAGAGTGGCGCCCCATTTATGTACGCTAGCTCGTTCTTCCAGGGTGGCGGCATTGGCGGACGCGATCGCTACACCTCTTTTGCAAGCGTGAAGAGCGACAGCATTCTCGTTGGTACTCAAGCACTTCTGCGCGAACTGTATCGCGTCAAAGAGTTTGGTTTCACCCCCCAGGAGTTCGACCAGAAGCGCGAGACGCTAGCCAACGACATGAAACGTGCAGCCAAAGAGGCTACCGAGCAGACTACCTCTCAGATCATGGCAGCGCTCTCTTCGCACGTGGTTTACGGCGAGGAGTATATGAGCCCCGATGAGAGGAGTGAATTTACACTTAAGGTGATCGAGGAGATGACCCTCGAAGATGTCAATACATTGGCCGATAGCTACATACAGAGCGGCGATGATAATCTCGTAGTGATCGTTTCGGCACCCGAAAGCGCAACGACGCCAAGCGAAGATGAGATTTTGGAGGCGATGCACCAAGTTGCCAAAGAGGAATTGGAGCCATACGTAAGCGAAATTATCGATGCTGAGCTTCTCGCCCAGGAGCCTGCAATGGGCTCGATCACCTCGGAGAGCCACTCCGAGAAGATGGGTATCACCGTTATCGAGTTTGCAAATGGCGCAAGCGTGGCGCTAAAATCGACAACCTTCAAGGCCGATGAGATCCGCTTCTCATCGCTTCGCAATGGTGGTTACTCACTGGCCGACGACGATAATTTCGACAACGCTTCGATGGCCGCAACGCTAGTGGGCGGTGGCGGTCTCGGTGAGTTCACATCGACGCAGCTCGACCAGATCAACTCAGGAAAACAGCTCTACATAGCACCATATATACACCGCTACACCGAGGGTGTAACTGGATTCTCGTCGCAAGAGGATTTCGAGACACTCCTAAAATTGAACTACCTGATCCACACCGCACCGCGCAAAGATGAGACTCAATTCAAGATCTTCGTGGAGAACAAAAAGGAGTACAATAAGAATCAGCTCAACGATCCAGACTCGTTCTACGCCGACGGAATCAACCGCGCAATGATGCAGGATAGCCCTCGCGCAGCCACGCTACTCACCCCCGAGCAGCTCGACGCTCTCGATCTGGATAGAGCCTTCGATTTTTATAACTCTCGCTTTAGCTCGGCCAAAGATAATCGTTTCTTCATTGTTGGTAGCTTCGACCTCGACTCGATCAGACCGCTACTTACCAGATACATAGGAGGTTTGCCCTCGCACGATATCCCAACAGAGTATGTCGATCGTGGCATCCGTCCCGCCGAGGGATACCAAATTTACGACTTTGCGCGCAACAGTGTATACCAAAGCAAGGTTCTTATGCGTTTTACCGACAACTACCCCGCATCGCAGCAGAAGCGCATTGAGATAGATCTGCTCAGCGATATACTAACACTACGACTAACCCAAAAGATCCGCGAGGAGATTGGCGGAGCATACTCGCCATACTCGAGAGCGACAGTGTTACAACACCCTAGCGATAGTTTCCGCATGGATATCTACTTCACCTGCTCACCCGAAAGCGTTGAAATGCTTATGGATGCAGCGCTAGAGGAGGTCGAAAAACTCAAAAAAGAGATATCATCCGACGATCTAGACAAGGTTCAGCGAGCATGGCTCAAAAACCGAAAAGGATCACTCGAGACCAATGGATATTGGAGAAAGGTGATGGAGGATCAATGGACACGCGGCGAAGATGAGCGCGATTTCGAGCAGTATGAGTCCCAAATCGAGGGTGCATCGACAAAAGATCTGAAGAGACTAGCAAAAAAGTATTTAACACGCGACAGACTTAAAGTCTTCATTCTAAGCCCACAAGAGGGCGTCGAGAAGAGGTAGAGAGCAGCGCACAATTAATTCATAGAAAAACAATGATGCCGTTGTAGTATTTGGTGAAAACAAGCGCGACGTGCGCGGAGTGACTGGCTCGGTTGGCGTGATCGACACCAAGGTGTTTTCGGCAGGTACACCTGCGGGATCGTTCGACCAACTCCTTCAGGGTCAGGTCGCAGGATTGGCCGTTACGGCAAGTGGCGAGCCTGGCGAAAAATCCTCAATTCGTATCCGCGGAAACAACTCGCTTGGTATCCGCTCGATGGATGACGTCGACCTACTTACGGCCGATTCTGCCAATGAACCACTCTACATCATGAATGGCTACCCAATATCATCCGATGTATTCAGCACAATCAACCCCGACGACATCGTCGACGTGCGCGTACTTAAGGATGGACTCTCGACCGTAGAGTATGGTACGCGTGGCGCAAATGGAGTTGTCGAGATCAAGACTAAGCGCGGAATCTCGGGACAGACCCAATATAACGTTCGCTATCAACACACCGTCAAACCAATTTCGGGTCTAGGCGGAATCGACCTAATGGGCACTGCCGAGAAACTGCAACTAGAGAGCGATCTGAGTATTGTCACAGGTCTAGGCTACCTATACACCCCGCAAGCGGGTGATTCGGCGGAGGAGATAGCCATAAAAAATAAGCGCTACAACGCTCTGCTAGGTACTAACACCAACTGGCTCAACGAGCTATCGCGCGTGGCACAGGTCGAGGATCTGCAGGTTAGTTTCTCGGGTGGAAATAACGACACGCGCTACTATATGTCGGGTAACTACTACTTCGAAGAGGGTAGCTACGACAGATCGTGGGCCGAGCGTTTTTCGACTCGCTTCAACATCGATCACAATATAAATCAAGACCTTACATTGAGTTTTGACACCTCGGTGGGTCGCAGTCGACGATCTTCGTCGCACACCTCACCTGCTAGTTTGATATACACTTTGCAGCCATACGAGACAGCCGAAACAACCGACTTTATTGCGCGTAATCCGCTAACAAACAGCAGCCAATACTTCGAAAACCCATTCGACGAGCTCAATAATAGATACTCGGAGTACACCTCATGGCGCATAGATCTCAACGCCAAGGTGAGTTGGTATTTGGCCAACGGGCTCAACGCCAATCTGGCCTATGGCCTAGGCTACAACGACGGCGAGAACAATAGCGTTACGCTAGCCAACGCGGTGACAGCGGCAGCTGGATTGAGCAAGGGCGAGGGCTCATTCTCGAAGAGTGTCTCCAAGTCGCTAGCCAACCGCCTCGATCTATCGCTCGCTTACAATAAGCACTTTGGCAACCACTCAATCTCGAGTAGCGCTGGAGCGGAGTACATCAACACAAATAGCTGGGGCTTTGGCTTTAGCAGCATCGGACTCTCCGACAAGGTAGACCCCGAAATTGGAGTCAACCCCGATGGATCGATCTCGACAAGCAAGTACCGCGATGTACTACTTGGTCTCTACACCCTACTGAACTACAGCTACAACGATCGATACACGCTCACAGGTTCGTTCCGCTACGATGGCTCCTCGATCCTGCCAATCGGCGAGCAGTTTGTACCCGCATGGGGCCTTGGCGCCGCATGGGATATCCGCAAAGAGGAGTGGATGAGCTCTGTAAATTTGATCGATCAATTCAAATTACGCGCTTCGTACGGAGTCAACTATAATTCGGGAGGTATCCGCCAAACCTTGGGCTTACCATTCTACGACTTCACCAACAGCAACACATACATGGGTGACCGCGTAATTAGCTTGGTTGAGTTTTGGAACCCCGACCTTAAGTTCGAACGCTCGAAGCAGTGGAGTTTGGCGCTCGATTTCGGAGCATTTGAGCGTAGATTATATGGTACGGCCGAGGTATATCTAAAGAACACCGACAATCTGTTGGCAACTGTCGACATTCCATCGAGCAACGGCTACACCTCGCTACTGCGCAACATCGGAGAGCTACAAAATAGAGGTCTAGAGTTGCAGATTAGCGCCGTGCCGATCCGCACCGATCGCTTCCGCTGGACCACCACACTCAACTATGCATACAATATAAACAAGATCACGGCGCTCTATCTCCAAGATGAGATGAAGGTGGGTAGCGAAGGGTACTACAAGGTGGGCGAGCCCATCAACTCGGCCTACGTAAAGAGCTGGGCTGGAGTCAATCCCGCTACGGGAAACCCAATCTACTACGACGAGACTGGTGCGCTAGTTGAGAATGGCGTAGCGCCGCAGATGACAGGTTTTGGCACATACGACCACCCCGTAACTGGCGGTATCACCAATGTATTTAACTATGGTCCATTCGAACTCTCGGCGCTCGTAACATACGCATGGGGCGGAGTGGCCTACAATCAGTTGAAGGCTCAAATGATCGTCAATGTCAAGAATGGTGAGGTGCCATATGGTGGCTTCCTCGATGAGATTTGGCTCGAGAAGGGCGACGCAGCATCGCTCCCCAATCCAAAGTTCTTTACCGACACTAGTGCCAATTCACTCTTTGTCGAGAATGCCTCATATTTGAGATTGAAAAATGTCATTTTGCGCTACAATTTGAGCGACCACATCAATATTAAACACTTCTCATCGCTCAAGCTCACATTCCAAGGTAGTAACCTGCTCACCCTTACCCCATATAGTGGTATCGACCCCGAGGTTACTGGTGTTGGCCTTCCGCTATCGCCATCCTTTACCATTGGTCTAGATGCAATGTTTTAATATATAAATCTACAACTATGTCAACCATCTCAAAATTAATATATACACCCCTGCTACTGCTTTTCTGGAGCTGCAGCCTGCTTGAAATAGAGCCCGACCACGTGGTGAGCTCCGACAAGGCCTTTTCGGATGTCGACTCATACCAGATGGCGCTCGATAATGTATATCGCAACTTGGTCTCGTCGACCATGACTATGCAGGGCACCGACTACGCCAGCGACGACTTTATCAACGTGATACCTGGTTACTCGTCGACCAACTACTCGATATACTACTGGGATTATACCACCCAACCCGAGTCCCCGATTTGGACATACCAATACTCGCTCATCTCCAACCAAAATGTACTTATCGACAACTACGATCTGGTACCAACACTCTCGACTCAAGAGGAGAGGCTCAAGGATCAGATCTACGCCCAAGCCTTGGCTATGCGGGCGTGGTGCTTCTTCAACATCGCACAACTATATGCACCTAGATACGACGGCACCAACGGCGACGAGTTGGGAATCCCTCTAAAGCTAAAATTGGAGCTCGAATTCCTACCACGATCGCCTCTAAGCGAGGTTTACGACCAAATTTTTGGAGATCTCGACCTAGCTGAAGAGCTGTTAGAGGAGTCGGGATACAGCCCCAACTCAACACAAAAACCATACGAATTTGGCACGGCTGCCATCAACGCTCTGCGCGCTCGCGTAGCACTATTTATAGGTGACACGGATGTTGCCAAAGAGGCGTCTGCAAACTTTATCGATATCGAACTTCTCCCAAAAGAGAGCTACGACATGTTATGGAACGACTCGCTGGGCGATGCTCTGGCCGAGGTTGTCTTTATGTCGCACGACCTGAGCGACACAACCGACGGCGAACTTGTCGACTACTACGAGGTCTTTAATGGCAATAACGCCGTGTTGTCAACGGAGCTCAGAGCATCATTCTCGAGCGACGACGTGCGCAAAAATATTGAGTATATCACATCGAGCTTTATACCATCCAAATATCTGGTCGAAGCCACAGGCTCAACGGATGCCACGCGCGAGCTACACTACAAGCACTTTCGCGTCGCCGAGCAGTACCTAATCTACGCCGAGAGCGTGGTCGAGAGCGACCCCGAGGAGGCGATGGATGTTATCAACAAGCTACGCACATACCGCGGAGCAGAGCTCCTAACGCAGGCGCCCGACAAGATGACAATTCTCGAGGAGCGACGTCGCGAACTCTTCTCCGAGGGGCTTAGGTTCTACGACCTTAAGCGCTTAGCGCAGGAGCTGAGTATCACCGTAGAGCGCGCAAATGGCACTACCCTTTCGCCAACCTCACCACTCTACACATGGGCTATCCCCATCTCCGAAACAAATTCAAACCCAAATATTTAAGGTAATGAGATTGAACACATATAATATAACACCCGCGATTTTGGCGCTTCTTTTCGCCTTTGCCACCTCGTGCGAAAACCCATACGAGAATGTTAAGGGCGGCGCCGTATACTCGGGCGATCCATTCGTGATGTTGAGCGGCGAGGAGACGAGCGTAAACTTAGGCGTGAGCAGTAGCAACTACTCCGACGAGCCTGGCCTATTTATCGACAGCTTGATCCTGAGCCATCCGCTCGACTACGACCTTCGCGTAACACTCGAGACTTACGATGGCAACACCTTCGGCGATGTAGGCACCAACTTCCGCTTCCAGAGCGAAGTGCTAATCGAGGCGGGCAGCTACTACGGATACTTCGAGGTTGAGGCACTCGACATCGACGCGGCCGACGCTCTGAGCTATAAACTTGCACTCAAGATCACCGCAACCGATAGCGACTCGGTGATAGCGGGGTTGAATGGCATAAAGTATGAGAACGCCGATCGACTCAAACGCTACAAGACATATACGTTTAAACAATAACGTGCAACGACATTTTAATTAAACCTAATTAAAATTATTTATTTAACCAGAGGCCTAAAAGCCTCACAAATCAACAAACAATTATGACAAAGAAATTTTTAACCATGGCTTTCGCCGTGACTGCAATGGCAATGTTCGCTTCATGCGAGAAGGCAACAACAGGCAACGAACAGGAGGATAACAAAGAGCCTGAGACTTCTGAGGAGTATCTAGCTGCAATCGACGAGGCGTTCGAGTCTATCATCTCTACAGAGTGGGCATTCGAGTCGTTCGAACCATCGTCTGATATGGATAACGCGGCAGGCACCGACGATGGATACGCTGCTTACCAGACGATCCTCACTTACGAGGCTATCGCAATCTTCTCTCCAGTTCTTAGCTTCTCTATCGATGGCACAACTGTCACACCTTCGGTTGAGCTAACTTACGAGGAGTCAGAGCTTAACACTCTTCTTTTCCAATACGAGGACCTCATCTACGGATTTAGCGAATGGGGCGGAACAGATCCTATTTTTGGTCAGATCTCTGACTTTGCAGAGATCCGTCGCTACACAGCTTCAGGATTTGCCTCTGACGACCTATCAGCTGACGACATTGCTGACTCATATGATACTGGTGAGCTTATCTTCACCTTCGAGCAGAACGACCTTAGCGAGATGGAGCTAGACGACATCATCCTTAACCAACGTGTTCTTGTTGCTGGCAACAACGACAAAATCTACATCGAGGATGGCAAGCTAGTAGTTGAGATCACCGACAAAACTTACGGTGTATCGAAGTGTATCTACACTGCTGTAGAGTAACTTAGGCTATAATTTAGGGGATCTCCCCTACTATCAATATCCGATTGCAGATAAACTCTGCAGTCGGATATTTTTTTAACTATTGCAAAAAAATAAATCAACTTTTTTTGGCATAAATTAATATTATTTAATTATTTTATATAACTTTGCAAAGTGTATCTATCCAAAATAATTTACATAAACATCCTAAGATAGTGATATTTAGCGCACTAGATATAGTTATAAATAGTTTTTAACTGACAAATAATAAAAAAATTATGCGCATAGGAGATTTTTTAGCTAGTAAAAATGGTAAACGACTATTTAATTTTGCATACTGCTGGGGAGCATGCTTTGTAATTGCGGGTGCAGTTTGTAAAATCATCAACCTACCCAACTCTACCGCACTTCTGATTCTCGGTATGATCATAGAGGTTATTATCTTCTTTTTGGCAGCTTTCGAGACACAACCCGAAGAGTACAAATGGGAGCGAGTATACCCAAAATTGAAAGGCGGACAGAGCCCAAAAGGCCCTTCAGGCATTATGAATGAGCCAACAATGGACGACGTTAACGCTCAGTTGGAGAGCAAAGTAGAAGAGATGGTCGAGCAGATGGATATCATGTCGCGTCAACTCACCGAGATCAACGCCCACTATGCGCGCCTACTCGATGCGATGAACAAGGGCGCTAACAACGATAGCAATAAATAATAGAGGATATGGCTCAAAATTTACCTCCTAGGCAGAAGATGATCAACATGTTGTATGTCATCTTCATCGCCATATTAGCGGTGAGTCTCTCGCAAGATTCACTGGATAACTTCGACAAGGTCTATCAAAACAACCTCGAGACAGTATCGATGCTCGAAGAGCTCAACAGCAGTGCCTACCTCGAGGTGATAGAGCAGATCAAACTATCGCCTTCGAGCAACAATCAAGCAGCTACAGTTGAGAAGATCAAGGCTGTGAGAGCATCGTCAAAAGAGCTGTCGGCACTACTATCGGAAGTGCGTGAAACAATCATTAAATCGGCTGATAAAAAATCATATACTGCTGACAGACTGAAAAATAAAGTCGATGTATCGGTTGTATCCAAAGTTCTGTTCAATGAAGAGTCGCGAATGATCGACACCATGAAACTCATGCTATGTAACTACCAAACTCTAGTACTAAGTTTAGTTAGTCCAGGCAGGCAGAGGATCGCCATCGACTCATGGATGAGCTCGCTGGGTGACCTCTCGGTCAACTCCTTGGCAGACCCAACATGGGGCCAGAGCCTCTTCGACCACCAATCAGCAATTGGTGGTGTAATCCTTGTAAACCAAGCTGAGGAGGGTGTGCTAATGAGCGAAAATATCGTCTATAACTCACTGCTAGAGAAGCGTATTAGCGGCGAACTAGAGTACCTAAGACGTGAAACAGACTCGCTACGCACAGTGACAATTGCTAACCTCAATAAGCAAAATAACGAAGCTCGCAAAAATGTCACACTCATCCCTAAGGTGCGCAATCGACTCTATCTGGGTGTCGAGACACCTATAAATATAATTGTTGGTGGATTGAGTGGCTCAGACCTGATACTCGAGAGCGACAATGGCTCGGCCAAACTAAAGAATAATGAGTGGTATCTAACGCCTACGGATGGTTCGAGGAGCGTCAACGTATCGATATATAGCCGACTGGGAGGAGCAAAAAATCTGATCGATGTTCAGAGCTTCTCCACAGTCGAACTACCCGACCCTTCGACATACATCACCTACTACAACAGCAGCGGATTGATGAAGCGCTACAAGGGCTACACACCTGTCGCCTATGCCGACATCGCGAAGAGCGTATCTCTCACAGCCGAGCTCACCAAAGAGAGCATCGATGCACGATTTATCGTCGTCGGATATAAGATCGTTGTCTCGCAACAAGATGGCAGATCTACCAGCATCGAGGTGAAGGGATCAACCATAAGCGAGGATCAGCGACGACAGCTGCAACACATATCATCGCCCGAAAAGATGTACTTCACATCAATCATAGTGGTCGGACCCGATGGAGTGGAGCGCACACTACCAACCATCGATGTAGTTTTAATATAAACTAACCTCTAGCAAATGAAAAGTATAATATATCGCCTACTGCTGCTCTGCCTAACGATCTCTCTATCAACCAACAACTCATACGCACAGACCGTAAACAGCGAAAACCAGAGCGCCAAATGGGCATCGACATACCTCAATGAGTCAGATCTATGGAGCGTAGATCTATCCATCGGTGCGGTGCAAGCCATCATCGGAAAAGATATCACCGCGCCATACTCTCCGCTGATCGCAGCAGGTGCAGCGCGCCAATTTAGCCCACTATACACCTTTCGACTCAACCTCAGCTACGGAGGATTGACCCGCAGAACGGGCCTCATGAGCAGCATATTCTCTGGCGGCGTAGATTACCTCTTCAACTTCTCGGCACTAAACAGTTTCGACGAGAATCGCAAGCTCAATCTCTACGGCGTAATCGGCGAGAGTTTCGCCGTGACATCGGGCTCGGGCAGGTTCAAGAACTTCAATGTCGGAGCTCGCATAGAGTACGCAACATCGAACCAGATAAGTATCTTTGCCGAACCCGCTCTATACTTCTACGACGATGGCCTAGATTACTCAACCAACAGGAGACTCTGCACGGTCGGAAATCTCAAATTAGGAGCATCATACAGATTTGGCAGCGGACTTAAGCTCTACCAACCATCGGCATACAAGGACAACATCGAGGAGCTAGAGAACAGACTCATTCAAAAAGAGCGTATGCTCTCTAACCTCAGCGAGGAGAGAGGTGGACTGCATGCCGAAAGCCATGTAAATGCCAGCAAACTAACCGAGGTGGAGCAACTACAGAGTAACGTCAAGAGCTACTACAACTTAAACAAGTTCGACAACACATTTGTAGCCCTCAGTGCAGGCTCCAACTACCTACACATACATAACGGCGACGACTCCTACAAGAACTACACCACGACCATCGCTCTGCAGTATGGTAAGTGGTTCAGCCCGCTCTACGCGATACAGGCCAACCTGTCAACCGACTTCAACTCGCACGACATCTTCTACGGCACGCTCTCGGCAGAGTTCATGCTGAACGTCGGCTACTGGATAACTCAAAATATCGATCAAGATATATCGATCATCCCCATAACTGGTTTGGGTATCGGCCTCTCGCCAAACACCTCCGACGACGACTACGGTGCATCGCCCTACTTCACATGTGCCCTGCAGGCTCGATACAAGATTAATAGTCAGTTCGACGCCTACATCGAGCCGCGACTTCACCTCTTCAACTCCAACCTGATTAGCAGTAGTTTCACTAGCAACAGAACCCCTGGAGCAGGCATAAAAATTGGATTTGCATACAAGCTCAACAGCAGCAGATTCACCCAACATGCATACACCGACGCCGTTCGCGCAGGACAGATTCAACGACGCACAAACGAGATTGACCAGATCTTAACTCGCGAAAAAGAGCTTCGAGACAGCGAGAATGCCCAAGCAGCAACAGTCGAGGAGGCAACCAGTGTTAAAGCGGTTAAGCTAAAACAGATGTCGCTATATATCAGCTTCGCAAGCCACAGCTCATACATCGACAGTAGCCAATCGCAGAAGCTCAACATCATCGGCGAGTGGCTCCAAAGCAACCCCAACGGCTCAATACAGATCATCTCCTTCAGCGAGGATGGATACCAAACGCTAAACCAAGAGAGGTCCGAAGCCATTGAGCGCTTCCTAGCAACAAAATACGACCTGCCACACAGCTCATTCTCAATCGTCGAGCCAGAAGAGGCAGGCTACGCAAACGTTAACTCCACCGAGTCTATCATCATCTTTAACCTGAACGAGTAGGACTTCGGACGCTTCGGACAGCGCTTCGGACGGCCTGGGTCTGACTCCGTCGAGGACGTATACTACTGACTCCGTCGGGCGCAGATAGCACCTGCGCGGGTGCATACATACGCTGCGGCGATTTGCTCTCCGTCGCTTCGCTCCTTATACGAAAAATGAGTTATAATAATTTTCACGAGAGTAAACTCTCAAAAAATTATTATAACTCATTTTTCTTGCGGCAACTTACAGTTGCCATTAGCAAATCTCCGAATTCCTAAACCAATTCATAATGAATAATTCTAATACGTAATTGGTATTAGTGTTGATTGTTTACAATTCGAATTGGGTTTAAATGCCTAAAGGCATTTAATAAATTTTAGAGATTGATGTGCTGCTCAAATTTATTTGAAGCGGCACATCAACCTCTAAAATCATAGAACTTTTCCAAGTTCTATGCCCAATTCGCAAGATAATATGCACCCGCGGAGGTGCTATCTCCGCCCGACGGAGTCAGACCCAGGCCGTCCGAAGTGCCGTACGAAGCGCACTAAAATAGGTAGCGGTCGTTTTTCACCTTAGCTACGAGGCGGTGAATATCCTGCCAAGCGTCATCGCCAAATGTTGTTCCGACAACCTCGATCACTTTGCCCGCTGTGATTGCACCGATGGTACCGCACTGGCGGAGAGATAATCCTTCGCAGAGTCCTGATAGGAAGCCTGCAGCGTAGAAGTCGCCCGCTCCTGTGGTATCTACGCGCTTTGCTGCAGCCATGATTCCCACATGCACAACCTCGGTTCCTTTCTTGATGAGTGCACCTTTTGTTCCGATCTTCACGATCGAGAGCTCGCACATCTGCGAGAAGTATTGAAGCGCATTGAGTGGCTCCTCCTCACCCGAAAATACGCGTGCCTCATCTTCGTTTGCAAAGACGATGTCGACGTAAGTTTTCACAATCAAACGTAGAAACTCTAGGTTCTCCTCAACAACATTGAAACTAGCTAGGTCGATAGCGACCTTCAGCCCTACCTCCTTGGCACTCTTGATTACATTCTCGATAAGTGCGTGATCCTGAACTAGGTAACCCTCTATGTAGAGACAATCGTAACCATCAAATACAGTAGGCATGATCTCGGTATGAGTAAGCTCTATTGCCGCTCCGAGGCTGGTTGCCATGGTGCGCTCGCCATCTTGTGAGACCAACGACATGCAGCGTCCCGAACGATCAGTACCGCGAAATATGATTGGCTCGACACCTAAGTTTACTAGAGCCTGCTCGAAGAAATCGCCAGTTTTGTCGATGCCAACTTTGCCAATAAATCCCACCTTGCTACCCAGTTGGGCCATGGCACGAATGGTGTTACCAGCCGAGCCGCCTAGCGAAAGTGAGTATGGCATTCCAGCTACACTTTTGGCGATATCGTTCTGAAACTCAGAGTTTACCAAGGTCATAGATCCCTTGGCCAATTTGTATTTACCGAGCACTGTATCACTCTTTAGGTTGACGAGCATATCCGTCAAGGCATTACCTATGCCAATTACACGCTTCATTATCTTTATTTGTTATTACATTGAGAGTACGCGAACTAGGTCAACATCCTCACGATCAATAGTTTTATTGTTTGTATGGTTGATAGCTTTGATAAATGGAACAAAGACAAGTTCGCCATTTTTTGTTCCGATCATCACGTTACGTTGACCCTCCATGAGCGCCTCGATCGCCTTTTCACCCATGCGCGAAGCTAGGATGCGGTCAACCGCTGTGGGAGAACCTCCGCGCTGGATGTGTCCCAAAATTGTCACGCGAGCGTCATATTGAGGATACTCCATCTTCACGCGCTCTGCTAGGCCAAACGCGCCCCCAGTCTTTTGGTTTTCAGCCACTAAAACGATCGCTGAGTTCTTACTTTTGCGGAAGCCCTTCTCGATAAGTTCGGCAAGTTGGTCAACCTCAGTCTCCATTTCGGGAATGATTGCAGCCTCAGCGCCCGAAGCAATTGCACCATTTAGAGCGAGGTATCCCGCTGCACGACCCATCACCTCGACAAAGAAGAGGCGCTCGTGGCTCGAAGCGGTATCACGCAACTTATCGACACAATCTACAATTGTATTGAGCGCCGTATCGTAACCGATTGTAGAGTCGGTGCCACCAAGGTCGTTATCAATGGTTCCAGGGAGACCGACGATAGGTACGTTATACTCTTCGGCGAAGATCTTAGCTCCTGTGAGTGAGCCATCGCCACCGATCACAACCAACGCATCGATGCCTGCAGCGACCATATTATCATATGCAATTTTACGACCCTCGACCGTCTGAAACTCCTTACAGCGTGCCGTCTTCAAGATCGTACCTCCGTGTTGTATGATATTACTTACGCTACGGCTCGTAAAATCCATGATCTCGTTTGTAACCAGACCTTTATAACCGCGCATAATTCCTTTTACTGCAAAACCATTAGAGATTGCAGAACGTGTTACAGCTCTAATTGCTGCATTCATTGCTGGGGCATCACCTCCTGAAGTGAGCACACCAATACATTTTATAGCCATAGTACAAATATTAAATTCATAAAATCGCTCAAAGTTAATGATATTTTTTAATAAAGCCTCCTTTTCCTTGTTAAAATCGCATAATATATCAAGATTGTCCTAATTTTTGCCAAAAAACACCGTTTTTGGGGTCGTCGCAACTCCACTCTCGAGTGCAAGGAGGTAGAGACTATCGCCTAAATTGACAAGAGCCTAATTTCACATGTGAAGAATTACAGTCGTTTCACCACACGCAAATGGGGCAAAATGCGTAACATTCTCTCTCCTATTCCGATAACACTATCTTGCAGCTATTATTAAAAATCAGTATTTTAGCTTATTTTATTTCTAATAATTATATTTACCTTTGTTCTGCGAAACCGTTTTTTATGTGAAACGGGGCGCAAAAACGTAGTTAAATTAAATTGTAAGATATTTTGAGTAAATATTTTGATCAGCTTCACTTTGATGTTCGTTTTGAAGAGGGCTTGGTAGCGTGCATAAATTGCGGTGTCTGCACTGCGGTTTGCCCCGCTGCGGAGTTCTACAACTACGACCCTCGCCAGATTGTCGACACTGTGCAGAGCCGCGACGATAATGCGATTGAGGCGCTGTTGAAGAGCGAGACTATATGGTATTGTGGCGAGTGCATGTCGTGCCGACCTCGCTGCCCACGTGGCAACACGCCAGGTTATGTAATTCAGGCACTTAGAACACTATCGCAACGAACAGGGCACTTCGTCGAGTCGGAAAAAGGGCGCCAACAATTGGCTCTAAAACGAGTCATCGGTCAAGGAATTCTCGACACGGGCTACTGCCTAACACCGCGCGCTATCGACCCCGACCTACACCCCGAGCAGGGACCCGTATGGCGCTGGGTATACGACAATCACGAAGATGTTTACGCCCTATTTACCGACAATTATGCATCCGAGGGAGCGGGTCCAGTTCGCAAGATTTCGCCTAAAACAATGGATGAACTACATAGTATATTGGAGCAGACGGGCTGCATCGAGCTATTCGACGCTATCGAGGAGCACTCCGAGCGCAAGGCCAAGGAGCTGGGCTTCGAGGGTGCAGACGACCAATACCTAGAACATGTATTTACCACAAACAGTGGCAACCATCAGTAACTGAATTATGAAGAGAAACTCTTGGCAAGAATACCAGAAGAAGATCGCCGACGACAACTACTTTTACGTTCGTAGCTGCATCCGCCAAAACTTCTTTCCAGGTTCGGAGCAGGCCTTTTTAAAGATCCTCGCCTCCGACCTAAATCGAAATGTTTTCGAAGATCCCAAACACACCTCATGTACAGGAATTGGGTATCACTCCGATATCGTCCCCCTAGAGTCGATTATGGCTGTGGTGGCGCGTCAGTTTGCCCTTATGACCGATTCGGGAAACGACAATTTTATCAGTTCGTGCATAACGTCGTTTGGCGTATATAGCGAAATATTAGCCACTTGGGAGGAGTTCCCTGCGATGGAGGAGAAGACGCGCGAGAACCTTTTCAAAGCCACTGGTCGCGAGTTCAAGAAGCCAGGATCGCTGGCCCACACCTCCGATATTATCTTCCACCACCGCGAGCAGATTGCTCAGCAGGCGGTGCGAAAATTGGTGAACGTCAAGACTGGCGAGCCTCTTCGCGGCGTGGAGCATATTGGGTGTCACTACGCCAAAATTTTCCCAAAATCGGGCGTTGGCGGATCTGAATTCCCCTACGTCTTGGCAGGAATGATCGAAGCGTGGGGCGGCCAAGTTGTCGACTACCCCGAGCGCAGACACTGCTGCGGTTTTGGCTTTAGAAACTACCTAGTGCAGGCAAATCGCGGCTACTCGATCGCAAATTCTCAAAAGAAATTTGAGTCGATGGCACCCTACAATCCCGACTTCATATTGACCAACTGCCCAGGTTGCGGAATGTTCCTCGACAAGTGGCAATACACTATAGCTGAGATGGGTGGAGATATTTATGGCGCCGACAATCGCGGCATTCCAGTACTCACCTACGAGGAGTTGGCGGGCTTAGTTCTAGGCTATGACCCTTGGGTGTTGGGCATGCAGATGCACCAAGTTGACGTCGAGCCTCTGCTCGACAAATTGGGCGTTGAGTACGACCCAGCGAAGAAATATTTAGGCAAGGGCGGTAAATATATAGGTAAGCCGAGCAGTGCTATTATTAATTGTGGATCTAATTTTGGATTTGGAAAATAGATATGAAGAGAGTTATTGTTATAGGTGGAGGCGTTGCAGGGATGCAGGCAGCTATTTCACTACATGAGTTGGGGATAAAGGCTGTGATAATCGAAAAGAGTGAGCGCTTGGGCGGAAAGCTCAATATGTGGTATAAGCTATTTCCATCGTTCACATCGGCGCAAAGCGTTGTCGATGAGCTTGAAGCGCAGATAAAGATGCTACACATCGAGGTGCTATACAATAGTTGCGTCGAACGCGTCGACGCCAAGAGCGTGACCCTATCGAATGGCGAGGAGCTTATCTGCGACGCTACGGTTGTGTGCAATGGCTTCAAACTCTTCGATGCTCGCATCAAGGAGGAGTATGGATACGGCCTCTACAACAACGTGATAACCAGCCAAGAGCTCGAGGGGATGTTCAAAAGCGAGAGCATCAAAGAGAATTTCGGGCAGTCGCCAAAGAAGATTGCGCTACTTCACTGCGTAGGTTCGCGCGACGAGAAGGTGAACCAACGACACTGCTCTAAGGTGTGTTGCATAACTGGAGTTAAGCAGGCTATCGAGCTTAAGGAGATCTATCCCAATTGTGAAATTTTCAACTTCTACATGGATATTCGCATGTTCGGCCTGGGCTTCGAGCAGCTCTATCGCGATGCGCAGGTGGATCACAACGTGCACTTCGTTCGCGGCCGAATATCAGAGGCTAGCGAGACCTTCGATGGTCGCATTCAGATCAAGGCAGAAGATACGCTCATTGGTCGCCCCATGAAGATGGCGGTCGATAAGTTGATCCTCTTGGTTGGCATCTGCTCGCAGAGCGAGAATGCATCTTTCGCCCAGAATCCATCGATCGAACTTGGTCGCGGAGGCTTCCTAGAGCCCAAAGACCTATTTAATAATAATGTCTGCAGCTCGAAATGCGAGAGCATATTTTATGCTGGCGCCACCACTTCGCCAAAGACCGTGGGCGAGAGCCTCTCGGAGGGTAGTCGTGCAGCTATGCAGGTAGCTAAATATTTGAAGTAATGATTCAGTGGGGATACAATATATCTAAGCCTCGAGCCATCGATATAGACAAAAACGATATGAGCATCTCGGAGCAGATCCTACGCGAAATGCCCGAGTTGCAGAGTTGCATCGCCTGTGGTGCTTGCACATCGACATGCACGGCGGGAGCGATCACCGACTTCAACCTACGCAAGGCGCACACACTGGTTCGTCGCGGCGAGTACAAGGAGGTCTACGACATGGTTAGCAACTGCATGCTGTGCGGAAAGTGCCGATTGGCATGCCCTCGCGGAATCAACACCAGAGCGGTTGTCCTACTTATTAAACAAAAATTAGCAGAGAGTAAATAATGACCTATTACGCCCATTTTATTATTCCATTCACACTCGGTGTGATTGTGCTATTCTCTATAGTTATCTACAACTATATCAAATGGTTGTGCCAACTCCCCACGGAGCAGAAGCAGCTTATATATAAAGGTATATTCACAAAAAAAAGTATCGATGCAATCATCGAAGTCATCTCCGAATCGCTGCTGCATCGACGAATTTTTAAGACAAATCCGCTCCTAGGCTACATGCACATGAGTTTGGCCTTTGGTTGGTTCCTGCTCATCGCCGTGGGCTTTATCGAGACCACCGCCTACCTAGGTTGGAACATGGTCCCACCACACGTTCACGTATTTTTCAAATACTTCTCCATGGGTCTGGATCACAGCAGAGCTGCTGTAGATTTTGGTTTTATCATGGATCTACTTCTTCTGTTCGTGCTTTCGGGTGTTGCGCTAGCTTGGTTTAAGCGCCTACGCTCCAGGTCTTTAGGAATGCGCAAAACCACAAAACACACCCTTGGCGACAAGGTGGCTCTATCGGCACTATGGTTTGTATTTCCGCTTCGTCTGCTTGCCGAAAGCACCACATCGGCAATATGTGGCAACGGTAGTTTTCTGACTGGCACCCTTGGTGATTTACTCTCGAAAATAGCATCTCCAGAGTGCGTTTTCATGTTGGAGAACATCTCGTGGTGGAGCTACTCAACAGCTCTAGGACTATTTTTTGTATCGATGCCCCTCTCTCGTTACATGCACATTTTCACCGAGATACCCCTCATATTCCTCCGCCACTACGGCTTGAAGAGTCAAGAGAAGGTGACAAGTTTTGATAATTTTCAGCTGCAGGCCTGTTCGCGCTGCGGTATCTGCATAGACCCCTGCCAATTGAATCGCGACGCACATATCAACAACGTGCAAAGCGTCTACTTTATTCGCGACAGGCGCTACGGCAACCTCAAATCTGAAATTGTCGACAACTGCCTCATGTGTGGCCGCTGCTCGCAGGCGTGTCCCGTCGATGTCGATGTCGACACCCTAAGGTTGAACTCGCGTGCAGAGTTGCGCGATGGCTCAGCAGAGCAGCGATTTAACTACCTCAACGGAGTCGACACATCATCGGGAGAGGGTAAAGTTGGCTACTTTGCAGGTTGCATGACTCATCTCACGCCCGCCATCCTAAAGGCTATGACCACAATTTTTGATGCTGCAGGCGAGGATATATGGTGGGCCGATCGCAATGGTGGCGTCTGCTGCGGCCGTCCGCTAAAGCTCTCAGGAGAGATTGCCGCAGCACGAAAACTGATGGATTTCAACTGTGAACTATTTATAAAACACGGCATTACCACGCTAGTGACATCATGCCCAATCTGCTACAGAGTATTCAACGAAGAGTACAACCTCGACGGCATCGAGGTGCTACACCACTCTCAATATATCGAGCGTCTGATCAATCAAGGGCGCCTCAAGTTCCCTAAATCAGAGGTGAAATACACCTATCACGACCCTTGCGAGCTAGGTCGCGGAAGTGGCATCTACGACCAACCACGAAACGTGGTGTCGGCCATCGGAACCATCGTCGAACTCAACGAGAGCCGCGAGAAGGGATTATGCTGTGGATCGAGCCTCGCCAACCTTAAGATCTCTGATCAAGAGCAGGTTATGATAAGCGACGCCCTAGCCACACAGATCTCAAAAACTAAGGCCGAAGCTGTGGTGAGCGCATGCCCACTCTGCAAAAAGAGCATCGCCCGCAGCTCGCAGATTCCAGTCTACGACCTGGCCGAGGTTGTTGCTGCAGCACTGCAAAATTAAGATTTCAGCCTGAGGACGTTTACTACTGACTCCGTCGGGCGGAGATAGCACCTCCGCGGGTGCATACTACGCTGCGGCGATTTGCTTTTCGCTTGCGCTCTTTACGATAAATAGTAATGGTCATATTTTGAAAGTAAACTCTCAAAATACGACCATTACCATTTATCTATGGCAACCTGCAGTTGCCATCAGCAAATCTCCGAATATCTAAACCGAACAATTATTTGGTGTAAGTGTGTTATAATTCGAATTGGGTTTAAATGCTGCAAGCATTTAAGAAATTTTAGAATAGAATAAGCTGAACAAATTTATTTGATTCAGCTTATTTATGTTCTAAAATCATAGAGTTTTAGAAAAACTCTATGCCCAATATCGCAGCACAATATGCACCCGCGGAGGTGCTATCTCCGCCCGACGGAGTCAGTAGTAAACGTCCTCGGAGACATTTGCAAGCGCACTGAAAGCGATTTTGCTCATTTTCTCAACACAGAGCGCCATAAAATTTGCATTTTTAAAAAAAATCAACTATCTTTGGGTATTTACTTCTTTACCTAAAGACACAATGCAAATATCACTATTGCAGCGCTCTACGGAGTGGCTAGCTGCAGACAACAATAGAGCTCGAGCCGAGATGTTGATCGCACAGTGCGCAACATCTCGGCTTGTTGTGCTACCCGAGATGTTTACTACGGGCTTCTGCACCGACCCAAGGGTTGGCGCAGAGAGTGGAGAACAAACCTTGGCGTGGATGCAGCAGATGGCCTCTCGCTATGGTGTCGCCCTGGCGGGAAGCGTGGCCGTGGAACTCGATGGAGACTACTACAATCGGCTCTACGTCGTGGAGCCTGATGGACGCTACTCGAAGTACGATAAACGCCACCTCTTCACCTTTGCGGGCGAGCACCACAACTATAAAGCGGGCGACCAGAGGGGCATCGTTGAGATCGAGGGTGTGCGGATCCTGCTGCTCATCTGCTACGATCTTCGCTTTCCCGTGTGGAGCCGCAATCGTGGCGACTACGACATGATACTTTGCGTTGCCAATTGGCCTAGGGCGCGTCGCGCACCGTGGGACCTGCTGCTCCGTGCACGCGCAGTTGAGAATCTAAGCTATGTCTGCGGAGTCAATATCGTGGGTAGCGACCCCAATGTCGACTACTCGGGTGGCACCGCTGCGATAGACTTCTTGGGCAATGTGATCGCAAGCGTGCCCGATGATCAAGAGGGCGTAGCAACCGTTGAGATCGATATGGAGGCACTGCGCAACTTCCGCGCAAAGTTCCCCGCGCTCAACGATGCCGACAATTTCGAAATAACAGAATAAAATATAACCAACCTATGAATTTAGATAACAAAGCTCTACTTTTAGGCGACGAAGCGATCGCGCTTGGCGCAATACATGCGGGCATCTCGGGGGTCTACGCCTACCCTGGCACACCATCGACCGAGATCACCGAGTATATCCAAAACTCCGCGCAGGCAACAAAGATATTTAGCAGCTGGTGCGTCAACGAAAAGACCGCTATGGAGGCTGCACTTGGAGTGTCGTATGTGGGTAAGCGCGCACTGGTCTGCATGAAACATGTGGGTCTCAACGTCGCTGCCGACGCTTTTGTCAACTCCGCAGTTTCGGGTGTGAATGGTGGCCTGGTGGTACTTGTTGCCGACGACCCATCGATGCACTCATCTCAGAACGAGCAAGATAGCCGCTTTTATGCCAAGTTTGCACTTATTCCAACGCTCGAACCATCGTCGCAGCAGGAGGCCTACGACATGATGAGCTACGCATTCGACCTCTCGGAAGAGCTGCAGGCACCCATCTTAATGCGTATCACCACCCGCATGGCACACAGTCGCGCGGTGGTCGAGGTTGGCACAAAGAGAGAGGAGAACACGATCCACTACTCCGAGGATTCACGCCGCTGGATTCTGCTTCCTGCCATCGCGCGACGCCGTTACGACGAGGTGGTCCGACAACAAGCCGAACTGGTAAAACGCTCTACGGAGTCGAAATATAACTGCTACATCGAGGGTTCGGACAGGAGCTTAGGTGTCATTACATCGGGCATTGGATGGAACTACCTCAACGAAAATTTTCCCGATGGACTGCCATTTTCAGCAGTTAAAGTATCACAATATCCACTACCTAAACCGCTGATTGCAAAGCTCGTAGAGCAGTGCGACCGAGTGCTAATCTTGGAGGATGGACAGCCATTCATCGAGGAGCAGATCCGCGGACTACTCGACACAATGCCCATATCCGGACGATTGGACGGAGCGGTACCCCGCACAGGTGAGCTCACCCCCGACAACATAAAACCAGCGCTAGGAATAGCCCCTACCCAGGTGCTTTCGGAGAGCAAAATGGTCGTTGCGCGCCCACCTGCAATGTGCATGGGGTGTGGTCATCGCGACGTTTACACCGCTCTAAATAAGATTGTTGCAGAGTACGATTCAGCCAAGGTATTTAGCGACATCGGCTGCTACACCTTGGGGGCGCTACCCCCATTTTCGGCGATCGATAGCTGCATCGACATGGGTGCCTCGATCACGATGGCCAAGGGGGCGAGTGATGTTGGGCAGCACCCCGCAATTGCCGTAATCGGCGACTCAACATTCACCCACTCGGGAATGACTGGCCTGCTCGACGCAATCAACTCGAACAGCAAAATGACGGTCATCATCTCTGACAACCTCACCACGGGTATGACTGGAGGTCAGAGATCTGCAGGACTCAACAAATACGAGGCGATATGCCTAGGCTTAGGCGTTGATCCCGAACACCTTAAGGTTGTGGTACCACTCCCTAAAAACATGGAGGAGATTGTAAAAATAATGCGTGAAGAGATCGAATACGACGGTCTTTCGGTGATCATACCACGTCGCGAGTGCATCCAAACATTGAAAAAAACAACGAAAAAGTAGATATATGAAGTGCGATATAATTCTTTCGGGAGTAGGAGGTCAAGGAATCCTCTCCATAGCAGCGGTGATCGGAGAGGCGGTTCGCACCGAGGGGCTCAACATCAAGCAGGCCGAGGTTCACGGAATGAGCCAGCGCGGAGGCGACGTGCAGACCAATTTGCGCATTAGCTCCGAGCCAATCGCCTCGGATCTTATCCCTCGCGGGGGTGCCGACGCAATCATCTCGCTCGAGCCGATGGAGGCTCTTCGCTACCTTCCATACCTCAAAAAGGGTGGATGGATCGTCACCTCTTCAGCTCCATTTATCAATATACCCAACTACCCCGACCCCGAGGCTCTACTCGCTGAGCTCCGTGCCCTACCCAATATTTTAATGCTCGACGTCAACCAAAAAGCGACCGACGCAGGTGTCGCACGATCGGCAAACATCGTACTATTGGGCGCAGCATCGCCGATATTGGGCATCGCTCAAAGTGACTTAATTAGCGGAATCGAGAGGATCTTCGCGCGCAAAGGCGAAAAGATTGTCGAGGCAAATATCAAGGCTTTCAACGTGGGTATCGAGGCTGTTTCTGACCAATTAAAATAGCGACCGACAATGAGCGAAGTATTTAGTAGAGAGCTTGTTGCAGAGACCATGCAGGAGCTAAAAATAGCATCACTTGCCACGGCGACAATTGGCCAAATGTTGAGCCTTGCGGCAACCCTCGAACAGAAAACAGGCATCCCCTTTGTGAGGATGGACCAAGGTATCCCAGGGCTTAAACCATGCGAGATTGGAATGGCGGCCGAAAAGGAGGCGCTCGACCGAGGGGTTGCATCGTTGTACCCTGCTGCAGAGGGAGTTCGTGAGCTCAAAGAGGAGAGCGCGCGCTTCGTCAAGGCCTTTCTCAATGTCGATATTTCACCCGCCTCATGCCTGCCATCCACAGGTTCAGTCGCGGGATCATTTGGCTCATTTGCCATCTGCAGTCAACTCTCAGAGCAGAAGGCAACTATCCTATTTATCGACCCTGGATTTCCAATTCAAAAGTCGCAGCTCGACATTTTAGGGGTAAAATATATATCGTTCGATGTCTTCGAGTTTCGAGGCGAGGCCATGCGCCCAAAACTCGAAGAGTTACTGAGCAGCGGCACAATCGCCGCCATTGTCTACTCATCGCCTAACAACCCCACTTGGATCACATTCACCGAGCGAGAGTTGGAGATATTGGGCGAGATGGCCACAAAACATGACGTTATAATCCTCGAAGATCTGGCCTACTTTGGGATGGATTCACGCGAAGATTATGGTAAACCATTCGTAAAGCCATACATCCCAACCGTGGCGCGCTACACCGACAACTACATGCTCTTTATCTCTGGCTCTAAGATATTTAGCTACGCGGGTCAACGTGTGGCGGTCTGCTGCATCAGCGATGCACTATACAATCGAATATACCCCCGCTTGGCGGCACGCTACAACGGCGGAGGCCACTTCGGAATAACCTTCACCAACGCCATAATGTATATGATCACCTCGGGTGTTGCCCACTCCGTGCAGCTTGGTTTAGCGGCGATGTTTAGAGCCTCGAGCGATGGGGTTTTCAACTTTGTAGAGGCCACCAAAGAGTATAGCCGCCGCGCCGTTAGGATGAAAGAGATACTTCATCGTCACGGTTTTAGCGTGGTCTACGACAAGGATATCGACCGTGAAATTGGCGATGGCTTCTTCTTCACAATTGGCTATAAGGGAATGAGTTGCAGCGAATTGGTGAGCGAGTTTGTTCACTACGGCATCAGCTCAATTTCACTCTCGACAACAGGCTCACTTCGTCAAGGTGTGAGAGCCTGCACCTCGCGCATGACCGACGACAGACTTGAAATTTTCGACGAGCGACTAGCCCAATTTGCCGCCGACCACCAATAGTGTCCAACTATAAAAAACAACCATAACTAAGATGATCTGGAACAAAACAAAAGAGTGTATGTCGCGCGAAAAGATGCGCGAACTACAAAACGAAAGGCTCCGCAAAACTGTACACAGAGTCTACCACAACACCCCATTCTATCGCGAGAAGATGCAGCAGATGGGGCTCACGCCCGACGATATTCAAACCATCGACGACATCGTGAAGCTTCCATTTACCACCAAGCAGGATCTGCGAGACAACTACCCCTACGGACTATTTGCCGTCCCCATGTCGGAGATCGTCCGTATCCACGCCTCGTCGGGAACCACGGGCCAACCAACCGTTGTTGGCTACACGCGTAAAGATATCTCGATCTGGTCGGAGATGATGTCGCGAGCGTTAACCGCCTACGGAATTAGCAACAGCGATATCGTTTCGGTGGCCTACGGCTATGCGCTATTCACTGGCGGTCTAGGCGCACACTATGGCGCTGAAAACCTGGGTGCTACGGTGATCCCAATGGGTACTGGAAACACCAGAAAGCATATCCAACTAATGCGCGATTTCAAAGTTACAGCCATCACCACCACCCCATCCTACGGCCTCTACCTAGCCGACTCAATCGAGGCTGAGGGATTCAAGCGCGAGGAGATGAGTCTACGCGTTGGCGTCTTTGGCGCCGAGCCTTGGACCGAGAGTATGCGCAAGGAGATCGAGGAGCGATTGGGCGTCGACGCCTATAATATGTATGGTTTGAGCGAAATTATGGGGCCTGCAGTTTCGTACGAGTGCGAATGCAAAAACGGATCACATATCGTTGAGGATCACATATATCCCGAAATAATCTCACCCGACACCTTCGAGCAACTGCCATATGGAGAGCAGGGCGAATTGGTATTTACCACCATCACCAAGGAGGGAATTCCACTGCTTCGCTACCGCACCAAAGATCTATGTTCGCTCATCGCTGAGCCGTGCGCATGCGGACGCACAAACGTTAGGATGACCCGCATTGTGGGACGCACCGACGACATGCTAATCATCCGCGGAGTCAACGTATTCCCCTCGCAGATCGAAGAGGTTATCCTCGACATCGAAGAGCTTGAACCTCACTACCTTATCGTTGTCGATCGCGTAAACAACCAAGATACATTCGAGGTGCAGGTCGAGGTTAAGGCATCGGCCTTCAACGACGATATTTCGCAGATGCTCGAGATTAAAAAGCGTGTCTCGTCACGCATGCACAGCATGTTAGGTCTCAACCCTGCGATCAAGCTCGTTGCGCCTAGAACCATCGAACGCAGCATGGGCAAAGCAGTGAGAGTAATCGACAATCGTAAATTATAAAGATAGGAGGATATAGATATGAGAATCAAACAGTTATCAATTTTTATGGAGAACAGAGTGGGGGTAATCAACGAGGTTATAACCATTCTAAGCAGGGCAAATATTAGCCTACGCGCATTCTCGGTAGCCGACGGAATCGAGTTTGGCATTCTTCGAATTATCGTTCCCGACGTCGATGCAGCCCAAAAAGTGATGGAGGAGGCTGGATACAAAGTGAGCCAAACCGACGTGCTCTGCGTCGAGGTGCCCAACGTAGCTGGTGGCATTCTGGATGTGCTCAACAGATTGGCACAGGAGGATCTATTTATACAATATATGTACTCATACTCCGACAGCGCAACGGCCAACGTCATCATCCGCCCCAACGATGTCGACCGCTGTGTCGAGGTGTTAAAATAGTACTAACAATCTCAAAAAGTTGACCTCTCGTACCGCATGCATTGTGGCGGTGCGAGAGGTCTATTTTATACGTTTGTTTGTTACAACACCACAAACTTAATTTACAAGGTGAAAAATGGATTAAAAAACGGTCTAAAATAACGTTGAATTTAATTTTTATTTATATCTTTGTGAGA
The DNA here is from genome assembly GCA_044433705.1 of Rikenellaceae bacterium. Taxonomy (GTDB): domain Bacteria; phylum Bacteroidota; class Bacteroidia; order Bacteroidales; family Rikenellaceae; genus Alistipes. The sequence goes on along the minus strand of JAWXTG010000014.1, from coordinate 14 downwards.
ACTTTACACCTAAT
>JAWXTG010000013.1:0-59755 GCA_044433705.1 Rikenellaceae bacterium | reverse complement strand
CGCACTTCAAAAGCAGTACGAGGTCGACGAGAATTTCGACGTTATTATCAACCCCGAGCGTGGAGACCTCGAGATCTGGCGCAACCGCCTGGTTGTAGAGGATGGCGAGGTGGAGAACCCCAACGTGCAGATCTCGGTGAGCGACGTGAAGGCCATCGATGAGAGCTACGAAATTGGCGACGAGTACACCGATGAGATCAAACTTTCGCAATTCGGACGCCGTGCAGTTCTCTCTTTGCGCCAAAACTTGGCATCGCGCATTCTCGACCTAGAGAAGGCGGTTCTCTTCGAGAAGTACTCGCAACGCGTTGGCGAGATCATCTCTGGAGAGGTCTACCAAGTGTGGAAGAAAGAGGTGTTGATCCTCGACGACGACGAGAACGAGTTGATCTTGCCTAAGGCTGAGCAGATTCCTAGCGACTACTACCGTAAGGGAGACACAATCAAAGCTATCGTAAAGGCTGTTGAGATGAACAACAACCAACCTCGAATCATCCTTTCGCGTACGGCAAACCAGTTCTTGGAGCGCCTCTTCGAGCAGGAGGTTCCCGAGATCTTCGATGGTCTTATTACAATCAAGGCTATCGCGCGTATCCCTGGCGAGCGTGCAAAGGTTGCAGTGGAGTCTTATGATGAGCGTATCGATCCAGTTGGTGCTTGCGTAGGTATGAAGGGTTCGCGTATCTATACTGTTGTCAAGGAGTTGCGTAACGAGAATATCGACGTTGTGAACTACACAACCAACGTTCAGCTACTCATCCAACGTACGCTAAACCCAGCGAAGGTGTCGAGCATCACGCTCGACGAGGAGCGTCAAACAGCCTCTGTATACCTCAAGCCAGATCAGGTGTCGTTGGCAATTGGTAAAGGTGGTCTCAATATTCGCCTTTCGAAGATGTTAACAGGCTATGACATTGATGTTTACCGCGAGGTCGAGGAGGAAGATGTTGCTCTTAGCGAGTTCTCTGACGAGATCGATGCATGGATCATCGAGGCGCTCAAGGCTGTTGGTTGCGACACTGCGAAGAGCGTAATTGAGCTCCCCGTTGAGCAGATCGCAGCGCGTGCAGATCTCGAGATTGAGCAGGCTCAAAGGGTAGTAGATATTCTCAAAGCGGAATTTGAGTCAGAAGTAGATAGTGAATAATAAATGAGAGGATTAAGATATGAGTAATGAAAAGAGATTAAGGCTGGTTCAAGTAGCCAAGGAGTTTAAGGTGGGTCTAAATACGATCACCGACTTCTTGCGAAAGAACGGCATCAAGAGCGATGGCTCGCCCAATTCGGTGGTTGAACCCGAGGTATACGCTGCACTCGAGAAGGAGTATGGCGCTAATCGCGGAGGAGGAAACGACCGCAATTCGGTGCGCGAGCGTATCGCAAAAAAACAGGCTACAGTAAGTATCGAATCCGAGCAGAGTGAGCCGACTCCCGCAGCTGCATCTACAGCTGAGAGTGAGGTGATTGTCAAGAGCAATCTTGTGGAGAAAAGAACGCAAATCACTCAGCCTCAAGTGTTAGGAAGCATCACTTTAGATGCGAAATATACTCAGAAGCAGGGCGGTAAGTCAGCTTCAGGCAAATCTAAACATGGGCAAAAGCAGGCTGCCAAACCTGTCGAGAAACCCGCAGAGAAGCCAAAACAAGTTGTTGAGGCTCCAAAAGCCCAGGTGGCTCCCGTGGAGGTAAAGCCAGAGGTTAAAGCTCCTGTAACTGAGCCAGTTGTGGCGCCAGAGGTTACCCCAACCCCAGCTCCAACTACAGCTACAACTCCTGCTCCAGCTCCAACCCCTGCTCCAGCAGAGGATAACCACCGTTCGAATGTTCAAAATATTGGTATTCCACAAGTCCTAGGAACCATCGATGTTTCAGGATTTGCAGCAGGCGGTAAGGGTAAACACAAGCGCAAACGTTTGGGCAAGGAGAAGGTAGATATTAATCGCGTTCAAGGCAACAAGCCCGCAGGCGGCCAAGGTGGTCAGGGTGGCCAAGGTGGTGGCCAACGCAATGGTAATCAAGGCGGTGGCCAGGGTAATCAGGGTGGTCATAATCGTGGAAGTAATAACGGCCAACAGCGACAGGGTGGCAATCAAAATGCTGCTGCGCCAGGTCAAGGTCGCCGCAATAAGGGTGCTAAAGCATCTTCGAAACCAGTGGTTCGTCCAGAGGTTAGCGATGAAGAGGTATCAAAGCAGGTGAAAGATACTTTGGCTCGTTTGACAGCCAAGGGAGTAAAGGGTAAAGGTGCAAAATACCGCAAAGAGAAGCGTGATGCTCAGGCAGAACGCGCACACGAGGAGTTCGAACGCGAAGAGATGGAGCGCTCAATACTCAAGGTGACTGAGTTTGTTACCGTGAGTGAGCTAGCAACCATGATGAGCGTTTCGGTGACTGAGGTTATCTCGGCATGTATGAACCTTGGTTTGATGGTATCTATCAATCAACGTCTTGATGCTGAGGCTCTTGTCGTTGTTGCTGAGGAGTTCGATTACAAAGTTGAATTCGTATCAGTCGAGATCCAAGAGGCTATCTCAGATGAGGGAGCGGATGATCTTACCGATGACACTCCACGTCCTCCGATCGTTACAGTAATGGGTCACGTCGACCACGGTAAGACGTCGCTTTTGGATAATATCCGTAAAACTAACGTCATCCAAGGCGAGGCGGGAGGAATCACCCAACATATTGGTGCTTACTCTGTTGAGCTCAATGGACAGAAGATCACATTCCTCGATACTCCAGGTCACGAGGCCTTTACAGCGATGCGTGCGCGTGGTGCTAAGGTTACCGACGTTGCGATCATCATCGTTGCGGCCGACGACAGCGTCATGCCACAAACAACGGAGGCTATCAACCACGCTCAAGCGGCAGGTGTACCGATGGTATTCGCTATTAATAAGTGTGATAAGCCTGCGGCTAACCCCGAGCACATCAAGGAGCAACTTGCTCAAATGAACTACCTCGTTGAGGATTGGGGCGGTAAGTATCAGAGCCAAGATGTATCGGCTAAAATGGGTCTAAATCTAGATAAGCTTCTCACTAAAGTACTGTTAGAGGCTGAGTTGTTGGACCTTAAGGCTAATCCAGATAAGAAGGCTAACGGTACGGTAATCGAGTCTACTCTAGATAAGGGTCGCGGTTACGTGTCAACAATTTTGGTTCAAAACGGAACCCTCAGAGTGGGAGATATCCTACTTTCGGGAATTTATACAGGTCGCGTGAAGGCGATGTTTAACGAGAATGGAATTAAGATCGATGCTGCTGGCCCATCAACTCCAGTTCAGGTGCTTGGTCTCAATGGAGCACCTCAGGCGGGTGATACATTCAACGTGATGGAGGATGACCGTTCGGCACGTGAGGTTGCTAACAAGCGTGAGCAGTTGCAGCGTATGCAGGGTCTGATGACTCAGAAGCATGTTACCCTCGATGAGATCGGTCGCCGTATCGCAATCGGCTCATTTAAAGAGCTTAACATCATTGTGAAGGGTGACGTTGACGGATCAATTGAGGCGATGTCGGGCTCACTTATCAAGCTTTCGAAGGAGACCGTTCAGGTGAACGTGATTCACGCAGCCGTAGGTCAAATCTCGGAGTCGGATGTATTGTTGGCAGCAGCTTCGAATGCGATTATCGTTGGATTCCAGGTGCGTCCATCGGCGTCAGCTCGCAAACTAGCAGAGAAAGAGGAGATCGAAATACGCTTGTACTCAATCATCTACGATGCGATCAACGATATCAAAGATGCGATCGAGGGTATGCTTGAGCCAATCATGAAAGAGGAGATTGTCTGCTCTATCGAGGTGCTCGAGGTGTTCAAGGTGTCGAAAGTTGGTACTATCGCTGGAGGTCTTGTGCGTGAGGGTAAGATCGGCCGTAATACGCCAATCCGCGTAATTCGCGACGGTATCGTTATCTATACAGGTAAATTGGGCTCGCTCAAGCGATACAAAGATGATGTGAAAGAGGTGACCAACGGTATGGATTGCGGTCTTAACATCGAGTCGTTCAACGATATCAAAATTGGCGATATCATTGAGGGTTACGAGCAGGTAGAGGTTAAACGAAAATAGAAATATTTAGACTACTAAAAACTTAAATAATAACTTAATAACAGATTAGGTAAAATGAGCAATCCTATCAAATTCGTTACCGCCGAAGAGGCAGTTAAGGTAATTAAATCGGGAGATCACGTTCACATTAGCTCGGTAGCATCAGTTCCTCAATGTCTTGTTGAGGAGATGTGTGCTCGTGGTGAGCGCGGCGAGATTCGCGATGTTCACGTTCACCACCTTCACACCGAAGGTTACTCGGCATACTCCGAGGAGCGTTTTTCTGAGATTTTCCAACTCGACTCATTCTTCGTTGGAGCTAACGTTCGTCGCGACACTCAAAGTGGTAATGCGGACTATATTCCAATCTTCTTGAGTGAGACTCAGAAACTTTATCGTTGTGGCGCTGTGCCATGTAACGTCGCTTTGATTCAGGTTTCACCTCCAGATAAGCACGGTTACGTATCTTTGGGAACCTCTGTAGATGCAACATTGGCAGCTGTCGAGACAGCTAACACCGTTATCGCGGTTGTTAATAAGTTTGTGCCTCGTGCATTTGGTGACGCAATCATCCACTCATCGCAAATTGATCTCTTCGTAGAGCAGGATAAACCTCTAGATGAGGCGCATATCGCTATTCCTAGCGATGTCGATATTGCGATCGGTAAAAATTGTGCTGCTCTTATCGAGGATGGAGCGACTCTACAGATGGGTATTGGCGCGATTCCTAACGCGGTGCTTAGCCAACTTGGAGGCCACAAAAATCTTGGTATCCACACTGAGATGTTTGCCGATGGCGTGCTTCCACTCGTGGAGTCTGGCGTCGTTAATGGTGCTGCTAAACATATCGATAAGGGTATGATCGTTTCGACATTCCTTATGGGTTCTCAGAAAGTTTACGACTTTATCGATGACAACCCTGGTGTGCGCATGATGGATGTAGGTTACACCAACGATCCATATATCATCGCTAAGAACGACCGCGTAACTGCCATCAACTCAGCGATTCAGGTTGACCTCACAGGTCAGGTTTGTGCCGACTCAATCGGAACGAAATTTTATTCAGGTGTTGGTGGTCAAGTGGACTTCGTTTACGGAGCATCACTCTCTAAGGGCGGTAAAGCGATCATCGCAATGCCATCTATCACCAATAAAGGCGTCTCGAAGATCGCTCCACTATTGGCTCCAGGTGCTGGCGTCGTGACAACACGTGCTCATATGCACTACTTCGTGACTGAGTACGGTGCTGTGGATTTGTATGGTAAGACACTTCAAGAGCGTGCGCGTCTACTCATCTCTGTCGCTCACCCATCGGCTCAAGAGGAGCTCGATAGAGCAGCCTTTGAGCGTTGGGGATCACACCACCACTACATCAAAAGCTACATGAAAAAATAGTCTATAGCCTGATTCTGAGGACGTTTACTACTGACTCCGTCGGGCGGGGATAGCACCCCCGCAGGTGCATATTACTCCTGCGTATTGGGCTTAGAGCTTTTTTAGCTCTAAGATTTAGGGATTATTGAGTTGCCGCAAATAAATTTGCACAACTCAATGATCCCTAAATTTATTAAATGCCCCAGGGCATTTAAACCCAATTCGAATTACATCTAATAGCCATTTTTGAAACAGTATCCCGTATCGTTGGTTTATAATTCGGAGATTTGCTTCTGGCAACCGTAGGTTGACATAAGATAAATGTGTTATAACAATCTCTTGAGAGTAAACTCTCGGAGAGATTGTTATAACACATTTATCGTAAAAGGAGCTGCAAGCGACGAAAAGCAAATCACCGCAGCGTATTATGCACCCGCGCAGGTGCCATCTGCGCCCGACGGAGTCAGTAGTAAACCTCCTCAGAGGTCTACTGCGCGCTCAAGTCAGTTTTGTGAACGCCAAGAACTGCGCGACCTGATGGGTCGTTAAGGTTCTGGAACGAGGCATCCCAAGCTAGGGCTGTTGGTGTGCTGCAGGCCACCGATGGAACTGATGGCACGCACTGTGCTGCTGTTTGTGATGGGAAGTGCTCCTCGAATATTGTACGATAGTAGTACTCCTCTTTGTTTTGAGGCGGGTTGATTGGGAATCGCTCTGCGGCGTTCTCCATCTCGCGATCCGATACTGCGTCAGTTGCGATCTGCTTCAATGTGTCGATCCAGCTGTAGCCCACGCCGTCGGAGAACTGCTCCTTTTGACGCCATGCCACCTCTTCGGGCAACATATCTTCGAACGCTTTGCGAAGAATCCACTTCTCCATGCGACCATCTTTGGCCATCTTAGCTTCAGGGTTGATGCGCATCGCTACATCCATAAACTCTTTGTCGAGGAATGGCACGCGACCCTCTACACCCCATGCCGATAGCGCCTTGTTGGCACGTAGACAGTCGTAGAGGTGAAGCTTGTCGATCTTGCGAATTGTCTCTTCGTGGAACTCTTTGGCGTTTGGCGCCTTGTGGAAGTATAGGTAGCCACCGAAGATCTCGTCGGCACCTTCACCCGATAGTACCATCTTGATACCCATTGACTTAATCACACGCGAAAGCAGATACATAGGAGTCGAAGCACGCACTGTAGTGACGTCGTATGTCTCGAGGAAGTAGATCACGTCGCGGATTGCGTCGAGACCCTCCTGCACTGTGTAGTGCACCTCGTGGTGAACGGTGTTGATGTGGTCGGCAACTTTGCGTGCCGCTACCAAGTCGGGCGCCCCCTTTAGACCCACTGCAAATGAGTGGAGCTGTGGCCACCATGCAGCATCCTTGCTGTCGGACTCGACGCGGTGTTGTGAGTACTCCTTGGCTACAGCCGAGATTATCGACGAGTCGAGACCTCCCGATAGAAGTACGCCGTAGGGTACGTCGGACATCAATTGACGTTTAACCGAAGCTTTTAGAGCCTCGCGTAGGGCTTCAACGTCGGCGTCGTTATCTTTCACTGCGTCATACTCAAACCAATCGCGGTTGTAGTAGCGGGTCATCTTACCCTCTTTGCTAGACCAGTAGTGGCCAGGTAGGAATGGCTTGATTGTCGAGCATGTACCCTCAAGCGCTTTGAGCTCAGATGATACGTAGAACTGCTCGTCGTTGTCCCAACCTATATATAAAGGTATAACTCCGATTGGATCGCGAGCGATTAGGTACTCGTCGTTTTCAATATCGTATAGTGCAAAGGCGAAGATGCCGTTGATCTTTTCGAGCAGTCCAAGGCCATATTTTTGGTAAAGTGGAAGAATAACCTCGCAGTCAGAGCCAGTTTGGAACTCATACTCTGCAGATAGCTCCTCGCGGATCTCGGCGTGGTTATAGATCTCGCCATTGACAGCCAAAGCCAACTTGCCGTCGGTGCTGTATAGGGGTTGACCGCCCGATTGAGGGTCGACAATTGAGAGGCGCTCATGCGAGATCACTGCTCGCTCGCCGCAATAGATACCCGACCAGTCTGGTCCGCGGTGTCTAATTAGTTTCGACATCTTAAGTACCTTCGATCTTTGCTCTTCACCAGCACCTTTTACATCGAATAATCCTACAAATCCACACATATTCTTTAAATTTTAAATTAATATCGGTGTTAAATTATATTAAACGTAGTCGATGTGGGGTTATTACGCCCTATTATTTAAACTATTTAAATCACAAGAGGGTGTAAATTAAATAATAAAATATAATCCCTATAGCATCAACTGTTCAATGCCCACAAAGTTATATTTTTTTTGCTAAATAGCGCACAAATAACAAAAAAAATTAAATAGTAGGGCGATTTTTTTGTTATCGATCGAGTCGTTTTATCTCTTTTGAGAGGCGTAGCCATGTTATAAGTGGTGGCAAAGTCGTGGTATTGGATATTTTAAGTGAGAAATTGTTGCAGTTTATGCAATTTTTTTAGTAGTTTTGCATTATTGTAAAAGTATAAAAACAGATAACTTCAATGAATAAAAAAACTCTTTTAATGGGGGCGTCACTTTTGGCGTTATCCTCTATTGCAGTCTCCTGTGGAGAGCAAGCGTCACCTGTTCGCAGCGGTAAAAATTACAAAACAACCACTATTGAGCTCAGTAATAGTACGATAACAAGCCGCTATTCAGCAGCAATTCGAGGTGAGCAGTATGTAGAAATCAGGCCACAGGTGACAGGCCAAATTACCCAAATTTTAATCAATGAGGGTGCGGAAGTCAAGAAGGGACAATCACTTTTTATCATTGATCAGGTGCCATATCAGGCGGCTCTAGAGGTTGCTAAGGCGAATGTTAAGAGTGCTGAGTCGAGCGTTGCAACTGCCAAGTTGAACGTCGAGAGCAACCAAGCTCTATTCGACGAAGGGGTGATTTCGAGCACCGAATTGCAGATTTCGCAAAATGCACTTTTGAGTGCTGAGGCGAGTTTAGCATTGGCAAAAGCGCAGCAGACCAGTGCGCAGAGCGACTTGTCGTATACAGTGGTGAAGAGCCCTGTGGATGGTGTCGCAAGTATGATCTCATATCGCGTTGGAGCTTTGGTAAGCTCTTCTATTACAGACCCTTTGGTGAGTGTGACCAATAACGATAATATGTACGCCTACTTCTCGATGTCAGAGTCGCAGATCTTATCGCTCACGCAGCAGAGTGGCTCGACTGAGGCTCTGCTCGACCAGATGCCGCAGGTCTCACTTATATTAAATAATGGTACAACTTATTCGCACCAAGGTTCAATCGACGCGATCAGCGGAACGATCGACCGCACGACTGGTTCTGTGACGCTCCGTGCGATATTCGAGAACCCAGAGAGGCTTCTCCGCGATGGGGGTAATGGAAGTGTAGTTGTTGACAGTGAGCGTGATAGCGTTATTGTAATCCCTAAAGTTGCCACTTACGAGATCCAAAATAAGATCTTTGCATATAGAGTGGTCGACGGCGTGGCTACCTCTGCCGAAATCACAGTCTACCCGCTCGATAATGGTGTTGAATATATCGTTGAGTCGGGCCTTGAGGTTGGTGATGTGATTGTCGCCGAGGGTGCTGGATTGATCCGCGAGGGTGCCGTAGTTGGTCAAGTGCCAGCGGAGAATAAGAGTGAAGAGTAGGCTAAAAAAAAGATTGAGATTATGTTTGTCAAAAGATTTATAGATAGACCGATTCTGTCGATGGTAATCTCGGTTACCATCTTGATTGTCGGAGTGATTGGTTACACCATGCTGCCAGTCGAACAGTTTCCCGAAATCGCTCCCCCAACCATCTCGGTAAGTGCCTCTTACGCTGGTGCGAGCGCCTCGACAGTGCAGAAGAGTGTCATCGTTCCGCTGGAGGAGGCGATCAACGGTGTGGAGAATATGCTCTACATGACCTCGTCGGCCAGTAGTACGGGTTCGGCCAGCATCACAGTATACTTCCGTCAAGGTACCGATGGTGATATGGCGATGGTCAATGTTCAAAATCGCGTTGCATCGGCTGAGTCGCAACTTCCCTCTGAGGTTACCAAGTCGGGTGTTACGGTTCGTCGCCGTCAATCCAGTACGTTGAAGATGATTGCGCTCTATAGCCCCGAAAATACCTATGACGATATTTTCATCGCTAACTACATGAAAATCAATGTTGAGCCACGCGTTGCACGTGTAAAAGGCGTTGGTGAAATGAATGTGATGGGTCCCGATTATGCGCTCCGCATATGGCTCGATCCGCAGAAGATGGCGCAGCATAGCCTCATGCCATCCGATATTACAGCTATGCTTGCACAGCAGAATATCGAGTCGTCGACAGGTACCCTCGGACTCAATTCCGACAACGCTTTTCAGATTGATTTGAGCTATCGAGGACGTCTGGAGGATGAGGCGGATTACGAAAATTTGATCGTTCATTCGCTCGAAAATGGAGAGATCCTTCGCTTAAAAGATGTTGCAACGATCGAACTTGCGGCGCGCGACTATAATATAATAGGTAACATCAATGGTAAGAGCGGACGTATGTCGATGATTGCGCAGATGTCGGGATCGAACGCCAACGAGATCACAATTGAGGTTGATAAAGTTCTCGAAGAGATCCGCGCAGATTTACCAAAAGGGCTCGAGCTCATCGATGTGATGAACACTAAAGATTTCCTTGACGCCTCGTTCCGCAATGTCTTTTGGACACTTCTAGAGGCGATTTTGCTCGTAGTTTTGGTGGTATATATCTTCTTGCAGAATTTCCGTTCGACGCTGATTCCGTCGGCTGCCATCATCGTTTCGCTTGTCGGAACCTTCGCTTTTATCTATGCTATGGGCTTTAGTCTTAACCTATTGACACTCTTTGCGTTGGTGCTTGTGATCGGAACGGTGGTCGATGATGCCATTGTGGTGGTCGAGGCTGTGCAGAGTAAGTTTGATAGTGGCGAGAAATCGCCCTACTTGGCTACGATTGGTGCGATGAAAGAGGTGACTTCGGCACTGATAACCACCACGATAGTCTTTATGGCAGTGTTTATCCCCGTGAGTTTTATGGGCGGAACTACGGGAACATTCTACACTCAATTCGGTCTGACGATGGCCGTAGCGGTGGCGATCTCGACTGTCAATGCGATGACGCTTAGTCCTGCACTTTGTGCGCTAATTATGTCTCCTCACAAGGACTCTGAGACGGGTGAAAAATTGAGTTTCTCGACTCGATTCCACATCGCTTTCGATAATAACTTCAATAAGATGGTGGCCAAATATCAGAAGAATGTACTCTTCTTTTTGAAGCATAAAGTGTTGGCTACCTCGTTGATTATCTTAGCTATAGCGGGTTTAGTCTATATGATGAATACCACCAAAACGGCGCTGGTGCCAAACGAGGATATGGGAAGTATCTTTGTCAACGTGCAGACCTCGCCAGGCTACACCCACAACGAAACGATGAAGACTGTGCGTGAAGTGGAGAGTCGAATTAAAACGATCGATGAGGTCTACGCCTACTCGATGATCGTTGGTCAAAATAGAATGGGTACAAGTGGTGGTGATGCTGCCATGTTTGTGCTTCGCCTTAAAAATTGGGATGAGCGCAAAGGTAAGGGGCAGGATGTCAACTCGGTGGTCGATCGACTCTACGCCTTGACCTCCGATATATCGTCGGCAACCATCATGGCCATGGCCCCTCCGATGATCACAGGTTACGGTACGAGCAATGGTTTTGAGGTGCATGTTCAAGACCGTAAGGGTGGTGACATTAACGACTTAGAGGCTTATACGCAGCAATTCCTGCGAGCGTTGGGCGAGCGTGATGAGATTGCGCGCGCACAAACATCATTCAACACGAAATACCCTCAGTATCAGGTTGAGATCGACGCGGCGCAGTGCCTACGCAATGGAGTCTCACCAACCGACGTGTTGAGTACAATTTCGGGATATGTCGGCGGCACTTACGCCTCGAATCTCAATAAATATTCGAAACTCTATCGAGTTATGATGCAGGCGCCAGCCGATGATCGCGTGGATCTCACGTCGCTCGAAAATATGTATGTGCGTAACGATCAAGGGCAGATGACACCTGTTAGTCAGTACGTTAAGATCGAAAGAACCTATGGAGCGCAGAATCTTGCGCGCTTCAACCTCTTCCCCTCGATCTCGATAAACGGTATGCCCGCAACAGGTTATAGCTCGGGTCAGGCGATCAATGCTGTGCGTGAAGTTGCCGCTCAAACTCTGCCTATCGGTTACGGCTACGAGTTTGGTAGCCTCTCGCGTGAGGAGGCTAGCTCAACGGCCGATTCAACCATTTTGGTCTTTGTAATCTGTACAATATTCGTATATTTGATCTTATGCGCACTCTACGAGAGTATATTTATTCCGCTCGCCGTGATCCTTTCAATCCCATTTGGTTTGGCGGGTAGTTACCTCTTCGCCAACCTGTTTGGCGTAACAAGCGACATCTACCTACAGACGGGTCTGATTATGCTTATTGGTCTGTTGGCTAAGACGGCAATTCTGCTGACCGAATACGCTTCGGAGCGCCGACGTATGGGAATGTCGATCGCGCAAGCTGCTGTGACGGCTGCAAAAATGCGTCTACGTCCGATCCTAATGACCTCACTTACACTGATTTTCGGTATGCTTCCGTTGATGTTTGCAACTGGCGTGGGCGCCAATGGTAACATCTCGCTGGGCGTTGGTGTGGTTGGTGGAATGTTGATCGGTACCATAGCGCTGATATTTATTGTTCCTGCGCTTTTTGTGATTTTCCAAAATCTGCAGGAGCAGGTGATGCCAGAGCGTGATTTACCCGAGGTTGAAGAGTAAGCAACAGAAAATTAGACTATTATGATGAAAATAAAATATATATTAGGGGTTTCGCTGCTCGCCTCCTCGCTGAGCGGGTGCGGACTCTACACCAAGTTTCAGAACACCCCAGATGCCGAGATTGTCGACAATCTATACGATTATAATCAAGCATCGAGCGACACCGAGTCAATTGCTGCATTGGCGTGGGGTGAGCTCTTTACCGATCCGCAACTGCAGCGGTTAATCGAGACGGCGCTCGAACAAAATAGTGACCTAAATGTCGCGCGACTCAATGTCGAGCAGGCTGAAATTGCACTTCGCACAGCGCGTTTAGCCTACCTTCCATCGTTGGGTTTTGATGCTAGCGCCAGCACCAATAGCGTGCCTTCATCTTCATATACGCTCTCTGTTTCAGCAAGTTGGCAGATTGACATTTTTGGCAAATTGAAGAGTGCAAAAGAGCAGCAAAAGGTATTGTTAGAGCAGAGCCAGGCCTACGAGCAAGTTGTTCAAACTGAGTTGATTGCAACTGTCGCAAATAGCTACTATTCGTTACTTCTACTCGATAAGCAGCTCGAAATAAGCAATCGCTCACTTGAGGCGTGGCAGGCTAATATTCGCACTGTCGAGGCGTTAAATAGGGCGGGTCGCGTGAATAAGACCTCGGTGCTTCAAGCTAAGGCTAACAAGGTCGCTCTGGAGTCGAGTATCGTTGCTCAGGAGCAGCAGGTGTCTCAATTAGAGAATACCCTCTCTACATTATTATGTACTATCCCTCAGACAATTGAGCGAGGTTCGATCGATGATTCTACATTTGATAGTGAGCTATCGATTGGTGTGCCTTTGGAGCTTCTTGGCAATCGCCCCGATGTGCGGGTTGCTGAGCTGCAGTTGGCTCAAGCTTACTACGCTACCAATGTTGCTCGCGCGTCGCTATACCCATCCCTTACTCTCGGAGGATCAGCCTCATACTCAGATGGATCGGGTGTGATATCTAACCCTTCGGAGGTGATATACACTGCTGTGGCTTCAATTGTTCAACCGATATTTTACCAAGGTACTCTGCGTGCTCAAGTTCAGATCTCGGAGGCGCAACAGCAGCAGGCTCTTTTGCAGTTCAATCAAGCTATTCTGGATGCTGGAGCTGAGGTTAACACAGCTTTAATTGATTGGCAAAGTGCTAAAAAACAGATGGATTACGACCAGGAGCAGATAGACCTTTTAAGCGAGGCGCTACGTAGCTCCGAACTTTTGATGAAGCATGGAAGCATCAACTATCTCGAGGTGCTTACAGCTCAGCTATCGCTTCTGCAAGCTGAATTGAGCTACTCTGCGAGTCAATATGATCAGATTCAGGGTGTTATCGACCTGTACCGCGCTTTGGGCGGTGGGGCCGATAGCGGCCTGTAGTGGTTTGAAAATTGTCGCTCTAGCCCTATGCGCAGTGAGCTGGCTTGAGTTAAAACTATCTACCTATATATTATAGTGTGCTAAATGTGTAATTATCTGGACGAAAGGTTGTATTTTAAAAAAATAAATATTACCTTTGTTTAACAGATAATTCCACCCTTCGATGAAATGGCTTCTTAATAAACTGCCTAAAAGCATGATACTTCCGTTGTTTATCCTCGGAGGCATCGCTGCTGGTCTAGGTGCATACACCATCTACATTGCGCGCGTACACACATACGCCACTGATGACCCTGGTGCATGCATCAACTGCCATATCATGACCCCATATTATCAGTCGTGGCAACATAGCTCACACTCACTCTGGACTTCGTGCAACGATTGTCACGTGCCCCATGATAGCGAGGTGAGCAAGTATGCGTTCAAGGCGATGGATGGTCTTTATCATGCGGCTGTATTTACATTCAAGGCTGAACCACAGGTGATTAGACCACGCATGGCGAGCAGCACCGTAATCATGGCCAACTGCATTCGTTGCCACACACAGCTAAACACAGAGTTTGTAAATACGGGAATGGTCGACTTCAAAGCGACCGAGCGCGGAGAGGGTAAAGCGTGTTGGGATTGTCACCGCGACGTGCCTCATACCACTGTCAGCAATCGCGCCTCGTCACCCAATGTTATAGCACCCATGCCCGACTCGCCAGTGCCCGCATGGCTCAAAAATATGATGAATAATAGCAAAAACAGATAGATATGTTGAAGAAGTTAGCAGAATTAATCAGTCGCAAGCCCGCTGTAGGTTGGGCTATATTTGCAGTCGTAATGGTTGCCGTGTTCGTTCTAGGTCTACTCGCAGCCTCGATTACCGAGCGTCGTGCAGAGATCGCAACTCTCTATGCCAATAAAATTGTTGATATTAAAGGTATTGAGTCAAAAAATGAGGTGTGGGGCATAAACTACCCACGCGAATATGATACGTGGAAAAAGACCAAGGAGATGGATTTCACCAGCAAGCATCTCGGTAACACTCCCGAAGATGTCTTGGAGAGTCGCCCCGAAATGGTGGTACTTTGGGCTGGTTATGCATTCTCTCGCGACTATTCAGCTCCGCGAGGCCATATGCATGCTGTGAACGATGTCACTGCTACTCTGCGTGTTGGCTCCCCCGATGAGACACATGCCGATATGCAACCTTCAACATGTTGGACCTGCAAGAGCCCCGATGTGCCTCGCATGATGCAGGAGTTGGGTATCGCTGAGTTCTACAAGGCTGCCTGGAGCGCAAATGGCGCTGAGATCGTAAATCCGATTGGCTGTGCTGATTGCCATGATCCTGAGACTATGCAACTTGCAATCTCTCGTCCAGCACTTATCGAGGCATTCGAGCGTCAAGGTCGCGATATTGCCGACGCAACACCTCAAGAGATGCGCTCGCTCGTATGCGCACAGTGCCATGTTGAGTACTTCTTCAAAGGTGACGGTAAGTATCTAACATTCCCATGGGATGGAGGTATGAGTGTCGAGGATATGGAGACATATTTCGATAACATCGCCTACGCTGATTGGACTCACGCACTTAGTCGTACACCTATGATCAAGGCGCAACATCCAGATTATGAGCTGTTTGTTGTTGGACCTCATGGTCAACGAGGTTTGAGTTGCGCTGATTGCCACATGCCTTACAAATCGGAAGGCGGCATAAAATATTCAGATCACCAAGTTATGAGCCCACTAAAAAATATATCATCTACATGTCAGACATGTCACCGCGATAGCGAGGAGCAGCTTATGGCATATGTGTATGAGTATCAGGATAAAGCACTACAGATTCGCGATAGAGTAGAGGTGGAGTTGTCGAAGGCTCACATTCTAGCTAAAACAGCTTGGGATGGTGGCGCAACTGAGGCAGCTATGACCGAGGCACTTAAGTATATCCGTCAAGCACAGTGGCGTTGGGACTTCGCAGTTGCTTCTCACGGTGGTTCGTTCCATGCTCCAGTCGAAACTCAGCGTATTTTAGCGCACAGCCTCGACCGTAGCATGCAGGCGCAACTTGCACTTCAAAAGGTGTTGTATTCGTTAGGTATTCAGGATGTTACCATGCCAGACCTCTCGACAAAAGCTAAGGCTCAAGAGTACATCGGTCTGGATATGGCGAAATTCCGCTCTGAGAAGGATGCTTGGTTGGAGACAACAGCTCCTGCGTGGTTGGAGGATGCCAAAGCTAAGGGCAAGAAAATTGCCGAAGTATAGGCTGCAAACAGGGCGTAAATGGTTGAAAATGTAGATAAAAGAGTGTGGCAGTCGCCTTGGGGCTATCCCGAGAGCATTGCGATAGTGGCTGGAGTAGCTGTTGTCGGTTTGGTGTTGCAGATGGCCATTGGCTCATTTAACTTCTTTCTATTAGCTAATCCAGTAAATTTAATTACTGGATTAACTCTTTTTGTACTCTCCCTAATTTTTGGGGCCGTTGCTAACAAAAGTGGCTTTGCTCGATGGATGTCGAGTGTTCCTCTGAGCGTGTCGTTGATAGTTGGAGTGTTGATCTTCACAATCATTATGGGGCTTACCCCGCAAATCGCAGCGGGAGCAGAGAGCCGCATGGCTTTGGGTTTCGATTCGATGACTAGCAACTGGAGTTTCGTGCTGCTTTACGCCTTGACGCTGCTGTCGTTGGGTGCGACTATTATTCGTCGACTTCGTCGGGCTAGAGCCAAAGATATTCCATTTATGTTGCAGCATATTGGCCTTTATTTAACTCTAATGTCCTCAGGTTTAGGTTATTCCGACATGGAGCGCTATATAATGTATGTTGAGGAAAGCCAGACGCAATGGCGAGTTTTTGGTGGCGATGGAGAGGTTAAAGAGCTGCCTATTGCCATCACGCTAAATGATTTTGATATGGAGGTTTACCCTCCAAAATTGGCTGTGGTAGATCGCCTGACGGGGGCTGTTCAGCCTGAGGGCGCGGCTCAATACTTTCAAATTGACCCAGACACCCCACAGTGTGAGATCGCAGGTTGGCAGGTCGAGAATCTCGAGTATATCCACAAGGCAGTGCGAGATGCCGATAGCACATATCGTGAGGTGCCAATGCCAGGCGCCACACCAGCGGTGAAAGTCGTGGCTAAACGTGCGGGCGAAGTGCGAGAAGGGTGGATAAGTGGAGGCAATCAGTTGCAATTATATATGACCTTGCCGCTTGATGAAAAGTATAGCATTGTGATGACCCCTGCCGAACCGCGAAAATTTATATCAGATGTTGAGGTCTATACCCAAGATGGTGATGTCGTTGCGGCTCAAATAGAGGTTAATAGGCCTCTCCAGGTTGGTTCGTGGATGATCTATCAATATGGATATGATAACGATGCGGGAGCACTTTCGAGCTATAGTAGCTTCGAATTGGTCTATGATCCGTGGCTGTCGCTCGTATACGCAGGTTTAGTTTTAATGATGCTCGGAGCTCTATCGATGGTCGTTAGAGGAAGAAGTGGTGGAGCGCGAAAAATGTGGTTTAGATGAGTTGGAATGAGTTTGCATGGTTTGCATTACCATCACTAATATTGTGGCTAACAGCGGGTTTGGTCGTTTATAACAAGCGTTGGGGCGTGTTGCTTGCAAATTTACTAGCCGTTGTAGGCGTTGTTATTTTTGCCTCATTTATCGCCTCATTCTGGATCCATTTGGAGCGTCCGCCGATGCGAACAATGGGTGAAACTCGTCTTTGGTACTCCCTATTCTTGTCGAGTGTGGGTTACCTATCATTCCGCCGATGGAGATATCCGTGGATCCTCACATTTTCGTCGGTCGTCGCCTCGGTATTTGTCATTATCAACCTTTTGAAGCCTGAAATACACTCTAAAACCCTTATGCCAGCGCTGCAGAGTGGCTGGTTTGTGCCTCATGTAACATCCTATATAATCTCCTATGCAATGTTAGGTGCTGCGACTATCGGAGCGATTATTATGATCGCAAAAAGTGAGTATAATGCTGAAAATGAGATATTTAAATTCATAGATAATATGATCTATGTTGGTTATGGATTTCTGATGTTAGGCCTGTTGATGGGCGCTATCTGGGCAAAAGATGCATGGGGCCACTACTGGTCGTGGGATCCCAAAGAGACATGGGCTTTTGTCACTGCTGCGGCCTATTTGGGCTACATCCATGTGCGGTTGTACGGAGGATCGCGCTATAGCAAATTTGCGTTGTGGCTGGTACCCATTGCTTTTATACTGTTGATGTTCACCTGGTTAGGAGTTTCGTCATTGCCTGCAGCTACTGGTAGTGTTCACGTCTATTGATCTGCAATCCAGTAAATTACTAGTCTTGAGGCTAGTTCACGATTAGGGATTAAACACTTTAGGCGTTTAATCCCTAATCGCAATGTAGTATGCAACTGCTGAGCTCTTATAAAAGTTATCGACTCAGTAGATAACTTTTAAATCCTGGGAAGTCGGCTCCGATCTCTACGCTCTGCTTGGTTCCTTGCATGAAGGCTTTGAGTGGCGCAGGTATTTCGACCTTAGTTTGCGTGATCTCTTCGACTTTATCGAGGAATTTGGCAGGGTGTGCAGTTTCTAAAAAGACTCCGCACTCATCGCCAACGAGCATCTCGCTAAGTGCACGGTAGCCACAAGCACCGTGAGGGTCAAGTAGATATCCGCTCTGCTCAAGTGTTGCGCTCATCGTCGCAGCAATCTGCTCATCTGTGTATGAACATCCTGATATTTCGGCAGTTATAGCCTCATGCGAACCATATAGATCAACAACGCGCGCAAAGTTACTCGGATCTCCAACATCCATCGCGTTGGCGATAGTCACCACCGATGGACGAGGCGAGTAAATTCCACTATTGAGATATTGCAAGAAGATATCATTACGATTGTTTGCCGCTATGAATCGTTTGATTGGCAGCCCCATACGCTTTGCGATGAGTCCAGCGGTAATATTTCCGAAATTACCACTTGGAACGCTCACGACCATCTCGTTCTCGCGCCCTAAACGCTTCAACTGCGCATAGGCGTTGAAGTAGTAGAATGCCTGAGGCAAGAAGCGGGCAACATTAATCGAGTTTGCGCTAGTCAGGGTCATACGCTCGTTTAACTCAGCATCAACGAATGCTGCTTTTACCATCGCCTGGCAATCATCAAAGGTGCCATCGACCTCCAACGCTGTGATGTTGCGTCCGAGAGTAGTGAATTGGCACTCTTGGATCGCGCTCACCTTGCCTTTTGGATAGAGCACATATACGTGGATTCCCTCGACGCCCAAGAAGCCGTTAGCCACGGCGCTTCCCGTATCACCCGAGGTTGCCACCAAGACGTTAACTAGCTCACCCTGCGACTCTTTGGCGATGAAATAGCTCAGTAGGCGCGCCATGAAGCAGCCACCGACATCTTTAAAAGCAAGAGTTGGGCCGTGGAAGAGTTCCAGCGAGTAGATGTTTGGAGTCACCTCAACGAGTGGAGTCTCGAATTTCAACGTGGAGTAGACAATCTCGCGCAGACTCTCTGCATCGACATCGTCGCCAAAAAATGCCTCGGCAACTACGCACGCAATCTCCTGGAAGCTCATCGTATCTATCTTCTCAAAGAACTCTGCAGGCAACTTTTTAATGCTCTCGGGCATGTAGAGCCCCTTGTCTGGAGCAATACCCTTAACCACAGCATCGCGCAACGACACCATCGGAGCCTCTCCATTTGTACTATAATATTTCATAACGGTTATCTATTTTATATTTAGTAGTGCTTTCATAAACTCCTCGCCGTAGAGCTCACCATAGTGACCTTCGGCAACCGAGAATTCATCGTATGTAGTAACTCCATCTCCCTGAATTGTAGGGTTGTAAATCACAAATGGAATTGCGTCGCGCGTGTGAGTTCGCAGCGCGCAAGGGGTAGGGTGGTCGGGTAGCATCGCAATTGTCACCTCCTCTTCGAACTCCTTTACCGCCTCCATGATTGTGGCCAGAACTCGCTCGCTCTGATCCTCGACGGTGCGTACCTTTAGCTGTGGATCGCCCTCGTGGCCCGCTTCGTCGCTCGCCTCTATGTGCAGAAAGACAAAATCATCACTGCGCAGAGCCTCGATTGCAGCTGCAGCTTTGCCCTCGTAGTTTGTGTTATATAACCCTGTAGCTCCCTCAACCTCAAGTACTTTCAAGCCTGCGTATACGCCAATGCCTTTTATTAAATCGACCGCTGAAATCACCGATCCACTTTTGAATCCATACTTCTCTGATAGCGTCTGCATTGCAGGTTTGTAGCCTGGCGACCAGAGCCAAATCGAGCTTGCAGGCTCCTTGCCATCAGCTATACGCTGCTGATTGAGAGGGTGTTGAGCCAAAAGCTCCTGCGAGCGTAGGGTTAACTCATTTAGTAATGCTGCAGTCTCCTCTGCCTCTGGCGAGGTGGCTTTGATCATCACATCACGAAACGGCGTGCCCAAAACATCGTGGGGCGGCGTGCAATGCAGATGTTTATCCCCACCCTTCATTTTGAAAAGATGGCGGTAGCTGACACCTGAAAAGAGATTTATTTTGTCACCACCCAACTCATCTTGTAGGTAGTCAATCAGCACTTTAGCATCTTCAGAGGAGATGTGTCCAGCAGAGTGATTCTTAATGCGATCTTCGCTATCAATTGTAATTAAATTGCAGCGCATAGCCATCTCGCCAATCTCGATATCGACCCCCATACTTGCAGCCTCGAGCGACCCGCGCCCCTCGAAAACTTTATCGAGATCGTAACCCAAAACAGCCAAGTTAGCGATCTCACTACCAGGCTCATAGGCGGGAGGTACGGTGTGCAAAAGTCCACATCTGCCCAACGTCGCTAAACGATCCATCGAAGGCTTGTTAGCCGCCTGAATCGAGGTCTTATTTCCGAGTGACTCAACTGGCCATCCAGCCATTCCATCACATAATAAAACGATGTATTTCATATAGTTATCTCCTCAATTATCGAATGTTTGCGATACTAATAATGTCGGCAAAGACACCCGCAGCAGTCACCGCAGCACCTGCACCGTAACCCTTGATTACCATCGGTAGGTCGTTGTAGCGCTCGGTGGTCAACAGCACCGAATTATTGCTGCCGTCGAGCTCATAGAATGGATGTTTTGCATCGACCTCCTGAAGCCCAACCGAACCCTTGCCATCCTCCAATTTTGCAACAAAGCGGAGTCTGCAGCCTCTCTCTTCGGCCGATTTTCGCATCTGCTCAAACTGATCATCGATCTCATGAATTCGAGACATAAACTCCTCAACAGAGCCCTCAAAGAGGTAGTCGGGAACGAAAAGGTTGCTCTCGACATCGTGCTGCTCTAACTTGTAACCCGCTTCACGAGAGAGGATTACCAATTTACGTACAACATCTGAACCATTGAGGTCTAGGCGTGGGTCAGGTTCGCTGTAACCAGCCTCTTTGGCCATGATAATAGCCTTAGAGAGAGGCACATCGCCACTCACCGTATTCGAGATATAGTTTAGGGTGCCCGAGATTACAGCCTCAATGCGCGTAATCTTGTCGCCACTATTAATCAGCGAGTTTATGGTATTAATAATAGGTAGGCCCGCGCCAACATTAGTCTCGAATAGGAACTTCACGCCACGACGTCGCGCTGTTGACTTCAGATCTTGGTAATCTTCGTAGCAGCTAGATGCAGCGATTTTGTTGGCCGCAACAACCGAAACATTATGGTTAAGAAGCGTTTGATAGATTGAGGCAATTTCGCCATTGGCCGTGCAATCCACAAATACTGAGTTAGATATATTAAGATCGAGAATCTCTTTGATAATCTGCTCGGGCGACGACACCTTATCCGAAGCCTCCAATGCAGCTTTGTAATCTGATAGCTCTACGCCACGACGGTTGATTAGCGCGCGTCGCGAATTAAATAGACCAACAACGTTGACCATCAGTGATTTGTCTGCGAGAAGCGTAGGCTGCTGTGTGCGAATTTGCTCCAATAAATTTGCTCCAACTATGCCGACACCTGCGATGAAAAGGTTAACCACTTGGTGGTCAGATAAGAAGAATGAATCGTGAATGACATTGAGCGCCTTGCGAAGTTGCGACAGCTTGATGACAAACGAAATATTTGTCTCAGAAGCGCCTTGTGCACAGGCGATTACATTAATACCATTGCGGCCCAAAGTGTTGAAGAGCTGACCTGCGATACCTGGTGTATGTTTCATATTATCACCCACGATAGCCACTGTGGCCAGGTCGTTTTCAATTGTCATGCTGTCCATCTCTCCCACCTCGATTTCATGGGCGAACTCGCTACTCAAAAGTGCTGCGGCACGCTGAGCATCAGCTTGGCGCACACCGATGGATGTGTTGTTCTCCGACGAGGCTTGAGAAACCATAAATACACTAACTCCACCCTTGGCTAAAGCCCTGAAAATTCGGTAGTTGACACCAATAACATCGACCATTCCTAGACCCGACACCGTGATTAAACTAGTATCGTTTATCGACGAGATACCCTTGATAGGCTTGCCCTCCGACATGCTCTTATCGCGTGAGATGAGAGTTCCTGGCGCCGCTAGGTTGAATGTGTTTTTAACAACAATCGGAATATCTTTGTAATAGACTGGATAGATTGTGGGCGGATAGATCACCTTGGCGCCACAATTGCATAGCTCCATTGCTTCGCCAAACGATAGATTATCAATAACATAGGTGTTGCTTATCACGCGTGGATCGGCAGACATAAAGCCATCGACATCGGTCCATATTTCGAGGATATCCGCCTCGAGTGCTGCCGCCAAAATAGCCGCCGTATAGTCTGATCCGCCGCGACCAAGGGTCGTCACAACGCCGCTTTCGATATCCGAAGCGATGAATCCAGGGAGTAGCGTCACGCGTGTGCGCTCTACAAAACGCTCCTTGATTAGAGCGTTTGTAACCTCAAAATTCACGATGTGTTTGCCCAATTGTGGGGTTGTTTTGATCAACTCGCGCGAATCAACAAGTGTCACATCGTCAAGTAGATATGATATGATTGTCGAAGATAATCTCTCACCATAACTGACAATTGTATCCATCGTTTTATCCGACAAATCGCGAATAAGATGAATACCTTTATATATATTAGTTAGGTCGTCGAATAGCGGACGCAGACGAACATACAACTCCACTCTGTCGTCACTTTTTACGAGCTCTTCGATGATATTTTTATGACGCTCAACGATATGAGAGAGAGTTTCGATATAGCTTTCATCACCCGTCTGAGCCGTTCGTGCAGCGCCTATTAGTAGATCGGTGACGCCTCCTACGGCCGACACCACCACTACAAGTTCATCCTGAGTATTATTAACAATACTCTGGACATTACGCAAGCTCGCAACCGAACCAACAGATGTTCCTCCAAATTTCAGTACTCTCATAATTATGCTTATATGTTAAACTGTTATATTTTAACCCAAAAAGGATTACAATTTACAAATATATATTTTTTTCTTTAATCCACCTATTTTTTTACAAAAATAAAACTTTTAACCTCTAATTTGCCCCTCTCCGCGAATTATATACTTATATACGGTGAGTTCCGATAGCGCCATGGGGCCACGCGCATGCATCTTTTGCGTGCTTATTCCAATCTCGGCGCCCATTCCAAATTGCGCACCATCGGTAAACGCTGTCGAGACATTGACGTAGACGCACGCAGCATCAATCATCTTGTAATAGCGCTCTGCGCGTTGATCGTCTTCGGTTACAATCGCCTCGCTATGTTGCGATGTGTGTTGTGTAACATGCTCTATAGCAGTGGATAACGACTCGACGCAGCGGATTGAAAGCTTGTAATCGAGAAACTCTACACCAAAATGACACGGCTCTGCATGCACCAACAATTCTGCTGGGTAGCTGCCGTCGAGAGCGCTATACGACTGCTCGTCGGCATAGATCGTAACATTTTTTGAAGCCATTGGTTGGCAGATTGCAACTAGATCTGCAATTTTTTGGCGGTGTACAACAATGGTATCCAGCGCATTGCATACGCTTACGCGACGAGTCTTAGCGTTGTTGACGATGGCCGCCGCCTTTTCAACATCGGCATATTTGTCGATGTAGGTGTGACACACACCAGCTCCAGTTTCGATCACTGGCACGCGCGAATTGTCTCTAACATAGTCGATTAGCGATCTTCCGCCGCGAGGAATTATCAGATCAACGTACCCCACAGCGCCCAACAATTCGTGCGTGGCCTCGCGCTCGGCAGGTAATAGAGTCACCACGCGTTCGTCGATTCCCTCGGCGCGCAGCACATCGCGAATGATACCGACGATGGTGCGATTAGAGTGTTGAGCGTCGCTTCCGCCCTTCAAAAGTGAGGCGTTCGAACTCTTGAAGCAGAGCGCAAATACGTCGAAACTGACGTTTGGGCGAGCCTCATATATCACCCCAATCACCCCAAATGGCACGCGTACTTTGTCTATCTGCATTCCATTTGGTCGCACAATGCTGCTCAGGATTTGGCCAACGGGAGATGTGAGCGAAGCCACATTTGCAATATCTGCAGCTATAGCAGCGACACGTTCGGTCGTTAGTAACAATCTGTCGTATAGTGGATTACTGATATCATATAGCGCTAAATCTTTGGCATTGGCTGCCAAAATCTCCTCTGTGCGTGCCAAGGTCTGCTCCGAGAGTTTAAGTAAAACGCTATTGATCTTCTCCTCGGAGAGCATCGACAAAGTGCGCGATGCAGCTCGAGCGCCCAAAAATTGATCTTTTAAATTCATAGTTGATGTTGTTCTTCTATATATAGGTAGTCATAGTGAATCATCGGTTTGAGGCCGCGCACTCCCACGCTAGCTCGAGCTTCGGTGCTATCGACCGCAATTCGACCTACGCCTACGGTGAAGCCATCTCGCGACACCACCTTTACAATATCGTGTTTTTCGAAATCACCCTCTATCGCCACTACACCTACGGGTAAAAGGCTTGTAGCTGAGGAGGATAGCAGTGCTTTTAGGGCATTGTCATCCACAATAACTCGCCCCTTTGCGAAGCCGTCGCTATGAGCGATCCAGCGCTTAACACCCGACACAGCTCGCTGCGACGGGGTGAAACGGGTGGCCACGACATCTTGATCGCCGAGCAGCAGTGCTGGGAGTATCCCCTCGCGGCGACCATTGGCCACAATCACCTCGATGCCTTCGTCGGCAACTTTGCTCGAGATGCGACTCTTAGTTAGCATTCCACCGCGTCCATACTGTGATTTCGAGGTGGAGATAAATTCGGAAATATCTGAGTTAGAGGAGTCTATCTCACGAATAACAGTCGATGTTTCGAGCGAAGGGTCGCCGTCGAAAATACCATCAATATTACTCAATATCACCAGTGCATCGACCCCCATCATCGTTGCCACCAAGCCCGAGAGTTCGTCGTTGTCGGTGAACATCAGCTCGGTAACGGATATCGTATCGTTCTCATTAATAATAGGTATCACCCCATTCTCCAACATCGTGCGCATGCAATTCTGCTGATTGAGATAGTGCGTGCGCGATGAAAATGCCTCTTTGGTGGTCAACACCTGGCCACACGTAACGCCATGATCGTGGAAAAGGTTGTAATATTTATTTATTAGTTTCACTTGACCAACGGCCGAAAATAGCTGACGCTCCGAGACAGAGTCGAGGCGTCGCGAGCCAAGTGCAATCTCTCGCCGACCAGCTGCAACTGCGCCCGATGACACTACAATCACCTTGATTCCAGCACTTTGCAGCTCCACTATTTGATCCACCAATGACGACAATCGCGTGGTGTTAAGCGTTCCATTTGCGTGAGTCAAGACGTTGCTGCCGATCTTGACAACTACTGATTTATATGTTTTTTTCATCATCGACTCTCCTTTATAGCGCACTCCACGGCGGCAGAGAATCCCTCTCGCTCCATCGCTTCGAGCCCTTTTAATGTTATGCCTCCCTTTGTTGTCACCTTGTCGATCTCTACTTGTGGCGCGGTTCCATTGCGCTGCAACATGGCCACAGCGCCGAGCATTGTTTTGAGAGTCACCTCCAACGACATGGCGGGATCTATGCCCACAGCAACGCCTCCGCGCATCGAAGCG
Organism: Rikenellaceae bacterium; assembly: GCA_044433705.1. GTDB lineage: Bacteria > Bacteroidota > Bacteroidia > Bacteroidales > Rikenellaceae > Alistipes. The sequence continues at coordinate 34,010 of JAWXTG010000013.1, read as the reverse complement.
TCGAGATAACGAAGTGCAAATGCGATGCCGCACGACGAGAGCGAGGTGAGTGGAGTCATCATCGCTTCATCGACAACATAGGCGGCGCCTAAAGCCTCAAATAGCTGAACCACAGCGGTGTCTATCTCGGGTGTCGATCCGCAAGCAGAGATGATCGAGACACCTTGTCCGATTGAAATAGCGGTGTTTGGGATGACTCGGTGAAGCGGTATCGCACCAAGAGTATCGACAGAAAGCATCTGAGAGAGTTGCGAAAAACTCACTCCTGCGACAACTGATATTATCGATTGTCGCGATCTATCGAGGCTTGCCGATATCTCGCCCAAAACCTCCTCGACGAGCCACGGTTTAACGGCGATAACGATAAGATCGGCGTCCTCAATTGCCTTAACGTTCTGATTCTCAATAGCTACAAGTTCCACATATTGACCGAACAGAGGCTTCATCTTCTCGCTTAGGTGCGAAATGGTGACACCGTGGGCCTCAACCACCCCTTGTGCGATTGCACCTATTGCGATCGCACCGCCCATATTACCTCCTCCGATAACCGCTATTTTCATACTCTCAAAGTTTTAAAATTTACTCCTCCAATGATTTTTTTAATCTTGCAATTGCCTTTGCAGCATCGCGTTCCTCGTTCAATAGATTCACAAAGTGGCTGCCGATGATGCCACCGCGTGCATTTTGGCACGCCGCCTCGAATGTCGCTTTATTCGAGATTCCGAAGCCAATCATTCGCGGATTGCTCAGTTTCATGGCGTCGATCTTGTTGAAATAGGCGATCTTGGCAGCGTTGAAATCACTCTGCGCACCAGTGGTTGCAGCCGATGATACCATATATATAAAGCCATCGGTGTTGGAGTCGATCTCCTCGATGCGCTCTTGGCTAGTCTCGGGAGTGATAAGCATAATGATCTTAATATCATGCTCTTCGGCCACGGCCCTATAATATTTTTGATAGTCGCCAAAGGGTAGATCGGGGATGATTACCCCGTCGATGCCGCACTCGACACAGCTCTTGCAAAATCGCTCGAAGCCATACTGCATGATTGGGTTCAGGTAGCCCATCAAGATGAGCGGAATCGATACGCTTGAGCGCACATCATGCAGCTGTTCGAAAAGCAATCTCAGCGACATGCCGTTGCGAAGCGCGTCAGTAGCAGCATTTTGGATCACAATGCCATCGGCCATTGGGTCGCTAAATGGAATTCCTATCTCGACCATGCTCACACCGCCCGCCTCCAACGCCTTGATAGTATCAACTGTCGCGTCGAGCTGTGGGGTTCCAGCGCAAAAGTAGATCGACAGTAGGTCGCTTTTATCGCTGGCAAAGAGTTTATTAATTCTATTCATATTGTCTATTTTAATTGTTCCAAAAAATTTGTTAGCAGCTCTGTGTCCTTCATCGCAGGAGAGCTCTCGAAGCGACTATTGAGGTCATAACCTGCTAGTTGCGGATGGTGAAATGCCTTTAAAGCCTGCACGCTTTCTGGCCCGATTCCGCCGCTCAGCAGAAAGCGAGTCGACCCATGATATCTCCCGAGCAACGACCAGTCGAACTGCTCGCCAGAGCCACCATGGCCACTGCATTTTGTGTCGAAAACAAAGAGGTCGCACACTTCGCTGTAGGGTTCAACTGTCTCAAAATCAAAATTTTCATCCACCGAAAAGGCTTTTAAAACCTTGACTCTAAAGCTAGCTGCAGTTCTACAATCTTCGACACTCTCGGAGCCATGCAGCTGCACATAGTCGAGGCAGTAGTCTGAAATAGTGTTCTGAATCTCGCTCAGTGGAGCGTTGACAAATACTCCAACTCGCGCCACCAAAGGGAGCGAAAGTGGTGGTGATGAGACATATCGCGGCGACTTTGGATAGAAGATAAGTCCTATCAAATTGACGCCGAGGGTCTGCACCGCCCAAATATTATCGGTATCGCGCATGCCGCACACCTTTATTATTTTTCGATCACTTGCCATCTCTATTTAACCTCCGCAATAAATTGAGCAAGAGCTGCACCAGGCTGCTCGCTGCGCATGAAATTCTCACCAATTAGGAAGCCGCGATAACCCGCTTTGCGTAGCTCGTTGACGGTTGCGGGGTCGGATATTCCACTCTCCGAGACCTTGACAACCCCTTCGGGAAGCAGTTCGGCGAGAGTAAACGAATTGGCAATGTTCGTGTGGAAACTACCTAGGTTGCGGTTATTCACGCCGACCATCTCGACCCCATGACCCACATACTCCAACTCGCTCTGACTGTGGAGTTCCAAAAGAACCTCTAAGCCAATATCATGCGCCTTGTCGATCAGCTCGTCGCACTCATCCTTGCTCAGCGCTGCAGCAATTAACAAAACTGCGTCGGCACCAACAAGACGAGCTTGATAGAGTTGATACTCATCGACGATAAACTCTTTTCGTATAATTGGGATATCTACCTTAGGACGAGCCACTTCGATGTCGAGAAGTGAGCCTCCGAAGTAGTTGCTATCGGTCAAAATCGATAGCGCAGAGGCTCCAGCAGCGGCGTAACTTGCGGGTATCACGGATGCATCGGCCGACTCTTTAATCCACCCTTTGGAGGGTGAGCGTCGTTTGAACTCTGCAATAATTCCGCTTTGAGATGAGGCCAGTGAATTGCTCATCGAACGCACAGGTGTCATATCGCGCGATGCTGCAATAAGCTCATTCAGCGCGATTTGCGATTTCTGCTGCTCAACTTCGATACGTTTGTTGGCTATAATCTCTGTTAAAATATCTCTCATCTTGGACTCCGTTAGCTGTTCAACTCCACAAATTTACGGAATGCCGTTGCCGCCTTGCCGCTATCGAGCGACTCGTTGGCAATTGCGATGCACTCCTCGATGCTCTTTTCGGGGCAACGCACCGAGATTGCAAATGCGGCGTTAACCACAACAACATCTCTTTGCGCGGAGGTGGAGTAGCCGTGAAGCACCGAATGGAAGATTTTTGCCGCCTCCTCGGGGGTGTCGCCACCGAAGAGCTGCTCCTCCTTATAGCGCTTAAAACCAAGCGATTCGGGTGTGTATATCTTCTCGGCACTCGTTGTTGCCACCTTGAAATCTGAGGTGAGCGAGATCTCGTCGTAGCCATCGAGGCTATGCACCACAGCGTGGTTGGTTCCGCTAGCCTGATAGGTGTAGCTATAGAGGCGTAAAAGTGGCAGATTGTAGACGCCCAAGAGTTGATAGCGAGGTTTAACGGGGTTAACTAGTGGCCCTAACATATTAAAGAATGTCCTTACGCCCAAGGCTTTGCGCACTGGCGCGACGGCCTTAAGTGCTGGATTGAAGAGCGGCGCATGAAGATACGCAATATTTGCCTCTTCGATCGAGCGGCGCAACTTCGAGGCGTCGGTAGTAAACTTAACTCCGTGTTGCTCAATGACATTACTTGCGCCACTTACCGAAGTGGCGCCATAGTTACCATGCTTGACAACCGAGTAGCCAGCCCCCGCAACCACGAAACAGGCTGCAGTCGAGATGTTGAATGTATTTTTGCCATCGCCTCCCGTGCCGACAATGTCGATAGGTGAAAATTCGTCGAGCTCGACGGGGATACACATCTCGAGTAGTGCATCACGAAATCCGCACAGCTCCTCGACCGAAATATTGCGCATCAAAAATACTGTAATGAGCGATGCAACTTGTGCGTCGGTATACTTTTCGAGAGCGATATTTTGCAGAATGTCGCGCGCCTCGTCGCGGCCTAAATATCTATGTTCAAATAGATTATACAATATATTTTTCATCCTCGCTTATTGTTTTAAGAAGTTACTCAACATGGTTACACCCTCCGGTGTCAAGACCGATTCGGGGTGAAACTGGATTCCACGAACGTCGTATTCGCGATGGCGAAGCGCCATAATTTGCCCCTCGGCACTCGAGGCTATCACCTTCAACGCGTCGGGAAAGCCATCGGGACTTACAACCCACGAGTGGTAGCGTCCAACCGCCTGCTCCGACTCCAGCCCCTCGAAGATTGGATCGGCCGCGGTGATCGAAATTTGGCTCTGCACACCATGATAAACGTCAGTAAGGTTCTCTAGCTTAGCGCCAAAGGCCTCGCCAATCGCTTGGTGGCCAAGGCACACACCCAAGATGCTCTTGGTGGCTGCATACCGCTCGATGATGGGGAGCAGAAGCCCCGCTTCGCAGGGTATTCCAGGGCCTGGCGAGAGTATGATCTTGTCGAAACGATCCACCTCTTCGAGTGATATTTTATTGTTGCGATGCACCTCTACATCGGTGAATCCCAACGCTTTAACTGCATGTACCAAGTTGTAGGTAAATGAGTCGTAGTTATCTAAAAGTAGTATCTTCATCGCCTCTAATTTTTTAGTTCCGTAGCCAAGTCGATCGCTCGTTTCAAGGCTCCAAGTTTATTGTTAACCTCCTGAAGTTCATACTCATCGTTGCTGCGTGCAACAACTCCGCCGCCAGCCTGCAGCCACAATTCGTTGTTGCGACTGACGAATGTGCGTATGGTTATCGCCTGGTTCAAGTCGCCGTTGAGCCCGATAAATCCGATGCAGCCACCGTAGGCACCACGATTGTGTGGCTCAATCTCGCTAATGAGCTGCATAGCACGCACTTTGGGTGCTCCACTCAGTGTGCCTGCAGGGAAGGTATCGACGAAGCATTTAATGGGCGAAGCTCCTTGGTCGAGCAGACCTGTAACGCGGCTAACTAGGTGAATTACATGGCTATAGTATTGAGGTTCCTTGTAGAAAAGTAGCTTCACATCGTGACAATTGCGGCTCAAATCGTTGCGCGCCAAGTCGACAAGCATAACGTGCTCGGCATTCTCCTTGGGATCGGCCAGGAGTGCATCGGCCAACTCCTTGTCGCGTAGGGTGTCGCCACTGCGCTTAGTGGTTCCTGCAATTGGGTCAATGTAGGCCTCACCATTGCTCACCTTGCAGTGGGTTTCGGGCGAAGATCCAAAAATGCGGAAACCTCCAAAGTCGAAATAGAAGAGGTAGGGCGAGGGGTTGACGCTACGCAGCGCGCGATAGACTTTGAAATCGTCGCCCGCGAAGGGTTGGATGAAGCGTCGCGAAAGCACGATTTGAAAGACGTCGCCACGCATGCAGTGGGCAATTCCGCGACGCACGTTTGCCTTGTGCTCCTCGTCGGTGAGGGTGCTGTAGGCGGGTGCAGTCACCGAAAAGTCGTACGAGGCGAAGTTGCGATTCTCCAATGCTCGCTCGATCTTGTCGAGTCCGCTCTGCTCGCCGTCGGCCAACATCTCGACCATCGTTAATTCGTTGCGGAATGGGTTGAAACGGATCACATAACGGTATAGAATATAGAGGATATCGGGTGCGTCATTGACGCTGTCGCTACTCTCCTTGACCTCGATATTTTCGAAGTAACGCACCGCGTTGAAGGTCGTGTAGCCGTAGAGTCCGCACACCTCTTTGTAGTGGCCTTGCACATCAAAACGACTCAAAAAATTGCTAATTACAACCTCTACACTGTGCTCAGCATCTATCTTAGACTCCTCGATGGAGCCATCGGGATAGGTGGCAGTCACCGTGCCGTGATTCACCGCAATCGAGGCTAGCGGAGATAGTGCAATGTATGACATTGAGTTCTCGCCCGCGTGGTAATCCGAGCTCTCCATAAGTGCCGATTGCGGGTAGAGATCGCGCACCTTGAGGTAGATATTTACTGGTGTATGAAGATCTCCAATCACCTGTCGGCTCTCAGTTTTATAGCTATAGCTTTTCATCACTCTCAATTTTATAGTTGTCTAAATATGTCTCAATATCCTTGTCGCCGCGACCCGAAACGGTCAGAACAACAACATCGGTTGGCTTGAATGTAACCTTTTTGAATACGCCCAGCGCGTGTGCCGACTCCAAGGCGGGGATGATTCCCTCGAGAGCCGTGAGCTCGTAGGCCGCTGCGATCGCCTCATCGTCGTTGACCGCCAAAATCTCGGCGCGTCCTTGAGCCGCGAGGTTGGCATGCACGGGGCCGATACCAGGGTAGTCGAGGCCTGCCGAAATAGAGTAAGGCTCAACGATTTGGCCATCCTCATCCTGCATTACGTAGGTGCGTGAACCGTGGATGATACCCACCTTACCGATCTGGATAGTTGCGGCAGTCTCACCGCTGTCTACGCCCATTCCGCCCGCCTCGGCCAAGATGATCTTCACGCGCTCATCGTCGATAAAGTGGTAGATTGTGCCTGCTGCATTGCTTCCGCCACCCACGCATGCGATAAGGTAGTCGGGATGGTCGCGCCCCTCTTTCTCCTCGATTTGGCGCTTGATCTCCTCGCTGATTACAGACTGAAGACGTGCCACCATATCGGGGTAGGGGTGTGGGCCAACGGTCGACCCTATTATATAAAGGTGTCGGTGGGGTTGCAACACCAGTCGCGGATCGCCTCGTTGGTGGCATCTTTGAGGGTCATGTTGCCCGAAGTTACGGGGATGACAGTTGCTCCCAACATCTTCATCTTCTCGACGTTGATGTGTTGACGCTCCACGTCGGTCTTACCCATATAGACGATACACTTCATATTCATCAGCGCGCAAACTGTTGCTGTTGCTACTCCATGTTGACCAGCGCCAGTCTCGGCGATGATTCTGGTTTTACCCATGCGTCGAGCCAGGAGAATTTGGCCGATAGTGTTGTTGATCTTGTGTGCTCCCGTGTGGTTGAGGTCCTCGCGTTTGAGGTATATTTTGCAGCTGTAGCGCTCCGAGAGCCTGCGAGCGAGATATAGCGGCGAGGGGCGACCAACGTAGTCGCGCAAAAGGGCGTTGTACTCCGCCAAAAATGACTCGTCGTTAATCACCTCCAGGTAACACTCTTGCAGTTGAGTGACAACCTTGTGAAGAATTTCGGGGATGTAGGCGCCACCGAAATCGCCGTAGTAACCGTTTGAATCTACTTGGTAGCTTTTCATAATGGATCAATCGTTGTATTAAAAGAGATGAGTCCTATCGCAAGCTGCGACAGGACTCATCTATAATTATTGTTTTTTATTTAAAACGTATATATACAGAGGTCTGCTCACTTACGATTTTTGAAATTGTAAAGTGCGCCACCAACTGATATTCGTCGTATTGTTATACATAAAGTTTTTGCTGTTATTGTTTGACAAATGTATGAAACCAAATCCTAAAAACCAAATTTTTTAAAAACTTTTTTTGCCCGCTTAGCGTAATACTCAATATGTTGCAGCTGTTAATTATTACAATTTGCAACTAATGGTCGATTTAGAACTTGATGTTTCGTATAAAACTGCACTTTTAAATTAAAGTATATAACCAAAATTTGCTGTAAAAAATATTCACATCTGTTGAGAATCTGTTTAAGTTTTTCTCACTAAAATTGTTAAGAGAGATGTTGCTTTAATTTTCTCTCTTTGCAAGAGGCGCATAGCATAAGCTATGTAACGAGTGCAAAGAGAGAAAAGAGAGAAAAGTGAAGTGACAGATCCTTAACAATTTTAGTGAAAGAAATTTAAACAGATTCTGAGTCTCTCGATAAAGTAGCGAAGAGTAAATATTGGTAATTAATGCGAATTAAGGTTTGAACTTCGTCAAACCAAATTCGGCTATTTTTTATGTTTTGACCCCTACCCCAAACCCCTTCCCTAAGGGAAGGGGCTTAGTCGAGTGGCTTAAAGCCACTCTCCGCAGTGGTTGCGAATTAAGATTTTTCAAACCTTAATTCGCATAATTAATAACTTTTTTTGAGGGAAAATGCCAAGTACGAAACTTCGGTTTGTAGCGTTTTTTGTGCGACAGACTCCCTCTACTCTGAATAACATAATAGGATTAGGCGCATAGAGCGCACTCGTTATAACACCCTATACACTTAATTTCAACATCATTTACGATGTATAGTACTGGGCTAAATGCAGTTTGTCTATAAGTGCAAATATACATATATCTCATTATCAAGCTATAAGCCTTAAAATACAGTGCGCTCTATGCGCCTAGTCCTATATAATTCTTAGCGATTACAAAGAAGTTATAATCTTAGAGTTGTTCCTCTTTTTATTTTTAGCTGTTTTGATAAAAATGAATTAGTGACATTGATGGGTTGACCTCCTCCAACAGATATAATAAAGTCGCCAGCCTCGATCTTGCGCTCTACATTATCGGTAATGAGCGAGAATGCCTCTGGCGCAACACTCAATTCAACCACTTTAGACTCTCCACCCTTGAGGTTTACCCTCTGGATTGCCGCTAGACGGCGGATTGGAGTTTCAACACTCGCTTCAACGTCACTCACATAGATCTGCACAACCTCTTGAGCTTCTATTTGAGAGCTATTTGTTATCGTTACTTTGATCTTTAGCTGCTCACCTGCTTTTAGCACAGAAGGCATATCTAAATCTGAATATTCAAATGCAGCATATGATAATCCATACCCAAATGGATATAAGATGTTATCTGTATCGATCATATATCGATATGTACGTCCTATCATCGAGTAATCGTCGAATGCGGGGAGCTTATCAACATCTTTGACAAAGGTTATTGGCGTACGTCCCGATGGCGACACTTTGCCAAATATGATATCAGCAACAGCTTTGCCACCCGCCTCGCCAGGATACCAAGCGTAGATTACGGCATCAGCTATTTCGCTCACCTCGTTGAGATTAACGGGGCACCCTGCGCATATAACAGCGATTAATGGCTGACCATTTTTCTGCATGCTTTTCAGCTTTCTAAGATACTCAATTTGGTGCGCAGGCAGTGAATTATCTATCATATCGCCCTTCTGTTCCGACGCCAAAGATTCACCCTCTTCGCCCTCCAATAGGATTGTTAAGCCCAAATATGCAATTGTTGCATTTGCATTCCTCGCTTCGCCAGTAGCCCAATCGATAGGATTTTTATTAGCTTCATTAATCATTACCCCCTGTCGATACTCAATTGTAACACCTGGATCAGCAACCTCGCAGATCCCCTCGAGGAAGGTGGTATAGCGACTGCTAGCACCATAATAATTACCAATTAAAGCATCTGGATTATTAGCAAAGGGTCCAGTTACAAATATCATATTTTCGTCTCCTTTTAGAGGAAGTGCATTACCCTTATTCTCCAGAAGAACTACCGACTCTACAGCTGCTCTATAGGCTAAATCTATATGCTCTTGACTATCTACAATATTTTTGTCAACCTTGTTGTATGCAACTTTGTCAGGATTATCAAACAGTCCCAATTTGAAACGCGTGAGGATCAATTTATACAGTAGGCTATCTACGCACTCTTCGTCAACGAGCCCCATACCTACCGCTCGAGGGATATTGTCGCGATATACCGATCCGCAGTTGAGGTTTAGGCCACTCTTGACGGCCAGTGCTGCCGCCTCTTCGGCTGTTGGCACCAACTTGTGATAGCGGAAAATATCGACAATAGCTCCGCAATCCGATGTGACATAACCATCGAAGCCCCAATCCTCGCGCAAAACGTCGGTTAACAACCATTTGCTTGCACATGCCGCCTGGCCATTGACGCGATTATATGCACCCATAACACTCTCGACGCCACCCTCTTGCACCAATGCTTTGAATGCAGGAAAGTATGTTTCGTGCAGATCACGTGGCGATGCTACTGCATCAAATTCGTGGCGTAGTTCCTCGGGGCCACTGTGAACGGCGTAGTGTTTGGCGCAAGCCGCAGCCTTCATATATTTTGGGTCGCTTCCTTGCAGACCCTTGACAAAGGCTACACCTATTTGAGATGTGAGGTATGGATCCTCGCCATAGGTCTCCTGACCACGCCCCCAGCGTGGATCGCGGAAGATATTAACATTGGGAGAGTAGAAGGTTAGGCCTGTGTATATTCTGCGATTATTTCGCTCGGTGGCAATATTGTAAAAGGCGCGTGCTTCGTCAGATATTGCATCTGTAATATCGAATATTAACTCCGTATCGAACGTTGCGGCCAAACCAATTGCTTGAGGGAATACCGTTGCTCGACCTGCTCGTGCAAGTCCGTGCAGACACTCATTCCACCAATTATATTCAGGAATATCGAGCCTCTCGATAGCTGGTGCATCGTTGCACATCTGAGCAGCTTTCTCTTCGAGAGTCATTCGCGATACCAAATCCATAGCTCGTTGCTCAAAAGACAACGACTCATTTTTATAATCTGGTAGGTTTTGCGCCATCGCCACACTAAAAAATGCAGCGGTTGACATTATGGTTAAAATAACACTTTTCATCTTATTATTTTTTATAATGGATATCACTTAGTGAGTAGTAGCTCTGTCGAAGTTCAACCTCCCGCCTCTCTCCCGACAGGGTTAGAGGAGCCTCTAATCGGATATCGCTCGAGGAGCTTCCGATCTTGACGATAAACTCAGATGGCTCTGTAGTCCAGCTCTTTATCTCTGTGTCGTAGTAGGCAAGTAGCTCTGGATCAAATCTAAATGTGACCTTCGCGCTCTCACCCTCTCCTAGCTCAATGCGCTGGAAGCCCTTGAGCTGAATTGGTTTGTAGTTCGCATTGTCACCCTTTGGCGAGATGTATAGTTGAGCCACCTCTGCACCCTCTATTTCGCCACTATTTGTGATACAAAAGCTGCACTCGATAGAGCCCTTTGAGATGTCGACGTTTTCGCTACACACGATGTCGCTATATTCGAAGGTGGTGTAGGACAATCCATAGCCAAATGGGAACTCAACGAGCCCCGACAACCTTTCTCCATAGTTGTAGCAAATTGGCTCCTTACTCTCGGTTGCGGGGTAGCTTGTGCACATCTTGCCGCTCGGATTGACCTCTCCGAAGAGTATATCTGCCACGGCGTTACCTCCCTGCTGGCCAGGATACCACGCCTGGACTATCGCCGCTGCGCCATCCAAGATCTTGCGACTCAACACCTGCGCGCGACCTCCGAAGATAACCACCACCACTGGTTTGCCACAATCGATTAGGCTCTCCACAAACTGCTCCTGCTCGCCTGGCAGACGAATTCCTTTGCGCACTCGACCCTCGCCGCAAAGAGCTGCATTCTCGCCCACGGCGGCCACAACAACATCTGCGGCGGCAGCGGCGGCAAGGGCCCTATTCAGGTCGGTTGGATCGGCCTCGGCACGCAACATATTGACCAAAATATCCAATTTCGAGAGCTCGATACGTGCGTCGCCATCCCCCTTAACTGCCGTTTTGTATGTGCTGTCCCAATCGCAACCACGCTCATAATTTAGAGTTACATCGTCGCCCTTGGCGCGCTCCATTCCCTCTTTGAGGGTGATCAATTTTGGCGAATTCTTATCCACCTGGCCACTCTCGAAAAACGCGTGAAGTGCCTGATATGTGTAGTCGCCCAGCATTGCCCAGTGCGACGCGGCGTTGGGTCCAAGTAAGGCAATGCTCCCACCCTCATTTTTGAGTGGCAACACGCCGTTATTTTTGAGCAGCACGATAGATTGTGTGGCAATCTCGTAGGCCAATGAGTCGTATTCTGGCTTGTTGAGGTCGATATTTCCTTCGGCATAAAGCACAGGTTTTTCACCTAGTAGTCCAAGGCGAGCCTTGATTCTAAGGTTCTGTTTCACAGCCTCTTCAAAGGTCTCGGATGATACTTCGCCCGACTCGACGAGCTCGGGAAGTAGTTGAAAACACTCTAAGTCGCAGAGCTCGAGGTGTGCCCCTGCATTGATCGCATCGCGCGCACGATTGTGGAGATAGCGCTCGTCGCCATTTGATGCCCATTTCATCGCCGTAGCGCCATAATCGCTCACCACAAGGCCATCGTAGTGCATATAATCTTGCAAAATATCTTGCAGAAAGTATTGGTTTGTAATGGCCGATGAGCCGTTAAACGAGTGGTAGCCAGGCATAATCGATTTGCTGCCCGCAACACGAATTGTCGCCTCGTGAGGCAACAAGATCTCCTCCATGACCTCCTTTTCGCCCAATGAGCTGCCGCCGCCATAGCCCAAGAAGTGCTTGGTTGTTGCGGCGATACCACAGCTCAGGTCATCGCCTTGAAGCCCCTTTACAAATTCGCAACCGAGGATAGAGGATAGGTAACCATCCTCGCCATAGCCCTCCTCGCCGCGCTCGAAGTGTTGTGAGCGGATGACGTCGACCATTGGTGAAAGAGCGTATTGAGCACCCACATTACGCATTGACTCTCTGGTATATACGCTTTTAGTATAGAGCAGTTCTGGGTTCCAGCTACACGCCACCCCAATCTGTTGAGGGTATGTGGTAGCCCCTTTTGTCGAGAAGCCCGTGATGGCCTCCTCGTGGAATATCGCAGGTATCGCAGCGTCGGTGCAGCTGACGATATATGCCTGAAGATCGCGCACAAAGTCGCGAAGTTCGTTAGGCTCCATCTCGACCATGCAGGCGAACTGCGAGAGGTGGCCCACGCCATGGGGGATCAATTCGCGACACAGCTCCAGCGATAATTTCCCATCTTTCATGATGTGCGCAGGGCGTATTCCGTGCAGTTGCGCCACGCGCTCCTCCATGCTCAGGGAGTTGTAGACTCTGTCGACAAGCTCCTCTATTTGAGGCGTGGTGAGGGGCTGGTCGATAACTTGGCTCTCCATCTTTGGAGTGGCTTGGCAGGCGATGGCGACACCTGCCAAAGCTGCGTAGATAAAGGTTTTAATTCTCTTCATACAAGAAAAAGTTATGATAACAAAATACTCTTCACATCAGCAAGCAGCTCCTCGAGCTGTTGGATCTCGCCTTTGATGTGGATTGTGGTGTGGCTATGTTCGAATGTCTCGCCCGATTTTAGGAATAGCGCCTGTGACGAGGATTCAATCTCGTAGAAGCCGCCCATGATGGTACCATCCTCAAGCGGGCCATCATTGTAGGCGTTGAGTACATCGCCATTGAAGGGATCATCCTGCAGTGCCCAACGAGAGTTGACATAATCGGTGGCCTGCTCGTCGAAGGAGAAGGATATAATTGTCAACACGCTATTAACACGATCGAGAGCAAAGGCCATAGGTAGCACCGAATCGCACAATACACCAAGTTTGCCGCGCATCTTGCCGTCGGCCTTAAAGTAGTGGTAGTCACCTTCATGGCGCAATCTGTCGGCTGGAATAGCTCCAAAATAGTCGTCGATAATTTGGTTTTTGCCCTGCGTTGGGATTATCACGAAGTTGTCGGGCGAGGTTATGAATTGACCTAGTATCCAGATCGATAGAGCGCCCTTGTCCTTGCTCCACTCATTGGTGCCGATGTTGGTGACGCGGCTCTTCGATCTGAAGCCCACCGAGGCGCAATCGTCGGGTATAAATGTCCCAATGATAGCCCCAATTTGAGAGTCGTCGATCAACTCAATATCGCGCTCGAGGCGGCAGTTGAACTTTGTACCCGAGGCGTTTGCAAAGGTCGTTGTGGTGCCAAAAGTGGCCTTAGTGTCGCTACTCGATAGGGTCAACCACTTATCAGTGTCGATGATCGAGGGCACCTGCCACTGCTCGTAATCGAAGCTCTCGACCGATGGGAAGTATAGCGAGAATTGGCCACCCTCGGGACCGAGCCACATTCTATCCTCGCCACCCCAGTTATTGGCGTGAGGCAGTATCTCGCCCGACTCAATTAGGTTGCGATTGATCCAGCCGAAGCTGTCGCCCTTGGGTCCCTCGGCGCTGCTGGTCAGCACTCGTCCCTGATATGTTGGTGTTAGTAGAATCATCTTGTCGCCATCTCGCAACTCGATGAGTTCGATATACTCTTCAAGAAATTTCTTGTCATTTTGATATGATGTCATACTTGTATTGCTGTTGCTCGAGCAACTTAGGGCTACGCCTCCCATTAAAATTGCAGTTAATAATCTATTCATCTCGGTCACTTTTTTTTAGAATCTGTTTAAGTTTTTTTCGCTAAAATTGTTAAGAGAGATGTTGCTTTAATTTTCGCTCTTTACAAGAGGAGCATAGCATGAGCTATGTAACGAGTGTAAAAAGCGAAAAGTGAAGTGACAGATCCTTAACAAATTAGACGAAAGAAATTTAAACAGATTTTTAATTACTCCCAATATAATCTATCGACGCTGACACCTCTTTGGGGCCACTCAACACTCGAAATATACCAGTCGCCCTGTTCATCTTGGAAAATTTCAGGTGCATGAGCATTCAGAATTGTGATCTGCTTCTCCTCGCCCACACCAAAATTTGTTAGATCATCCGATTGATACACGTGAGCATTTTGTTGATAAGCGCCTACAATCTCCTTTTCGTCCCAATTGCCATCCCACGAGCAGACAAACAGATAGAAGGTGTCGTTGTTGTAGATCAGCGATGGCGACTCAGGATCGAACCCGCCTGTCTCGAGAATCACCTGTGGCTTGCTCCAACTCTTCATATCGGTCGATGAGACCATCTTCACACAGCGGAACGAGCAGTAGGCGATGTAGTAGATGCCGTTGTGGTATAGGATGTTAGGGTCGCGCGCCCCCTCGCTATCCGAAAATAGCTCCCCTTGTGGGGTCCACTCCATAAGGTCGGGCGAAGTGGCTAGGCGAATTGGACTATGTCCATAAACCATTGTGTATAGTCCATCTTTTTTGATCAAATATGGTGCATGGTTGGGCAGTATCTCATCTGGTCGATCATATGGAGTTAGGATCTTAGGCAGATCAATGTAGTGACCCTCTTCGATGCTCTTTTGAAATGAAGTCGCAGACGATATCGCGTGGAACGAGGCATACTCGCCATCGTGGATACCACGGCTCAGAGGCTCGCTCAATATTTCAGGGTGCGTAATTCCGAAGATATGCCACTTGCCGCTCTCATCCTTGATAAATGTGTGGTCGTTAGGCACCCACTGGTCATACCATTTGCCCTCTTCGAGAAACTCGGTGGTTGGGCCAAAGAATTTATCGCCCTGAGGCTGGTAGATAGTGACAAATTGATTCTCTTGTCGAGGAGTTAGCACCGCCTGCTCGGTTGAACATGACGCCGCTAGGGTTGTTGCCAATAGCAACATTGATATAGTCCTGTTTTTCATATAATTAAGTTGTTTTAGGTTGTGATTTCTGAATCGCTATCCTGTTTGATGAAATCTGAGGGGAGTCTATTGAACTCCTTGACGAAGTTCGATCTAAATGATTTGAGGTCGTTGAAGCCCACAGCGTATGTAACTTCATACACAGTATATTTTTTCGATTGAAGCATCTGGGCTGCCCGACGCATCTTTATCTTGCGAATAAATATATTGGTCGTATGCCCTGTCATCTCTTTGATCTTTTTGTTGAGTGTGATGTAGTTGATATCCAGTTGCTTACAGAGGAACTCAACCGAGAATAGGGGCGAGGCCATATTCTCCTCGATAATCTCAATTGCTCGATTTATCAATTTATCCTCTTCGTTCGAGTGAACTTCACCCCCGCTCAAGAGATATGAACTCTTATACTTGTCGATAATGCGCTTACGATTAGTGACCAAAGATTTAATCGTCGCCATTAAAACCTTGTTGTCAAAAGGTTTCGAGCAGTAGGCATCCGCCTCGGCGTTCAGACCTCCCGCCTGCACCTCACTTGAGGTTCTCGACGAGAGCAGTATAACGGGGATGTGCGAGGTCGAGACGTCGAGCTTGATCTCACGACAGAGATCTATACCGCTCATTCGAGGCATGCGCACATCTGAGATGATAATGTCGGGCATAAATTTGCGACTCTTCTCGAGCGCTTCATCGCCATCGTAGGCCTTGATCACGGTGAAGCGATCGCAAAGAAGCTCCTCTAAAAGATCAACCATATTAGGATCGTCATCGACCACCAATATAGATGTTTGTGTCGATAGGGCGTTGTCGTCGATAGCAATAAAATCATCGGTATCATTATTGCCGACATTTATCTCTCCGTTTAACTCTGCCTCTGCCTCATCGACCTGCATATCTTGCTGCGGAAGGGTGACAACGAATGTTGTGCCAACCCCCTCTTTACTAACAAAATTGATTGTTCCACCATGTAGTTCCACCAATGTCTTTGTGAGGTTTAAACCGATTCCGCTGCTACTTATGGTGTTGTTGTCCAGCGAGAAGAAGCGCTCGAAGATAGAGGATTGCTCATCGTCGGCTATTCCCTGCCCTGTGTCGCTCACGCGAATGGTTGTGGTCAAATACTCGTAGTCGATATCGAGACTGACAAATCCATCTCTTGCGGTGTGTTTAATCGCATTTGAGATCAGGTTGTAGAGTACCTCCTCCATCTGATGTTGGTCGAAGAGTGTATTAATCTGGCTATTAGAGGAGTAGAACTCAAGGTGTATACCCTTGTCGATAGCTATCGACTCAAATTGTGCCAGCGTGTCGCGGCCGAGAGATACGATGTCGTTCATCTTAAGGCTGATCTCCAGTTGATCTCTATTACTCTTCGAATAGTCCATAAACATATTAATGAAGCGCAGCAGCAGTCGACTATTATGATCTATGGTCTGCAGAAGCCTCTTTGAGCTCTCATCTTGACCCTCTCTCTCGAGCAGCCTCTGCAGAGGCGAGATGATCAGGGTTAGAGGGGTTCTGAATTCGTGCGAGATGTTGGTTATAAGATCCATCTTGGCTTTCGATAGCTTTGCGATATACTGCTTCTCGAGATTCACCGCCGCGATTCTTGATTTGACCATACGCCTATTGCGTATGGTTCTAAAGATGTACCAAACAACTACTGCACACAATATTAAGTAGCCAAGTATAGCATACCACTTCAAAAATGGCGAACCTCCGATGTTGATAACCATACATGCAGATTCGCCCCACTTCACGCCATCGTTGGAGCCCTCGACAATTAATCGATATCTACCAGATGAGATATTGGTATACTTTGCAATGCGATATGCCGCCGAGGTGTAGGTGTAACTTTTGTCGAAATTTTCTAGCTTATATCGATACTTCTGCGCATGCTGCAGCTGAGAGTTGATGGATGTAAACTTAAATGCAAAACTCTTGTTGGGGAAGGGGATCGTGATCTGGTCGGTGTAGACTATCGACCTGTTGAGTATGACCCTATTTTGGATCGATTGACCAATGTCAATAACATTATTTTGGAGCTGCAACTCTACAAACGATACCGTAGGTGTATCGCCATTATTGATGTGAGTATCGGGCATAAAGGAGTTTATTCCATTGATACCGCCAAATACAATCTTTCCATTGGACAGCTTGGTTACCGAGAGGTCGCAGAACTCATAATCCTGCAATCCATCCTCGATGGAGTAGGAGAGGATGGAGTTATTCTCGCCCGAGATCATATTTACACCTTGATTGGTCGAGACCCATATATTGTCGTTGTCATCCACCGCTATGGCCTTGATTGTGTTGTTCGATAAGCCACTCTCGGTGTTGAAAATGCGATTCTCAAACTGGTTAGAAGAGCCCTCCTTGGGGGTTAGAATGTTTACTCCGCCACCTAATGTTCCAACTACTATCTCGCCGTTGTGGCGCTGAGCAATAGGGAGGATATAGTCGTAGCTAAGGGTAACGGGCGACGATGACATCGATGAGTAGGATACGATGTGCGGTTGAGCATCGAAGCGCTCGCTATTCTCGATAAAGTTGAGCCCTTTGCTGGTTGCAATCCACAAATTACCATCGGCATCTTTAAAGACCGAACGTACGATATTCGATAGCAGCGACCCTCTGCTGGAGTTGATCCTAACACTTATCGTGTGGACAATCTCATCCTTTAGAACATCGTAGAGGTGAAGCCCCGAATTATATGTAGCGATCCACATATATGTGGAGTCGGGCAGCAGATGGTTGATATTGCCTATATCGCTAACCTTCAGGCTTTTGTGGTCGGCAAGACTGATCTCGTCGCTCTTGGTCGATGTTGACATTATACCATTCACATCTCCCACGTAGAGCCTATTGGTGATGGGGTGCTCCGTGATCGAAGTGATCATATAGGGCCTACTTTGAGTATTGACCCGATATGTTTGGCTCATGTCATATTGGTTATAGCAGCCTATATTTCCCGTAAAGGCGCCTATCCACAACCTCTCTCGACTATCTCGATAGACCACCTCGCTATTGCGCCCCTTGTTGTCCATGGCAAATAGGTTGGGGCTGGCGGTGAATTTATGTAGCCCTCGGCGAACTGTTCCGACCCAGAGTGTTCCTGCGCTATCTTCGAACATCACGTTGCACCACGCACCAGTGCTAATAACCATCTGCGGTGTGCTGTAGCCCCCTTTGGTTGGATAGGCTCTATAGATACCGTCGTTGGTACTTATCCATATATCGCCATTGACCAATATTGTATAGTCGTTAATCTCTATATCTAGAAGTTGTGTTGTCCGATTATCATCATTGATCGAACACAACTTCTTGTGGCTTAAGATGGTGGTAATGCCCTGCCCAAACTTGAGATTGATCAACTCGCCATTAGATTTGATATTGACTGTATCGTACGAAAGATCCTCTTTGAATTTGGTGATGTGGTCGGGCGATATCGCATATAGAGTCCCCTCCCTATCTAAACCCATGCTATAGACCTCCGTGATTGTGCGGGCTATGCTGAGGGAGTCGCCATTGCGCGTGACGATGTACATTTTATTATTATCTATGTGAAGATAGATATAACCATACCGATCAATTATAATCTCATTTATCGGCTCGCCACTAAGCCCCAAATGAGAGCTATATCTCTCCTCTTTTGAGTTGAATATAGCCAACCCTTTGTTGGCCGACCCAACCAATATATTCTGATCACGGTCGATACAGAGAGAGAGTATAAAACTAGTCTCCAATATATTGTCTGTATCGGGAAATGTGCAAAAGTTGTAACCGTCGTATCTGCAGATGCCATCGTTGGTGGCGAGCCATATAAACCCCTTTTCATCTTCGCAGATGGCATTCACGTCGCTCTGTGGTAACCCCTCGCGGGTCGACAGCTGGGTATATGTGATTGGGTTATTGGCCAATACTCCCTGCTCAACACTACCAATAAGCAGTATCAATAGGGTGACAAGTATAACTTTTAAAGGCTTCATTTTTTTAGGATTCGTGGTTTTTGGTTGGTCTTCTACACAAATATATATTATATGTTTTATATATACAAATTAGGTGAAAACGATTGCCTATGTACCAAGATGCACATTATCAACGCATTAACACTATCGGCGAGTCTCCGATTAAAAAAATACCCCCCTATTTTCTCAATTATAGCACTTAAGAAAATTCTACAATAGCTCTAATTTTGTCTACAGAAATCTACCAGAACAATAAAACTAAATTAAAATGAAACGATCAAAACTACGACCCTACACAATTTGGGCACTCGGTGCCCTCCTCTTGCTCAATGTAAATATTGGAGCTGCACAGTGCTGCACAGCACAATCCTCGGGCTACGACAAGCCTCAACCTATCGCCCCCGAAGGCTACTCAATTTTAGTTGAGGATCTAAGCGATGAGTTCAACGGCGAGAGCCTCGATATGCAGAAGTGGCGCAACGAGACAGGTCGCGGTGGCTGGAACGGCCGCGGTGCAGATTATCGCCGCACGAACACCTTTATTAAAGATGGATTGCTCAATCTGCGCTCGAGTGTCATCTCAGAGAAGGAGCTTGGCAAACTGTATGCGGCACTCGACAAGGCCTACGCTGCCGACGAGTCACTGCGTTTTGGCAAGGATCTCGATGTGGATGAGTGGGACCCAGCGAAATATGGCCCTAATGGATGGGTGCGTAATTGGGGCGTCGCAGAGAAGGATTACCAATATATGATGCAGCAGGGGCTTAAAAGTATAGGCGCAGCAACGCTCATATCTCGTAAATTTGGATCGTGCGGATATTACGAGGCGCGTATCAAGGTGTCGGGATTGGCTATGAGTTCGGCTTTTTGGTTGCAGGGCGATGAGATCGAGTATGATATCACGGAGACAATCGGAGCCTACTCTCACGACACACAAGAGGAGTATGTAACAGTTATGCCATATACGATCGGCACCTCGGTTTGGGTAAACGATGGTATTTTTAGAGGCAAAGGGGGCGTCCCTGGCCAGCGATATACTCACGACAAACCTCTTCGTGAGGAGTTTATCGTCTTTGGACTCAAGTGGGAGCCTACGCTGCTCACCGTATATATCAACGATCGGGAGGTCTACAACTTCCCACTGGAGAATCGAGTGACCGAAGAGGGTAACATCCCTATCCCTGTCGAGATCTTCACCTCGCCTCAACAGGTGATCTTCGATACGGAGATACTATTAGGACCCGACTCGGGCTGGCCATCGAAGGCTCAATTGGAGGATCCAACAATCAACACGTTCTATGTCGACTGGGTGCGTGTCTGGGTGAAAGAGGATGCCGAGTGGGCAAAAGAGCCTATGGTAGAGCGCTTTAAGGAGAATACTAAAAATCTATAATACTCTTTGGCATGAAACTTAACCATATAATCAAACTCCTGATTTTTGTCACTCTGCTGCCATCAGTCTCAAGGGCAGAGATCACAAAAGTCGACTACTCGAAGAGAGAATCTTTTGTAAATAGAGCGGAGACTATCGATATAACATTTACAAATAAAACCGATGAGCAATTCCCCTTCGAGGTCGAATTTACAGCCGATTTCGTGTCGCCATCGGGTGAGCGACTCTCTGTGCCAGGTTTTTACAAAGGTGACAAACAGTGGGTTATTCGCTTTTCGTCGAATGAGTGTGGAGCGTGGAGATACACCACAAAAAGCCCCAATCGACACCTCGACAATAGGGCAGGAGTGGTGAGAGTGGAGGATCGAGGAGATCGTCGGGGCGCTATCACAACCTCTGCGGATCAACCTAATAGATTTATATACGAGGGTGGCGATCCATACTTCCTTATGGGCTTCGAGTGCGATTTTCTCTTTGCTCTCAACTATCACAATGAGGAGCAGACCCCTCAGTTGGATCAATTCTTAGATAGGATAGCTGCCGATGGCTTCAACCACATTGTGATGAATGTATATGCCCACGATGTTGTCTGGAGCAAGGATAGTAAACTCGACGAGTACCCCCAATATGAGTTTGGAGAGCTTATGTCGATCTACCCATTTGCGGGTGACAATGATAATCCTGACTACACCACCCTCAACGTCGATTTTTTCGACAGACTCGATCGAGTTATCGAAAAGATGGGTGAGCGCCAGATCGTCTCGCACCTTATGATATATGTGTGGAATAAGGATGTCAGCTGGCCCGATACCTATAGCCACGAGGATAATCGCTACTTCGACTATGTTGTCAAGCGCTATCAGGCTTTCCCCAATTTGGTGTGGGATATATCCAAGGAGGCTCTCTTCTATGGGCGTGTAGATGATGCCTATATCATCGATCGCATCGATCGTTTGCGCGCGCTAGATGCTTTTAAACGCCAGATGACTGTCCACGATTTTGGCTTCTGCAATCGCCACAGCGACATTTTGGATTTTATCTCGACTCAAGATTGGAACCTCAATCTATATGGCAGGATGCTCGACATATATAAAAAGTTTGGAGATAAGCCTATATACAATATCGAGAATGGCGGCTATGAGCAGAGCGACTTCCATGTTTTTCCAGGCAACTACACCACGGCCGAGACCTGTTTGCGTCGCAACTACGAATCGATCTTTGCGGGGGTCTATGCCACCCACTACTGGCAAGGGTGTTCGTGGAACGTGATTGCTTACGACTGGTTCAACCAAGATCCTGCGCAGCACTACACCCCAAAGATGGAGTATTATCAATATCTGACAGATTTTTTCACTAAGTATGACTTTTCGACATTCAGGCCTCTGCCATCGCAAAACAATAGCGGCTTCTGCATGACCGACGACAAGGGGATAATCCTATACTACCTACCAAAGGAGGCCTACACCTTTCAATCTATTGGTATTAGAAACAATCTCGAGGAGTTGAGCTACCAATGGTTCAACACCACCACGGGAGAGTATACCCAATGGGAGAGGGTTTCGCCCGACCACTATTGGTTTATCCCATCTGCGCCATGGCACACGGAGAGTGATGCAATATTTATCCTCAAAGGAAAATCCATAAAAGAGGGGTAAATATAGGCTTTTTAGAAAAAAGACCACCCAATATTAGAAAAAAGAGCACCTTACAAGTTCACTCACAAAAGATAATTTTGTGAGTGAACTAAACCTTTAAACAATTATGAAAAACACTTTAAAGAAATCGGTATTGGCTATCGCTGCTCTCGTCGGGACGCTCTCCTGCTCGAGCAGCTATACACCCAATATAGAGAGCGTAGTCTCGCCTAAGGGCAACGACCTTTACAAGGCCGACTCACTGAGCATCGCGCAAAATTACACCATCCCCGAGTGGTTCCGCGATGCAAAATTTGGAATCTTTATCCACTGGGGCGTCTACTCTGTTCCAGCTTATGGCAGCGAGTGGTACTCGCGGTTGATGTACGAAGAGGGGAGCGATATCAATAAGTATCACAGAGCGACCTATGGCCCCGTGACCGAGTTCGGATATAAAGATTTTATCCCCATGTTCAAAGCCGAAAACTTCGACGCCGATGAGTGGTTAGAGGTGTTTAAGGCCTCTGGAGCCCGCTATGTCGTTCCTGTGGCCGAGCACCACGACGGTTTTGCGATGTACGACAGTTCGTTCAACCCTTGGTGTGCTTCCAAGATGGGGCCCGAGCGCGATATCATCGGCGAGATAAAGGTTGCTACCCAAAAGGCTGGACTCCTCTTCGGACTCTCGTCGCACCGCTGCGAGAATGCATGGTTCTATGAGTTTGGAATGCAGTCACCTTCGGATGTTCAAGATCTCTCTATATCGCTCTATGGCGAGCGCCTCCATGAACCAGGCTTCCAGGGCATGAACCCCGAATATGGCCAGTATGAGGGCAGCAACGAGAAGTCGCGCCAGGAGTGGCTGATGCACACCTACGAGCTTATCGACAAGTATCAACCCGAACTCATGTGGTTCGACTGGACCGTTGGCAAGTATCCATTCCAGCCAACATTCTACAAATATATGGCATACTACTATAATAGCGCCATCGATTGGGGAAAAGAGGTTGTCGTCAACACTAAATTTGGCTACGACGATAGCAGCCAAGTGTTCGATATCGAACGCGGCAAGAGCGACGAGATTCGTAACTTTGCTTGGCAGACCGACACCTCCGTAGGTAAAAAATCGTGGAGCTACACCGTCGACGAGGAGAATAAATCGCCCAACCACATCATCGACGATTTTGTCGATATTGTCAGCAAAAATGGCAATCTGCTGCTTAATGTCGGCCCAACCGCAAGTGGCCAGATCACCCAGGAGCAGAAGGATGTACTCTATGCCATCGGCGATTGGTTGGCCATCAATGGCGAGGCGATCTTCTGTAGTCGACCATGGATTGTGGCAACCGAGGGCGACAATGGTGGCACGGCGGGATATATGACCGACAATCAGGAGTCGCACTACACCCATCAGGATATTCGCTTCACCACAAACGGCAACACTCTCTATGCAATTTCGCTGGCGTGGAGCGATGAGGATACAATCATCAAATCACTTAAAGGCGTCGACATTAGAGGCGTCGAACAGGTCTCGATGCTCGGCTCCGAGGAGGAGCTCTCGTACCTAATGAGCGACAATGGTCTTATCATATCGGCACCCAAAAAGATGCCTTGTGATTATGCCCACGTATTCAAGATCGTTTTTAAGGAGGAGGTTCCCGAAATGCTGTTGTAGATGCCTACAAAGTGGTATTTTGCAAAAAAAACACCTTGTTTTTGTAAGAAATACCACCCAACAACACCCTATTTTATATATAATTTTGCCTACAGGAATAGATCCTGTCACAGATAATTTAACCAACGATAACCACCAAACCTAACTACTATGAAGTTGAAATTATGGCTCTGCCAAACACTACTTTTAGCCACTATATCATGTGCGTCGTGGGCCGATAATAGGGCTGGCGGCACCTCGCTAGAAGTTGGTCAAGATCAAGATGAGACAGGTGAGTCGTGCCTCCTCGATGAAGATTTTGAGTCGCCTACATCTCAGAGTTGTGGCATATATACCGATGCAATGGGCAACAACCCACTCATCACCACCCGCTACTCGGCAGATCCCACCGCCAGGATATTTGATGATATACTATATCTATACCCATCAACGGATATCGACGGCGAGGAGGAGATTAGCTTCAATGGTTTCTGTATGCCTGGCTACTACGCCTACTCCACCGAGAACCTAATGGATTGGAAGGATTGGGGCAAGCTCTTTGGTCAAGAGGATGTCGAGTGGGCTATTCAAGATAAGTACTGCATGTGGGCTCCCGACTGCGTTAAGTATGGCGACAAATATTACTACTACTTCCCCACGCTGGCTCAAGTCGGAGATTTCAAGATTGGGGTTGCTATATCGGATGCTCCAGAGGGGCCATTTGTATTGGAATCCAATTTTATCGAGGGCATCAGCAATATCGACCCAAATGTCTTTATCGATGATGACGGCAAGGCCTATATCACAACAGGTGGCGGCCACATCAATTTCAAGATGGCTGAGCTCGACCCCTCGATGACCAAAATTGTCGGTGAGGCATTCGAACTCTTGGGGCCAGAATATGTCGAGGGTGACTACAAAGAGGCTCCATTTATCTTCAAACGCGGCGATATCTACTACCTCACATATCCCTACTCTTTGAGCGGAGGAGGATCAAATCTGCACTACGCTGTGAGCGACAACGTAAAGGGGCCATATACACCTAAGGGGCAGTTCTTGGGCTCGGTTAATTGTTGGACAAGCCACCACTCCATCGTGGAGTACAATGGCGAGTGGATACTATTCTACCATAGCAACCAGATCTCGGGCGAGGATAAGCGTCGCTCGGTATGTGCCGACTACATCTCGTTTAGCGACGATGGCGACATCATTCCAGTTACTCAAACCCTCCGCGGTGTTGGTGCTGTACCCGCTTGGCGAGAGATCCAGATCGACAGATCCTCGTTTGCGTCGGGGGTCACCGTCGAGAAGATCAGCGCAGATTTCCCTGCAAATTGGATCCTAAAGTCGCTCTCCTCGAGCAGCGTCATAAGGTACGATCGCGTAGATTTTAGTTCGCAAGAGTACACCAAAATCAATATACGTTGTAATGCAACCACCGCAGGGGGTATTGTAACCATCAAAGATTACTCGACCGATGAGGTGATTGCCAAGGTGGAGATCCCCTCGACCGATGGAGAGTGGCGTACATATCAAACGACCATCTCGGGCAGCGTCCCCAGTGCTGCGACCAACCTCATGGTGCGTTTTTCGGATGGTATGGGCGACACCCAGATCGATTGGATTCGCTTTCTTTAAACTTCAAAAATATATTAAAAATTAAAAACTCTATCACAGCCTATGAAAATCCTACTTTAAAACCTATCAACCAAAAAAACATTCAGTATGTGCGCACTCTTCACCAAAAGAGCCACATATATAAATTAACCTAAAAATTAACAAAATGAATTCAAAAGTACAATTTTGTAGATTCTACGCACTCATATTAAGTGCTCTGATGTTGATGACATTGGCGCCAATGAGTGCACAAGCACAGGCACAGGCACACAGCGTGCAAGGTACAGTGACATCGGCAGTTGACAATATGCCCCTTATCGGTGTCTCCATAACTATTCAGGGAAGAGCCCAAACAGGTACGATCACCGACGGCGATGGTAAATACGCATTGAGCGGTGTAAAGAGTGGTGATATCCTAGAGTTTAGCTATATCGGCTACCAGAGCCAAACGGTGACCTACTCGGTTCAAACCACACTCAATATCTCTCTCGACGAGGAGACCGAGATCATGGATGAGGTGATCGTCATCGGTTATGGTACTCAGCGCAAGCGTGAGATCACAGGAGCGATCTCCTCTGTAAAGGGCGAGAGCCTAACTAAAATCGGAGGTTCAGACTTCGCAAGTGCCCTTCAGGGTCAAATGGCGGGTGTGAACGTCCAAGCATCGAGCGGTGAGCCAGGTGCAGGAATCAATATCCAGATCCGTGGTATCGGTTCGTTCAGTTCGGGTGCGCTTAGCCCACTCTATGTTGTCGACGGTATGCCATATGGCGGTTCTCCTAATATCCCATCGAGCGAGATCGAGTCAATTGAGGTGTTGAAAGATGCTGCATCGGCATCTATCTATGGTACTCGTGCATCGAATGGTGTAATCCTTATCACCACAAAGCGTGGTACCGAAGGTCAAATGCGAGTTGAGTACGACGCATATTATGGTGTGCAGAGCATCACATCGGGTATCGAGCTAATGGATACCAAGGGCTATCTCTTCAAATATATGATGAGTGAGTATCAGAACAATGCCGAGGGTTCGTTGTGGTATAGTCCACTTTGGGACAATACACAAGGTCTGCAGTACGACACCGATTGGATGGAGGAGCTCACGGTCGACAATGCACCTATTCAAAACCATGCACTTACTGTCTCAGGTGGTCGCAATGGCTTGACTTATAATGTCACTGCTAACTACTACAATCAAGATGGTTCGATGATCAAATCAAGCTTTGATCGACTATCATTGAAATCAAATACAACATTCGAAAAGAACCGCTTCTCGGCATTTGTCTCAATGGGTGTTAGCATGGAGAACAAAGAGAACACTCCATGGGGTCTTGCCGAGGCGGCAATCACACTCAACTCGATGAACCCACCACTCTCAACTTCGGGCGATTCAGGTCTAGCGCTTGGAGCTAGCCCTGATGAGTCGGCATCGCTGATGAATGAGATGCAAGAGGAGAACGATACTTCAGGAAATAGCTTCAATATCTACACTGATTTGGGCTATAAAATAACCGAGAATTGGTCTGTTCACGCAACAATGGGTATGAGTCGCAGCAACTCCTATACTCGAGTGTTTAACCCTGTCTATTTGATGTACGACGACGAGGGTGAGCTATCTGGTTCAAGTAACACAATCTCTAAGCTCTCCGAGACATTCACGTTCAGCACAGGTTTCAATACAGAGTTTATCACAAGCTACGAAAAGACGTTCGAGGGCGGACACGCCTTGAAGGTATTTGGTGCGGCATCGGCCGAGTATGGTACCTACACCTACCGCAACGCCACTCAAACGGACTTCCCAAGTAACGAGGTCACAGCACCTAGCTCAGCGATGGGAACAGCAACCTTCACAGGTTCGGGTTCGATTAACACACTCTTGGGATTTGTAGCTCGTGCAATCTACAACTACAACGACCGCTACATTCTATCTGCCAGCGTTCGTCGCGATGGATCCTCTAAATTTGGTCTCGATAAGTGGGGTACGTTCCCATCTGTGTCAGCTGGTTGGGGTGTGAGCGAGGAGCCATATTTCAAAAATAGCTCTATTGCCGATGTGATGTCGACATTCAAAATTCGTGGTAGCTGGGGTACGGCAGGTAACCAATCTATCGACGCATATTCGTACGACACAACCGTAATTACCAACCTAGACTATGTATTGGGATCGGGCGACCAGAATATCTCATGGAGCGGAGCTGCTCAACGTGGTTTCGGTAACGCTGACGTTAAGTGGGAGACATCCGTATCGCGCAATGTTGGTCTCGATTTAGGATTCTTGGAGGATGCCCTTCTTCTTACCGTCGACTACTACCACACCGATAAGCGTGATATGCTTCTTCCCGTTACGCTCTCTCCATCGTCGGGAGCACCATCTGGCGATTGGCAATATGGCGATGTGACCCTCAACGCAGGTAATATGTATAACAAGGGTATTGAGCTATCACTCAACTATCGTGGTTTCATCGGAAAAGATTTTGGCTATAGCGTGATGGGAACATTCTCGAAGAATGAGAATATGGTTACCGACACCTACACCGACACCAACTACATCTCGGGTGGTACACCAGTTGTCTCACGCTCGACCGACGACGTAACCTTCGTCAAGGAGGGATACCCCGCAGGTTCATTCTTCTTGATCGAGAATTTGGGAACCATCAAGACGCAGTCGCAGTTGGAGGAGTACCAGAAGATTGTCAGCACAGCACAATTGGGAGACCTCTATTTGATCGACCAAGATAACGACGGTGATATCGATGACGACGACCGCGTATATTGCGGCTCAGGTACCCCCGATTGGGAGGCTGGTTTGACCGTTAACCTCAACTACAAGAACTTCGATATGAACTTGCAGATATATGGAACATATGGTAACAAAGTCTATAACGGATCGAGATTGTTGGCATATATCCGCCAAACAAGTAAAGATCTACTCTATATGTGGTCTCCAGAGAACCCAACATCGAATGTCCCAACAGTGCGCAAGGAGATCGAGCACAATAACACCCGCTCTTTCAACGAATACTACCTAGAGGATGGTTCATACATGCGTTTGCGTAACATTCAGATTGGTTACACATTCCCTCAGAGCATAATTAACACAGTTAATATCTCCAGATTGCGTGTATATCTATCGGCTCAAAATCCATTGACATTTACCAACTACACTGGTTACGATCCCGAGATCGGAGGTGACGGTATCTTCTCAAAGGGTGTCGATTCGAGTTCATATCCAGTGACAGCGCAATATAAACTTGGAGTACAACTTAGTTTCTAACTCTTAAAAGATAAAAGAATTATGAAGGCAATATTTAAATATATATGTACGCTATGTGTCGCAGCTAATGTTGTATCCTGCGAAACATTGGAAGATTTCTTGACTGTGGCCAATAGCAATGAGTTGGCGGCCGATACATTCTGGACTAGCGATTCCGACGCTCTTATGGGTCTTGCATCGGTCTACTCGATGCTTCAATATAACTCAGTGATGGGTGCAAACGAGGCGGTTGTAGCCTCTTGCCGCACCGATATGTCGGCAGCGTCGATGTGGGAGAATACTCCTCTTTCGTTGCAGAACTTCACCTACAACGACTCTAACGACTACCTCACCAATAAGTGGAACAACCTCTACACAGGCGTCTATCGCGCCAATCAGGTGCTATTCTACGTGCCCGATATCGATATGGACGAGGCCGAAAAGGAGATAATCCTCGCCGAGGCTCACTTCCTCCGCGGTCTATTCTACTTCTGGTTGATGAATACCTTCAATGAGGGTTCTGTAATTGTGGCTACAACACCTCCTCAGTCACTCGAAGAGTATAATCGTCCACTATCACCTAAAGAGGATGTATATGCTCTGATTGAGGCGGATTTGACATATGCAGCAACATCGGCACACCTCCCCGAAGCGTGGGATACTAGCAACTTGGGTCGCGCAACTCTTGGTGCCGCTAAAGGTATCTTGGGCCAATTCTACCTCTACGAGTATGAGTATGAAAAGGCTAAGGAGCAGTTCGAGTGGTTCATCGAGCGTTCGGATCTATACTCTTTGGTCGAAGAGATCGGTTGGAACTTCGATATCGAGCATGAGTGGAACTCTGAGTCTATCTTCGAGGTGAACTTCTCGGATGTAGTGAAAGAGGGTATGAGTGCCTACAATCACGATAGCGCAACTGCTGCCGAGGCTACAACTCGCGGTATGGTTGGTGGTGGCGGAGAGGCTGGTGGCTACTCGGTATATATGCCAACCTGTTGGTCTCGTTCGATCTTTATGGCCGATGAGGTTGACCTCAACAACCCAATCAACGAAGAGGGTCGCGTGTGGAGCAAGCGTTGCGAGGCATCTATCTACTTTATGGATTGTGGATATCCTTTCTATGATGGTGCAGTTGAGGTGACCGATTGGAATTTCGGTTATCAACCTGTTGGCGCTTACGTCAAGAAGTTCCAAAATTGGGATACTGGAGAGAAAGAGGACTCTGTATACACTCGTTCGGGAATCAACGAGCGTGTATTGCGTCTGGCCGATGTCTTTTTGATGTATGCCGAGTGTGCTGTTCAGATTGATGGCGACTCGGGTGCTGAGACTGCTCGCACCTATATCAACAAGGTTCGTGAGCGTTCGGGCGTGGTTCTCAAGACCGCTTCGCAGCTAAGCACCAAGGAGCAAGTTATGGATCATCTAATGTATGTCGAGCGCCCATTGGAGCTTGCATGGGAGGGTCACAGCATTCGTTGGAACGACCTTCGTCGTTGGCACATCATCAAGGAGTGGTACGCCGAGCGTGCTGCATACACCTGGACCACTGACGATTTCGAGAATATGAACACCGACTACACAACTTACAACGAGATGGAGCTCAGCGCAGCTAACTTTACCGAGGAGAACTACTATTTGATGATTCCAAGTAGCGAGACAACTACCAATCCTTATGTTAACACATCGTCGACAACCGACGAGGAGTAGCTCAACAATCAATCTATTTAATCAAAAAATGAGATTATTATGAAACGAATAAAATATCAAATCCTCCTTATTGCGATAGCAATGATGGTGGGCTGTAATAATGACTGGGTTCAACCTACAGATGATTATGCTTTAGGTTACGCCGTGTGTAGTATCGATGCCAAAACAGAGATTCCACAGTGTAATATGGGCGATACTCTCATATTCTACGACCTCTCGATGGGTGTTATCTCGAGCCTCTGGACACTTCCCGAGAGCACAACTCTAATCGCAGGAGAGCTCGACGAGGATTATATCGCTGCACGCTTCGAAGAGTCTGGAATCTACCAAGTTGATCTCAATAGCACCTTGATCGGAGATGTCGACTACTCTCAAACATTCTACGTCAACGTCCTCGAGGAGTTGCAATCAACATTCATCATGGCCTATATGAGCGACACTGGCGACACCGACGACGATGGAGAGCCAATCTACGAGGAGATTCGACTCGACTCTTTGGATCGATTCACCATGGAGGCTGCACAATATGAGTTGACCTTTGCCTCTGTGGGCCCTGGTTCGCCATACTACTACGATTGGGTGCTCGAAGGCTCCGATAACGAGTGGGTCGAGAAGGCTACCGACTCTGTGCATGTTGCCAACTACTATACTATGGGTACCTACGACGTGATGCTCGTGACCTCTCGCACAAGCCCATGGGGTTGTGACACACTACTTGTTAAGGACTTTATCACCATCACAGCGCCAACTTCCGACGTCAAGGTGCGTGGCATAGCGCAAAACGAGAGCGACCAAATCGCAATCAGCTTCACATCGGCAATGCCTACACCATCGGTATCTGTACTCACCGATTTCGAGGTTATCCGCAACGGTGTCTCTATGACTCCAACAGCTATCGCGTTGAACTCTAAGGATATCACCCAATATCTGCTCACTATCGACGGAGGTATGTGGAATGGTGATGAGGTCACAGTATCCTACACGGGAACTACGATCGAGGGTCTTGCTGGTAACTCCTTGGCGACATTCGAGAATGTTGAGGCCGAGCCGCTGATTGTAAACCTTATCGCAAATGGTGACTTTGAGTCGGATGATAATTTACCTATTCTCTTATCGAGAACTACCTGGACCGAGATGGATTACTGCGATGGTATTGGAATCTCTACAGACCAAGCTTACAGCGGTGATCGCAGCTTCTACTACTACGTTCCTGTAAATGCTGAGTCTGATGGCGTCGGAAGGTGCCTACGTCCCGCATCGGGAGATTACTTCTATATGGAGCGCGGTGTTGATTATATGTTCGAGTACCGCTGGTATGCAACTACTCTATATGCATGGGCTAGCTTCGGTTTGGAGTGTAGCAATTGGATGTACTCAGTTACAACGGTATCAGGTAGTACAGCTCTTTGGACTGACCCAATTGGTGAGTGGAAACAAAATAGTGCAATCATTAATATCGCAGATTACGAGGAGGCAGAACAGAACTCATACTTCTACAGCCTTGGTCACGATGCCAGCGAAATGAGTGTATATCTCGATGATATTCGCCTCTACGAGTACAAGAAGCACGAATAGTTAGTAAATCTTTAGGTGAGGGGGCATAATCTCCCTCACCTAAAATTAAAAGTTAAAAATATGTTGAAGAGAATATTATTTGTCTCCATGCTAGTTGCGGCAATTGCTTGCAGTGCAGAGGAGGAGAAGAAACTCCTAGAGTGGAGCGAAGAGGTGGAGGCTGAACCTGTGATGCCCGATGGCGAATTGGGCCCCTGGAACGATGGCGACTGGTGGGATGGTTCAGGCTGGGCTATGGTCGAGGAGCTCTCCGATGAGTTCGATGGCGACGAGATCGACTTAGTTAAGTGGAGAAATGCCTCTGGAGCAGGTGGTTGGGGCGGTCGCGGTTCGGACTATCGCCGCGACAATACATTCCTTGATGGCAATGGCCTGCTCAATATGCGTGCAAGTATGATTGGTGATGAGGCTGATTTCAAGGAGCTCTACCAGATGATCGAGGCGTCGTATTGCAGGGATGAATCGATGATCGAGGGCGACGATCTCGACCCTTGGACGTGGGATCCATGGAACTACGGCGTGGATGGTTGGGATGCCACTTGGGCAGCCGACAACTACAACGACATCTTGGAGAAGGGTTGCGAAACGATCGGAGCAGCTACACTCATTTCGCGTGCGATGGGTTCATATGGATACTACGAGTCTCGTTTCAAGGTTTCGAACTTCTGTATGAGTTCAGCCTTCTGGTTGCAAGGTCCTCACACAATCGAGTTCGATATCACCGAGAGTATCGGAAAGGTTAACCACGAAACCACAACAGAGCGTTTTCTCACAAAACCATACGAGATCACAACATCTGTGTGGGTCAACACCGACGATTTGGCGGGTAAAGGTGGTATTGACCCTCAAACCTATTACCACAACAAGCCATTAAAAGATGAATTTGTTGTATTAGGTATACTTTGGGAGCCAGAGTTGTTGACGGTCTATTTCAACCACGAGATTGCCTACACCTTTAGTCTTGTCGACCGTGTGGCTAACACCGATAAGACTCCAATTCCAAATGAGGTATTTGCCAATGTTCAGCAGGTTATCTTCGATACAGAGGTTCTTTCAGGCCCAGATGTTGGTTGGCCAACAATGGCGCAGCTTGAGGATACAGCCAACAACACATTCTATGTAGATTATGTGCGTGTATGGGCTCGCGACGACGTAGATTATGCCGACTGGGTTAATAATATTCAGTATGATACTCACGTCGAAACCGCTTCGGATTTGTAACCTTTGCTGTCTGGTAAAATTTGTACTTTTGCCTATGTAACAACCTGAGTTTTGGATAAGATGTTCTTATCCAAAACTCAGGTTGTTAGTACTGTTAACTAATGGAAGATTTAGTTTTTTTATACAATCTGAAATCAACTATCTTTACAACATTTGCAATGGATACGATACCCTGAAGAGCCCCTCCTCCTCGAAACGACCAAATCTACACCAAAGCACAGCGCAACAGCTCTTGAAAGTCGTTGTTCTTCTCTCCTCTTTTTTACTTCAGATTTATGATAGTCAGCTCACTATGCGTGCCAAGTCGCATCGGAGGGCCAAAGGTGCCTGTGCCTTGCCAGACGTAGATCTGCATATTTTCGTCGTAGTTGTAGAGTAAAATAAAACAAAACAAAAAGATAAAATATGCACAAGTAGATAAATTTTAGCTATCTTTGTGTGAATAGTGGCTCTGAAATAGGAAATGTAGCAGCAAGCCAAGTGCGATTGATTCTCGAATAAAGAAGTTAGAATCTGTTTAAATTTCTCACATCTAATTTGTTAAGAATCTGTCACTTCACTTTTCTCTTTTTGCACTCGTTACATAGCTAATGCTATGCGCCTCTTGCAAAGAGAGAAAATTAAAGCAACATCTCTCTTAACAATTTTAGTGAGAAAAACTTAAACAGATTCTTATAGTAATATATTTTTTACTACCTTTACGCCGAATAAATTTCTTATTCAAATTAACGCAACTAACAAACAATAAAAAAAGGAGGGTTCTAATTTTTCATTTTTACTCCAAAATTTAGGACAAGAACCCGTAACGTCCTAAATTGAAGCGTTTATCTGACATCAAAGTTAAATCAAAAAGCTCTGAAATCCAAACTTTTTGAACAAAATCTATCTATCTATCTATCTATCTATCTATCTATCTATCTATCTATCTATCAGCACATTATCTCAGGGCGATTTTCAATCTCACAATCTGCTCAAAGCGACATAAATTATAAGTTAGGTTGATAAGTCCAAT
>JAWXTG010000012.1:49410-61524 GCA_044433705.1 Rikenellaceae bacterium | reverse complement strand
AGTAGCCATTTACAGTCAAAAAGGTTTAAACAAGATAAAATCCCGTCACCTAAATTTATTCTAACACATTAATATAAAAGAACTTGCAAGCCTACGCACTGTAAACTTTTAAAATGGGAGCGTACTTAAGGTACGTGAGGATTAAAAAGCGGAGGGAAGTGCCGAAAATGACCTTATTAGTCAGCTTCTATTTCGTTAACATCTCCACAATACCCTACTTCACCCTTAGGCGACGTATGGTAAATTTGGTAGGCTCGCCGACATAGATATCCTTGCAATCGTCCGATACAACGATACCCTCGGGGTAGGTGAATTGAGCCTGTAGAGCACTTCCGTCGACATAACCAACCGAGCAAGGTGATCCTGCCAGCAGAGTTACGGTACCCTTCGAGAAGTCGCCACTCGCATCTGGCGAGAGTTTACAGACAACATAGTTTGTACGATCGGTGAAGTATATCGCGCCATCCGAAGCGAGACACATCGCGGCAACAGATCCGATCGTTGCGGTGAGAGGATTGCCCTCCTGGCCAGTGGTATATTCTGACGAAGTGGTTGCCTCGCCCGTACCTGCAATACGGGTGAATGAACCATCACTTGTGTTGAGCTGGTAGATACCATAGGCTCCCACAAATACGTTGTCGTTGTTGTCGATCAAGATTGGTTCGATGCTATTGGTGGTGACATAATCTGTCACGTTGTATGTCGCTGTAAGTGTAGTTCCATTCTCAACTTTGTAGATAATGTTATTTGAACGGCTTGTGACATACATCGCGTTAGAGCTATCAAATGCGACACCCATTGGGTTGCTAAGGGTCATTCCCGAGACAGAGACAAGTGACACCTCTCCTGCAGTAGTCGCTTTCAACAGGTTGTTACCCGCCTTGTTGGCCACGTAGAAGTCGTCGTTGGCATCGAAACAGCCCTGCCAAGGGTAGTTGAAGAGGGTGCTCGAAGAGAGTGTTGTGACGCTGTAGTTCGAGGGTGACATCACACGAATAGCGTGTGCGTCAGCGGTACGTTGCATAATCCAGATGTTACCATCGGGGGCGTAGTATAGACCCTCGATATTGCGGAATAGTGCGTTGGTTCCCACTCCATCGACATTACCGTAACTTCCAGTCGATCCAGCAACGGTCGAGACGGTGTACTCGACATCGGGGACGTCGTAGTAGGTGATGGTGAGACCCTCGATCTCGTCCAAGGAGTTGTTGACAGTGATCGAGTAGTTGCCCGCGGGGTTGGTGGGGAGGATTACCGAGAGTTCATCCTTGGCGTAGTCGAGGATCTTGGCTGTTTGACCATTGATCGTCACGGTGTTGCCATCGTAGTCGGTCGAGAAGTTGCGACCCAAAATCGTAATTATATCTCCCGCGTAACCGCTCGTAGGGGTTAGACGCACTAGTTGGAGATCTGTGAATGATGCCACGTAGTCATCGCTGCCACACCCCACAAGGAGGGTGGCTAGCGCGATGAGTAGCGAATATAGTTTTGTCTTCATAGTTTTAATTATTTTGAGAGGTAGAGTTTGAGGATACGCTGTGTTCCCGATCCTGCGGTGAAATAGATGGTCTCACCATCATCAGCCATAGTAATTCCATAGGGGTAGTTAAACGTTGCGGTAGAGGCATCTGATCCGACAGAGAATGCTGTCTCGAATGGAACTCCCGCAATAACCGAGACAGTACCCTTTGTAAAGTCTCCATTCTCATCTGCCACCAATCTACGCACTGTATTTGTTGGATAATCAGTGAAATAGATGCTACCATCGGGAGCACATACAATACCCTCAATAATACCTATCGTAGCAGAGAGAGCTCCTCCGTCACCACCATTTGTAAAGTTCGCACTTGTTGGCTTTGTTCTAATACCTGCAACCTGTGTTACTTCGCCAGTAGAGAGCGTAATCTTATATAGGTTATAAACCAATGAACCAACCCATATAGTATCATCTCCATCATATGCAAGAGTTTCAGGATCGTCAACAGTATATGAATCTACACATGTGCCACCTACAACCTTGATCACACGATCATTAGATCTATCAGCTACATACATAGCTCCATCGTTATCAAAGACCGCGCACATAGGATTGCTCAATGCTGTTGATAGTCCCGAGATATCATACTTAGAGGTTGCCCCCGCCTGGGTCACTTTAGTGATATAACCACCTCCCTTACATACAACATAGAAGTCACCATTACTATCGAATGACCCCTGCCAAGGGTAACTACTCGCGATAACAGCATCACCTGATGGCACTACGTCGGTAACAGCGTTATTATTGGCTAGATCAATAGTACGAATACGGTGCAAACCACGATCCACAACCCACAACTTTGTGCCATTGTCGTATAGGTCGACATCGTTAGGTGCATTAAAGATTGTAGTGGTTCCATCTCCCGCAACAACTGACATATAGTACTTCTTCGATACATACTCGAAGTCGACGCCCTCGACTGTCTCGCCATTTACGGTGATGTAGAAGGTGTGTGAGCCGAGCTCCATATCGGGCATCAAGACGGTGAGTTGGGTGGTAGTAGCTGTGAGAACTGTCACCGCTGTGCGATCCTCTCCGATAGTGACAATATTCTCTGCGGCTACATCGCTGAAGCACTCTCCGTAGAGCGTTACGGTCTCACCCTCAACACCAGATGTTGGTGATACAGAGCTGATAGAGAGCGTGGGGACGTGGAGATACTCGTAGCTGAAACCCGTAGCTGTCTGCGTGCCACGAGAGACGACAACCGCCTTGGCGCCATCTTCATTCTCGGGGGTCACAACCTTGAGGATCGTGCGCGAAGCTGAGGTGATCTCGGCTGCAACGCCTCCGATCGTAACGCTATTCTCGCTCGCCGTGCTGCTGAAGCCATCTCCATAGATCGAGATCGAATTACCCACATATCCCGACGCGGGGGTTATGTTGAGCATCAATAGCTCGGGGTCCTCATCGTCAACGTAGGTGAACTCCAGGTCCGACTTCTGCTCGTCGCCCTTGGTGACACTAACCTCGTAGGTGCCATTGTCGTTGGGCGGAAGTGTGATGACCAAGGTCGAGGCAGAGTACTCCAAAATCTCGGCACTCAGACCACCAATCCTCACAACATTGCCACCCTGCTCGCTCGAGAAGTTGACTCCTGAGATCACCGCGGTACCCCCAACAGAGCCCGTGGCGGGAAGAATCGAGACCAAACGTAGGGCCTCACTCGCGCTGTTGTCCTCGATCGGATCGTCGCTTTCGCACGCATAAAATATCGACGAGGTGAGCAACATCGCACACGCAAAAATATTATATAATCTCTTCATTTTCATCTGTTTTTATTTTTCATCTACTGTTACATACCATCCATTGATCACCGCACGCTCGCTACCATCCGAAGGGACATTGCGGATCTGGAACGACTGAGAGACTGGGTTGCGGATCAACATCTGAGCAGATCCTCCTCCATCGAGGTTAACCGCCGCCTCGCATCCCAGCGCCTTGAACAACGAGCCCATCTCCTGGTAGCTCATACCATCTGAGTAGAGCGTTGCGCGACCATCTGCGGTCAACATATAGACTACACCATCGTCAGTGTATCCAATCGCGGTGCGGGGGTCGCGAGCCGTATACTCGATAGCGGGAACCTCGCCATACTGCAACATTATAACTCCCGAACCTGTCACCTCTTTGAGCTCAGAGGCCATCTCGCTATAGAGCGAGGCATCGGCGATAACCATCTGGCCATCGCTATTGAGCGCCACGAAGCTGATCGCCTGTTGGGGAACCGCCTCAGAGTAGTTATATACGCCACTTAGAGTATTTCCGTTGCGGTGGATCGGGCCACGGGGGATTGTGTAGCTCGTATCCCAGAAGTCGCCGTTTGTCATCGCAACAACTCTCGCACCACTTCTATCGTGGCAATCGGCCATATTGCTCAAGGTCTGTTTGCTCCAAGGGCCTCCGTAGACATCTACATTGTCGGGCATCGAGACTCCGATGGCAACACCAGCGACATTCAGATCCGCCTTGATAAGGTGGGCGTGAACCACAAAGCCATCCATCACCTTAAAGTGTAGATCGGTGCACTCAACTCCCGTAGCGACCAAGAAGGTCGAGTCGGAGTAGATGTGGGCAATCTGATCGCAATCGAGCAACATCTCCCCAACACTGGTCGTAACGACGCTGTCGGGAGTCTCGGCGATAAGTGTAGTGGGTGAACACGAGGCAACAACGAGCAACATCGCGGTCAACACACAAATATTATTTATAATCTTTTTCATAATGTTCTATTGATTTTAAATTTATTACTGCTGTTGACTATTTCCACAACTCGTGCTGCTCCAACAATGGATTGAGCAACAACTCATCGTTAGGGATAGGACATACGGTGTACTTCTCGTCGAGGTTTAGAGTCGAGGTCAACTTGCCTGTGCGGACAAGGTCATACCACCTGAAACCATCGCAATAGAGCTCCAACCTACGCTCCTCCAACACTGCGTTGAGGAAGTCATCCTCTCCCGTAACCGCTACACTGCCCAATCCACGGAAGGCTCTAAGCTCGTTGAGGCGGATCAATCCCGCAGGGTAGCCCTGTGCCTCGGCACTAATGAGATACATCTCACCTAGACGAACTATGTTTTTGGGGTAGATCGAATCCTCGTAGTCTCCATACTTGCTCATTACGATCGTTCCATCGTAGTTGCCAATGCAGGTCGAACTACGATTGTCCGAGCTGGTGAAGAGGTTCTGGATCGTTGTTGTGGGGACAAACTGATAGTAGAAGTAGCTCGCAAAGCCGATTTCATTCTCGTCAATACCATTATAGAAGGAGAAGATCTCCTCATTGTTGGTGGCAGCACGGAATAGATCGTTGTATGAGCAGAGGTCGAAGTAGGTGCCCGTGATGAGCTCCTCGGCATATTTCGCCGCCTCGTCCATCTTATCTTGCGCCAACTTAACACGCGCCATAAGGCCTACAGCCGCAGGAGATGAGACGAAGTATTTGTCGGTGAAGCCAGGTAGGTTCTCGATCGCATACTCCAAATCGTTCTCGATGAAGGCCCAGACATCAGCCTCGGGCGATGAGGCCACAGGGTCAGTGGTTGCGACGCTAATGAGGGGCACATTACGCCAGTGAGTCACCAAATAGTAGTAGATCAATGAGCGAAAGAAGCGTGCTCCTCCCAACATCTCGCGATACTCCGCTGTATCTTCCAACTTCTCGACAATCGAGATGAAGGTGTTGACCTGGTAGAGGCAGGTGTAGTAACCATCCCAAGGGCCTGTGACCAGACCTCCCGTCTCGAGCATATAGGCCTTGATCATCGTGGCTGGCGTGTCGTAGGTCGTTCCACTTCCTGTGGTGAGGTCACCTCCCATAACATCATTGAATAGATAGCCGTTGAAGGTTGGCTTGTATTGACTGAAGTTGTAGAGACCCACATAGAGTAGCTCTACATCCTCCTCCGAGACATCCGATTGTGACACCGCACTGTCGGGGTATATGTCTAGTATATCACCACACGATACAAATGACGCGAAGAGCGATATAGCAAAAAGATATTTTATATATTTCATAGCAAATTAGAATTTAGCGCTTACACCAAAGCTGATGGTGCGGGGCTGTGAGACATTGAACCAATCGTATCCACCACTGATCGAGTTTGTACTTGCCGACACCTCGGGGTCGAGATATGGCCACTTAGTGATGACAAAGAGGTTGTCGGCTTGGGCGTAGACTTTGAGAGCCGAAATGTTGATCTTCTTTAAGAGTTTATCAGGAAGGTTGTAGCCCAACGTCATCGCGCTACAACGTATGTACGATGCATCGTGGAGGAAGCGTGAGTTTACAAAACGAGTGCTGTTCCAAGTGTATCCATAGATCGCACGTGGTGTCTCATTAGTTGTACCTGGACCTGTCCAACGGCTCAAGCAGGCTGACTCCTGGAGTGGCCACACACCGTTACCTAGGCGCAAACCTCCCGTCAAGAGCTCATACATCTGGTTACCATAAGAGTAGGTGAAGTGCATTCCCAACTCGAGACCTTTATAAGAGAAGGTCGAGCTGAATCCTCCCGAGAAGTCGGGGTTCGGAGAGCCTACGAATTGGTAATCCTCACTGTCGATATATCCATCGTCGTTGACATCCTCGTAGATACAATCTCCTGCGCGAACGCCCTCGGCGTAGAGTGTTTCGGGCACCTCGCTATCATATTGGTAGATTCCCAAGAACTTGACGATGTAGTAGGCTCCCGCCTCCTGGCCCACCTGAAGCGCCTGGACTGAGTTGGTCGAGATAACCTCCTCGTCTCCCAGTAGAGATGTTAGCTCGTTGCGGATGAACGAGATGTTGAAACTACCGCTCCATTTGAAGTCGCCCTTGCCAGCGCGCCCCGTGAGCGAAAGCTCCAATCCCTTGTTAGACATTGTTCCGATGTTGGAGATCTGGGTTGTAAAACCTGTGGTCACCATCGTTGGCTTGCTATACAACAGATCGTAGGTATCTTTCTGGAAAACATCAGCCGAGAAGGTGATCGCACCACGAAGGAACGATAGGTCGGCTCCCAAGTTATACTGAACAGCCTGCTCCCAACGTAGATCCTCGTTTCCTTGAGCCGACATTCCGATACCTGTCAAACCGTTGTAGTTGTAACCACCATAGGCGAGGGCCTGATATGCGTAGGCGCCAATTCCATCTTGGTTACCAGTCACACCCCAACTAGCACGCAATTTAACGGCTGTGTCGGGGGCCTGCCACCAATTCTCCTCGTTCATATTCCATCCAGCACTAGCCGAGGGGAAGTATCCCCAACGATTCTGGGGTGCGAACTTAGATGATCCATCGGTACGCATGGTGAGGGTCGCTACATAGCGATCTTTGTAGTTTGTGTTAAGACGACCGAAGTACGAGAGAAGCGCATAGGCCGAGGTTGCCGACCATACATCCTGGAATGTTGTAGCCGAGGTGTTCACCGTAAATGATGATGATGGGAAGCTATATCCCGTCTGCTCGGAGCTCGAAGAGTCGTAGGTCTGAAGTGACGATCCGAGCATCGCCTGGAGGTTGAAGTCACCAAGCTTTTTATCGTAGGTAAGGGTGTTATCCCACAACAGACTGAAGCGGGTGCGACGACCGTCGATCAACATACCTCCCGAGGGGTTCTCGTCACTTGGTAGTGCGGCGTCATTCTCCGAGGTGTAGTAGATATTCTCAACGATATATTGAAAATCCTCGCCAAATGAGGTCTTGAATTTAAGATCCTTCATCAATTTGAAGTCGAAGAATACAGAGCTCGTAGCGCGATAGTTATCCGCAAAGACATCCTGCTCCATAATATTCTGCACCGGGTTGTGGTTAATGAGTAGATTATTCTCCGACGATGCCCAATCTCCATTGGGGGTGTAGGGCGAGTGCCAAGGGTACTCCTCAACCGCCGCCTTAATAGGGTTATATCCCGTATATCCATCGGGGATACGGTTGTTGTTGGTGTAGCTAAGTCCCGTTGTGAAACCGAATGTAGCCCAAGGCTTGATCTCGCTGGTGAGGTTCACCTTGAAGTTATACTGGTTGAGCTCATTCTCGATGATAACTCCCTCGGTGTGGTTGTATCCTCCCGATACGTAGTAGGTCAAGTCATCGGTTCCGCCCGAGATCGAGAGGTTACCTTTATAAGAGACGCCCGTACGAGTAACGTAATCTATCCAGTTGTGGTATGGCTCATCGGGAGCTGGATTGGAGTAACGCGCTACGCTACTTCCTGTCTGCATATTGTAGTTGTCGATCGCCTCGTTAAAGACCTCGATCATAAGGTCGGCATCAGCAACCTTGATATTATCGGTGCGCGTAAGCTCCGAGAAGCTCATCGAAGCATCGAAATTTATGACAGC
The DNA here is from genome assembly GCA_044433705.1 of Rikenellaceae bacterium. GTDB lineage: Bacteria > Bacteroidota > Bacteroidia > Bacteroidales > Rikenellaceae > Alistipes. Next base: position 53,657 of record JAWXTG010000012.1, on the reverse strand, counting down.
CTCACCCTTGCGACCCTTCTTGGTGGTGATAACGACGACACCATTGGTGGCACGCGAACCGTAGATCGCAGCCGAAGCGGCATCCTTGAGGATCTCGACAGAGGCGATATCGGCGGGGTTGATAGCCGAGAGGCCACTAGTTCCGATTCCGCTCCAGGTTCCTGTATCTCCCGATGTCGAGGTGAGGGGTATTCCATCCACCACGTAGAGTGGGTCGTTACCCGCCGTGAGCGAACCGATACCGCGGATGTTAACCTTGGTAGCCGAACCAGGGGTTCCCGATGTAGAGGAGATGCTTACTCCCGAGACGTGGCCCTGCAACAACTTATCTACCGATATGGCTCCCATCTGCTCGCTATCCTTTGGTTTGTATGAGCTGATCGCCGAGGTGATGTCGCTCCTAACCATCGTACCATAACCCACAACGACAACCTCATCCACAGCGAGCACATCACTCAACAAGGTTACATTGAGGGTCGACTGGCTGTCGGGCACCGAGATAGTTTGGCTCACAAATCCAATGTAACCGATGGTCACCGTAGGCGAAGGGGTTGTGGTCTTGAGGTTAAACTCACCATTGACATCGGTTGTCACACCGTTGTTGGTCGAGCTCTCGATAACCGTAGCTCCGAGGATGGGGGCACCCTCAGAGTCCACGATACGTCCATTAAGAGAGGTGCGGCGGATGACTTTCTGCGCCTTTCGCTTGTCATACGAGACATAGATCATCTGTCCCTCGACAGTGTGCTTGACAGCTTGATCAATAAAGATTTGATCTAGAATCGACTCGATAGAGGCATTTGAGCCCTTAACCGAGACTATCTTGGTGATCTCCACATCGTCTGTATTCATTACAAACGAGTAGTCGTAGTTTTGTTGAATGTACTTGATCGCCTCACTCACCTTAACCCCATTGAACGACACGTTGATCTGTGCCGAGAGTGTAAAGGTCGAGAGAAGAAGCATCAAAGAGACCGCAACAACTCTCCGCAGGTGCGGAGTGAATTTTTTTGAGTCTAGTTTCTTCATAGAATAAATAATTAGTTAGTGAATTGTTTCATTACGTATATATCTTCTTGCTTTGTAATCTCGATGTTGTTATAGCGACCCAACGCCCAGAGTATCTCCTCGAGGCTCTCTTGGTTGGTGAATGTGGCGAAGAAGCGCATCAGTAGCAACTCACTGTCACTCACCACGATGGTGACGTTAAAGTTGCGCTCCAACTCGGCGACGATCTCGAAGAGAGGCTGATCCACGAAGTTGAATACCCTCTTATCTCTCCACGAGATATACTCTTCGACATTGATTAGCGATCGCACACTCTCGCCTGTTTTGCGGTTCGCCTCGATCGTCTCGCCAGGGCTCAACTGGTAGCTCATCTCGCTACCACTCGGGGTCGAAATGGCAAGCGTCACCGAACCTTCGAGAAGGGTAACCTCCACCTTTTCGTCATTGGGACGAGCCTTGAAGTTGAACTTCGTACCATACACCTTGACACTCGCGCCGCAGTTAGCCACAACAAATGGGTGGCGAGCATCTGTGGTTATATCGGCGAAGATCTCACCCTCGGCGAAGATCTTACGCTCCCCACTCCCAAACCTCTTAGGGTAGGTAACCCTGCTGTCGTTGTGGAGCCACACCACCGACTCGTCGGGTAGAACGACACGTAGCGTCTCTCCATTTGCGGCATAGACCTCGCTCCAGTTATGCGCATCGCGAAGGTCGTTATGATATTGATATGTGAACAGACCTATAATAAACATAGCGGCCAACTGCACCACGACGAGTATCGAGCGCCAACGGTTTAGCGTGTCGACCCGACTAACCTTCTCATACTGGTCGATAAAGCGATTGATGCTGCGAAACGTCCGCTCGCCCCTGTCGATATCCTTAGAGGTAGGCTCGGGGCGCTCCGTCTTATCGAAGAGGCGGCTAAAGAGATCGTCATACTCTGGCGAGTCAATATTGTCGACGATCCACCGATCCACCCGCTCCGACTCCTGGGGCGTGAGATCATTGTTCATATATTTGCGAAGAAGCTCTTCGATATTATTATCTTCCATAAATATTATATTTTTTTGTGGCCAGTTTTCATATAGTACACCACAGTGCAGAGGTTATACGTAGTTATTTCTTAATTTTTAACACCTTTGTAACACATATTTTTTCACCTTGAAAAAATCGACATAATTTTATGATTTTTATACCATTGGGCTGTATCAATTCACAAAAAAATAGATACATTTGTACTCAACACTGTGTACTAACTCAAAAAAATGTATAAAAAAATGGTAAAATTTAGAGACCTGTTGCTATGCGCAACACTCCTACTCGCCATCGCGTGTGGAGGCAACACCACCGAGAGAGACTTCCGTAGTCGCGTGGTCGACATCAACGAGAAGAGCGTCAACGTGATCACCCACCGCGCCGATTGGCGCAACCATCCCGAGAACTCGATTAACGCAATCAAGAGCGCCATCGAGATGGGGGCCGATATGGTCGAGATCGACCTTAAGCGCACCAGCGATGGCGTATTCATCTTGATGCACGACCTCACCCTCAACCGCACAACAACAGGGAGTGGCAGAGCTAGCGATATGACAATGGAGCAGATCAGCGAGCTATACCTCAGAAATGGATGTGCGATCAAGACCAACAACCGCGTACCCACGCTCGAGGAGGCACTTGCGGTAACCAAAGGTAAGATTATGGTCAACATCGACCACGCCTACGACTACTTCCCCGAAATCTACCCAATACTCGAGCGCCTTGGAATGGTCGACCAAGTGGTCCTCAAGGGTACAAAGTCGATCGAGCAGGTGGCCGAGGATCTAGAGCAATATCCCACACCTATATTATATATGCCCATCATCTCGCTCGACGACGCGAACGCCTCTGAGCAGATCGACCTATGGTTAAACTACAAAAACCCACCCTTCGCATTCGAGCTACTCTTCAAGGATGACTCCAACCCACTCCCTAAAGAGATGGTCGAGAGGCTCAATGGTCGTGCCAAAATATGGTACAACACCCTATGGAGCACCCTCTGCGGAGGCCACGATGACGATATGGCAGTCGAAGATATAGATGGTGCTTACGGATACATAATCGACACCCTCGGAGCCTCGATGATACAAACCGACCGCCCTCAATACCTTATCGACTACCTCAAAAGACGGGGCGAGCATAGGTAAGAATCTGTTTAAAATAATTTTCACAATAAAGATAACCGCATAGGCGAAAAAAAGTTGTACCTTTACGCCATTATGGATTATATTATAAATTTGCTACCCGATCCAAGTTTATGGTGGGTTATGATTCTGTGTGCCATTTTGATTGGCTTCACGAAGAGCAGTTTTGCTGCTGTTGGCACTATCGTAGTGCCTATTATGGCTTTAGCTTTTGGGGCGAAGCCCTCCACGGGACTACTGCTGCCAATCCTCTGCTTGGCTGACCTGGGCGCAATCATCTACTACAGACGTAGTTGTAGCTGGTCGCACCTAATTAAGCTGCTGGGTTGGGCTGTTGTGGGACTTTTTGTGGGTATCGCTGTAGATCACTTTATACCCTCGGCGTGGTTTAGGTACCTTCTGGCTTTTTCGATTCTCATTAGCGTTGCTGTGCTGGTTATCAACCAGATGAAGAGCCGTAGCGAGGAGTGCACACATAGGCCGTGGCTCTTGGCGGCCTATGGTGTTGTTGGTGGCTTCGCGACGATGATTGGCAATGCCGCAGGACCAATTATGTCGGTCTACCTGCTCTCGGTGAAGATGCCGAAGATGATGTTTGTTGGCACGAGCGCGTGGTTCTTCATGGCCATCAACTATATCAAAATGCCGCTCCAAATTTGGGTCTGGGACAATATCCACTACGACTCAATCATTATTGGCCTATGCATGATCCCCTTTATTGCAATTGGTTCGGTCGTGGGCATCTACTTAGTTCGGGCTGTCCCCGAAGAGGTATACCGTAAGTTGGTGATTTGGATCACTTTAGCATCTGCTTTAGTGCTGCTTTTTTAGCGCTATATAACCGATGCTATCCCCTAGGTAAACGCACGAAAAATAACTCTCTCACTGCGCTTACGCCGCGCAGGCGCCAAGCTAAGCTTGGATCCAAAAACCTTTGGTTTTTGACCTTTATTGCGCTGATTGTGTGAGGCTTCGCTTGGACGATATATGTGCTACGCCAATCTTATGAAAGCAAGCTTTCAACGGTTGCCATATCACATATATCTATGTCAACCT
>JAWXTG010000012.1:0-49310 GCA_044433705.1 Rikenellaceae bacterium | reverse complement strand
GTCAACCTCGACTTGGGTTTAAATGCCAAAAGGCATTTAATAAATTTTGGAGTGTAATAGTTTATGCAAATTTATTTGCGGTAAACTACTACACTTCAAAATCTTAAAGCGTAGCTTTAAGCCCAAGGAGCTGCACAAGATTAGCTCCGCGGGGAGCACCCCGTCCGACGGAGTCAGTGAGCAAGTTTTCATGCGTTTGCCCTGATGCTATCCCGCTCTGCGCGACGGAGTGACGAAACGTCAAAGTGAGCCCCGAGGTCACCTCTCAGGAAAAAACTCCTGCATGGAGCAGTCGAGGAAACGCGCTATCTCGTAGAGGTGGTTAACGTTGTACTTTGAGGCGCTATTTTCGCTCTCCACCTGCCCCACGAAGCCTTTGCTTACGCCAATTCCGAAGGACAGCAGCGATTGTGAAACGCCTTTCTCGCGTCGAATACGTCGAACCTGATCGGCGACATAAAGATCAATTTTCGTTTTCATATTATTGATTTTTAACAACTTAAGCTATATGTTTATTAACTACGTTTCGCGACACAGCTAGCGTGGCAACCGATATCCTACACGTGGGTGCCGCCGCCGAAATAGCCTCGATGCAGGATATTATCGTGGCGCCCGTTGTGAACACATCATCGACAAGAAGAATGTGTTTTCTGTCGAATTTCGCGGGGCGCTTTACAGAAAATATCCCTTCAACATTCTCCCATCGCTCCATCTTGGTGCGAGTCACCTGACTCTTATTGTTGCGATGTCGCACGACCGTCCGACGATCGACCGTGACGCCCAAAGCTTTCGCTATTCCGCTGGCTATCAACTCCGATTGATTGTAACGCCGACGTAGCATGCGCGTAAAGTGCAGTGGAATAGGCACCACCAAATCGACATCTTGGTAGAGCTCCGACTCCTTCAGCTCGCAACCGTAAATATACCCGATGCGGTAGGCCGCATACCACATCCCTCGATACTTGATGTTGTGGATCACCGTGCGCCAATTTCCACCATAAGTGTAGTAGTATTGTGCGGCGGCATTTTCAACTACAGCGCATTGAGCGCGCAATTTTACCGCCATCGGGTTGTCGCAATCCATATGAAAGTTGGTGGTGGGCATGTTCGCGCGGCACTCAATGCAGAAGCACTCGACATGAGGATCGAGGATCTTGCCGCAGCCGACGCAACTAGCGGGAAGCAGCATCGCGAGCACCTCGGCGCCGATCTTACTGAGGGTCGACATTGCAGATGACATCTACTGATTTATACTCGTTAACAGCATGTAACTCACTGATTTTCTGAGCAAGAATGCTGCGAGCCTTGCTATTAGATGCCCCTGACTCGATCTTCAAATTCATCACTACGATGTGTTCATCGCGAATTTTATCGATCGGAGGAGCCACAGGCCCCTGCAGTCGGCGTCCGAAAATATTTCGCAAAGTGGTCGAGAGGTAGTTCGCTGCTGCGTTGAGCCTATCGAGGCTTTTGTGGCGCATAGTTATAGCGATAATTCGTGCATATGGGGGATAGCCAAAGTACTCACGCTCAGCGAGAAGTGTCGCTGCAAAGGCCTCATAGTCCTTAGCTATAACTAAGGATAAAGTGCGGTGATTTGGCTGTGAAGTTTGTATAATCACCTCCCCTTTGGCTCCACGTCGACCTGCGCGACCTGCCACCTGCGTTATCAACTGAAACGCCCGCTCCTCGGCGCGGAAGTCGGGACTGTTGAGCATATTATCGGCGTTGAGAATTCCCACAAGGGTCACTTTTTCGAAATCGAAGCCCTTGGTAACCATCTGAGTACCAACCAAAATATCAGTCTCTCCGCGCTCAAAACGAGCGACGATCTCGCCCAAAGCACGCTGCGAAGTTACGCTATCACGATCGAGCCGACCAACCGCCGCCGAGGGGAGTAACTCGCCAATCTGCTCTTCGATCTTCTCGGTTCCAAAGCCCATCGGCTTTAGCTCAGAACATTGACACCGAGGACATTGCGCGGGCAGTTGCTCGATATAACCACAATAGTGACATGTGAGGCGCGAGGCGGCCTTATGAAGAGTGAGAGTAACATTACAGTGAGGGCAACGAGGGCTCCAGCCGCACGCCACACACTCGATGTAGGGGGCAAATCCTCGGCGATTTTGAAACAAAATCACCTGCTCTTGTCGCTCTAGACGCTCCTTAACTTTATTGAGAAGTTCAAAATTGAAGTGCCCTTTGCGCTCTCCGCGCTTCACCGAACGCACTGTGTCTGAGATAATTATCTCGGGCTCCTCTGCAGCGCCATAGCGCTCTGTGAGCTTAGCCAAACCATACTTACCGCTCATAGCATTGGTCCAACTCTCCAGTGAGGGCGTAGCACTGCCAAGCAGAGTGTTACCGCCTCGCATAGAGGCAATTACAACAGCTGCATCGCGAGCATTATAACGGGGAGCAACGTCGCTCTGCTTGTAACTTGAGTCATGCTCCTCATCCACGATTATAAGCTGCAACCTCCTGAGAGGCAGAAATATAGAAGAGCGTACGCCGACAACAAAATTACCACCATCGCGATTATTGATCTGCAAAAAGGTCTCGGTACGCTTCTGCGCTGTGAGCTTCGAGTGGTAGGCGATCACTCGCGAGCCAAAAATTCGCTCCATGCGCTCGATAAGTTGCGCTGTCAGAGCTATTTCAGGGAGCAACAGCAGCACATCTTCTCCGCGCTCGAGCCGCTGTGCGATGAGGTGGATATAGACCTCCGTCTTTCCTGAACCTGTAATTCCATGGAGCAAGGCGGTCGATTTAGTTGAGAATGATTGTTCAATCACCGCAAGCGCTTCTTGCTGATGATCAGAGAGTTGCGGCAGCGAAAATAGCGCACCAGAGAGTTGCTCCTCGGTGACATCGTGACTCTCGAGTGTGATTATATTTTTACGCGCTAAGCCATGAAGTGTAGCCATATCGGCAGAGAGAAGCCTACGTGGAAACAGCTGACAATCAACACCTTTAAGTGCTTCAGCAATCTCTAAAATTGCCTTATGACGTTTTGGCGCTCGACGCACACACTTATCCAAGATGGTCGCAAACTCATCGTCGCTGAATTGTCGCATCGAGACATAATACTCGCTACGCGGGCGAAACTCTTCGAGCGAAAACTCTGATTCACTGCGTCCTGTGGCTTTCATCATCGACGGCAGCGCCACACGCATCACCTCACCCAAGGTGCACATATAATATTGGGCAACCCACTCCCAGAAGCGTTGTTGCACGGCGTTGAGCAGCGGGCGCGAGTAGAGCACTCTAACTATCGATTTAAGTCGCTTATAATCAGGCTTTTCATCGCTTATTCGCCAAACGATGCCAGTGTAGAATTTTTGGGTTTGCACGCCAAGGGGAACCATCACTGCAGCACCCAGCACCACCTCCATTGACGAGTCAAATTGATAGGTAAATGGCTCCTGTGCCAGAGGCAGCACAACATCGGCATAACGCACCATAGTGTTGATTATTAGATCTTTCGCAACTCTTCAAAGCCTTGTCCATAGACACCCATAACCGAACCAACGGTGATAAACGCCTCGGGATCAACCGAGCGCACAACCGAAAGAATCATGCCACTTTCGCGCTTGCGACAGACGATCATCACAATTTTCGAGGACTCTTTGGTGTACCACCCCTGCGAATCGATGAGCGTAATTCCGCGATGCAGACTATTCATAATTGCGTCGGCCATGGCCTGCGGATCCTTAGAAATGATGAAAATTTGGCTCGATTGCTGACTTCCTGACATCAGAAGATCGACCGTATAGCTGAATATTGCCGTGAGCAGATATCCATAAATCACCGCCTCGATACCCATGCCAATGAGCATTGACGAACCGATGATTGCGAAGTCGCAGTAGACAACAATTTTACCATAAGACACTGTGCGATAATTGTTTATAATCATCGCAACGATATCTATTCCACCCGTTGACCCACCCTGTTTGAAGCAGAGTGCCACACCAATTCCCGAGGAGATCGCACCCAGCGCAATCATGAGGATGGTCTCAAGCTCGAATAAAACGTAGCCGTCGAGGAGAGTCTGCAACAGATTCATGGCAATCGACAAAATCGAGATGCAGTAGACTGTCTTAACGCCAAATTTCCACCCCACCATGAGGCCCAAGATTATAAGTAGTATAGAGTTGATACAGAACACCATAGTTCCAATCTCGATGCTCACGCCGAAGTACTTCTCCAGCGCAGTACATATAATAATGGATAGACCAGAGGCGCCACCGCCAACTCCGCCCGCAGGGAGGATGCAGCCAATCCAGCCGAAGGCGTAGAGGAACATACCCACGGTCATAAGGAAGTACTCCTTTATGGTAACAAGGATTTTTGTAGAAATGAAAAATTTATTATTGTTTATCATATTATTTTAACTAAATCAGGCCCAAACTGTCGAAGAAAACGATGGCCAAAAGTATTGGACATACATAGCGAAGAAGAACCACTAACACATTGAAGAATAACAACTTGGACTCACCATAGTCGGTTAACTGCTTCTTTAATATTGATCGGTCGACCGCCCAACCTGCGAAGATCGAGATACCCATACCGCTCAATGGCAGCATCACATTTGAACTAATGTAGTCGAGTCCGTCAAATAGGTTGAACCCTGCGAACGAGATTCCAGGGCACGCACCAAGCGACAAGGAGGCTGCCGAAGCGAGTAATCCCATTATGAGTGCGGTGAATATAGTGGCTTTTCGGCGCGTAATTTTCCACTCCTCAATTACATAAAGTGTCACAACTTCGAAGAGTGACAGGGTCGATGTAAGCGCCGCAATTATCAACAACAAGAAGAATACCGACGACCATAAAGCGCTCAGAGGCATACTATTAAGTACGGCAGGCAGCGTGATAAAGACTAGCGACGGGCCCGAGGTGGGCTCGATGCCGACGCTAAAGACGGCAGGGAAAATCATCACACCAGCGATGACAGCCACCATCGTATCTAAAAAGGTGACACTCAACGCTGTAGGTAGCAATTTGGTCTTCTTATCGAAGTACGATGCATAGGTGATGATCGCACCCAGACCCACAGAGAGCGAGAAGAACGCTTGACCCATCGCCTTGTAGAATACATCGGTTGTAATCTTCGAGAAGTCTGGCTTAAATAGGAATTTCACACCCTCCATGCTATTTGGCATCATCAACGACTTGACTGACAGCGCTATAAGTATCGCAAAGAGTATGGGCATAAGTAGCTTCGAAACGCTTTCGATACCTTTATTTATACCCTTATCGATGATAAAATAGTTGGCACCAATAAAGATCCACGTGAAGATCAGGGGTTTCCATGCGCTCGACTTAAATGAGTCGAATAAGGCCGTATACTCCTCTACTGTAGAGAGTTGCGACAGTTGACCCGTCACCGAACTATAGAAATACTCTGCCGTCCATCCCGACACCACGAAGTAGAATCCCATGATGAAAAAGGCGATAAGCACATTGACAAAGCCCAAAAATCTATATCGGGGGTCGAAGTGTCGATATGCGGCCACGGCATTTCCGCGGGCCTCGCGACCCACGGCCATCTCGGCGAGCATGATCGGCAGTCCGAGCAGCACGATGCAGCCCAAGTAGACGACAAAAAATGCTGCGCCACCGCTCTCACCCAACACGTAGGGGAATTTCCAAATATTTCCCAGTCCTACCGAACCTCCCGCAGCAACAAGGATCGCACCTACGCGACTGCCCAGCGTTGCTCTTGAACTATCTCCTATCTCCATAATCCTTGGTTTTTACTCCTCCAAAACTACACTTACTCTGGCGATCTTACCGCCGAGAGGTGGTGCTAACTTTACAACTTCGCACTTAACCGCTTCAATTTGAGCGAATTGGCTCTTGATCGCTGTAATGATATTGAGTGCTACCGCCTCGATTGTGCATTGCGTTCGCTTCATCTGCTCGGCAACCACCTCATAGACAGTCAGGTAGTTGACCGCCTGCTCCACCTTGTCGGCAGCGATATTATCTTGCCATGTCGAGATCTCGAGATTGACCACAAAGCGGTTGCCGACTCTCTGTTCGAGGTCGTAACAGCCGTGGAACGCCCGAAACTCCATCTCGCTAAGCTTGATCTTGTAATGCATTGTTACTCGACTGTAATTAGGTAGTAATTCTTCTTGCCACGCTGCACCAAAAGGTACTTGTCGGCAATCAAATCCTTAGCCTCAACTGCGTATGATGCATCTGCAACTTTCTCCTTATTGAGCGATATGCCTCCACCTTGAATCAGCTTGCGACACTCACCCTTCGACGAGAAAATCGCAGCCTTCTCGGTGCAGATATCAACAAATTGAGAGCCAAGTGCCTCGGTCGAGATTGTAAATTGTGGCACACCCTCAAACACCTGAAGCAGAGTCTGTTCGTCGAGCGATTTAAGCGCGTCGGATGTTGCGCCACCAAATAGAATATTCGAAGCGGCGATAGCTTTTTGCAACTCCTCGGCTGAGTGAATCATCGTTGTAACCTCCTCAGCTAGACGCTTTTGCAGAATGCGGGTGTGAGGTGCCTCCTCGTGCTGAGCTGTGAGACTCTCGACAGTTTCGCGGTCGAGCATCGTGAAGATACGGATATATCGTTTTGCATCCTCATCGCTCACATTGAGCCAGAATTGGTAGAATTTGTAGGGCGATGTGTACTCAGCGCTCAACCAGACGTTGCCACTCTCGGTCTTTCCAAACTTGGTTCCGTCGGCCTTGGTGATAAGCGGACAAACGATGCCAAATGCCTCAGCCTCAGAGCCCATCTTGCGACGTATAAGCTCAGTTCCTGTAGTGATATTACCCCACTGATCGGCTCCACCGAGTTGAATTTTGCAATTCATCGACTCGTAGAGGTGCAAGAAGTCGTAACCTTGAACCAACTGGTAGGTGAACTCTGTGAACGACATTCCGTCGCCATCGCCATTGAAACGTTTTTTCACTGAGTCCTTAGCCATCATATAGTTAACCGTGAGGCACTTACCGATGTCACGAATAAACTCTAAGAACGAGAAATTCTTCATCCAGTCGTAGTTATTGACCATCTGAGCTGCATTTGGAGCGTCAGAATCAAAGTCTATAAGCTTCGAGAGCTGCGCCTTGATTGCAGCCTGGTTGTGACGAAGGGTCTGCTCGTCAAGGAGATTACGCTCTGCCGATTTACCACTCGGGTCGCCAATCATTCCAGTTGCGCCGCCGATGAGAGCCAACGGACGATGTCCGCACTCCTGGAAGTGTTTGAGGATCATCACACCCACAAGGTGTCCGATGTGAAGTGAATCGGCAGTTGGGTCAATACCCAAGTATGCTGTTGTTAACTCCTTCTCCAGCTGCTCTTTAGCACCTGGCATAATCGTGTGGATCATTCCACGCCACTCTAATTCTTCAATAAAATTTTTGTTTGACATCTTATATTATATTCATTTTTAAATTATTCAATATATAGGTTAAATCTCTCCTTGAACTTCGAGAGTTCGGGGTTGATCTTCACCAAGTGGGCAATCTTATCCTCGAGTTTCACGGGGCGCGTCGCCACTATTTTTTCATCGAGAATGATCTCGAGCTCAACAAGGCCTCCGATGCCCGCGATCTCCACAACCTTATGCAGCAATTCACTCATAGAGCGCTCAATCTCAGTCTTAAGTTCGCTGGTCGGCACCTTAACCGCGATCTTATGACCCTCGAAGGTCATCGCTCCAAAAGTGACCGCAAAACGCGGACGCCACGAGGAGATAAACTCCAAAATTGCCTCACGGGAGAGATTCAACAGCTCCTCACTACGAGGGTCGATCCTGCTCTCAACTCTCACCTCCTCAGCCACTTCACCCTTGGGCATCCCTCCGCTTAGGATATCCGACAACGAGACCAGAGGTCTGGGAGTCGACGCGGCCCTAACTTGACGCACGGGCTCAGGTTTTGACTCAACTTTTGGAGCTTCAACCTTTGGAGTTGCGGCCTTTGGAGTCTCAACTTTTGGAACCTCAACCTTTGGCTCCTCAACCTTTGGCTCTTGAACCACAACCTTAAGTTCCTCGGCCTTAGGGGTCGTTTTGCCCACCAATTCGGGCAGCTGAATCTCCACATCGAGGTAGTTACCTACCCCACTATTTTTTTTTTGACCGAGACCCGCTATCTTCATAAGTCCCAGTTCAACTAATAATCTTTGGTTTGACGACTGCTTCAGCTTGCCATCCGATTCGGTGAGCACCGATATTGTTCCAAACAGAAACTCTATTGTGCACTCCTCGGCTTGCCGCCTATAGCGCTCGGTCAGCGAAGCGGTGTACTCCATCAGGCTCAGCGAAGCGGGATTCTTCGCCACCAGCAGATCTCGGCAATGGGCCCCAAGACCCGCCATAAATGTCTGAGCCGAAAAACCTTGCGAAAGCACCCTATCGAAGGTGAGCAGCGCTTCGACGTAGGAGCCGCTCAAAAGCGAGCTTGTTATTGTAAAATAGGTGTCGTAGTCGAGTATATTAAGTGTTTGAGCCACACGCTTATAATCGAGCGTCGATCCGCAAAACGAAACCGCCTTATCGAACATCGAGAGGGCATCGCGCATACCGCCATCGGCCTTTTGGGCTATCAGATTTAGCGACTCCTCATCGACAGAGATAGCCTCCTTCTGGGCGATGTATCGAAGGTAGCTGACACCATCCTCCACCTTGATACGATTGAAGTCAAAGATCTGACACCTAGATAGGATTGTCGGCAAAATCTTATGTTTCTCCGTTGTAGCCAAGATGAAAATTGCATGCGCAGGTGGCTCCTCCAGCGTCTTTAGGAAGGCGTTAAAAGCGGCCGACGAGAGCATATGCACCTCATCGATGATGAAAAGCGCATACTTACCCAGCTGCGGAATGATTCTCACCTGCTCGATCAGCGAGCGGATATCATCGACCGTATTATTTGATGCTGCATCGAGCTCATGGATATTGAGCGATCTATTTTCATTGAAGCTGCGGCACGAATCACACTCATTGCAGGCCTCATTACCATTGGGGTTCAGGCAGTTAATAGCCTTGGCAAAGATACGCGCACAAGTAGTCTTACCAACTCCGCGCGGACCGCAAAAGAGGTAGGCGTGAGCCAACTGCTTGCGCTCAATAGCATTCTTGAGCGTAGAGGTAATGTGATTCTGACCCACAACACTGTTAAAGGTCGCAGGCCTATATTTCCTGGCACTAACAATAAATTCTCCCATAATGTGGCAAAGATAATAAATAAAATATAAAACTGTAAAATATTTCAATATTAATTGATGTTGAAGATGTAAAATTGCCCTTTCTTTGCGCGTGGGACTTTGACCTGGGACTTTGACCTGGGTCTGACTCCGTCGGGCGCAGACAAGCACCTGCGCGGGTGCATATTGCTCTTGCGATATTGGGCATAGAGTTTTTTTGTCAAAACTCTATGATTTTAGAACATAATAAGTTGCCGCAAATAAATTTGCACAACTTATTCTATTCTAAAATTTATTAAATGCCCGAAGGCATTTAAACCCAATTCGAATTGTAAACAGCTGAGATTTAATACCAATTGTGAATTGTGAATTGAATTAGCCATTCGGAGATTTGCTGATGTCAACCTCCAGGTTGACGTAGATAAAAATAGTATAATAATTTCCTCGAGAGTAAACTCTCAAAAAATTATTATACTATTTTTATCGTAAGAGCGCAGCGATCAGCAAATTTCCGCAGCACAATATGCACCCGCGCAGGTGCTTGTCTGCGCCCGACGGAGTCAGTTGTAAACGTCCTCGGAGTCAGTTGTAAACATCCTCGGCGACATGTTGTAAGCGCACTGAAAGCCTCCACCGCACAAAAATTAAATTAAAAATTTTGCAGAAGTATAAATTTTGGTTATCTTTGTCGGCAAATCAGGCGTTTATGGGCTTTTGGGTAGTGTTTGGGTTGATCCTGGGGCTGGACCAAGTAGTGAGTGGCGCTGGTGGTAACATATTAAAAATAAAAGAATTATGAAAAGTATTCAAATTTCAGCAGTAGCACGTACCGAGTATGGTAAGAAGGCTACTAAGGCAGTTCGTCGCGAGGGTGCAATCCCATGTGTATTGTACGGTGGTGGCGATGTAGTATCGTTTGCAATCGACGCTAAGGAGGTAAAGAAACTTATCTACACTCCAGCATCTTACATTGTAGAGTTGGACATCGAGGGTAAGAAAGAGACTGCAGTATTGCGTGACGTTCAGTTCCACCCAGTACGTGAGCAGATCCTACACATCGACTTCTACCGCGTTCAAGAGGGCAAGCCAGTATCTATCGCAGTTCCTGTTGTTCTAACTGGTAACGCAGCTGGTGTTAAGGTCGGCGGTAAGTTGGCTCTTTCAGCTCGTAAGATCGTAGTTAGCGCTTTGGAGGCTAACCTTCCAGATGAGATCGTAGTTGACGTTACTGAGCTTGAGCTTGGTAAGACAATCTTCGTTGGAGACCTCAATGTTGAGAACGTTAAGTTTGTAACTCCTGCTACAACAGCTGTTTGCGCCGTTCGTGTAACTCGTGCATCTCGCTCTTTGAAGGCAGAGGCTTAAATCTTATAAGATATGAAATACCTGGTTGTAGGGTTGGGGAATATCGGCGCTGAGTATGCGCACACCCGCCACAACGTAGGATTTAAAGTGTTGGATGCCTTAGCTGAGGCATCCAACATCTCTTTTAAATCGGCCCGTTATGGCGATGTGGCGACCCTCAAACATAAGGGACGCACAATCACACTACTCAAGCCCTCCACTTACATGAACCTCTCGGGTAAGGCGGTTCGCTACTGGCTGGAGGCCGAAAAGATCCCCCAGGAGAACCTGCTAGTGATCTCCGACGATATCGCAATCCCCTTTGGAACACTCCGCATGCGCCAGAAGGGCAGCGCAGGAGGCCACAATGGACTCAAAAATATCACCGAACTACTTGGAAATGATGCCTATGCGCGCATACGCTTCGGCGTGGGTGGCGACTTCGCTCGTGGCCACCAGATCGACTACGTGCTGGGTGAGTGGGACACAGAGGAGTGCGCAGCACTTCCCGAGCGCCTCGAGTTCTTTGGCAAGGCGATACTCTCTTTTGCAACCGCAGGGGTGCAACTTACAATGAATAGCTTTAATAATAAGTAATTAAGCTGCGTTAAACACCCAAATTTATGTTTCATCCTCTCTGCTGCGACATATCCATTGAACGCCCCACGCTCTTCACCAATCCCTTTGATTATGAGCCACATCCACTCGTTGAGCTGGCTCGCGAAGAGCTATGCCGATACATCGAAGCATCGGAGCAGTGGCACGCCGAGATCGAGCAGGGTAAAATGTTTGGCGTGCTCGTTGTCGAGAACCAGCGCGGAGAGCTAGGCTTCCTGGCCGCCTTCTCGGGATATCTCGCCAAGAGAACCATCCACCCATACTTTGTACCTCCCGTAGTTAACCTACTGGATCCCAACGGATTCTTCGCCACGGAAGAGGCCAACATCTCGGAGATAAATCGCCAGGTTTCCGCAATTGACAGTAGCTCCAATCTAGCCTCTGCTCGCGAGGCTCTTGCTGCAATAGCCGAAAGTCAACAACTTGAAATAGAGCAACTTTACCAGGAGTATAGTCAATCGCGTGCGCAGAGGCGTCAGCTACGTCTCGAGGGCTGCTCAGCCGAGAAGTTAGCCGTGTTAAGCGCTGAGAGCCAGCGCCAAAAGGGGGCTATACGCCGCCGCGAACTCCACTTCCGCACTCTGCGCGAACCCCTAGAGCGGACCATTGCGGATCTACAAAATCGACGTACAGCGCTAATCGAAGAGCGTCAAAAACGGTCGGCTGCACTACAAAGGCTGACCTTCAGCCGCTTCGAAATGCTCAACGCAGCGGGCGAAAAACGCAACTTAATAGATATATTCGAGCAGTACAACCGCACCGTGCCTCCCGCAGGATCGGGCGAGTGCGCCGCGCCAAAGCTACTCCACTACGCCTATGCTAATGAGCTGAAGCCCATAGCGATGGGTGAGTTTTGGTGGGGCAACTCCACGCGAGGAGAGGTGCGCCGACACATGCACTACTACCCCGCATGTCGCGGAAAATGTCACCCTATTTTAAGCTTCATGCTGCAGGGATTGGAGGTTGAACCACCTCGCAAACACAACTGCGAAGAGCAGATAGCGCAACAGCTAGAGGTGATCTACGAAGATGAGCATCTGGTGGCCTTCAACAAGCCTTCGGGGCTGCCCTCGGTTCGAGGTTTGAACCACGAAATCTCCGTGCAGAGCATCGCCGAGGAGCTCTACCCCCACGTAAATCCCAACAACCTCATAGTGCATCGTCTCGACATGGACACCTCAGGGGTGCTCATAATAGCCAAAAGCGCACAAGTGCAATCATCTCTACAGCAGCAGTTTGCATTGCACACAATACGCAAACGATACATAGCTCTACTCGAAGGATCTCTGCCGAAAGAGAGTGGTTCAATCGACCTACCACTAGTGCTCGACCCTCTCGACAGACCTCGCCAGCAAGTCGACTTCGAAATCGGGAAACCCGCCTTCACCTTCTACTCCCTCATCGCACTAGAGGGTCAGCGCAGCCGCGTAGCACTACACCCCCAAACAGGTCGCACACACCAACTTAGGGTTCACTGCGCCCACCCCGCAGGACTCAACACCCCAATCGTCGGCGACCGCCTATATGGCTCCGCCGACCACCGACTTATGCTCCACGCCGAGCAGATCACACTCCAGCACCCCGCCACTGGCCGCAAGTTCACTTTGCGCTGTGCTCCTGGGTTTTAATACCAATTATAAATTGTGAATTGTGAATTGTGAATTGGTCTAATCATTCGGAGATTTGCTTTTGGCAACCTGAGGTTGCCATAGATAAAGGTGTTATAATATTTTTTTTGAGAGTTTACTCTCGGGGAAATTATTATAACACTTTTAGCGTATGAGCGTAAGCGAAAAGCAAATGGCCGCGGCGTATGTAAGCACCCGCGGAGGTGCTATCTCCGCCCGACGGAGTCAGACCTCAAGTTGACCGACGGAGTCAGTTGTAAACAACCCAGGCCACACACAATCGCGCAGAAAGAAAAATTGTCAAAATATGTTAATAACTTATTACAATTATAGTACGTCTAAATAAAATATTTTTTCTATCTTTGTGGTCGAAATGCTAAGATGGTTTTGCAAAGATGGTAACGATCATAAATATAGATAGATACGGGGCTAGTTATAGCTCAAAGTTGTTGTGTAAGCGACAACATAATTTGCATAACCACGCAGTGTGCATCGACTCCAAAGAGGTTGTCTCTTTTGGTGCGCACAAGGGCAGATTGTTAAAAACCGAATAGATACGTTTCCGCTATAACACGCAAAGAGTGTTGTGGCGGATTTTTAATTATATATAGAATGAAAGTTGGAATTATAATGGGCTCTACAAGCGACTACGAGGTGATGTCGGCAGCCGTTGAGACCCTCGAGGCGTTTGGTATCGACTTCGAGAAGCGCGTGGTTAGCGCACATCGCACCCCCGATCTGTTGGTCGAATATGCTAAAAGTGCGCGCGATCGTGGCATTCAGGTGATTATCGCAGGCGCAGGTGGCGCAGCTCACCTCCCAGGCATGGTGGCCTCGATGACCCCACTTCCCGTGGTTGGAGTCCCCGTTAAGTCGCGTGCGCTCAATGGATTGGATTCACTTCTTTCGATCGTGCAGATGCCCGCGGGAGTCCCCGTTGCCACAACGGCGATCAATGGCGCTAAAAACGCAGCACTCATTGCAATCTCGATCTTGGCCCTTTCAGACCAGGAGGTTAGCGCAAAATATGACGCATTTCGAGCTAAGCAGACCGCCGATGTACTCTCGGCCGAAATTTAACGTTATATTATTGATTAATTGATGAAAACTATAGGAATCATAGGAGCTGGTCAGCTAGGATTGATGATCGCCGAGGCCGCTAAGGAGTTCGGAGTCACCACAATAGGCTACGATCCTTCGGCAAATGCTCCCGCTTTTAAGGTCACCGACCAGTGTGTTGTGGCGCCATTCGACGATGCTGAGGCGCTCGAGGCACTCTGCCAGCGCTGCGATGTGGTGACCTACGAATTTGAAAATATCCCAGCCGAGGTGCTTATCCCCCTCTGCGAAAAGTATAATATTAAACAAGGCTGCAATCAACTACTTGATTCTCAGGATCGTCTGCGCGAAAAGAACCAAGCGCGAGCACACGGATTGCAGACCCCCGAATTTATGGCCGTAGACTCTAAGGAGTCGCTGCTGGAGGCTGTCGAGAAGATCGGCATACCGTCGGTTCTCAAAACTCGCACGTTGGGTTATGATGGTCATGGTCAAGCAGTTATCCGCTCGATGGATGACATCGAAAAGGCTTTCGACCTGTTGAGCGTACCTTGCATCCTGGAGCAATTTATCGACTTCGATTTCGAGATTTCGACAATCGTTGTGCGTGGCGACCAGAGCAGCGTGGTCTTCCCAATGGGGCGCAACGTTCACCGCCAAGGGATCTTAGATCTCTCGATTGTTCCCGCTGAGATCTCCGATGATCTTCGCGCGAGAATCGAGGAGCAGAGCAAGCAATTTATGGAGGAATGCGACTATAGGGGCATCCTCACGATCGAGTACTTTGTGCGTGGTAACGAGGTTATTTTCAATGAGATGGCTCCGCGTCCACACAACTCGGGACACTACACAATCGAGGGTTGTACCACTTCGCAATTCCGCGAGTTGGTGCGCTACCTATTAGATATGCCGCTCGACGAGCCAAAGTTGGTGGCTCCCACAATCATGAAAAACATCTTGGGAGAGGATCTTGAGGCTACCCAAAGCATTGAGCAGCAGGGGGTTCCCGAGGGGTGCTACATCCACCTCTACGGCAAGGAGGGGAGCAAGCCGAAGCGAAAAATGGGTCACATAACCTTTGTGGGTCTCGACGAGGAGGGCTACAAAAGTGAGTGGCAAGAAAAATTTGTACAATAACAAACTATTATATAATTGATGAGCAACTATCGCATATTTGTAGAGAAGAGACCTCAATTCTGTGTCGAGGCAGATAGCCTTCGCCACGAGTTGGAGACTAATCTTAACCTATCTATCAAGAGTCTACGTCACGTCTGTGTCTACGACCTATTCGGATTCTCCGCGGATCTTGTTGAGCGCAGCCGCTATGGGGTGTTTGGCGAGCGTGTGACCGACATGGTGACCGACACGTTGGAGGCTGAGGGGATGAAACTTATCGCAATTGAGTTCCTTCCTGGCCAATTCGACCAACGTGCAGCATCGGCTGTCGACTGCGTAAAACTTTTGGAGCCAACGGCCGACGTACGTATTAAATCATCACGCATCATTCTACTCTCGTCGGAGGTGAGCGACACGGATGTCGAGCGTATCAAACGCTACTCGATCAACGCTGTAGAGTCGCGCGAGAAGGATCTCTCGCAGTTGAGCGACTTGGAGCAGGCCGAGGTGATCCCCGCAACTGTTCTGGAGGGCTTCACCTCCATGGGCGACGAGGAGTTGGCGCCATACTGCCGCACGATGGGTCTGGCGATGAACGCCGATGATTTGCGCGTGGTTCGCGAGTACTTCAAGGCTGAGGGGCGCGAGCCGCACTCCACCGAGTTGCGCATTTTGGATACATACTGGAGCGACCACTGCCGCCACACAACATTCACCTCTGAGCTAGAGGGGATTGAGGTGGAGGAGTCATTCCTAAAGGAGGATATCGACTCGTCGATCGCCGCATATCTCAACATCCGTCGCGAGATGGGTCGCGAGCACAAAGATATCTGCTTGATGGATCTTGCAACCATCGGTGCGCGCTACCTGCGCCACAAGGGGTTGCTCGACGATATGGAGGTGAGCGAGGAGAATAACGCCTGCTCGATCTTCGTCAACGTAGATGTCGACGGCACCGAGGAGAAGTGGCTCCTACAATTTAAGAATGAGACACATAACCACCCAACGGAGATCGAACCCTTCGGAGGTGCTTCAACATGTTTGGGTGGCGCTATCCGTGACCCATTGTCGGGTCGTAGCTACGTCTACCAGGCTATGCGCGTAACTGGCGCGGGCGACATCTATGCCCCTGTCAGTGAGACGATGGAGGGTAAACTTCCACAGAGAATCATCAGCCACAAGGCTGCAGCGGGTTACTCGAGCTATGGTAACCAGATCGGTTTGGCAACAACACACCTGCGCGAAATCTACCACCCCGACTACGTGGCAAAACGCCTCGAGGTGGGTGCCGTAGTGGGTGCCGTTAAGGCAGATAGCGTTCGTCGCGATCGTCCCGAGGCGGGCGACATCGTACTTATGTTCGGTGGCCGCACTGGGCGCGATGGCGTTGGTGGCGCAACTGGATCATCAAAGGAGCACACAACCGAGTCGCTCGAGACATGTAGCAGCGAGGTGCAGAAGGGAAATGCACCCGAGGAGCGCAAGATTTCGCGCCTCTTCCGTCGTGCCGAGGTTACTCGTCTGATCAAGAAGTCGAACGACTTTGGTGCTGGTGGAGTGAGCGTTGCCATTGGTGAGCTCACCGATGGTTTGGATATCTACCTGGACCGAGTTAAGACAAAATATAGTGGACTCAACACCACCGAGATCGCAATCAGCGAGTCGCAGGAGCGTATGTCGGTTGTCATCGAGGCTAAAGATAAGGAGCAGTTCATGGAGTATTGCCGCCAAGAGAATCTCGAGGTGGTACACATTGCCGATGTGACCGACCTGAAGCGCATGCGTATGTTCTACGGCGAGGAGCTTGTGGTCGACCTCAAACGCGAATTCATCGACTCGGCTGGTGCTAAGCACTATGCGGCGGCTAAGATCGCGGCAGTCGATAACCGCAATCCGTTTGCTCGCACCGTGGAGGGTGATACGCTTCGCCAGCGAGTTATCAACAACATAGAGGATGACAACGTCACATCGCAACGTGGATTGGTCGAGATGTTCGACGCTACGATCGGTGCTTCGACAGTCTTGATGCCATTCGGTGGACGCACTCAAAACTCTGAGACTCAGGTTTCTGTGCAGAAATTACCAACCGACGGAGTGACCAATACCGCTTCGATCATGGCACACGGATACAATCCATTCATCTCGTCGTGGAGCCCCTACCATGGTGCTGCATACTCCGTGATTGAGGCTTGCGCCAAGGTTGTTGCAGCGGGTGCAAGGTTCGACAATATGCGCTTCTCGTACCAGGAGTATTTTGAGCGTATGACCGACGAGAAGTCGTGGGGAAAACCACTTGCAGCGCTCTTGGGAGCTCTTAAGATGCAGTTGGAGTTGGGGCTTCCCTCGATCGGCGGAAAGGACTCGATGAGTGGAACATTCCACGATATCAACGTACCTCCAATGCTTATGGCATTTGGTATCACAACGGTCGACGCACGCAAGGTGATCTCGACCGACCTCAAGGCGGCAGGTAACCACCTATACATTATGCGCCACACTCCAGCGGAGAATGGCATGCCCGACACGGCTCAAATCAAGGAGCTCTTCACACAGATTTCGGCACTTATCGAGAGCGGACGCGTGGTTTCGGCCTACGCAGTTGGCTTTGGTGGTGTTGCCGAAGCAGTGGCTAAGATGAGCTTCGGAAATGAGGTGGGCGCACAAATCACCATCGCCGAGGAGGAGCTATTCAACTACGCTTATGGATCAATCGTGGTGGAGGCAACATCCCCAATCGAGGGCGACTACGCCGAGCTTATTGGTGTGACGGTAGCGGACAAAACATTGACTATCAACGGCGAGTGCTTCGAAATCGAGGAGCTTCGCAAGGCCAACTACGAGCGCTTCGCCTCAATCTACCCCGACAAGGGAGTCAACAATGCAACAACAAAAGTTGTCGATACGCCAACACGCACGGTGAGCTATTCGGGCGAGGCTGTCGAGAATCCAATCGCATATATTCCAATCTTCCCAGGCACCAACTGCGACTACGACACCGCAAAGGCGTTCCGCAAAGCGGGTGCTGAGGTTCGCACATCGGTATTCTGCAACTTGACCAGCGACGACACTTTGGCTTCGATCGCAACGATGGTTGAGATGATCGACTCATGCCACATCTTTATGCTAAGTGGCGGATTCTCAGCGGGTGACGAGCCCGATGGAAGCGGTAAATTTATCGCTACTGTGCTCAACAACCGCGACGTTACCGCAGCAATCCACCGCCTAATCGATCGTGAGGGTCTAATCCTCGGTATCTGCAACGGATTCCAGGCGCTTGTCAAATCTGGCCTATTACCATACGGCCGCTTGGGAATGGTTACAACCCAGTCGCCAACCCTATTCCGCAACGACGTGAACCGCCACATCTCGCAGATCGTGACAACGCGCGTTTCGACACTCTCTTCGCCATGGCTTTCGTCGTTCACCTTGGGTGAGCAGCACGCAATCGCGGTGAGCCACGGCGAGGGTAAATTCGTTGTGAGTGAGGAGCTTGCCGATCAGCTATTTGCTGCTGGACAGGTTGCATTCCAATATGTCGACCTCGAGGGTGAGGTGACCGCCGAGGCGCCACACAACCCCAACGGATCGTCGTACGCCATCGAGGGAATCATCTCGGCCGATGGTCGCATCCTAGGTAAGATGGGTCACACCGAGCGCTACGAGCAGAACTTGTTCAAGAATATCGAGGGAGAGAAGAGCCAGCCGATCTTCGTGAACGCTGTAAATTACTTTAGAAAAAAAATAACCAAAAATCAATAACACACTATGAAACAGGGAGAAATGCTCTATGAGGGCAAAGCTAAACAGGTCTTTTTAACAGATGACAAAGATCTAATCATCATCCACTACAAAGATGCTGCAACAGCATTCAACAACATCAAAAAGGCAACAATCGCGCGCAAGGGCGAGCTAAATAACGCCATCTCAACGCTCATCTTCGAGCAGTTGCAAAAGGCTGGAATCAAGACTCACTACATCGAGACTTTGAACGACCGCGACCAATTGTGCCGCCGTGTTGAGATCATCCCAATCGAGGTAATTGTACGTAACATCATCGCTGGATCTATGGCGCAACGCCTTGGAATCGAGGAGGGTACAAAGCCATCGAACACAATCTACGACATCTGCTACAAGAACGATGAGTTGGGCGATCCACTTATCAACGACCACCACGCAGTGGCTCTAGGCGCCTTGACATACGAGGAGCTCGATGAGGTATACGCAACAACAGCTAAGATCAACGAGGCTCTATGCGCAATGTTTGCGAAGATGAATATCACACTCGTAGATTTCAAAATCGAGTTCGGTCGCACATCATCAGGCGAGATTATCCTTGCTGACGAGGTGTCGCCAGATACATGCCGCCTTTGGGACATGACAACCAACGAGAAGTTGGATAAGGATCGTTTCCGTCGCGACCTAGGTAAGGTGATCGAGGCTTACGACGAGATTTTGGCTCGTCTTCAAAAGCTCGAGGCGTAATGATGCCTCAAGTTACAGATCGTGAGATCCATGAGGAGTGTGGAGTGTTTGGAGTGTGGGGGGTGCCCGACGCTGCATCACTCACCTACTATGGGCTTCACACACTGCAACACCGCGGCCAAGAGAGTTGCGGTATTGTAGCTGTCGACGACTCCAAAGAGTTTAGTCGAGTGCGTGGCGAAGGCCTTGTAACAGAGGTCTTTAACGAGTCGAAGATGGATAAGCTTCCAGGTTCACTCGCAATAGGCCACGTTCGCTACTCAACCTCGGGAGGCAACGCCACAGAGAATATACAGCCTTTTTTCTTTCGCCACAATAGCGGAGATTTTGCGATGGCCCACAACGGTAACTTGGTCAACTCCGACGAGTTGCGTCGCTACCTCGAGAACAACGGAAGTCTCTTTCAATCGAGCTCCGACAGCGAGGTTTTGGCGCACCTTATCAAGAAAGATAAGGGTACGGTTGACCGCATTTCGGCAATTGTCGAGGCGTTAAACATGATCGAGGGGGCCTTTTCGTTCCTGATCATGACCGAGAATAGGATCTACGCGTGTCGCGATAAATATGGTCTGCGCCCACTCTCAATTGGCCGTTTGGGCGATGGCTATGTTGTTAGTAGTGAGACGTGTGGACTCGACGTAGTGGGAGCCGAGTATATCCGCGACGTTGAGCCAGGCGAGGTGGTTTCGATCGATCACCACGGCCTACGATCGACGCTCTACTCGCAATATCGCCACTACAACATGTGCGCCATGGAGTATAT
Organism: Rikenellaceae bacterium; assembly: GCA_044433705.1. Lineage (GTDB taxonomy): Bacteria > Bacteroidota > Bacteroidia > Bacteroidales > Rikenellaceae > Alistipes. The sequence goes on along the minus strand of JAWXTG010000012.1, from coordinate 29,114 downwards.
CTACTTTGCGCGTCCCGACTCCAATATCGAGGGGTGCAATGTTCATACATTCCGTAAGGAGAGCGGCAAATTGTTGTGGGATCAGGCGCCGTGCGAGTGCGACATCGTTGTAGGTGTGCCTGACTCAAGTCTCAGTGCAGCAATGGGTTATGCTGAGGTAAGTGGCAAACCATATGAGATGGGTCTGATCAAAAATAAATATATTGGTCGCACATTCATCCAACCTTCGCAAGCTATGCGCGAGAAGGGTGTGAGGATGAAACTCTCGGCGGTTCGCGGAATCGTGGAGGGCAAGCGAGTGGCGCTTCTCGACGACTCGATCGTGCGCGGAACCACCTCGAAACGCATCGTTAGGATGCTGAAGGAGGCGGGTGCCACAGAGGTGCATGTGCGTATCGCCAGCCCCGAGTATCGCAACCCCTGTTTTTATGGTGTCGACACCTCGTCGCAGAGCGATCTACTCTCGTACCGAATGAACACTCAAGAGGCTTGCGAGTATATCGAAGCTGACTCGTTGGTATTCCTCGAGGCCAAACACCTCTTCACTGCAGGGCATCGCGAGGAGCTCTGTACAGCTTGTTTCACAGGCAGTTACCCAACTGACCTATATGGAGCAGACAAAAAAAATGGTATTAATATAAAAAAATCATAGATAAAATTATGGCAGAGAGTTATGAAAAGGCAGGCGTAAACCTCGAAGCAGGTTACGAGGTTGTAGCGCGCATCAAGAAGCATGTTGCATCGACATCGCGCCTAGGAGTTATGGGTAATATTGGCGCCTTTGGTGGCATGTTCGACCTCTCGGCACTAAGTGTCAAGGAGCCAGTTTTGGTTAGTGGCACCGATGGTGTTGGCACGAAGCTCAAACTCGCATTCGAGATGGACAAACACGATACTATCGGTATCGACGCTGTTGCCATGTGCGTGAACGATGTGTTGGCGCAAGGTGCTGAGCCTCTCTACTTTTTGGACTACGTGGCTGTAGGTCACAACGAGCCAGCTAAGATCGAGTCGATCGTTGCGGGTGTTGCCGAGGGTTGCCGCCAATCGGGCTGCGCACTTATCGGAGGCGAAACTGCCGAGATGCCAGGCATGTACACCGATGGCGAGTACGACATCGCAGGTTTCACATGTGGTGTTGTCGAGAAGTCGGAACTCATCGACGGATCGAAGGTAAAGGTGGGTGACGTGTTGATCGGAGTGGCTTCGAGCGGCGTGCACTCAAACGGTTTTTCGCTTGTTCGCAAGATCGTTACCGACAGCGGTAGCGACCTACACAAGGTATACCCAGAGTTGGGCGACAAGCTACTTGGAGAGGTGCTTTTGACACCTACCAAGATCTACATCAAACCTGTGTTGGCAGTTGTCAAAGGGTGTGATGTTCACGGTATTAGCCACATCACAGGCGGCGGCTTCGACGAGAATATTCCACGCATCCTCAAAGATGATATGGGAATCGAGATCAAGGAGGGCAGCTGGGAAATTCTTCCCGTTTTCCGCTTCCTCGAGCGCGAGGGCGGCGTAGCTCATCGCGAGATGTTCAACATCTTCAACATGGGTGTTGGTATGGTCATCGCACTCGACGAGAGCGAGGCTGATAAAGCTATCGAGATCCTCACCGAGGCTGGCGAGCGCGCAACAATCATCGGACGCATCACCGACAAGGCGGGCGCCGTTGAGATTATATAATATATAGGTATACGACCATGAAACGTATCGCAATCTTCGCAAGTGGCAATGGATCCAACTTCGAGGCTCTGGCTGCGGCCTGTCTCGACGGAACCATCGCGGGCGAAGTTGCGCTAATGGTCTGCGACAAACCCTCGGCAGGAGTAATCTCTCGTGCCGAGCGTTTGGGCATTAAGAGCTTGGTGCTTTCGCCGCGCGACTTTGAGTCGAAGGCCGACTATGAGGGCGTGATTGTCAAGGCATTACGCGCCGAGAGGGTCAGCCTAATCTGCCTTGCAGGTTATATGCGGATCGTTGGCGACACACTGCTCGAGGCCTTTGAAGGGCAGATAATTAATCTGCATCCCTCGCTTTTGCCCGCCTTCAAGGGGGCTCGCGCCATGGAGCAGGCCCTGGATTATGGGGTCAAGATTTTTGGTGCGACAATCCACTATGTCGACAAGGAGCTGGACAGCGGCAGGGTGATAGATCAGGTGGCATTTCGCTATGAAGGCCACTCGATCGAGCAGCTTGAAGAGATGATTCACGCCGTCGAGCACCCACTCTACATTAGCTGTGTGAAGCGGCTAATTGAGTAATTTACAGAATTTTAAAATTAAGAAGAGAGATATGAAAAGAGCATTATTTAGCGTAAGCGACAAGAGCGGACTCGTAGAGTTTGCTCGTGAGTTGGTTGCCGCAGGTTGGGAGATCATCGCAACAGGAGGCACCATGAAACTACTCGCAGATAGCGGAGTAGAGGTAATCAACATTAGCGATATCACTGGATTTCCAGAGATCTGCGACGGTCGCGTAAAGACACTTCACCCAAATGTGCACGGCGGTCTGTTGGCGCGTCGCGACGATGAGAGCCACTTGCAGGCTCTTCGTGAGAATAATATCGAATTCATCGACCTGGTTTGCGTCAATCTATATCCATTCCGCGAGGCAATCTCGAAGCCTAACGTAGAGTTGGCCGATGCAATCGAGAATATCGACATAGGCGGCCCTTCGATGCTTCGCAGCGCTGCGAAAAACTTCAACGATGTGACAGTGGTGTGCGACCCAGCGGACTACGCTCAGATCGTCGAGGAGATCAAGGCCGAGGGTAGCACAACCCTCAAAACACGTTTCGAGCTCTCGGCAAAGGCCTATACCCACACCGCTGAGTACGATATGATGATCTCGACTTTCATGCGCAAAAACGCAGGTCTTAGCGAGAAACTCTTCCTCGAGTTCGACCTTAAGCAGTCGCTTCGCTATGGCGAGAACCCTCACCAAGAGGCTAAATTCTACGCTGCACCTAAGAGCACTTCATACTCATTGGCATCGGCTAAACAACTAAACGGCAAGGAGTTATCGTACAACAATATTCAAGATGCTAACGCAGCATTGGCCATCGTTCGCGAATTCTCGGAGCCATTCTGCGTTGGTCTCAAGCACATGAACCCATGTGGAGCGGCGACAGGAAAAGATGTTGTCGAGGCGTGGACAAAGGTCTATGAGGCTGACACGGTGAGTATCTTTGGCGGCATCGTAGCTACTAATCAAACAGTTACAGCCGAGGTTGCCGAGCTAATGAAGCCTATCTTCTTGGAGATCATCATGGCGCCTGCATTCACGGCTGAGGCTTTGGAGGTTCTATGCACAAAGAAAAATCTACGACTTTTGGAGGTAGATATGAGCTCTGCCGAGGTTAAACCACAGCAATATGTGAGCGTTAACGGCGGTCTTTTGGTTCAAGATTTAGATACTGAAACCGTTGATATAAAGCTAGATATGGCCGTTACAGAGTTGAAGCCTGAGCAGAGCCAACTCTCGGATATGGAGTTTGGTTGGAGAGTTGTGAAGCATGTGAAATCGAATGCTATCGTGGCTGTCAAAGGTGGTCAGACATTGGGCGTTGGAGCGGGTCAGATGAACCGCATCGGATCTGCCGAAATTGCGCTTAATCAGGCTAAGGATAAGGGAGTTAGCGAGGGCGTAGTATTGGCTTCGGATGGCTTTTTCCCATTCGACGACTGCGTAACTTTGGCTTCGGAGTATGGCGTTAACGCTATCGTGCAACCAGGCGGAAGCGTGCGCGACGAGGACTCTATCAAGATGGCCAACGAGAAAGGCATCGCGATGGTGTTCACTGGAATGCGTCACTTTAAACATTAATAGCTGACTATGAAGGTATTAGTAATCGGCGGCGGCGGACGCTGCCACGCAATAGTCGACGCGCTGAGCCGTTCGACGCAGGTCTCGAAGATCTACTGCGCACCAGGCAACGCGGGTATCGCAACACAAGCCGAGTGTGTCGCAATCAAGGAGACTGAGGTTGAGCGCCTACGCGATTTTGCCTCACAAAATGGTATCGACCTCACGGTAGTTGGCCCCGAAGTGGCTCTGGCAGCGGGTGTTGTAGACACATTCAAGGCCGACGGCCTACGCATTTTTGGCCCCACGAAGGCGGCGGCACAGATCGAGTCGAGCAAGGAGTTTGCCAAGGAGCTCATGAAGCGTCACAATATCCCTACTGCCTCGTTCGAGACATTCACTTCGTACGACCAAGCTATTGAGTATGTGCGCAATGGCTCTCTGCCAACGGTGCTTAAGTACGACGGTTTGGCGGCTGGTAAGGGGGTTGTGATACCAACGACAATTGAAGAGGCCGAGGCAGCGCTTAAAGATATGTTGCTCGATGCCAAATTTGGCGAGGGCAAGGTGGTTATCGAGGAGTTCTTGGAGGGCCCTGAGTTCTCGTTCATGTGCTTCGTCGATGGCGTCAACGTCTACCCAATGGCTGTGGCTCAGGACCATAAGCGCGCTTTCGATGGCGACAAAGGGCCTAACACGGGCGGCATGGGCGCCTACTCGCCAGTTCCATTTATCACGGCCGAGGATGAGGCTTATACCCTTGAAAATGTGATGATTCCAACGGCTAAAGCGATGGTCGAGGAGGGTTACGCATTTAATGGTGTGCTCTACGGCGGCTTGATCAAGACCGCAAACGGCATCAAAGTGATCGAGTTCAACGCTCGTTTTGGCGACCCCGAAACTGAGGTTGTTTTGCCTCGCCTAAAGAGCGACATCTACGATGTATTTTCGGCAATCGCCGACAGCACGCCTGTGGCCGTAGAGTGGCATAACTTTGCAACATTGGGCATAGTATTGGCATCTAAGGGCTACCCTGGCAGCTACCCTTCTGGCTTCGAGATCAAGGGGTTAGACTCACTCGACGCTAAGGTATACCATATGGGAACAGCGCTCAAAGAGGGGAAAATTGTCACCGCTGGAGGTCGCGTTCTACTCGTTGTAGGTCAAGGAGCAGACCTTGAGGCGGCGCAGCAAAATGCACTAAATGAGATCGCCAAAATCGATTGCGACGCACTATTCCATCGCACCGACATTGGCCATTGGGCAATAAAAAAATAGACTAAAATGATTATAAGCGGAAAAGAGTTGGCGGCATCGCTCAAGGTAGAGATGGCCGAGCAGGTTAAGGGTTTCCCAGCGAAGTATGGCCGTGTGCCTCACCTAGTTGTGATCTTGGTGGGCGAGGATCCTGGTAGCGTATCTTACGTGCGCGGCAAGGCCAAAGCATCGGAGGAGGTGGGTATCAAAAATACCACAATTCGTCACGACGAGAGCATCAGCGAGGAGGAATTATTAACAATTATTGACAATTTGAACAGCGATGAGAGCGTCGACGGCGTGCTCGTACAGCTCCCTTTGCCACGTCACATCGACTCGGATAAGGTGATCGCTGCGATCGATAAAGGCAAGGATGTCGATGGTTTTCACCCACTTAACGTGGCTGCGCTCTGGACCAAGCAGGAGTGCACACTACCATGTACGCCTAAGGGAATTATCAAGATGATGAAGGCGGCTGGGGTCGAGATCAGCGGCAAAAAGGCTGTTGTCGTAGGCCGCAGCAACATCGTGGGACTACCTGTAGCTAAGCTACTTACCGACGAAAATGCAACAGTCACAATAGCTCATAGTCGCACCAAAGATTTGGCCGATGTTACGCGTAGTGCCGAGATTTTGGTGGTGGCCATCGGCCGCGCGAAGTTCGTTACAGCCGACATGGTTGGCGATGGTGCCGTGGTGATCGACGTGGGTGTTAATCGCGACCCCGAGACGGGAAAACTTTGTGGCGACGTCGACTTTGCAGCTATCGAGCCAAAGGCTTCGGTGATCACTCCCGTTCCTGGAGGCGTCGGCCCAATGACGATCTGCTGTTTGATGGAGAACACCATCGAGTGTTTTTTGCGCAAGCAGTAAAAGCAACATAAAAAAAGTTAAAATTATGGGATTCTTTGACCTATTCAAGAAAAAAAACACGCCCGAGCAGCCTCAAGAGCCAAAAATCGAGAGCCAAAGCTCGGAGGAGCCAAAGCAGGAGGCCAAGCAGGGGGAGCTAAACGCAGGGCTTGAGCGCACAAAAAGCGGAATATTCTCGAAGTTGAGTCGCGCCATCGCTGGTCGCACAACGGTCGACGACGAGGTGCTCGACGAGTTGGAGGAGGTGCTAATCACCTCCGACGTAGGCGTGGATACAACCGTGAAGATCATCCGCAATATTGAGGCGCGCGTAGCTAAGGATAAATACCTTGGCACCAGCGAATTGCAGGGCATTTTACGCAGCGAAGTTGCCCTCCTTCTCGAGGAGGCGTCGCAGAGCAAGCAAAATTTTGGAATCGAGGTCAAAGAGGGTGCTCCATATGTTATGATGGTGGTGGGTGTCAACGGTGTTGGCAAGACCACAACCATCGGAAAATTGGCCGCAAAGCTCACTGCAGCAGGGCGTAAGGTCTACATAGGCGCTGCCGATACCTTCCGCGCAGCTGCCATCGAGCAGTTGGGTGTATGGGCCGACCGCGCAGGTGCGACAATGGTGCGCCAGGAGATGGGTTCCGACCCCGCTTCGGTGGCCTACGACACACTAAAATCGGCCGTTGCCAACGGTGCCGACGTGGTGCTCATCGACACCGCGGGTCGCCTGCACAACAAAATTGGCTTGATGAACGAGCTCACCAAAATCCGCAACGTGATGGCCAAAGTGATCCCCGACGCACCTCACGAGGTGATGTTGGTGCTCGACGGCTCAACAGGGCAAAATGCCTTTGAGCAGGCTAAGCACTTCACCCAAGCAACTCAGGTTACTTCACTCACTGTCACAAAGTTAGACGGTACAGCAAAGGGCGGTGTGGTGATCGGAATTAGCGACCAATTCAGCATCCCCGTACGCTACATCGGCATCGGAGAGGGTGTCGACCAACTTCGCATGTTCCAGAGCGATGAGTTTGTAAACGCACTATTTGGCGATGAGAAAAATTAATTTTATCACGCTCGGCTGTTCAAAGAATATTGTTGACTCCGAGCACCTTATGGCTCAAGCTGAGGCGGCTGGCTACGACGTTGAGTTTGATAGCGACTCGCTCGACGCTGAGGTCGTAGTTATCAACACCTGCGGCTTCATTGGTGATGCCAAAGAGGAGTCGATCGAGATGATCCTCCAAGCCGCTGACGCTAAGGAGGATGGCCTCATCGACGAGCTTTACGTCGTTGGTTGCCTCTCGGAGCGTTACGCCGACGAGCTGCGCGGTGAGATCCCCGAAGTGGATGAATATTTCGGCGTAAAAGATTGGCAATCGGTCATCGAAAAGTTGGGCGGCGAGCACCGCAAAGAGCTTGAGACCGAGCGCGTTGTGACCACGCCCGAGCACTACGCATTTCTAAAGATCTCAGAAGGTTGCGACTGGAAGTGTGGCTACTGCGCCATACCGCTCATCCGCGGGCGTCACATATCGGTGCCCATCGAGGAGATATTGACCGAGGCACGCCGCCTAGTCGACAAGGGCGTCAAGGAGTTGATCGTGATTGCACAAGATACAACTTACTATGGCGTAGATATTTACAAGCGTCGCCGCCTAGCCGAACTTCTCGAGGAACTCTGCAAAATCGAGGGTGTCGAGTGGATTCGACTTCACTACGCCTACCCAACTGGTTTTCCAGACGACGTGATCGAGGTAATGGCGCGCGAGCCCAAGATATGCAACTACTTGGACATTCCATTTCAGCACATTTCGGACAACATGCTCAGCTCCATGAAGCGCCGACACACCAAAGCTGAGGCCTACACTCTCATTAAAAAGTTGCGCGCAGCAATGCCCGACATGGCGCTTCGCACAACGCTCCTTGTGGGCTATCCAGGTGAAAGCGACGAGGATTTCGAGGAGCTTCTACAGTTCGTGCGCGACGTGCGTTTCGAGCGACTTGGGGTCTTTCCATACTCGCCCGAAGAGGGTACCTACTCGGCTGAGCAGCTGGAGGATAACGTAACCGAGCAGCAGAAAGAGAGTCGCGTAGAGCAGATCATGATGCTGCAAAACCAGATCTCATTTGAAAATAATGAGCGCCGCGTAGGACAAAAACTACGCGTGATAATCGACTCCCTGCAGGGCGACTACTACGTCGCACGATCCGAGTATGACTCACCCGACGTGGATTGCGAAATACTTATCCCATGCCACAACGTCGAGCTCGAGGAGGGCACTTTCTACGCTGCAACTATCACTGCTGCAGAGGAATATGACCTCTATGGCGCTGTCGAGGGTGTTTAGATTTGACAGGCCTGAGACTGACTCCGTCGGGCGCAGATAGCACCTGCGCGGGTGCCTACCACGCTGCGACGATTTGCTTTTCGTCGCTTGTCGCTAGCAAATCTCCGAATTGCAAACTCAATTCATAATTGGTATTGAACCTTCGTTGTTTATAATTCGAATTGGGTTTAAATGCCTAAAGGCATTTAATAAATTTTAGAATAGAATAAGCTGCGCAAATTTATTTGTGGCAGTTTATTGTGTTCTAAAATCTTAGAGCTAAGAGCTCTAAGCCCAATGCGCGGGGTGAAATTGCACCTGCGGGGGTGCTATCCCCGCCCGTCGGAGACATACCCAGGCCGTCCGATAACATCAACACGAACACAATTTTTGGCCCATTCACCCCACTCACCCGCCGCGAAAATTTGTGAAATCAAAAAAAAATACATATCTTTGAATTGTTGATTACAACTTAAGGTAACAAATGGCGAAGAAGGGCATCATAAAGGAGTTGGAGGCGCAGGTAGCAGCGTTGGTTGCGGACCACAAGAGGGTCAGCGCTTTAAACCGCAATTTGGAGGCTCAGCGCGAGAAGCTTTTGCTTGAGCGTCGCGAGCTTCAGGAGCAGGTTGCGGGGCTTTCGTCGGAGCTTTCGTCGCTTAGATTGAGCGAGGCTTTGAGTGGTAATGGAACAGATAGAAATAAAGCACGGGCGCGCGTCAACCAGTTAATGCGGGAGGTTGATCGCTGTATAGCTCTGCTGAGTAAAGTGGATCAAGAGCAGGGTGCTCTTAACGAATAGATAGATTGAAAAAATGGGTAAGCAGGCGATAAACCTCGTTTTGGCGGGCAGTAACTACTCCTTCATGATCGATAGTGAAGCTGAGGAGGTATACCGTTTGGCCGAGCGCGAAGTTAACTTTTTGACTTCGGATTATCAGCAGCACAACATCAAGGAGTTCACAGTCAAGGATTACTTGGCGATGGCCGCTTTGAAGTTGGCTATAGTTAACATCAACGCCAAGCGCGAAGGCTCTCTGCAGCAAGAGGATGTCGACGCACTGACGACCATAAAGGAGCAGATTGATAGCTACTTGAATGGTCTAGGCGACCAGAAATAGACAGATTAAATGCGTTGGGCATACATTTTCACCACCCAACAACGTTCTTTAAATAGGCAATCTACCCGCATAGATTCCTCAAGCTTTGCGATTCTGAACATTTTTTAAATTGGAGTCAAGCTCATTTTCTCAAAATCAGGCCTTAACCCGCAAGGGTGTATCCTTTAGGGTACCATTGGAAGATTGCGATTTAAGGCAGCTCCACTTATGACTTATCTGCAGATTCGTCAAACAATGATGAGGAGTCTTTGCGGGTTTTTTTTTATGAAAACAAATTAAATATACTATAAACTAATGGGAACTACAGGAATGACAGTTATAATTGCACTCGTTTCGGCTATTGTTGCGGTTGTAGTCTATGCCATTGTGAGCAATATATTAGCTAAAAATGGAGCTAATCACAAGGCAAAAGCTATTATCGACAAGGCGACAGCCGATGCTGAGATGATTAAAAAAGAGCGAATGCTTCAAGCTAAGGAGAAGTTCATTCAGCTTAAAAGTGAGCACGATCGCGCTGTTAATAAGCGCAATCAGGAGGTTGCTCAGAGCGAGAATCGCGCTAAGCAGATCGAGCAAAATTTGCAGAATCAGCAGCGTGAAGCTGAGAAGAAGATCAAGGAGGCTGAGAAGCTTCGCGAGCAATTAGGCTCGAAGATCGAGGCTCTAGACGCTAAGCAGGAGCAGGTCGAAAAGGTTATCAGTGAGCAGAATGTTCGTCTCGAGCAGATCTCTGGACTAAGCTCTGAAGAGGCTAAAAGTCAGCTTGTTGAGAATATGAAGGCGGAGGCTAAATCGGAGGCTGAAGGCTATATCAATGAGACTATTGAGGAGGCTAAACTCAACGCATCGCGTGAGGCAAAACGCATCGTTGTGGCTTCGATCCAACGTGTTGCAACTGAGACTGCTATCGAAAACTCGGTGACAGTATTCAACATCGAAAGCGACGAGGTTAAGGGTCGTATCATCGGTCGCGAGGGTCGTAACATCCGCGCGCTCGAGGCGGCAACTGGAGTGGAGATCGTCGTTGACGACACCCCCGAGGCAATTATCATCAGCGGATTTGACCCAGTTCGTCGCGAGATCGCGCGATTGGCTCTGCATCAACTAGTTACAGATGGCCGTATCCACCCTGCTCGTATCGAGGAGGTTGTTGGAAAGGTGCAAAAGCAGATCGAGGAGGAGATCGTAGAGGTTGGAAAGCGCACGGCTATCGACCTTGGAATCCACGGCCTACACCCCGAGATTATCCGCATGGTTGGTAAGATGAAATATCGCTCGTCGTATGGCCAAAACCTACTTCAACATGCACGCGAAACGGCTAATCTTGCAGGAATTATGGCTTCGGAACTTGGTTTGAACCCCAAGGTTGCGCGTCGTGCGGGTCTGCTCCACGATATTGGTAAGGTGCCCGACAACGAGCCAGAGCTTCCACACGCAATCATCGGTATGAAGATCGCCGAGAAGTGCAAGGAGAAACCAGATGTTTGCAATGCTATTGGTGCTCACCACGATGAGGTGGAGATGACCTCGCTCATTTCGCCAATTATTCAGGTGTGTGACGCAATTTCGGGCGCTCGCCTTGGTGCTCGCCGCGAGGTTGTTGATAGCTACATCAAGCGTATCAAAAACATGGAGGATATCGCACAATCATACCCAGGAGTGCTTAAGACTTACGCTATTCAGGCGGGTCGCGAACTTCGCGTAATCGTTGGTGCTGAGAAACTTACCGACCAAGAGACTGAATCATTATCGCACGACATAGCTAAGAAAATCCAGGACGAGATGACCTACCCAGGTCAGGTGAAGATCACCGTGATCCGCGAGATCCGTTCTGTATCTTACGCTAAGTAGTATAAACCTCTCTTACATATAACTATAGCTCTGTTTAACCATCTAGAGTATCCGCAACATGGCAGTAGAGAAAAAATATGTAGAGACTCCACTAATGAAGCAATATTATAGCATTAAGGCCATTCACCCTGATGCTATTTTATTGTTTAGAGTGGGTGACTTCTACGAGACATTTGGCGAAGATGCCATCAAGGCGAGTTCGATTTTGGGCATAACCCTCACCCGACGCGCCAATGGTGCAGCTAGCTTTGTCGAGTTGGCGGGCTTCCCCCACCACTCGGTAGAGACCTACTTGCCCAAGTTGGTTCGCGCAGGGCAACGCGTAGCTATCTGCGAGCAGCTCGAAGATCCAAAGAGCGTCAAGGGATTGGTTAAACGCGGTGTGGTTGAGCTAGTTACACCAGGTGTGGTGTTGGGCGAAAATGCTCTAACTTCTTCCGAAAATACCTATCTCGCCTCGGTCTACTTTGGCCGAAAAAACAGTGGCGTCGCCTTCCTAGATATCTCAACGGGGGAATTTTTCTGCGCCGAAGGGTCGGAGAGCTATATCGAAAAACTCGTATCATCGTTCGCACCCAAGGAGGTGATCTATCAGCGGAGCGAGGATGATCGTTTTCGCGCGCTATTTGGCTCAAAACTATACACTTACAAGCTCGACGAGTGGGTCTTTTCGCACGATATTGCGCGCGAGAATCTCTGTAAGCAGCTCTCGACAACTTCACTCAAAGGGTATGGAATCGAAGCTATGGAGGCGTCTATTTCGGCTGCTGGAGCTATTCTATACTATCTGGAATTCACTGAGCATAAGGATATTGCACATATCGCCTCCATTTCGAGGATCGACCCCGAAGAGTATGTATGGGTCGATAAATTTTCAATTCGCAACCTCGAACTTTTTTCGAGCAATGGCGCTAACACCAAGAGCAGTTTTGCGGGTGTAATAGATCGCACCAAAACGCCAATGGGTAGCCGACTGCTGAAGCGCTGGGTGGCACTGCCCATACGCAGCGTGGAGCGGATATCTGCGCGTCAAGATATGGTCGAAATATTGGCGAACGATCGTGAATTGGCCGAGAGCGTCGAGGAGCAGATATCACTTATTGGCGACCTTGAAAGAATCGCATCGCGCGTTGCTACTCAGCGTGTTACACCGCGTGAATTGGTACAGCTTAAATCGTCGCTCATGGCGCTTTCTAACCTTAAAGCGATCTTTGAATCCACCGACGTCGAGTGCCTACACGAACAGGCTGCACGAATAAATGAGCTAGCAGAATTGCGCGAAAAATTAGCGAGCGACATCTTTCCCGACCCGAAAAATAATCAGATCGCCAAGGGTGGAGTTATTGCGTCGGGCGTAGATCCCCAACTCGATGACCTGCGCCGTATTGCGCTGCATGGCAAGGATTTACTTCTAAAAATCCAGGAGCGCGAGATCGCCGCAACAGGAATCACCTCACTGAAAATCAGCTTCAACAATGTCTTTGGCTACTACATCGAAGTGCGCAACGCACACAAAGAGAAGGTGCCCGAGGAGTGGATTCGCAAGCAGACGTTGACAAATGCCGAGCGCTACATCACCGCCGAGCTAAAGGAGTACGAAGAGAAAATATTGGGTGCCGAGGAGAAAATGCTCGCAATTGAGCAGCGTATTTTTGCACAGTTGCTCTGTTATATCGACAAGTATATCAATGCTTTACAGCTTAACGCTCAGATTATTGCGCGTGTCGACTGCCTGCAATCATTTGCCCGCATGGCCATCGAGCGTCGCTACGTTCGCCCCACTCTAAACAACGAGGCGGCGATCGACATCAAGCAGGGGCGCCACCCCGTGATCGAGACCCTGCTGCCCGTAGGTGAAAAATATATCCCCAACGACATATTTTTGGACGACAAGCAGCAGCAGATAATCATGATCACTGGACCAAATATGTCTGGTAAATCGGCCCTCCTGCGACAAACTGCGCTCATCGTTCTCATGGCGCAGATCGGCTCCTTTGTCCCCGCAAAGAGTGCAACAATTGGTGTTGTTGACAAGATATTTACGCGCGTGGGTGCCTCCGACAACATCTCGCAAGGAGAGTCTACATTTATGGTCGAGATGTTGGAATCGGCAAATATTCTCAACAACATCACCGACCGCAGCATCGTGCTGCTCGACGAAATTGGCCGAGGGACAAGCACTTACGACGGAATTTCGATAGCCTGGTCGATGGTTGAGTATCTACACAACCACCCTAAAGCGCGCGCCAAGACTCTCTTCGCGACCCACTATCACGAGCTAAACGAGATGGAAAAGATGTGTCAGCGCGTCAAGAACTACAACGTAAGCGTCAAAGAGGTTGACGGCAAAGTGATCTTCGTGCGCAAGCTCGAGCGTGGAGGCACCGAGCACTCATTCGGAATACACGTAGCGCGCATGGCAGGCATGCCCTCCTCGATTGTGAGCCGCGCCGACGAGATCCTCCACAACCTGGAGCAGGTCTACGGAAGCGGTGAAATTACACCATCATCGACGCCCAAGCGCCAACCAAAAAGCCGCGACAAAGTATCGGCTGCCGTAGCTCAAGCTGACGCCATAAGCAACATGCAACTATCAATGTTCCAGCTTGATGACCCCGTACTAATCGACATTCGCAACCAAATCCGCGACGTCGATCTCAACAACCTTACCCCCCTCGAAGCACTCAACAAATTGAGCGAAATCAAGAAGATTACTGGGCTGTAGGTGACTTCTTGGGACGGCCTAGGTCTGACTCCGTCGGGCGCAGATAGCACCTGCGCGGGTGCATATTTTCTCCTGCGATATTGGGCATAGAACTTTTTGCTAAAGTTCTATGATTTTAGAACACAATAGGCTGAATCAAATAAATTTGTTCAGCCTATTCTATTCTAAAATTTATTAAATGCCCGAAGGCATTTAAACCCAATTCGAATTGTAAACAGCTGAGATTTAATACCAATTGTGAATTGTGAATTGAATTAGCCATTCGGAGATTTGCTGATGTCAACCTCCAGGTTGACGTAGATAAAAATAGTATAATAATTTTTTGAGAGTTTACTCTCGAGGAAATTATTATACTATTTTTATCGTAAGAGCGCAGCGATCAGCAAATTGCCGCAGCATAATATGCACCCGCGGAGGTGCTTTTTTGCGCCCGACGGAGTCAGACCCAGGCCGTCCCAGGCCAACCGTGGCACAAAAATTGCTTTGTAGCGAAGAAGCAAAACTAAAACATAAAAATCATGAAAAAAGTTCTACTCCTTTCGTTAACATTTTCGTTTACGTTTTTTCTTTTCAACTGTTCTGGGCCTACGTCGTGGAGCCAGGAGGAGCGCGCAACGTTTATCACGTCGCTTGATGATTACCGTGACATGGTCTACCTCAATGAGTTCAACGATGATGAGTTTATCATTTTCACCAGTGAGATTGGCAGTGAGGCGGAGAGGAGATACCCTGTTTACACCAAATTTATAGTTATGCCTGCGCTGAGCGACACCTTGGATATGTGGGTTGTCACCTCGATTGTGGAGGACCTGGATACTGATGCGGCGAATATGCGATACCTATATCCATACAATACGTTGGTGTCGCAGGGAATCTTGCCTGTGGGACTGGATCATAAGGCTCGGGAGAGCTTCTATCGCTGCTTTTCGCAGAAGGTCAATTTGCAGTTTGGCTCTTTGGAGAGCTTCTTCTATGCGGTGATCACAAATAGCATTGAGCCTAACGAGATCTCGAAGCTGCAGAATGAGTGTGCGACGGAGCTTTTTGGATACAGCAGCGAAAATATGAGCCAGGTGATCAAACTTCGCTATAAATATGACCCAAAAAGTGAGATTGCAAAGAATAATATAACATACTGATTAATTGACACATAGAGCCACGCGATAAATTTAAGCTAAAAAAAATTGAAAAAAATATCAAAAAAAAGCTTGGATTTACATTTTTTTTGTATCTTTGCACTCACAATTAGTTCAGCTAAGCGGATGTGGTGTAATTGGTAGCCACGCTAGACTTAGGATCTAGTGCTGAGAGGCGTGGGGGTTCGAGTCCCTTCATCCGCACAAACGACAACTTGAAATTTCAGGTTGTCGTTTTGTTTTTCTATCGAGGGGGAGCGAGACTCTACCCTATTAAACCTGAAAATTGGAGACTGTTTCAAAAACGGCAATTCGAGTTAATTTAGAATTCGAGTTGGGTTTAAATGCCGAAAGGCATTTAATAAATTTTAGGATGTAGTAAGAATCTGTTTAAGTTTTTCTCACTAAAATTGTTACGAGAGAAATTTAAACAAGTTCTAAGATGCGCAAATTTATTTGCGGCGGCTTACTCCATCGTAAAATCTTAGAGCTGAGAGCTCTAAGCCCAACACGCAAGTGGGTCTGCACCCGCAGGGGTACTATCCCCGCCCGTCGGAGACATTGTAAGCGCACTGAACTCAATTGTAAACGTCCTCGGCGGGAAGTTAAATATTAACGACTAAGTATAAATACTAATTTATGCATATGTAGTTGATAAAAATTGTGTTTTAGGCAGTGATATTATCGATTAATTTTATAACTTTGTATGTTCATGGAAGTGTAAATTTTAATAAAATTATAATATAATAATATGGTAGATATTTTTGAACGCCTCGAAAAGAACGTAGGTGGTCCTATTGGACAATACATGAATGCCGCACATGGCTACTTTGCTTTCCCAAAGCTGGAGGGTGAGTTGGGACCTCACATGATATTCCGTGGTCAGATGATGCTCAACTGGTCGCTAAACAACTACCTTGGTTTGGCAAACCACCCCGAGGTGCGTGAGGCTGACGCCAAGGGTGCAGCTGTTTTCGGAATGGCAGCTCCAATGGGTGCTCGCATGATGAGTGGTCAAACAAAGTACCACGAGCAGTTGGAGGGCGAGTTGGCTGAGTTTGTTGGCAAAGAGGATTCTTTCCTTCTCAACTTCGGTTATCAAGGTATGGTTTCGATCATCGACTGCCTTCTTACAGCGCGCGACGTTGTTGTCTATGACGCTGAGGCTCATGCATGTATCATCGATGGTTTGCGTATGCACAAGGGCAAGCGTTTCGTATATGGTCACAACGACCTCGACTCTTTGCGCCTTCAACTTCAACACGCAACGGAGCTTGCCGAAGAGCAACGCGGTGGTGTTTTGGTGATCACCGAGGGTGTATTCGGAATGAAGGGAGACCTTGGTTTCCTTGATAAGATCGTTGCTCTTAAGGGTGAGTTCAACTTCCGCCTTCTTGTTGACGACGCTCACGGCTTTGGTACTATGGGCGCTACAGGTCGCGGTACAGCTGAGCACTTTGGCGTTACGGATCAGGTGGACGTATTGTTCAACACATTTGCTAAATCTATGGCTGGTATCGGAGCCTTTGTTGCTGGGCCTAAGTGGCTTATCAACTTCTTCCGCTACAATATGCGCTCTCAGCTCTACGCTAAGTCGCTACCTATGCCTATGGTAATTGGCGCCTTGAAACGCCTCGAGCTAATCAAGGCTCACCCAGAGTACCTAGCTAAGTTGTGGGAGGTTACAAACGCTCTACAGGGCGCGCTCACAGAGAATGGCTTCGAGATCGGAGTGACTCAATCGCCTGTGACTCCAGTATATATGAAGGGCGGCGTGAACGAGGCGACAAACCTCATCGTGGATCTTCGCAAGAACCACAACCTCTTCTGCTCTATCGTAATCTACCCAGTTATCCCTAAGGGTGAGATCATCCTTCGCGTGATCCCGACTGCGGTTCACACGATCGAGGATGTCAACTACACCATCGAGGCCTTCAAGTCCGTACGACAGAAGTTGGCCGACGGCGTCTACGCTGCTATGCCAATCCCTGTGATGGGCGAAGGCATCTAATAACCACACTACTTTATAGTTGCCTCCGATTAGGGGGCAACTTTTTTTATAATCACAACGGTGAACCCACATCAATCTACACAACCCATGCGACACCTAATCGACCCAACAGACCTCTCGAACAGCGAGACAATCCAAATCATCGAAACAGCCGAAGATATCATCGCCAACCGCGCGAAGTATAGCCAAGTGTGCCTCGGCAAGAAGTTAGCAACGCTCTTCTACGAGCCAAGTACACGTACTCGACTGAGCTTCAACGCTGCGATGCTGGAGCTTGGAGGCACGGTGCTTGGGTTCGACGATGCTGCATCGTCGTCGGTATCGAAAGGCGAGACCGTGGCCGACACAACGCGCGTACTCGAGTGCTTTGCCGACATCATCGCAATGCGACACTACAAGGAGGGCGCCCCACTTGTGGCCTCGCAATATGTTAAGATTCCAGTGATTAACGCTGGCGACGGCAGCCATGCACACCCTACGCAGACGCTAACCGACCTGTTGACAATCAAGCGTGAAATTGGACGATTAGACAACCTCACGGTAGGTTTCTGCGGTGACCTGAAGTATGGACGCACCGTCCACTCCCTAATCAAAGCGCTAGCACGATTCACCTCGATCAAGGTTGTTCTAATAGCACCCAACGAGCTCAAGCTACCAAAATATGTATACAAAGAGGTGGCCTCGTCACCCATTGAGTTTGAGGAGGTTGCGACACTCGAAGAGGCGATGCCCTCGCTCGATGTTCTCTACATGACACGCGTCCAGGGTGAGCGTTTTGCCGACAAGGCCGAATATGAGCGTCTCAAAGATAGCTTCATCCTCTCGCCCGACAAGCTCACCACCGCCAAGCACGACATGGTGATTCTTCACCCGCTGCCACGCGTCAACGAGATCACCCGCGAAGTGGATTCAGACCCTCGCGCAGCCTATTTCCGCCAAGTTGAGAATGGAAAGTTTGTGCGTATGGCACTGATCTACACCCTATTGAAGTGGAACGAAGGCAAGCTCCCCGCAACAACGCCTCACTATGACCCTAGTCTCGAGATTGGCGTACATAGCTGCAGCAACCCCGCCTGCATCAGCAACACCGAGGATGTCGACCGCCTATCAAAACGAGCTGCGGATGGCGTGGTGCACTGCGCATATTGCGACAAGTAAACTTCTTACGTTGCTCTTATGTTGCTTACGTCGCTTACTGCCCTAGCAGCGGGCGGCCGCCAGGCTTAAGCCTGGACCCAAAAACTTGCGTTTTTGATCCTTTTGTATTGCACTGATTTGCAGCGCTTTTCAGCGCTTTACGATATATAATAATAGCTGCGAGCTTATGAAAATAAATTTTCAACTCTCGCAGCTATTATTATATATCATTGTCAACCTGCGGTTGCCAATGCAAATCAGTGAGTTGGAACAACACAGGTTACAATGCATAATGTATAATGCATAATTGGTATTGAATCTTTGTTGGTTATAATTCGAATTGGGTTTAAATGCCAAAGGCATTTAATAAATTTTAGAATAGAATAAGCTGAACAAATTTATTTGATTCAACTTATTATGTTCTAAAATCATAGAACTTTAGCAAAAAGTTCTATGCCCAATACGCAAGATAATATGCACCCGCGCAGGTGCTATCTGCGCCCGACGGAGTCAGTCCCAGGCCGTCCCCATCGCATATTAGTAGAGGCAAACTAATCATCCAGCCCACCATCGCGAGCGAACTCATCGATCGAGGTAAGGAAGTGGGCAATTGTCTGTTCCATAGTGCGATACGACTTTCCGCCTGCGGCATTTTTGTGGCCTCCGCCATCGAAGTATTTGCGTGCGAAGAGGTTAACATCGATGTGACGACGAGAGCGGAATGAGATACGAATAAATTTACGGTGTTCGATGAAAATCACCGAGAACTTCATCTTTTGAATGGTCAGCGGGTAGTTGACAAAGCCCTCGCTGTCGCCCTGTTGGAAGTTGAATCGGCGCATTTCGCGCTCCGTGAGGGCCATGTATGCCACTGTGCCGCCCTTGATGATCGACATCTTCCTATCTATTGCATAGCCAAAGAGCCGAGCCCTATCCTCGCTGAAAGAGTTGTAAACCTGAGAGTTGATGTTAGGAATATCGATCCCCTTCTCGACCAAGACCGCCAGAGAGCGGTAGAGAGCAGGGGTGAGGAACGAGAATGAGAAGTTCCCCGTATCGGTCATCATTCCCACGTAGAGAAGCTCACCTATACTCTTGTTTATCACCTCGGTGCCCCACATCTTCTCGATGAGCGAGTAGACAATAAAGCAGGTGCTCGAGGAGTCTGGGTATGAGAATGAGATGTCGTAGTTGGTGTCGGGCGAGAGGTGGTGATCCACAAGCACGCGTTTAGCGGTGGTATTTGCAGCAATGACATCGCTCAAGCCCTCGAGGCGCGACAGCGCATTGAAATCGAGGCAAAAGATGATATCGGCACCCTCCACAGCACTCGTAACACTCTCTAAATGGTCGCGATAGTTGATCAACTCATCGATCCCTTCCATCCATCCCAAAAAGTAGGGAAAACGATTTGGCACAACACACGTCACCGTGTGACCCACGCCGCGCAGAACCTTGGCCCAAGCCAACGACGAGCCAATAGCATCGCCATCAGGATTGGTGTGTGAGACTATAACTATCTTCTGCTGAGGCTTTTGAGCCAACAATTCATGTAGTTCCCCCGCGAGGCTATCTGATATATTCATCTGCTTAATCTTCTAATTTTACAAAAATAACTAAATATTATCATATATCAAAATTGATGCAACATGAATTGTGAATTATGAATTGTGAATTGTGAATTATGAATTGTAACCTATGTTGTTCCAACTCGCTGATTTGCATTGGCAACTGTAGGTTGACAATGATATATAATAATAGCTGAGAGTGTTGAAAGTCTAGCTTTCATAAACTCTCAGCTATTATTATATATCGGTAAGCGCTTAAAAAGCGCTGCAAATCAGTGCAATACAAAGGATCAAAAACGACAGTTCTTGGGTCCAGGCTTGCCTGGCGGCCGCCCGCTGCTAGGGCTGTGAGAAACGAAAGAAACGTAAGAAGGCGGAATTACAAGCAGTTGTTTTTGGGCATTCCGACTCGTTCCTGCTCGTTATCCTTTTCGTCTTTAAGTTTCTCATCTTCAGCCCATTCGAAGTGGGGGAATATGGTTTGGCCGCCAAGTCCGAAACGAGTATAGGTGATAGGCAAGCCGCGGCGGAGGAACATCTCCTCGTAAGCAGTCTTGACCGATAGGGTCTCGTCGGCGTAGTGCGATCCGTAAATATCATCGTTGGCCACCTCTAGGGGTAGTCCGAAGTGGCTGATCACCTGCTGGGTGTAGTGGTAGAGGTGCTTCGAGTCGCTCTTGAGGTTGATAACTCCGTCTGCAGTAAGCATTTGGGCGTAGCGCTCAAGGAATAGGGGCGAGGTTAGACGCTTCTTTGCGCGACGTCGCTTGAGCTGCGGGTCGGGGAAGGTGATCCAGATCTCTGAGATCTCGCCAGGGGCGAAGAAGGAGTTGATAAACTCGATGCGGGTGCGGAGGAAACCTACGTTTTTCATCCCCGCGGTTGTCGCCTGCTTGGCGCCGCGCCACATGCGGGCACCCTTGATGTCGATTCCGATGTAGTTGCGCGACTCATCTCGCGCGGCTAGAGCCACGGTATATTCACCCTTGCCACATCCGAGCTCGAGGATGATGGGCTTGTCGTTGCCAAAAAAGTTGGCTGCCCACTGCCCCTTGAGGGGGTGATCTTTCTGATATATGTCTTCAAATTCGGGCTGCACGAAGCAGTCGAAAGTTAGATTTTCGGCAAATTTACGTAACTTATCTTTTCCCATGGTCTAAAATTTTACTCTTTATAAATTATGTTGACACCCACAGCCGAGACCCCGCGATAGAGCTGCTGCGGATGTAGTGAGATAGTGTAGGTGCCCATCTGCGACCAGCGGATCTTGTCGCGGTAGAGGCTCTCGATAAGAAGGATCGAGTGGTCGCCGTGAGGCGTGTATACCGTGAAGGGCTCACACCACATCACCCCGTCGGGAGTCGTGGTACTCACAAGCAGCTCGACAGAGTCGGCCGATATTATATTGTCGTAGCGCACAATGAGTTGCATCTGCGCACGGCTGACTGTATCGGCCACCTCAAAGCGTATCTCGGCGGGGCTAAACCACCCCGCAGGATCTACCTCAGTGAGCTCCGCAAGGTCAACATGTGTGCTGCAGCCAACCGCCAGGAGTGCGGCCAAAAGAGGTGATATCCTACGCGCGCGCAGCATATTTACTCCTCTTTTTTAGGTTGTTTGGTCTCGCGATTATCCTTGCGCTTGTCGCCTGAATTGCCACCACCCTCGGCTCCCGCAGGGCGCGGACGACGATTGCGGTTGTTGTTGCGACGAGGTGCTCCACCCTCGCGACGTTCGCCTCCCTCTTGGACTTTAGCTTCGCGGCGCTCGCCACCCTCTGGGGCAGACCCCTCGCGCGGACGGCGCTCTCTATCAGCCCCTTCGCGTCGATTTGGGTTGTTGCCTCTTCGTCTATTTTCGCCCCCTTGACGCTGTGGTCTCTGTTCGGTTGCACCCTCTCCGCTCTTCGCTTCTCCGCCTTCTCCGCCTTCTGCGGCAGCTCGTGGTGCGCGTTCACCACGCTCTCCACGCTCTCCGCGTTCACCACGCTCGTTACGCTCGCGGTTGCCGCGGTTATCTCTGCCCGCGCCACGACCTCCGCGCCCACGGCTCTTTGGCCCCTTAGCGCTGTCGAAGCGGGTGATGCTATCCTCTGTAGAGCAGAACTTTGGCTCGTCGGATGGCTTAGGCATATCCTCTTCGCGCTGCAGCTGATCGACCTTTTTACCCGTTTTATTGATGTTTATGATCTCCCACACGCGCGACACAGGCAGGGTGATCATATTGACGATGGCATCCCTGCTGCTGCTGAAGGACATAGTGCGCGCCAAAATATCGTTCTTGATAAGGTAATACTCGCCATCGAGCGCCTGCAACGGTTCGCGCAAACGCGGGAACTCCTTGCGTGCATCAACGTAGGTGTCATACTCGTACATCATGCAGCACTTAAGCTTAGAGCATTGACCTATAAGCTTTTGCGGATTCAGCGAGATCTCCTGCATGCGTGCAGCATTGGTGGTGACACTCGTGAAATTGGAGATCCAAGCCGAGCAACAGAGCTCGCGACCACAAGGGCCGATGCCGCCGATCTGTCCCGCCTCTTGGCGAGCACCGATCTGCTTCATCTCAATTCGGATGTGGAAACGGTCGGCAAAGACCTTGATTAGTTCGCGGAAATCGACGCGCTCATCGGCGATATAGTAGAAGATCGCCTTGATTCTATCTCCTTGATACTCAACATCTCCAATCTTCATATTGAGACCCATATCGGCGGCAATCTGACGCGAAAGGATCATGGTCTCATGCTCCAAAGCGATCGCCTCCTGCCACTTCTCGATATCGTATGGTTTCGCCTTGCGGTAGATCTTCTTAAACTCGCCATTATAGGGGTTGAACCCCGTGCGCTTAATCTGGCGCGCAACCATATCGCCCATCAGCGACACAGTGCCTATATCGTGGCCTGGAGATGACTCAACTGCCACAATATCACCGACTTTAAGGTCGAGATCGTGGACATTTTGATAGTATGAACGACGCGTATTTTTGAATCGCACCTCGATGATATCGGTCGGCAGATTATTGGGATATTCGCGCAACCAATCATTTTCACGATGCTTATAACACTCTTTGTGGGCTTCGGCGTGTGGCTCCGACTCACAATTGCAGAATACCACCCCTCGTCCTATATCTGGACTGTTTTTACATTTACAGCTCTTACAACTCATTATTTTTGATAATTTTGTGTAAAGATAGTAAAAATTATTTACACTCCAATACTATTGCCGCTAGATCATTCTGGCAAACATGCGAAAAAATGACTTCGGGGTCGGCCTGGGGCTATCTCCACCCGACAGAGTCACTTGTATGCCTCCTCGCAGGCCAGAAAGCCTAAATCGTGGTGCCATTTTTGCAACTCACTCGGGTAAAAGATTGAGATGAGACAGGGGTTGTTGTTACTGCTTTTTGTTTTTGTGGTTGCGTGGGTTGCTGTGGGGCAAAATCAACGATATAGTGTTAGAGGCGAGGTGATTAACAGTGTCACTCGTGAGCCTGTGCCCTATGCGACTGTGGTTGTCGAGGGGATGCCAAACTATGGAGCTTCGGCCGACTCTCTAGGCCGTTTCGAGATTTTCAATCTGGTGCCAGATATCTATCGCTTTGAGGTCTATTCGCTTGGTTATGAGGCGTCTACTTCTGCTGAATATATCGTCACGGTCAATACGCCTCTGGTTGAAATCGCTATGGAGCCAAGTGATCGAGCGCTAGATTCGGTCGTTGTGATTCGGTCGTTGCTGAGTCGCGTTGTGCAGAGTCCAGTGAGCATGAGGCAAATTGGGCTGCAGCTACTCGAACGCACGGCGGGCGCCAATCGCGATTTGTCGAAGGTGGTTCAAAATTTCCCTGGTGTGGCATTCTCTCCAGCTTCGTATCGTAATGATCTGATTGTTAGGGGTGGATCACCCTCAGAAAACCGCTTTTATGTCGACGGTTTCGAGCTTACGAACATCAACCACTTCTCGACTCAAGGGGCCTCGGGCGGCCCCGTTGGGCTGATCAATGCCGATCTGGTGCGCCAAATTGATCTCTATGCTGGGGCCTTTCCCGTGTCGACGGATGGATCGTTGAGCTCGGTGCTCGATATCAAGCTGCGTGATGGAGACCTTGAGCAGCAGAGGTTTAAGGCAACGGTGGGTGCCTCGGAGTTTGGGGTGAGCGGCAGTGGACACTTCGGCAATAAGACAACATATATCTTCTCTGCGCGCAGATCCTACCTGCAACTACTTTTTTCGGCGCTGGGGCTCCCTTTTCTGCCTGACTACTACGATTTGCAGTTTAAGAGCCGCACGCGACTCTCGAAGAGTGACGAGTTAACTTTTATTGTGGTCGGGGCGCTCGACGATATGACGCTTAACGATAGCGCAGAGGGAGAATCGGCGGAATATATCTTGGGCTATCTGCCTCAGATAAAGCAAAATACAGTGACCGTTGGCGCAAGCTATAGCCACTTTTCTGGCAGTAATGCCTACGCCCTCTACCTGAGCCATACCTATATATATAATAGCTACGTGAAATATCGCGACAACGACGACTCGACGATCGACAATCTTACGTTGGACCTAAATTCGGGCGAGCGGTGGACAACCTTGCGCAACGAAAACCGCAGCTACTTAGGCGATTGGACGCTTCGTTACGGCGCAAAAGTGGGCTATAATAGCTACTCGATCGACTCTTTTGCGCCCTCCAATAGCTACCGCGCATCGTTGGGCTACGCCGTATGGGGGCTCTATGCGGGTGGCGAATATGTCGACCCCGATGGGCGCTTCACCTCCTCGATTGGGCTGCGTGCCGATGGTGCATCCTACTCTGCGAGTACCGCAAAATTTTGGCGCTACCTATCGCCTCGCGCAGCAATTTCGGTGTGCCTAGCCGATAATTTGGCGCTAAATGGCAGCAGTGGGATCTACTTTCAACTGCCGCCATTCACGGCCCTATCCTACACAGAGCAGGGTGAGTATATCAATGATTTTCTGAGTTATACGCGGGTTTGGGAGTCAACCGTTGGGCTCGACTATAAGCCCAAATCGACCATAAAGTTGAGCCTCGAGGGGTTCTATAAAGATTACGGCAACCTGCTACTCTCGCTGGCCGACGGGATCCCCCTCTCGGACAAGGGCGACGACTACGGCACGGTCGGCAACGAGGCGCTGCGGCAGAGCGTCGATGGCAGGGCGTATGGGCTCGAGTTGATGGCGCGATGGCAGATCCCCTCGAGGCTCTCGGCAGTGGCTGCGCTCACCATTTTTCGCAGTGAATATAGAACCGATGGGCAGAGTGAATACCTCCCCTCGGCGTGGGATAACCGCTTTATACTCAACGCTTCATGTTCTTATAATCTGCCTCAAAATTGGGCTGTGGCCGCAAAAATCGGGGCCATCGGCGGAGCGCCATACACCCCCTACGACATCGACTCCTCGTCGCTAGTGGACAACTGGGATAGCTCGGGAAGGGCGCAATATGACTATTCGCGCCACCACTCCGAGCGCCTCTCAGCCTACTGGCAGTTCGATCTGAGGGTCGACAAAAACTACTACTTCGAGAGATGGAGCGCAGGGTTCTACCTCGACCTGCAAAATCTCTTCATCTCAAAATTCACCTCGCCCGACATCCCCGTCTCGACGGGCGTGATCGAGAACCCCACCTCGCCCGCCGACCAGCAGCGCTACACGATGAAGTATATCGCCTCAGAAAGTGGCACTCTGTTGCCTACGCTTGGTATATTCATCGAATTTTGACCGTACAGAGCAATTAAAAATATTACAATCAAAAATCTTTTTAATACAATTTTTAGTATATTACTTGCAAGATTAAAATAATTTGTTTAATTTTAGGAATTAATACCTAAAGTTTAACCAAAAACTGAGCAGATATGAAAAATTATGCAACCAAAGAGATCAAGGACATCGTCCTTATTGGAGCCCCTGGCACTGGGAAAACTACCCTTGCTGAAGCAATGGCCTTCGAGGGTAAGGTAATTGACCGCAGGGGTAGTATCGAAGCGTGTAACACGCTGTCAGACAACACCGAGATCGAGCACGATTACAAACGTTCAATCTATTCGACTATCCTCTTCACCGAGTTTATGGGTCGTAAACTTAACATCATCGACTGTCCTGGCTCCGACGATTTTTGCGGAAGCCTATTCTCGGCATTCAAGGTGGGTGACATCGGTATTTTTCTATTCAACGCTCAGAGTGGCTGGGAGGTAGGCTCCGAGATCCAAGCGCGCTATGCACGTCTACTAAAGAAGCCCGTGATTGGTGTAATTAGTCAGCTCGACTCCGAAAAGGCGAACTACGAAGCGGCTATCGAGAGTATAAAATCTGCTGCAGGTCTCAAACCTGTAATTGTTCAATATCCTGTGAATCAGGGTGCTGCATTCGACTCATTCATCGACGTATTGATGATGAAGATGTACCGCTTCACCGACCACAACGGCAATCGCGAGGAGCTTCCAATCCCCGACGATGAGATCGAGCGCGCAACAGAGCTTCACAAGGAGCTTGTGGAGATCGCAGCCGAGAACGACGAGGATCTCATGGAGATGTATTTCGACAAGGGTACCCTCACGCAAGATGATATCCGTCTAGGTCTAAAGTATGGTCTTTCGGCTCGTGCGCTGATGCCGATGTTTGTCACCAGCGGCAAGAATGATATTGGCACAAAGCGACTTATGGAGTTCATCATCAACGTGGCGCCAGGTCCCGTTGCAGCTCCAAACTTCCTCTCGACCGAGGGCGAAGAGATTGAGGCAAATGCGGAGCAGGGAGCCGTTGCATTTGTATTTAAGAGTCAACTCGAGCAGCATATTGGTGAGATTAGCTACATGCGCGTGATTCGCGGACGCATCACCGAGGGCATGGAACTTATCAATCCACGCACAGGTAACAAAGAGAAAATTTCGCAACTTTTTGCCGTTGCTGGCAAGAACCGTATCAAAGTTACGGAGTTGGGTGCAGGTGATATCGGTTGCACAATCAAGCTTAAAGGCACTCGTACAAATGATACGCTATGTGCTGTTAGTGACCTTGTTACAGTCGATCCGATCGTATTCCCCGAGCCTCGTTATCGCGCAGCGATCAAGACCAAAGAGGGCGAGGAGGAGAAGTTCGGTAAGCTGCTCAACGACGCCAAGTTCGAGGATCCGACGCTACTTGTCGACTACTCGAAGGAGCTTAAGCAGACTATCGTTCAAGGTCAAGGTGAACACCATCTCAACATCTTGAAGATGAAGCTCGAAGCCGACGCCAAGAGTACATTCGAGTATATCGCGCCACGAATTCCATACCGCGAGACGATCACCAAGATCGCGCAAGCGGACTACCGCCACAAGAAGCAGTCTGGTGGAGCGGGTCAATTCGGTGAGGTACACATGATTGTGGAGCCATACTACGAGGATATGCCCGATCCAAAAACATACAGAGTCAACGGCAAAGAGATCACTGTCAACGTCAAAGGCCGCGAGGAGCACGACCTACCTTGGGGTGGTAAGTTGCTCTTCTACACCGCAATAGTTGGTGGTGCGATCGATGCTCGCTTCATGCCTGCGATCCTGAAGGGAATCATGGAGAAGATGGACGAGGGTCCATTGACAGGCTCCTACGCGCGCGACATTAGAGTGGTGATCTACGACGGCAAGATGCACCCCGTAGATTCAAATGAGATTTCGTTCAAATTAGCGGCTCGCAACGCCTTCAAGGAGGCTTTCCGCAATGCTGGACCGAAGATCATGGAGCCAATATACGACGTCGAGGTGCTTACACCAAACGACTATATGGGTGCGGTGATGAGCGACTTGCAGAATCGTCGCGCGATGATCATGGGAATGGAGTCCGACAAGGGTTTCGATCGCCTCATCGCACGCGTGCCGCTCGCTGAGCTCTACCGATACTCCACTTCGCTATCGTCGCTATCGTCGGGCGCGGCAACATACTCCATGAAGTTCGCTTCATACGAGCAGGTGCCAGCCGATGTGCAGGATAAGCTGCTTAAGGCCTACACCGATACCGATACTGAGTAGCGGCCAGCCTTAATTGCGAAGAGTAAAAAGTGGCTAACAAGAGTAGTTTTCGGGCTTCATAAAGCCTTTGAAACTAGCTTGTTAGCCACTGTTGTGTTGTGAGGGGGTTAATCCTCCAACTCTAGGAAGTACCCCTTCTGTGCAATCAGCGATACAATGGGCGTAGCGATAAGAAACGCCCAAAAAGCGCTCAAGTTATCTTGCAGAAGAATAAACAGCACAAGCCCAAAAACTAGAGTCATAAGGAGCGCCGCAGGGATCGCTTTCATCCCCTTTTCGGTGCAACGCAGGCTCGCCATACCCACACCCAAAGCGAAAAAGACCCAGAAAAGTTTATATGTTCCCCACACGTGAGAGAAGTTTTGGAATATTGTTCCGTGGAATTTAATGCTGTCGATCATCGCGTCGATCTCCTCCAAATCGCCCTTATCCTCGTAGGAGAAGAGGATGCTGTAGGGTCTACCAGGGATATAGGAGTTGAGCGCTACAAACTTCGACTCGCCATCCGTGTAAAACTTTTTGCTATAGTTAGTTGACATATTTAGCAGCCCCTCGCCTTTGGTCTTCACCAGCTCGAGATCTTCAACATTGAACAGCATCTCGTCGAGCTCTTTGACCACCGTACTACGTTTGAAATTTTTCATATCGAGGCTCTTCACATAGAGGGAAATAGAGCCATTCGAGGCCATAAATAGGTCGTCAGACACCTCCTCCAGGCAATCCTCGGGGATCTCAATGGTCAACTTTGGGGCGATCTGCACCCTCTTAGCAAAGCAGGGCTCCACGCAGAAAAGCGAAGCCAACAGTAAAATTGGAATAAGTTTTTTCATAATTATGTTGTGTTATACGTAGAATTTTTGCGCGTGAAAAAATCAACCGCAAAAGTATGTAAAATAATAGCTTAAACCAAATTTTAATACCAATTGTGAATTGTGAATTGTGAATTGGTATAGGAGGGTTCTAATTTTTCATTTTTACTCCAAAATTTAGGACAAGAACCCGTAACGTCCTAAATTGAAGCGTTTATCTGACATCAAAGTTAAATCAAAAAGCTCTGAAATCCAAACTTTTTGAACAAAATCTATCTATCTATCTATCTATCTACCTATCAGCACATTATCTCAGGGCGATTTTCAATCTCACAATCTGCTCAAAGCGACATAAATTATCAGGGCAAACGCACGAAAAAAATTAATCAACCTCCATTCCCATCATAGCAATCAAATGTTTATCCGACCAGCCGCCGACATTGCGCTTTCGCTTAATGCTAATATCTCGCTTGTTCGG
>JAWXTG010000011.1:0-68352 GCA_044433705.1 Rikenellaceae bacterium | reverse complement strand
AAGCGTTAGTGATAAATGAGCAAAAAGATAAACCTCTCGGAGTGAGAGGCTTTGATGGATATTGATAGCTTGTAACTATTTGAAAATCAGGAGATTATTTCCCAATGCAAAACTTAGAAAAAATCTCGCCGAGGATATCATTAGTGCTTATTGAGCCAGTTATTGAGCCGATGTTGTGGAGTACTTCGCGGATGTCTTGGCAGAGTAGATCGGTTGGGAGGCCGCTTGAAAGGCCCTCTTGAGCTGCTGTTAGAGCATTTAGGGATTGGTTGAGAAGGTCATAGTGGCGGATGTTACTCACTATCGGGGCACCCTCAAATAACGATTTTGTCTCTATTTGAGATCGCAAACACTCAATTAGATTGTCAATTCCCGTACCCTCTTTAGCCGAAATGTATACAACGCCATCTGTTCTGTCAGTCACGTTGTTAGCGTCAATTTTGTTGACAACTTTTATGATTTTCTGGTTATCGCGTAGACTGCTTAAGTATTGCTCAAAACCATCTTTAGCTGCGGAAATGGAGTCTGCCACCTGCGCATCCATGAGATGTATCACTATCTGCGCCCGCTCGATTGCCGAGTGTGTGCGTTCAATTCCCATCAACTCCAATTTGTCGTCGGTCGCGTGAACCCCCGCCGTGTCAATGAAGCGAAAGGTTATGCCATCGATGACAATCTCCTCCTCAATTAGGTCGCGCGTGGTGCCTGCAATCTCCGAGACCATTGCCCGTTGATCATTCAGTAAAGCGTTGAGTAGCGTGCTTTTACCCGCATTTGGTTCCCCCACAATTGCCACTTGGACACCTCGTTTAATAGCATTTCCTAGGGCGAATGAACTCGATAGTTTCTCGATCTCTTTGGATAGTGATCTCATCAAGTGTGACAATCTGCTACGATCTGCAAACTCGACCTCCTCTTCGGAAAAATCCAACTCTAACTCCAGCAGCGCTGCAAGTTCTACCAACTGTTCGCGCAGCTCAGATAGGCGTGATGAGTAGCCGCCACGCATTTGCGTCGAGGCCATTGCATGCTGCGCTTTCGAAGTCGACGCGATCATGTCGGCTACAGCCTCCGCTTGCGAAAGGTCCATACGGCCAGCTAGATATGCGCGTGTGGTGAACTCTCCAGCTTCGGCTGAGCGGGCACCACAAGAGAGTAGTAATCCAATGATCTCCTGGACTATATAGTGTGATCCGTGGCACGAAATTTCGACCGACTCTTCACCCGTATAGGAGTGTGGGGCGCGAAAAATTGATACTAGAACATCGTCGACAATGTGGTCGCCTTCGACGATATCACCGTAGTGAAGTGTGTGTGTCGTGGCATCCTCTAATTTCCCTTTTTTTGATCGGAAGACCTTGTCGCACAGCGTAATAGATCCTGCTCCACTGAGTCGGATAATGGCGATCGCCCCACCCGTAAGTGTTGCTGGAGCTACGATAATATCACCTGATGGGCTCATCTAGTTACCTCCAATTTTTAGTCGTTGACCGATTGATAGTTTATCGGGGTTGCGGAGATTATTCCACTTAATGATGGCACTTGTTGAGACTCTATATTTACGTGCTATTGCGCCCAAGGTTTCACCGCTCTTCACGCGGTGAATGGTGTAGCTAGGTGTTGTTTTGGCCTTCTCGACAACGGCTGGGCTGATATACTCCTTTAGGTACACAGAGTCCTTTGCGTTGATCAACTCCTCCTGCTTAATGTACTCAGTTACATGGCGTTGCGGCAGACGTAGAGAGTAGGATTTAGTTGTCGCAGGGATAATATCTTTACGATATTGAGGGTTGAGTTGTCGCAGAAGTTCGATCGGAATGTCGAGAACTTCGCTCACTTGTCCCAGGTGCATAATTTTGTCGACATGGACAGTGTCGGTGGCTAGTGGAAGTGGCGACTCTTCGAATTCGATATTGTGTTGTTGGTGGTACGCATAGGCGTAAGATGCTCCTACAAAGGCAGGTACATAACCACGGGTTTCGCGCGGAAGGTAGTAGTATATATCCCAAAATGTCCCCGACTCTTTATCGATTCCCGAGCGAGCTAGTGCCTTGTTGACATTACCTGGGCCGCAGTTGTACGACGCAATTACAAGAGTCCAATCGCCGTAGATTGCATACATATCTTTAAGGTATCGGCACGCTGCCTTTGTGGCCTCCTGCGGGTTGCATCTCTCATCCACTAAGGAGTTTACCTCGAGCCCGTAGGCTTTGGCCGTGGCGGGCATAAATTGCCACAATCCCATTGCTCCTGCGGGTGAAACGGCGGTTGAAGATAGGGCTGACTCTATTATCGGCATGGCGCGGAACTCGACTGGAATATCGTTTTTGATGAGCTCCTCTTCGATATCGGGAAAGTAGTATTGAGCGAGCGACAATATTCTATTGATGGTTCCATAACGAGTGTTTGTGTAGCGAGTTATATAGCTCTTAGTCACTTCATTAAAGGGTAGATTTACGGGTGAAGCTAATTTGCGTAGACGCTCAGCGTAGACAGAATCGGGCACCAACGTTGGTTCGAAAAGTGAGTCGGCAACGATGTAATGCTCGCGAAATCGATCGAAGTGATCATCGGCACGGCGCTCACGCCACACCGTAAGTAGAGAGTCCATCTGAGACATCGAGTAGTTGATGGTGATGGAGTCGCTGTAGATATTTTCGTATGTCGCAGTTTCGAGTGAATCCACATCCACAACCTCGAGTGGAGCTACCTCGCGCTCAATTATAGGTTCGACAACGCGAACAGTATCAGGCATTTCGACCTTTGTGAGTCTCTTTTTACTCTTCCAAAATTGATCGGCCGAGTATCCTGAGCTGAGGGTTAGTGTTGCGATTGTTGTTAAAAGTGCGATTTTAAGGGGTTTCATCACTAGAATCTAAAGTTAAAATTGAGGCCGTAAGATGGTGAATTACTGTAGCTTGAGGCCATGTATGAGTAGTCTATAGTTGGCTCAATATTGAGCGTAAGGTCATCTGTAATATCGAAATTTTTGAGGTGGGCATCTACGTGAGCATCAAGTACTTGCAGTAGATATGCAGCGCCCGTTAGGATGATCGCAAAGTCGCGGTTACGTCTGTAGCTATCGCGATAGCTCTGCAGAAGCGAGGCTGAGTAGGCTCCATTGAACTCGTCGATTGATGTGCCGTTGGGGTAATTTTCGGGGTTGTTGTCGAAGTCTAATCGGAGTGTATATGCGGTTTTAAAGCGCTGATAACCACGATTATTCCAGTCGTAGACATATATTGTTGAGGCAAACATACCGATGACGATTGGCAACCTCCAGTAGCTCTTGTTGTAAATCTGACCTGCACCAGGGCAGATCATCGCCAAGGTGGTCGCCTTCTTTACATCCGACACCTCGTTAGTCGAGTAGTTGACCGCGGCATCGCCCAAAAAGTAGATGTATGAGGCTAGCGTTGCACCCATATATAATTGGCGACGCGTGTTGCTCTTGATCATAGCCGATTGAACGCTGTTTAGCTCTTCGGTTCGCGATGTTCCGCTCTCGAGAAGTAGCTCGTCGTAGCGCTCGCGTAGGGGTTTATATGTCTGATTCTCATTGAGATAAAGTGCTATACCTGCACCCAGTGTACCATACAAAATAGGCAGTTTCCAATACTGTTTATTGTAGATCTGTCCATATCCAGGAAGCACTGCAGAGATCCAACACATCTTCGAGATTGACATTGAATCGCTGAAGAATGGTTGACGTTTTTTCTCCTCTTCAGCGGCCACGTGATGCAGGGGCGAGGCGCTTTTTAGCGCTAATGGGGTTGCCAATGTATCTTGAGCGCGAGCCGCAGCGGCGTTTGAAAGAAGCAGCGAGTCGGTGGTGTCGACGGGTCTAAAGGGTCTTACGGCCAATGAATCTGTGCCAAGTGAATCAGCGACAGGCAGTTGCGCACCAAGCGAGTCGAGGAGCATCGAGTCGGCGGGAGCCACTCTCAGCGAGTCGACCTTGGTAGTGTCGGGTTGTATCAACATACCCCCCTGTACGTAGCTTTTTGGGGAGCGACGTAGTTGTGAAAAAGCTGAATTACAGCCAATTATAATAAATAAGAGGAGTGTTGCAAATACCCTTATTCTGGTGATGTTTATCTTCATTAACTAGTTTTTGTTCTGCTCGAAACGAGAGATAAAAGTGTCGATTTCCTGATCATCCTTGAAGTCAATAGTGATCTTTCCACCTCCATTTTTAGCTCGCTTAATCGAGATATTTTGTGAGAAGTAGCCCTCGAGCTGCTCCACCAATCGCACGTAGCTATCGGGGTACTCGGGCTCTACAACTGCCACTCTCTTTGGCTCTTGAGCCTCCTGCATAGAGCGTGCCAACTCCTCGGTTTGACGCACCGAAAGAGCCTTGTCTATGCAGCGTTTCATCATAGCCACCTGCTTGCTTGGATCCACGCCCGCAATTGCCTTGGCATGCCCCATTGTTATAACGCCAGATTTGAGTGCAAATTGTACTTTATCGGGGAGTTGCAACAGGCGTAGGTAGTTCGAAATTGTTGGACGCTTAATTCCAACACGCTTAGATAGAGCCTCTTGCGTCAATCCACACTCGTCGATTAGGCGCTGCATGCTGATCGAAATTTCCATTGGATTTAGATCCTGACGCTGCACATTTTCGACCAAAGCCATCGTCTGTAGCTCTTGATCATTTGCCTTGCGTATGTAGGCAGGAATGGCTGTGAGTCCAGCCAATTTTGAAGCTCTCCAGCGGCGTTCTCCGCTGATAATGATATACTTATCGTCGGCCTCAGCCTTTAGCGTTACGGGTTGAATAACACCCAGCGCGCGAATTGAGTCGGCCAGACCCTCGAGTGCCTCCTGGTCGAATTCGCGACGTGGCTGGTTGGGGTTGGGGTTGATCTTAGCGATCTCTACCTCGGCGATCTCGCCCATTGGTTTTATCTTTGGTTCGATAGCCTCGGCGCTAAATATAGCATCTAGACCTCGTCCTAGTCCTTTTTGTGGTTTCATAATTTTAGGTTCTTTTACTATTTTTCGCGCTCTCGTTTGAGGAACTCTTTGGCTAAATGCATATAATTTTTTGATCCTACGGCCGAAGCGTCGTACAACATCACGGGTTTGCCGTATGATGGTGCTTCGCCCAAACGGATGTTTCTCTGAATCACAGTCTCGTAGGCAAGCTCCCCAAAGTGCGCACGTACCTCGTTGACAACCTGGTTGTTAAGTCTGTTGCGCATATACATCGTAAGGATGAATCCTTGGATCTCGAGCGATGGGTTGAGCCCACTCTTAACGATTTTGATTGTATTGAGCAGCTTGCTAAGTCCCTCAAGGGCAAGGTATTCGCACTGTACGGGGATCAGCACAGCGTCGGCTGCGGTGAAGATGTTGACCGTGGTGTAGCCCAACGATGGCGAGCAGTCGATCAAAACGTAGTCGAATTGCTTGCGAACATCCTCGAGGACTCTCTTCATTAAAAAGTGTGGGTTTTCGAACTTTGGAAGCTCCGAGTCGGCGGCAACTAGATCGATGCTCGAAGGGAGTAGGTATAGATTATCGATGTCGGGGCTCTGGAGGATCACCTCGCTTGCGCTCTTTTCGCCAACAAGGCACTCGTAGATGCCCTCGAGATTTATGTCGAAACCCAAGCCCGATGTGGCATTTGCTTGAGGGTCGGCATCCAGTAGAAGGACCTTTTCACCCAAAATAGCCAACGACGCAGCAAGATTTATTGCTGTGGTGGTCTTGCCGACTCCTCCTTTTTGATTCGCTAATGCGATAACCTTTCCCATAACTTTTTAAGTTGATCAGTTTAATTTTGGCAAAATTAGTGATTTTATATCAAAAATAATAATACTAATTGAAAAATGAGTATCTTTGAAGTGTTAATTTTTTCATAAAATCGAAATTGTTATGGATTCATCACCAGAAAATCAGCTTGATGTCGCCGTCGACAGCCCGCTGGAGGATAAAAATAAAAAGGGCGCATACCCAACATTTATAGATCTAGTTGCGATTTTTGGAGTATTTGTGCTCACGCAGGTCGTTTGCCTTCTATTCGTTAAGATGTCGCTGCCGTATCTTGCCCCTGCACTCTCCGAGGAGTTTGCCTTGGCGTGGAGTATGCTGCTCACTCAACTCTTTTCATTGAGCTCAACCATTATCTTTGCAGCCGTTTTGCGTCACAAACGTCAGGGTGCTAAGGCACCTATTAAATTATCATTCAGGGGTTTCGATCCCACGGTTATCTTGGGCGGATTAATTATGTTGATCTCCTTGTCGATCGTCATCGAGCCTCTGATCTCGCTGTTGCCACCCTCGCCCTCACTCGTGGCTCGCGGATGGCCTCTGCTGGTGGCGGTGGTCTTTGGCGCACCGCTTCTCGAGGAGATTCTCTGTCGTGGAGTGATCTTTGAGTCGATCAGAGCCAAGCGGGGCGTGGTGGTCGCGTGGTTGCTCTCGTCGCTCTTTTTTGGCTTAATGCATATTGATCCAGCGATGGTGGTTAATGCCTTTTTTATGGGCTTAGTGCTCTGTTACATATATATTCGTAGTGGTTCACTCATCGCCCCGATGATTCTGCACGCCCTCAATAATGCAATCGCCTATCTCTTGATTATCCTGGGGTTGGGCGACAACACGATGTTGCGCGACTTGATAAGTAGCGACTCTATATATTATATTGTATATGGTGTTGCGGTGCTGCTGCTGCTCACCTCGGGAGTGCTCTGCGCGCGTCAGTTCCGACGGATTATCGAGGCGAGTCAAACCCATGAGGAGGAGTTAAATAGTCAATCACCACAATAAAGTTAGGGTAGTATGCGTTTTTTTGGAGTAAAAATCCTATTTTTGTAGCTTCGAATGAAGAGACTATTATATATAATACCACTTTTGCTGCTTGGCTTTGTGTCGTGCCGCGACTTCCACGTCAACCTCGTGGGCGACGCTGTATTGGCTGAAGTTGATGGTAAATCGTTGATGAAGAGTGAGTTGGCGACGGTGGTGCCTAAGGAGTTTAGTGGCGAGGATAGCGTAGCATTTGTCGAAGTCTACATTGATAAGTGGATACGTAAACGGGTGAAGTTGCGCGAGGCAGAGCGGATATTTGTAACCTCGGGAGCAGATATCGAGGCGATGGTCGAGGAGTATCGTCAACTTTTATTGATAAGAAAACTCGATGAGCGTTGTGTGGGTTCGTCGATCGACACAGTTTATACCGACCAGCAGATAGCAGATTACTATCGCGATCACTCGTCGAACTTCAAGCTCAATCGCGAGATTGTGAAGGGTGAGGTTTTGCGCATCCCGCTGGGGAGCGACCAGACCAAGAAACTTGAAAAGTTGTTGGCCTCCACATCCGAATCGATGCGGGCCGACATGGTCTCGATCTGCGAGAAGAATGGTTTCGAATATACCGACCTCTCGAGTTCGTGGGTCGATGCTGTCGAGATCTTCGATCTGCTGCCAATCGTGCGCGGTGAGGATAACGACCTGGTGCTCACGCATAGAGGTATAGAACATATTAAAGATAGTAGTTACGACTATTATTACCAGATTTTCGACCATCGCAGCGTGGGTGATGAGGCTCCTTTGGAGTGGGTGCGTTCCACCATTCGCACCATCCTGGTCACCGAGCGTCAGCAGGCTCTGATTCGAAGCAACGAGGAGTCGCTCTACGGCGCAGCGTTGATAGAGGGTGTGGTGAAACAACAATATAAAGAGAGAGAAGAGACAAAAGAATAAAAAAGATAATTATGATTAAGAGAACACTATTGCCTCTACTACTAGCCTCTGTGGCACTTGTGGTAGTTGCTCAACCCAAAAAAGTAATGCTCGACAAGGTCGTAGCTGTAGTTGG
Organism: Rikenellaceae bacterium; assembly: GCA_044433705.1. Taxonomy (GTDB): domain Bacteria; phylum Bacteroidota; class Bacteroidia; order Bacteroidales; family Rikenellaceae; genus Alistipes. Next base: position 60,521 of record JAWXTG010000011.1, on the reverse strand, counting down.
AGGTTCGTCGATCCTCTACTCCGAGGTTCGCGACTATGCCGAACAACTTGTTGCGCAGCGTCGTCAGCAGGGTTATACCACGGATCGCGATCCGATGAATGAGTCGCTGGAGGCACTAATGTCGCAGTCGTTGCTCTACAACCAGGCGCTTATCGACTCGGTGGAGATCAATGCGGCCGATATCGCTTTCAATGTCGAGAATATCGTGAATCAGATGGCCGAAGAGGCTGGTGGTACGCGTGAATTGGAGAAGCAGCACAATATGGCGATCTTCAACATCAAGTCGAATATGCGCCAAAATTATGAGGAGCAGTACTACGCTCAAGCTATGCGTCAGGATGTTATCGGTAAAGTTTCGGTGATCCCAGGCGAGGTTGAGCACTACTATAAGAGTAAGTCGAAGGATTCACTGCCAACAATCGGCGAGCAGTATGTTTACGCTCACATCACACGATTCCCTGAGTCTATAGACGAGGCTAAGCGCCGCGTAAAGACTCGCCTTTTGGAGATGCGCGAGCGTGTGATTTCGGGAGATACTCGCTTCGATGCATTGGCTCGCATGTACTCTGTCGATCCAGGTTCGGCATACCGAGGTGGTGAGATGGAGCCACAGCCAGCGAATGGTTTTGTGGAGCCTTTCGCTAATGCTTTGACTGCGCTGCAGCCAGGCCAAGTTTCGGAGGTTGTCGAGACCGAGTTTGGTTACCATATCATCGAACTTATCGATGTGAAAGGGTCTCTATACCACTGTCGCCACATCCTGCTGCGCCCTGTATATACAGCTATGGAGCTCAGTGAGCCAACTAAATTCCTCGATAGCCTAGTGGGTAAGATCCAGAGCGATTCACTCACCTTTGAGATGGCAGCAAAAATGCACTCCGACGATGCTGCATCAAAGATGAACGGTGGAATCGTATCGAACCACGACCTCTTGGAGCGCTACTCGATGGGTGATGCTAAGATGACAGTGACCAAGTTCTTAAAAGAGGATTTCGGTAACCGCGGTTACAAAAGTATAGATGACTATAAAGCTTTGATGACACTCAAAGAGGGTGAAATCTCGAATGCATTCACAACGGAGGATCTTGTTGGAAATCAGCTTTCTAAGGTGGTAAAATTGGTTAAGGTAATTCCCGCTCACCGTGCATCACTCGATGAGGATTACCTCCAAATCGAGGAGATGGCCTTGAAGGAGAAGCAGGATAAGGTCTTTAATGCGTGGCTCTCGAAAAAGATCGATGCTATGTATGTATCTATCGATCCTGAGTTCCGAAGTGATGAATTCGTAAATGAAAATTGGTTGAAGTAGAAGTAAGAATTTAATCTCAATATGCGCCGAATAATATCACTGCTGATAGTGGCAGTGCTCTCGTGGACGCTCTTCGACGATCTGCTCTTCGCCCAGCGTGGCGAGCAGGAAGTCGAGAGTGAATCCGAGACAAAGGTTATAGATTTAACCGCCGACATAGTTTATCCCATAACCCTCAACGATACCGTTGAGGTTATGTGTTTGGTAGGGGACTTTGCCGCGCAGCACAACGGCGCAATTATAACCGCCGATAGCGCCGTGCGATACAACGACAAGCGCCTCGAGTGTTTTGGTAATGTGCTGATAAACAAAAATACCACCTACGCCTATGCCGATCGTGCCGACTACAATGGCGAGACCAATGAGATCAACCTCTACTCACCAATTGTCAAGGTGGTGGATGGCGAGGCGACGCTCTATTGCTACAATTTCACCTTCAATACGCTCGATAATATCGGTACATATGAGGGTGGCGGCGTGATGATCAACGGCGAAAATATTATGGAGTCGATCACTGGCTACTACTACTCCGACAACAAGGAGCTGATCGGCGTGGGCGATGTGCAGCTCAGTGGAGACGAGTACCAGATGTTCAGCGACTCGATTATATATAACACTGAGACTGAGGGAGCAAGGTACTTCAATAATACAAATATCTGGAACCAGAAAGATGAATATCTCTACGCCGACGCGGGAGATTACGACAAGGCAAGCGACCGCTACTCCTTCACGATCAATGGCTATATCCTCACCGATGAGCAGGAGATGTGGAGCGACTCGATGGATTACTACCGAGCTAGTGAGCATATCTTTATGCGCGAGAATATTCAGATCGACGACACTACGCAGAAGAGTCTGATTTTTGGTGATTACGGTGAGTATATCAAGACTCCTGGCGATATGATTCTTGTGGGTGAACCCTTGTTAATAAGCTATGACTCAGAGCAGAACGAGGGCGATTCACTATTTATGCGGGCTGATACTTTTCAGATCTTTACACTTAATCGTTTTGATCTAAGCGACTCAACAGCAATGGTTTCTGCTACCGAGATCGCCGAGATGATGCGCGAGAGTGGCGAGATATATGAGCGTGAAGAGCACGACCATGCGGATCACGATCACGATGAGCATGCGGGGCACGACCATGCGGACCATGACCATGAGCATGCGGACCATGCGGACCACGACCATGGCGATGGTGGCCGTGAGGCTGGTGGGCGTAGTGTAATGCCAGGTAGTGGCCCAGGCGGTGGTCCACGTGTAGCAGTTGGCTCTCAGGGAGGTTTTGATTCTGAGCGTGTTGGGCGCCCAACTCCTGACGCGTTAGCTCTGCCCTCTAGTCCAGATAGCTTGGCGCAAGATACTCTGCCTCAAGATTCATTGTTGCGAGATTCACTCTCTCTTGACTCCTTGGTGCTGGATAGTTTGCAACTGGATTCATTAGCTCGCATTGCCGATACCTTGAACTTCTGGCAGCGCAAAAAGGCTCAATTCCTCACTGCGCGCAAGGAGCGAGCTGCAGAGAAGGCTATTGAGGATGCCGCACGTAAAGTTGTGCTCGATAGTATCGGGCGCGAACGCCAAAAGAAGATCAATGCAAAATTAGATGCTGAGAAGGTGCGCGAAGCTCGCCAAATAGCTGTGCGCAGGGCTCGTATAGCCGAAAAAGAGACGAAGCGACTGCGTCGAGATGTTGCGCGAGGTAGGGTCTCGGCAGCCGATACCGCAGCTCTTATGTCGGCTCTTGCTGTCGATACTGCCGCTCTGATCAGAGAGCTGGCAAATATTACCGAGGTCGACTCTTTGACTCTCGACTCCCTTGTGTTAGACTCGTTAGTTGTTGATTCCTTGGTGGTTGACTCTCTCGCTGTCGACTCGGTTAAGGTCGATAGCCTCTATCGACTCACCAAAGGCTATCGTAATGTAAAGATATATCGCTCCGATTTCCAGGCGGTTGCAGACTCTATGGTGACTAGCTCCATAGATTCGATTATTCGACTCTATATCAACCCAATTTTGTGGCACGACGCCAACCAAGTCACATCCGACGTGATGGATATATACACATCCAATAGCACGATCGATAAGGCGATATTTACTGGAGGAAGCCCAATAATGGCCAGCGAAATATCGCCTAACGTATACTACAATCAGGTTGCGGGTAAGGTGATCACATCGCTCTTTGCCGATGGCCAGATCTATCGCAATGATGCCGATGGAAATGCGCAGACCATCTACTTTATGCAAGATGATGAGACAAAAGAGGTCGATGGATTGATGGTGATGGAGAGTGGCTCATCGACGTTCTATATCGAAGAGCAGCAGGTAGTTGGAATCACCTACCGCGGTGAACCAAACTATATTCTATATCCAATGAATCTGATTCCATTGGATCAAGAGATGAGCCTCAAAGGTTTTAGTTGGCAGGCGGAGCGTCGACCAACGCGAGAGCAGCTCTTCAATAGAGTTGTTCGGCCGTCGGTGCGTGAAGAGAAGAGTGAGATTGAACGGCCGCAATTCCCTATATATGAAGAGCTTGAAGCTAATAGAAACGAACTTATAGAGAGTGGCGAGTGGCTCGATCGCACAGATCTTGTCTCGCCTCAGGCCGAGGAGTGGATGGAGTCGTTAGGCTACAAAACTGGGCAGCCTCGCGAGCAGAGCACGCCCCAAGAGGAGGAGCCAAGTGATGATTAATCAGAGTGCCGAAGAGCTGTTCCCGATAGTCGATGCTGAGGGTGCGGTCGTGGGTTCAGCTACGCGTGCCCAGTGTCATGGTGGGTCGATGTTGCTGCATCCTGTTGTCCATCTTCACCTCTTCAACTCGGCGGGTGAGCTATTTTTGCAACACCGCCCAGCTTGGAAAGATATCCAACCCAACCGTTGGGATAGTGGGGTAGGTGGCCATGTTGATTACGGCGAGAGTGTCGAGCAGGCGCTTCTTCGCGAGAGTCGTGAGGAGCTCTCTGTCGAGAGCTTCACGCCCCAATTTGTCTGCTCATATATCTTTGAGTCGGAGCGCGAACGCGAGTTGGTTAATGTTTTTACGACCTGCTTCGATGGCGATGTAAGGCCCACCGAAGAGTGTGATGGTGGCCGCTTCTGGAGCGAGAAGGAGATTTCGGAGTCGTTGGGGAGGGGTGTCTTCACCCCAAATTTTGAGAGCGAACTGCGCGAGTATCTTATCCCTCGCGGCATAATAGAGTTGAGCGATGTGTAAATTTCGATTGGCCACAAACAGTGATTTAACCGAGGTGTTGACGATTGTATCCGATTGTCAGGCGCTCTTGCGCACGCGCGGAGTCGATCAGTGGCAGGATGGTTACCCATCACGCGACCCCCTGGAGTTAGATGTGGAGCTTGCACGCGGCTATGTGATCGAGTGTGATGGTCGTATAGCGGCTTATGGTGCTATAATTGAGGGTGTTGAGCCAGAGTATGAGGCGCTATCGGGTGGTGCTTGGCTCTCCGATTTCAACTACATCACCCTGCATCGCCTGGCCGTATCGTCTGCCTTTCGGGGTGCTGGTATGGGTGCGAAATTTTTCAGCGAAGTTGAGCGCGAAGCCAAGCAGCGAGGTATCCGCTCACTGAGAGCCGACACCCATCTAGATAATGGCGTTATGCGCCGCCTACTTGAGCGTTCGGGCTTTACCCCCTGTGGCGACGTCTATTTCCGTGGCTCCCATCGACTCGCCTTCGAGCGACTGTTGTAGTGCTATCGATTCGTTAATTCGTGGCGTAATATCTCTTCGAAAGATATATTATTTCATTAAAATATCTCATAATAGGCGTTTTTCTTGCGAAAGTCATCAATTATTCGTAATATTGTATCGTATTGACTATCTGTTAAATTTATTTGTTAGTTTAGGAGTTGCTAGGCTTAAAAATGTAAAATATTTAACAAATAAGTGACGGATATCACTATCAAAAAAAATGCAACCTAAACCTTTAAATTATGAATATATTTAAACGCATATTTGGCATGTCGCCCGATATCGAGCCGCTCCAGGATGAGCAGCAGATTCGCAAAACCTACAACCGAGCTAGATGGTCAATATTCATCTCCTCGACAGTTGGCTATGGCCTCTATTATGTTTGTCGTCTAAGTCTGAACGTGGTTAAAAAACCTATCGTTAACGAGGGTGTACTTACTGAGTCTCAGTTGGGTATGATTGGCTCGGCTCTATTTATCACCTATGCGCTTGGAAAGTTAGCAAATGGATTCTTGGCTGACCGCAGCAACATTCGTCGCTTCCTATCGATCGGCCTCCTGCTCTCTGCCGTGATAAATCTATTGTTGGGTTTGACTAACACCTTTGTGGTATTTTTGGTGCTGTGGGCGCTCAATGGCTGGGTGCAGTCGATTGGTGCTGCTCCATGCGTCGTAGGTCTTTCGCGCTGGTTTAGCAATAAGGAGCGTGGTACATTCTATGGCCTCTGGTCGTCGAGTCATAACATTGGCGAAGCCTTGACATTTATCGTCACTGCGATGGTTGTTGCATCGTGGGGCTGGCAGTGGGGATTCCATGTTGCTGGTTTGATAGGTATTGCAGGAGTTGTGATGACCATGCTAATGATGCGTGATACGCCTGGCTCGATGGGTCTTCCTCCCATCAATGAGTACAAAGGTGATGACACAGTTGAGAAGGCCAAAGATGATGATACTCACCCAATATCATATTATCAAAAGCAGCTGCTACGCAACCCCGCAATATGGTTGTTGGCGCTCTCGTCGGCCTTTATGTATATCTCGCGCTATGCGGTAAATAGCTGGGGAATATTCTATCTTGAGGCTGAAAAGGGGTATTCGATCATTGAAGCGAGCTCTATTATCTCGATCAGTTCGGTGTGTGGAATTGTCGGCACCGCTCTATGTGGCTGGTTCTCAGATAAGTTTTTTGCGGGAAAGCGAAACATGCCAGCTTTTATCTTTGGAGTAATGAATGTTGCGGCTCTCGCCCTCTTCCTATTCGGCCCTCGCGATGCATACTGGGTTGATGTGACAAGTATGGTTCTGTTTGGATTGGCTATCGGTACTCTAATATGTTACTTGGGTGGTCTTATGGCGGTTGACATCGCCTCTAAAAAGGCCTCAGGAGCGGCGTTAGGAATAATCGGTATCGCTAGCTACCTCGGCGCAGCAATTCAAGATATGGTCAGCGGATTCACAATCGAGAGTAACAAAACCATGGTTGATGGAGTTGCTCATTACGACTTCTCGACAGTAAGCTGGTTCTGGCTGATAGCTGCTATTCTATCAGTCATCCTTGCATTGGGCGTCTGGGTGCTGTCAAAGAGAAAAGAGGCTGCTTTGGTGGAGTAGGCGTTTCTTACGTTTTCTACGTTTCTTATGTTTCTTACTGCCCTTGCAGCGGGCGGCCGCCAGGCTTTAAGCCTGGACCCAAAAACTAGCGTTTTTGATCCTTTTTGTATTGCACTGATTTGCAGCGCTTTTTAAGCGCTTTACGATATATAATAATAGCTGAGAGCTTATGAAAATACATTTTCAACACTCTCAGCTATTATTATATATCATTGTCAACCTGCGGTTGCCAATGCAAATCATTGAGTTGGAACAACGCAGATTACAATGCATAATGTATAATTCATAATTGGTATTGAATCTTAGCTGTTTATAATTCGAATTGGGTTTAAATGCTGAAAGCATTTAATAAATTTTAGAGTTCGATGAGTTGTGCAAACTTATTTGCGGCAACTCGTTGATCTCTAAAATCATAGAACTTTAGAAAAAAGTTCTATGCCCAATGCGCAGCGTAATATGCACCCGCGCAGGTGCTGTCTGCGCCCGACGGAGTCAGTAGTAAACATCCCAGGCCACTATCCCCGCATCAGGGCTCTAACACGCAGAGCCACAAGCTGCGGCGTTATCTCTGCAAGGCAACGTTGAAAAATTTGGTCGGAGCATTTTCCGCGTCCATCTTTGGTGCAGGGGCGGCATTTAAGATCTAGAGATAGTATTTCTGAGCTTGAGCGGGCTGGGAAGCCAAAGGCTGTGGGGCCGATGAGTGCCAAGGTGGGAATTCGAAAGAGGTCGGCAGAGTGTAGGAACCCTGTGTCGCCGCTCACTACAACGTTGGATTGAGAGACGATGTAGCTTGACTCCATGATGGAGCAGCGACCAGCTAGATTTGTCACTCTTTCGGGCGCCGCCGCGTGAATTTCGCTGCAGAAGGTATCGTCGGGACCTGCTAGAACCACGAAGTGATACTCGGGCAATAGCTCCACAAGTTGTCGCCAATGTGCTACTGGCCAGCGCTTCATCTCCCAATTTGCAGATGGTACGAGTGTCACTGTTGTGGGGGTGATATGTCCACTTGCCGCTTCGACAACTTTCGGCGGAAAGGTGTAACCCGTGTAGGTGTCATCAATCAGCTCTATTCCCCACTTTTTCAAGGGTTTGCAGAATGAGTTGACCCCGATAAATGGCCATTCGAAGCGGTTTATACCAAATTTAAATAGTAAAATGCGCTTGAAACGCTCTTTGCTGCGCACCGCAAAACGAGGTCGGTGGCAGAGCCTCGAGCCAAGAGTGGTTTTGATAATTTGTGAGCGGATGTTGCTATGGGCATCGTAAACGTAGTCAAAGCGCTCAGCTTTAAGCGCTTGACATGTGCGCAAGAGCCCCTTAAGACCCTCGCTCTTTTTTACAATCCAGACCTGATCAATGCGGTTGTCGATCGATAGAGTCTCGGCCATGTCGGAGCGAGCGATCCAGTGAATTTCGGCCTGTGGAAATTGACTGCGAATAGCATCTATGACGCTCATACATTGAATGATATCGCCGATAGAGCTAAGTCTAATTATCAAAAATTTGGGCATTGATTGCGTTACTCTTTATTGCTCAACTTGGTAAGTAGCGAGGTGTTGTATAGGAATCGTTTAATGCTTCGTTTTGGTGTCTTTTCGAACTCTTTGGGGAAGATGGTAACCGACGCCACGCGCTCAAATGCCGAGACGATAGAGTTCAGCTGCTTGAGGTTGTCCTGCATTATCTTCTCGAGATCTTCGTTCGAAAGATCCTCGTTACGCGCTGATTCATAGTCGGGTACAACCAACGCAGCAAGCTTGCCATTATCTTCGATTATGAGCGACTCACTCACCATATACATATTGTTGAGCCGATCTTCGATCTGCTCTGGATAGATGTTTTGACCGTTTGATCCCAGGATCATCGTCTTGCAACGTCCACGTATATATATGGTGTTATCTGGATCCATCACACCCATATCGCCTGTATGGAGCCAGCCATCGTCGTCGAAGATTGCGAGTGTATCCTTCTCATTTTTGTAGTATCCGACCATCACGTGCTCGCCTCTAACTAGGATCTCACCAGGTGTATTTTGTGGATCTGGCGAGTCGATCTTCACCTCCAGGTGCTCGGTTATTGCCTTGCCACACGAGCCCGCTTTAAACTCGGTATCGGGCACAAAACTGATCAGTGGCGCACACTCGGTCATACCGTAACCAATTGTAATTGGGAAACCTATCTTCATTAGGAATGCCTCGCTCTCCTGGTTCATTGGCGCACCGCCCACGATAAAGATATTCACTTGACCACCAAAGGCATCGAGCAGTTTCTTGCGGATCGTAGCGTAAATAGCACTGTTGAGTAGCGGAATTTTCACCGCGATGCTCATTGGGCCCTTCTCTAGGAGTGGTAGAACCTGCTTGCGGTAGACCTTCTCCAAGATCAGCGGCACACAACAGATCACCGTTGGGCGCACCTCGGCCATCGCTCCTAACAAAATTTTGGCAGCAGGAATTTTTCCGAGCAGAGTAACGTGGCCACCAACGGCCATCTGCGTTAAGAAGTCGAAAGCGCAACCATAGGCGTGAGCCAAGGGGAGGAACGAGAGCACGCGACCGCCTTGTTGGAAATATTTCACGCCCGTGAGTGGATTTTTAAAATTGATCGCAGTAATCACATTTCCAGTCAGGTTGTTGATCGTCAGGATCACACCTTTGGAGTATCCTGTCGTGCCTGAAGTGTAGTTCAAAAGACAGACGTGATCGTTAGGCAGATCGGCATATTTTATATCTGCAGCGCTGAATCCACGAGGATATTTCGAACGATAATTTTTGGTGATGTCGCGTTGGAACTTTGTGAGTGACTTGCCGTTACGCTCATACGAGATGTCGAAATTTGTGAGCGAGATCACCGCTTCAACCCCCTTGATTTGATCCTCTTCGATAAGATCCCAATAGTTATCCGCCGCAAAGAGAAGTCGACTCTCAGAGTGGTTGACGATGTGGATTATGTCGGTAGGGTTGAAATCTTGGAGGATTGGCACGATCACCGCACCATATGTAATCACCGATAGGTAGCTAACGCACCAACGGGTATCGTTGCGGCCGACCAGTGAAATTTTGTCACCTTTTTTAATTCCCGCCTTTTTGAAAAGGAGGTGAATTTTTGCTATCTGTTTAGCCAACTCGTAGTATGAGTAGCCCTCTTTGGTAAAGTAGTCTGTTAGAGCTGGCAGCTCTCTATTGTCACGAAAACTCTGCTCGTACAATTTGATGAGGTTCTCTTTCAACATAGTTTTTAAGTCTGTTTTTTAGATTAGTAGGTTTACAAATTTAAGTAAAAATCTGTAAAAATCAAAATGTTACGCAGAATTAATTCTCCTGCTCGCTCTTTTTTGGACGTTTTAAATAGATCTTTGACTCGGTGCCAGAGAGTAATCTACCGATATTTTTGCGGTGTGTGATGATAAGCAGAATGGCCGTCACGCACGAGAAGATCACAAGTGGCGTAATGTGGCGCGTGGAGGGCAAAAGCAGCGTGAAGATTGGAAATAGACACCCTGCAACCATCGACGAGAGTGAAACGTAGTGCGAAATAGCAAGCACAATGAACCACGCGACAAAGCAGAGAAGAACCAGCGGTGGGTTGACCGCAGCGATCGAGCCAACCAATGTTGCTACACCTTTTCCACCCTTGAACCCTGCAAAAATTGGAAGAATGTGTCCAAAAACAGCTGCGAAGACCGCAATAATTTTGAGCGAAACAAGCACATTTTCGTCCACCGCAACAAAGCGTGGAAGCAGCCCCATAACCGAGACTGCGACGAAGCCCTTGAGTATATCCAAGATAAAAACTGGCAGAGCCGCCTTGGGTCCTAAAACCCTGAGGACGTTGGTCGAACCAGCATTTTTACTGCCATGTTCGCGCACGTCGATGCCCCAAAATCTCTTTCCGATCCACACCGCGCTGGGTATAGATCCACATAGGTAGGCGATCACGAGCGCCACAAAAATGTATAGATAAATCATCCTCTTTTAAGTTCTGTTTATAGTGCAAATATATAAAATAATATCTAATTTGCAACACAATAACAGAAATAAAGGCACTGCGAATAGGTGAGAAAGCTACAAAAATTCGTGATTCATAATTCATAATTCGCAATAAATTAGCTACCTTTGTGGGGTTAATTTAAATATGTATATGAATAGTAATGTGATAAAAAGTTTAGTGGAGCCTATTTTTTCTTTCGACTGGTGGCGCTCTATCGCTCTTATAATCTTGGGCTCGGCACTTCTGGCCTTTGGCTACAACTGCTTTATTTCGCCCTACAATATTGTCCCTGGAGGAGTCTACGGATTGGGAATTGTCATGCACAATATCTTCCCTTCGGTTCAGGTCGGAACGTTTGGATATATGTTCGATATTCCTCTGTTGGTGAGCGCTATCCTTATTTTAGGACGCCAATTTGCAGGCCGCACACTCTTCGCAGCGCTCATCACTCCTGGCTTCATGAATCTCTTCGATCGGCTTATATATCCTACGCAAGAGGCTATGCGTCAGCTAGATCCTTCGCAGCTGCTGGGCGGAAGTATCGACCTCTCGAACGACCTGATCCTAGCTACGATCATGGGCTCCGTACTGATTGGCGTTGGCCAAGGTTTGGTTCTGCGCAACCGCGCAACCACGGGCGGAACCGACATCATCGCTATGTACCTGCAGCGTTTTGCGGGCTTCAAATTCTCGAACGCCATGCTCTTGGCCGACAGCGCAGTGGTCTTGGCAGGACTCTTTGTGATTGGATTTGGATTCTTGCAATCGCCCGAAAAGGCCATTGAGGTTGGGGTGTCTGCAGGCTGGAAGCTATCGCTCTACTCGTTGGTTACCATCTACATAGGCTCTCGAGTGATCGACTATGTGATCGACGGTGCGTCGTACGACAAACTCCTTTTTGTCATCACTAGCCGCGAGAGCGACGAATTCCGCGACTTTATCATCAACGATCTCGAGCGTAGCGCAACCTACATCAAAGCGAAGGGAATGTACTCCAACGACGACAAGGAGATGATCTTCTTGGTGGTGAGCCGCAAGGAGGTTAATACGGTTCAATATGCAATCAAGCAGTTTGATCCTGCAGCATTTTGCGTTGTGACTGACGCTTATAACACTTATGGTGAGGGTTTTAAAGCCTTCCCCGATAAGGATGTTGTGCAAGCTGAATAATTTACTTAAATAGAATATATTTTGGAATTAAACATCAATAAGCTTCGCCCACTCACAGGCATGGGCAAGCGACTATTTATAGAGACATACGGCTGCCAAATGAATGTTGGCGATAGTGAAATCGTGGTGTCGATACTTCAAAAAGAGGGTTATATCTATTGCGACAAGATCGAAGAGGCGGACATCATTTTGATCAATACTTGCTCGATCCGCGACAACGCCGAGCAGCGAATTTGGGGACGCCTGAATGAGATGAAACATCTACGTCGCAAGAAGAAAGCACTCATCGTGGGTGTAATTGGATGCATGGCCGAGCGCCTCAAAGAGAGTCTGCTGGAGGGCGATAAGGGTGTCGACATCGTTGCGGGACCCGACTCCTATCGCGACTTGCCACAGCTGCTTCGCAGTGCCGAGAGTGGTGGTAAGGGTGTCAACACAATCCTCTCTAGCGAAGAGACTTACGCCGAAATTGCACCTGTGCGCCTCGATAAATCTGGCGTCAGCGCTTTTATCGCCATCATGCGCGGTTGCAACAACTTCTGCACATACTGCGTGGTTCCCTACACACGTGGACGTGAGCGTAGTCGCGATGCCGAGACCATCATTGGCGAGGCGCGTTCACTATTCGAAAATGGCTATCGCGAGGTTACCCTTTTGGGCCAGAACGTCAATTCGTATAGCAGCGAGCAGGTCGATTTCCCTGAGTTGATGCGTCGCGTTGCGGCAATCTCGCCACTTCTGCGCGTTCGTTTCGCCACTTCGCACCCTAAGGATATGAGCGACGAACTGCTCGAGGTAATTGCAGCGACGCCCAACATCTGCCGTGCGATCCACCTACCCGCGCAGTCGGGTTCGACAGCTATGTTGGAGCGCATGAATCGCAGCTACAGCCGCGAGTGGTACCTCGATCGTGTGGCTGCAATACGACGATTGATCCCCGATTGTGCCATCACAACCGACATCATCGCGGGCTTCTCGTCGGAGAGTGAAGAGGAGCATCAAGAGACGCTATCGCTCATGCGCACAGTGGGTTACGACTTTGCCTATATGTTCAAGTACTCGGAGCGCCCAGGCACCGTAGCCTCAAAAAAACTGCCCGACAACATCGACGAGCAGACAAAAACCAAACGCCTCACAGAGATCATCAACCTCCAAAACTCACTTTCGGCAGAACGCAATGCGCAAGATGTTGGCAAGGAGTTCGAGGTGCTTGTCGAGGGGGTATCAAAGAGAAGCGAGAGCCAGATGTTTGGCCGAACTTCGCAGAACAAGGTGGTCATCTTCGACCGCCACAACATCGAAGTGGGCGACTACATTCGGGTCAAGATCACCTCTTGCTCGTCGGCGACCCTCTTTGGTGAAATCTTAAAAACAGAATAATGTATTTCGACGAATTAGATCTAGATTACGACCTGCTCGACGCCATCGAAGAGATGGGTTTCGAGGAGATGACTCCCGTGCAGGAGCAGACCATACCTATTATATTAGAGGGACACGACATCATCGGATGTGCCCAAACAGGCACTGGTAAGACCGCCGCATTTGCCCTTCCGCTACTCAATCAACTCATCGTGGCGCGACAAGCGGAGAGCTATGACGATAGCAAAATCAAAGCGATCATCATGGTGCCAACGCGCGAATTGGCGATGCAAATCGACACCCAATTCCAGGGCTTTTCGTACTATATGCCAGTCTCAACGACAGTTGTTTATGGCGGTGGCGATGGCAAAACTTGGGACGTCCAACGACGCGGCATGTGCAACGGTTCAGACATCGTTGTGGCCACTCCAGGGCGTCTGCTGGCTCACATTGAGAGTGGAACCATCGACTTTTCGGGGGTCAAACACTTTATTCTCGATGAGGCCGACCGCATGCTCGATATGGGCTTCTTCGACGATATCATGCGCGTAGTTGGTCAACTCCCCAAGGAGCGACAGACAATTATGTTTTCAGCCACTCTGCCCCCAAAGATTCGCAAGATGGCAAAGGAACTTTTGACCAATCCCAAAGAGATTAATATTGCTATCTCGAAGCCTAGCGAGTCGATCGATCAAGGTATCTACGTCTGCTACGATAGTCAAAAATTGGGAATTGTAGACCACATTTTCAGCCAGCAAATTGAGGGAAAATCGCTGATCTTCTCCTCGTCGAAGCTCAAAGTTAAGGAGCTTAGCCACCAGCTTAAACGCATGAAACTCAATGTGGGAGCGATGCACTCCGACCTCGATCAGGAGCGTCGCGAGGAGGTGATGCTCAGCTACAAAAATGGCAAAATTGATATTTTGGTGGCAACCGACATCGTGGCGCGCGGAATCGATATCGACGACATTGGACTTGTCATTAACTTCGACGTTCCGCACGATCCCGAAGATTACATTCACCGCATTGGACGTACGGGTCGTGCCAGCGCAACAGGCCGTGCAATAACATTTGTTAGCGAGGCCGAGCAGGGTAAGTTCCATCGCATCGAGGAGTTTATCGAGCGCGATGTGAAGCAGCTCGAGATGCCCGAGGAGCTAGGTAAATCCCCCGAATATAACCCCAAAGCACACCCAGAACGCGGACGCGGTAGAGGTGGCAGCGGCAGAGGAGGTAGCGGCAACGGCGGCAATCGAAACAGCGGCAGCAAATCAAAGAGTCGCGGTGGAAAAGGTAGTGCCGAGCGTAAAAACAGGCCTGCAAAAGCAGCCACAGATGCTACAAAAGCAGAGGTTGCTGCTCCAGTAGCTCCAACAGCTCCAGCATCCCCAGCAGCGGAGGGCGCAGCAGAGCAGCCAAAGAGAAAAAAGCGAAGATATTATCGCAAAAGCAAACCTAAGGTGAGCGAGCAATAGATCAAAAATGTTACGTGGTTGCATGAGTTTTTGCTTTAGCGACTCCGTCGAGCTAGCTCTCGGCAGCAGCCAGGTAGCAAATGTTCTGTGCAGCCACAAATCCCATGCTCCATGCAGCCTGGAGATTATAGCCGCCCGTGATGGCGTCGACGTCGACCATTTCGCCTGCTACAAAGAGGTTTTGGCAGTCGCGCGACTCCATTGTTGCGGGGTTGATGCACCCCACGGCAACCCCGCCGCAGGTCACAAACTCCTCTTTGTGGAGCGCTCGGCCATCGATCGAGTACTCGTCGGCGGTGAGCGTAGCGACAATTCTGTTGATACCCTTGGAGCCTAGTTCAACGTAGCGTCGCTCGTCGGAGATGTTGGCGCGGTGTAGAATGTGAGCCCATGTGCGAGCTGTGAGTGAGTAGGGTGGGGCGGAGCTCACCATCTTCTTGCTGTTTTGTGATATGTGTGCTAGTAGCTCCTTCAAAACCTGATCTTGCGATCTGCCACCCACCCAATTTATGAGAATCTGCGCTTTGTAGTCGCACTCGTTCAATCTACGAGCGGCGTAGGATGAAAGCCTTAAAACGGCGGGGCCACTAATGCCCCAATGGGTGATGAGGAGAGCTCCTGCGCCCGACATGCGGCTCCCCTTTAGCCACACTACAGCATCCTCGATAACGCTGCCCATAAGCTCAGTTATTGGATTGTTGGGGATATTAAAGCTAAAAAGTGACGGCACAGGATCAACAAATCGAATTGGTAGCTCCGAGTATAGCGACATCCCTTCGGCCTTTGGCGAGCCACCTGTTGTTGCCAGAACCACGTCGCACTCTATTGGAGCATCAACACCATCAATATCTATCGAGAAACCTGCGCCTCGGCGTCGAACTCTAATAACTCGTTGGCGGCACTTCAGCTCTACGCCCAACTCTTTGGTCAGACGCATAAATGTGTCGATGATCTCGCCCGACTCTTGCGAGAGGGGAAAGACGCAGTTGTCATCTTGGGTCACTAGGCGTACCCCCTGCTCTTCGAACCAATCGAAGGCGTTGTCGTGACTAAACACCTTCAGGCAGCTTCGCATCACCTTCTCGCCTCGAGGATACCTCTTCACCAGTGGCATCTGTTCGGCAAATGAGTTGGTTAGGTTGCAACGCCCACCGCCTGAGATTCTCACCTTTGCAAGTGGATTTGATGCAGCCTCCAGGATCGTAACATCGATCGAGGGGGTGAGCATTTTGATATTAATGGCTGCGAAAAATCCTGCGGCGCCACCGCCTATTACAACTACTTTCATCCTAAAAAGATTATATTAAGGTACAAAGGTAATATATTATCACTATCTTTGGCAAAAATTTGATACTTCAATAATGAAAACAGCAGATTGGCCATCGATAGTTGGCACGCAGATACTATTAGTGGGTGAAAATTCGACCCTGCAGTGGAAAGACGAGGTGTTGGAGCATGCGATGTTCCTGGATTACTACTTCCGCCACGCGCCCTATGATTTGGGTGAGAGAAGCCGCTACAGCGAGGCTCGCACCATCTTCGAGTCTCTCGAGGATATGACCGCAGGGGTCTGTCGTCCTGAGCAGGTGCATGGCACGCTTCTCTCCAACGATATCTTGGCACGACCTCCACGTGGCAAACATATTTTGGTGCCCGAGAAGGCTGCGCGCGAAGGGGTTAGCCATATCAACTCGCTGATTAAACGATACCCCACGATAAAATATATCTTTGTGATGGGGCTTCAGGCAAACTATTACCTGCAAAAATTTGGCTTCTACTCGTGTGGTGAGCTTCACGATGAATTTATCAAGGGCGCTGAGCCTCGCCGCACAGGTCTAGATTCGTATAATCCATACTATCAACCTGTTAATGCGAAGCCTTTCCGCCAGGTGTGCTTCAAAAGATACCGCTGCGCGCAATATCCAGATATCGAGATAATCCCGATCTTGCCCGTTAAGAGCTATCCTTTAGCGGGTAGTGACCTGACAAATTATGGCGCCAATTACCAAAATCTCAAAGATAGTTTCACACCACAGAAGTAACGTCATGACCCTAAAGAGGCAGAATAAAGGGGAGTTGCACCCGCGCAACAGGCATCGTGACGGTTATGATTTCGACGCTCTGATCGAGGCGTATCCGCCGTTGGCTGCTTTCGTTGAGCTCAATAAATATGGTACGAGATCGATAAATTTCTTCGATTCTACAGCCGTGAAGCGGCTCAACGCAGCACTCCTTAAGCTTCACTACCAGATTGAGTGGTGGGATATTCCCCCGTCTGCACTCACCCCGCCAATTCCTGGGCGTGCCGACTATATCCACTATACAGCGGATCTAATTGGCTCTGTGTCAGCTGTTCGCTGTCTTGATATTGGCGTTGGGGCCAACTGCATCTATCCGATTATTGGGCGCGCTGAGTATGGTTGGGATTTTGTGGGTAGCGACATAGAGGAGTCCTCTCTTGAGAGCGCGAGGAGGATTATCGAGAGCAATGCTTTGCTGCGCGATCGCGTGGAGGTGCGACTGCAGAGTGATCGAAAGCATATTTTTGAGGGGGTAATCAAACCAGGTGATCGGTTTGATGTAACTATCTGTAACCCACCGTTTCACGACTCAGAGCAGAGTGCAAAACGAGGTACGCAACGCAAACTGCGCGGATTGAAGGCGAGCACTAAAGGTGTTTTAAATTTTGGCGGAGCGAGTAACGAGTTGTGGTGCGAGGGTGGCGAGCGTCGATTTGTCGAGCAGATGATTCTCGAGAGTCGTGCATTTGCCAAAGAGTGCCGTTGGTTCACAACGTTGATCTCAAATGAGGATAATCTCAAACCTTTGAGCGCCATTTTGCGACGTGTCGGAGTGGCTGAGCAGCGCATTGTGGAGATGCACCAAGGTAATAAAAAGAGTAGAATTTTAGCATGGAGATATTGAAAAAGATGAAGGTAGAGAGAAATAATTGGGCATACTTCCTGTTGGCTTTGGTGGCCACAACTCTCTGGGGATCAGCCTTTGCAGGTGCCAAAATAGGGTTTGAGTATATGCCGCCGATGATGCTGTCGGGGGTGCGATTCTCTTTGGCTGGAGTCATGCTCATTCCGATGATTTTTATAACAAGGATCGACTGGCGGTCGCAGGCAGCAGCCCACTGGCGTTTTATGCTGTTCTTTGGTTTTATCCAAAGTTTTCTCCAATATGGAATATTTTACATGGGTCTCAATCTGGTTCCAGGGGCGGTCTCTGCCATAATTGTTGGGTCGGGGCCACTCTTTGTGGCTGTGATGGCGCACCTAACCCTAAAGGATGATCGACTCAATGGTCGTAAGATTTTTGCTGTGATGTTGGGCTTGGCGGGAGTTATCTCCATCAGCCTAACGGGTGAAAAGTTGGCCACTAGCGATAATTTTTATTGGGGTGTTGCTATGCTCATCGCTAGCAATTTGATTGGATCATACACCAATATCATGGTCGTCAAACAGAGCAAGGGGCTATCGCCGATACTGCTCACCCTCTGGTCGAACCTCTCTGGTGGATTGATGCTATTTTTCGCCTCGCTCTTTGTCGAGCCGACCGATGCATTGCACACCTCCCTGCCTCTAACATTCTATCTAGCACTACTTTGGCTTGCTGTGATTCCAGCCGCTGGTTTCTCGATTTGGTACTATCTACTATCACTGCCAGGGGTCAAAGTTTCGGAGTTAAATATCTTTAAATTTGTAATTCCAATCGTTGGTGTGCTCCTAAGTTGGCTCCTGTTGCCAGGCGAGTATCCTACTTGGAGTACTGTAATTGGTATCGTTATTATCTCCACTGCGGTGGTTGTTTTGCAACTTCCAGCAATTTTTAAGAGACGCTAGACGGCGCTGTTTTATATCTCTATTGCCGTTATTTCGTTGGAGTCGGTGGGCTGAATCTGAATCTGGCGGCGATACTCCTGTGGTGTGCAGCCGACCGTCTTTTTGAAGACTCGATTGAAGTACGAAACGTCGTTGAATCCTACGGCATAGGCTACATCTTTGATGTGCGTTGTGTTGACCATTAGCAGCAGCTGGGCGCGCTGCATTCGCTTGGTTTGTATATACTTAATGGGCGATTCACCTATTTGACTGGTGAATTTACGCGTGAAATATTCGACGCTGACACAGCTCAATTTTGCCAGGTCGGCAACCTCGATGGGGTTGGCCAGGTTACTCCTTATATATAATAGTGTTTTTGCTATTCTATCGTCCAGCTTCTCATTTTTTGGCTTTGCGTACTTTACGAAGTGGCTGATCAGCAGCCTAAGTATACTTTCTGTCTCCATCTGAAGGTGTGGGGCGTCGTGCGTCGAGATGGATATATCGCCGATGAATGTTGTGTGGTTGTCGTAAAACTGTGGATTGTAGCTTCTTAGGCTCTTGTCGGGGTTGCACGCAAGCAGATGCTTCACCACTACGTTGTCGATCTCTGTTGCAGGTATTTTGTGCTCGAAGTTGTAGTTTTCGCCAATTGTTAGGTGGTTGTCCTCCTCCTCGTAGAGGTGGATGTAGTAGAGTGAAAAATCGCTGTCGCACTGGTAGTGGTGCATGCAGTAGGCGGGTATTATATATAGGTATCCTGGCTCGACGTCGTAACTTCCGTTGGGCATGTGCACCTTTGCTCGCCCCGCAACTGGCAGATAGATGCGGGTAAATGGGCTGACTACCTGCTGATAATTCCAATCTGCATGGTGTTCGGCGTAGCCAATATTTATTAAAATAAATTTAATTGTGCTCTCCATAGTGACAAATATAGTAAAATAATTGATATATGTCAAGAATGTCCTATAAATTGTTAAATTTGATTTATTTTTTCTGCGAGAATTTGTAGAAATTTGCAATACCAAACCTAAAATACAAATTCTAACAAATGGACTCAAAGAAAACATTAGTCACAAGGCAGTACTTAGTACCCTTTATCTTGGTCACGATCCTCTTTGCCGCATGGGGCTTTGCCAATGACATCACCAACCCGATGGTTGCAGCATTCAAAACAGTGATGGAGATTTCGACAGCTAAGGCGTCGCTGGTGCAATTTGCATTCTATGGTGGCTATGCTACGATGGCAATTCCCGCTGCCCTATTTATTCAAAAGTATAGTTACAAGAGTGGAATCCTTTTAGGATTAGGTCTTTACGCAGTTGGTGCGCTGTTGTTCTTGCCCGCTGCACACTTCCAGCAATTCGAGATGTTCCTAGTGTCGCTCTATATTTTGACCTTCGGACTCGCCTTTTTGGAGACTACAGCAAACCCATACATCCTATCGATGGGTACGCCCGAGACGGCTACACGTCGTTTGAACTTGGCGCAGACTTTCAATCCAATTGGTTCGCTAATGGGTATGTTCGTGGCGTCGCAGATGATACTTGCAAATCTACAATCAGACAAACAAGGCGTGCCATTTACGGAGCTGCCTGAGGCTGTTAAAGATCAGATCCGATTGGAGGATTTGATGATTATTCGCAACCCTTATGTAATTTTGGGACTCTGCGTAATTGTCATCTTTATCGTGATCCTTTGCACCAAGATGCCAAATACGGTTGGTGACTCAAAGGTTAGCTTCAAAGAGTCGCTCGGTGCGCTGACTAAGAACCAAATGTATCGTGAGGGTGTTATCGCTCAGGTCTTTTACGTGGGTGCTCAGATCATGTGCTGGACATTTATCATCCAATATGCAGGTCGCTTGGGAATCGAGAAGGCGGACGCTCAAATGTATAACATCATTGCGATGTGCTTCTTCCTCGGTGGACGTTTTATCGCTACAATGTTGATGAGATTTGTCAATTCACGCATGATGCTCTTCATCTTCGCACTCTGCGCAATGGTCACAACGGCTGGTGCAATCTTAATCGACGGTATGGGTGGTCTCTACTGTCTGATGGCAACCTCAATCTTTATGTCGCTAATGTTCCCAACTATCTACGGTATTGCTCTAGAGGGTGTAGGTAAATATGCAACTCTTGGCGCTGCAGGTCTGGTTATGGCTATCGTGGGCGGCTCGGTGATGCCTCCACTCCAAGGTTGGGTGATCGACCAAAAGGAGATCTGTGGCATGGCTGCCGAGAACTTCTCGTTCATTATTCCCTTTGCTTGCTTTGTGTTCATCGCAATTTATGGCTACCGTTCGTACAAATTCTTAAAATCTAACAACTAATTAATAATGGAGATCAAATCAATAAATCCAGCACTCGTTCCACAGCGTATACTAAGCAACGGAGCGGTAATTCCAGCGGTAGGTATCGGAACATTCGGTTCAGACAACTACGACAACGAGACCATCGCAAATGCCCTTAAAATTGCAATTCGCAACGGCTATCGCCACATCGACTGTGCTGCAGTCTATGGCAACGAGGCTGAGATCGGTGTAGCGATCAAAGAGCTTATCGAGGAGGGAACTGTGACTCGCGAGGAGCTTTGGATCACCTCGAAACTTTGGAACGATCAGCACGAGAATGTGGCTGAGGCGTGTGCAAAGTCTATGGCTGACCTTCAACTCGATTACCTCGATTTGTACCTTGTACACTGGCCTTTCCCCAACTTCCACGCTAAGGGAGTATCGGTGGACTCACGCGACCCAAATGCTGTGCCATACATCCACGAGAACTTTATGCGCACTTGGGGCGAGATGGAGAAGCTCGTCGACGCAGGCCTTGTGAAGAATATCGGAACATCGAACGTCACTAAGGCTAAGATGGAGTTGATCTTGAAAGATTGCCGTATTAAGCCAGTTATCAATGAGATGGAGATTCACCCTCACTTCCAGCAACCTGAGCTATACGACTACATGGTTGCAAACGGCATCCAGCCAATCGGTTTCTGCCCAATCGGTTCGCCTAACCGACCTGAGCGCGATAAGACTGAGACCGACACAGTGCCTATCGAGGATCCAACCATCGTAGCTATCGCTGCGGCTCACGGAGTTCACCCAGCTGTTGTTTGCCTTAAATGGGCTGTTCAACGTGGTGAGATCATCATTCCATTCTCGGTTAAGCCTGAGAAATTTATGGCAAACCTTGAGTGTGCAATTGTAGATCCACTCACCGACGAGGAGATGGCTGCATTGAAGTCACTCGACAAGAACAACCGCTTTATTAAAGGTCAGGTTTTCTGCTGGGTAGGTGCCGAGTGGGAGGATCTATGGGATTTGGACGGAGTAATAGCAAAATAAATAAACAAACAATAAAATAATAAAATCATGTGTCAACATTGTGGAGTAACTGCTGCACCGTCATCAGTGGATGTAGCAACTGAAATTAAAGAATCTGCCAATGCAGTAGAGCGTCGCGACGAGTTTATGAGCAACCTTAAATCAAGAACTATGAAGGGTGCTTATCTACCTGGCAACAGTTCAGTAGAACTTAAGGATGTGGAGATTCCAACTCCAGGTCACGGCGAGGTGTTAATCAAAATCAAGTCGTCAACTATCTGTGGTAGTGATATTCGTTGTATCTACCGCGAGCATCTTGGTAAAGGTCCTGAAGGGTATCAAAACAAGATTGCAGGTCACGAGCCTTGCGGTCAGGTCGTAGCTTGTGGCCCAGGTATGCGTCGCTTCAAAGAGGGTGATCGTGTTGTTATCTACCACATCTCAGGTTGTGGCGTATGTAACGACTGTCGTCGTGGATATATGATTTCTTGTACTTCTGAGAAGTATCGTAGAGCTTACGGATGGCAACGTGACGGAGGTATGGCTGAATATATGCTTGCTGAGGAGAAAGACCTTGTAGCATTGCCAGACTCACTTACCTACACCGATGGTGCGCAGGTAGCTTGTGGATTTGGTACTGTATATGAGGGACTTGAGAAAGTTGGTATCTGCGGTGATCACGACGTTCTTGTAGTGGGCCTTGGGCCAGTCGGTTTGGCAACAGCTATGTTGTGCCGTGCGATGGGTGCTAAGCGTATCGTAGGTGTTGACGTATCTGAGGAGCGTATGCAGATCGCTATGGATAAGGGTCTTTGCGACGCTGTATTCCTCTCTGATGCCTCTGCTCTTGAAAAGGTTATGGAGTACACTGAGGGTCGTGGCTTCGAGCGTGCAGTAGATTGCTCAGCTCACACATTGGGTCGTCAGTTGGCTCTTCGTGCTACTCGCAAGTGGGGCAAGACAGCTCTTATTGGCGAGGGTGGCACAATGGAGATCAACCCATCACCTGATATGATACACGAGCAAAAGACTCTTTCAGCAACTTGGGTAACCTCAATTTGGTTGATGGAGGAGCTTGTAGAGCGCATCGAGCGTTGGGGAATCCACCCCGAGGATTTGGTTACACACCGTTTCACGTTGGATAATGTCGGTGAGGCATACTCATTGATGGCGGGAGGCAAATGCGGTAAGGTAGCTGTAGTATTTGATGAAGAGATAAAATAAAGGTTTGGTTTAGTTATGTGGAGATCAGAATTTGAGCGCGTGCTTCCCTTGTTGGGACACCGCAATTGGATTCTGGTTGTTGATAAGGCATTCCCGTTGCAGAGCGCGGCGGGGATGACTTATTTAAACAGCGCAGAACCAATCGAAAATGTACTAAATTATGTGTTGGAGAGTATCGATGGCTCGTCGCACATCAAACCTATAATCTATACCGATAAGGAGCTGCAGTGCCTACGCCAATTCGGCGGCGCTGAGGCAGCTATGGTTGAGACCATCAAGCAGGCGCTCGACGGCCGTGAGGTGCAGAGCATTCTCCACGATGAGGTATTCTCGAAGCTCGACACAGCATCGAAGCTATTCAATGTGGTGGTAATCAAGACAGAAGCGGCTATAGCGTATAGCTCCGTATTTATCGAGCTCGACTGCGGATATTGGACAGCAGAGAAGGAGCAACAACTTAGAACATCGCTGTAAACAATGGAAAATATATCAATTTACACCCTCAAAGCAGGTTCTATTGAGATGGTTGTGACTAACCTTGGTGCGCGCGTGATGAAGCTATTTGTGCCCGATGCTAAGGGCAACGTAGCCGATGTTGTTCTTGGTTACAGCACTGTCGAGGAGTACCTCGATAATAAGGGCGAACGCTTCTTGGGTGCTGTGTGTGGTCGCTTTGCAAACCGCATTGCCAAAGGTCAATTCACCATCGATGGCGAGCAGTATCAGCTGCCAATCAACAACAACGGCCAGACTCTTCACGGAGGTATCAAGGGGCTAGATATGGTTGTTTGGAGCGTTGTCGAGGCTACCGAGTCGACAATTCTCTTTAGCTACACCTCGCCCGACGGTGAGGAGGGTTTCCCTGGAGAGCTAACAATCTCGATGCTATATAAGTTAACCGATGACAATGAGTTTGTGATCGAGTACTCGGCAACGACCGATAAAAAGACACCTATCAACCTCACTCACCACTCGTTCTTCAACTTGCGTGGCGAGGGTAATGGCTCGATCAATGACCACATCATGCAGATCAACGCTTCGAGATTCATCCCAATCGATGAGGTCTCGATCCCAACAGGTGAGATCGCTCAGGTGGCGGGAACACCCTTTGACTTCACCGCGCCAACTGCAATCGGTTCGCGTTTAGCAGAAGAGGATCAGCAGTTGAAGATGGGCGCAGGATACGACCATTGCTTCGTAGTGGATGGTCAGGGCATGCGTATGGCGGCCAGAGTCATCGATCCCGAGAGTGGACGCTGTATGGAGGTCTACACCGATCAGCCAGGAATCCAATTCTACGGAGGTAACTTCTTCGACGGCAAAACCGCGGCAAAGAGTGGCGAGAGTAGCTACGACTATCGCGGATCTTTTGCCCTAGAGACTCAAAATTTCCCCGATGCCCCCAACCAACCATCTTTCCCAAATTCAATACTTTCAGCGGGAGAGGTGCATGAGCATAGGTGTACATATAAGTTCTTAAATGTATAGACGGGATTAAATACAATAGTTAATGCGTTTAACGTTAATGTTAGAGGCCAGCAGATCTAGATGATGATTTGCTGGCCTCTGATGTGAATATAGGGCTATTTCCTATTAATATAGGGTAAAATCTGGTAAAAAATAGGCGCAAGTCAATAATTTTACATATCTTTGTGGCGATATTGTTGGGTGTATTTATGTAGAGTTGGAAACATCTACTTGTGAAGGCTACAGATAGCAAATTCATAGAGGTGGCTTGTCGTTATTGTCGTAATACATTTCCAGCATTTAGTTTACACCAAGTTACCTCGAGTAGGATTTGTTCAAATTGAAACTTTTAGTAAAAAAATAGAGTACTGAGGAGATTTTTTTTAATGTTTATCGTTGCGATGTTTGCATCGTGTGCAACACATCAGAATGTAGTGTATCTGCAGGATCAAGTTGTAGGTTCTGAGTTCGAAACCATTGGTGGTGGCCAAATTGAGCTTCAACCAAGTGATGTTATCTCGATCTCGGTTTCGAGTAAAAACCCAGAGTTGGCAGCAGTCTTTAACAAGCAGCGCGCGCAGCAAGGGTCAACTTCGTCGAGTCAAACCATATTGAACTACACTATTGGCAACGATGGATATATCGATTTTCCTCTCCTTGGCGACATCTATGTCGCAGGGTTGACTAAGAGCGAATTGGAGAAAAAAATTAAGGATGAGATTATCTCGAGTGATTTGGTGAAGGATCCTGTTGTAACAGTGGAGTTTATGAATCTCTCATTCTCGGCACTTGGCGAGGTTGCCAGTCCAGGAAGCTACCAGATCGAAAAGGAGCAGATCAATATTTTTGAGGCTTTGAGCATCGCGGGAGACCTTACAATTTACGGAGTTCGTGACCGTGTCTTCCTCACTCGTCAGATTGATAATAAGTTGATTACCTATAATTTAGATCTCAAATCTGCCGACATCTACAAATCTCCAGCATTCTACATCTGTCAAAATGATGTTATCTACGTCGAGCCAAGCAAGATCCGCGCTAACCAATCGACAGTCAACGGTAACACTGTTCGTTCGGCGTCATTCTGGATGTCGCTAGCCTCATTCGTCACAACAATCGTCGTTCTAATCGTAAACTAATCAAGTATGAGCAACTCTAACAACAACTCTTACATCACTCTTAGCGATCTCTGGGAGATCTTCATTGGTAACATTTGGCTTTTTGTAGTCTCTATTATTATCTGTTTGTCGGCGGCTGTGGCATATATCGTTGTCACTCCACCCACCTACACCCGCTCTGCTTCGATCCTTATGAAAGATGATTCGAGCAATAGTGGAATCAATAGCGAGATCTTCGCGAGTCTCGGGCTCGAGGGTGCAAAAACTGAGATTAACGATGAAATCTTCGTCTTTACAACTCCAAAATTGATGGAGGAGGTTGTCAATCGTCTGTCACTCGACGAGATCTATAAGATGAAGTATCGCGATCTTCGTTGGATTGACATATACCATAGTGCACCTTTTAATGTGGTTTTGGATAGCGATTTAGAACAGCACGTTGTCTCATTTAACCTTAAAATGGATGGTAAGGGAGGCTATGAGTTGACAGACCTAACTATCAACGGTGGGGTGTTAAGTAGTAGTACCGATGGTGTTTTCGGTCAGAAGATTGAGACGCCACAGGGCTCATTCACAATTGAATATGTTGCAAAAGTTGATCTGCCAATCTCCGATGATCTCTACTCATACAGCAAGGTGAGCGCAAAATCGTTGGCCGTTGGCTACTCGTCGGCGCTATCGGCGACACTTCGTGCCGAGAAGGCTTCGGTGATCGTACTTAGTATTACGATGGGTTCGAAAGAGAAAGCAGAAGATCTTCTAAATACGCTGATCGAGGTCTACAGCGAGAACTGGATCCAGGATAAGAATGCCATAACGGTGAGTACAACTGAGTTTATAGATGAGCGTTTGCAGATAATAGCAGCGGAGTTGGGCGCGGTCGATGAGGATATCTCTAATTATAAGAGTAAGAACTTGTTGCCTGATTTGTCGGCTGTTGCAAGCATGAACTTACAGACCTCTAACGCGAACTTCCAACGTCAAATAGCGCTGAATAATCAACTCTCGATGGCTCAGTACCTCTCGGAGTATATTCAAGATAATAGCTCTGCAGATAAACTACTTCCTGTGAATTCGGGCATTGAGTCGACTTCGATCAATGATCAGATCGCAGAGTACAATCAGATTTTGATGCAGAAGAACGCACTGTTGGCTAACAGTAGTGAAAACAACCCAATTGTGGCCGATATGACCACAAATCTTAAGGCGATGAGGTCGCTTTTGTCACTATCAATCAAGGAGTTGATCTCGACTCTAGAGCTGCAGCTTAAGAACATAGTCAAGGAGGAGAGTAACACAAAAGCGAGAATTTCGAACAATCCAACGCAAGAGTTGTATCTGCTCTCATCTAGCCGCGAACAGACGGTGAAGGAGCAACTATACCTATTCTTGTTGCAGAAACGTGAGGAGAGCCAACTTAACCAGGCCTTTACGGCATACAACACAAAAGTTTTGGATTGGGCTCGCGGTAGCAACGCCCCAGTTGCACCACAAAGAAATGTGATTCTACTCTTTGGATTTGCAATTGGATGTATCCTACCAATTGTATTCTTGATCCTCAAAGAGAGCATGAATACAACGGTCAATGGTCGCGAGGATTTGGCAAATATATCTGTCCCATTCTTGGGCTCTATCCCAACTATTGAGGTGGCTAAGGGTGGTTTCCTTCCGTCGTTTGGCAAAAAGGGCAGTGCAGATTCTGATGTACTCCACGTGATTGATAATAGCCGTAATGTCGTCAGCGAGGCCTTTAGAGTTGTGCGCACCAATCTCGACTTTATGTCGGAGGGTTCGAAGAGGTGTAAACTATTCACAATCACATCGTTCAACCCTAAAAGTGGTAAGAGTTTTATCTCGCTTAACGTTGCACTTAGTATGGCGATGAAAAATAGCCGTACGCTAGTTGTCGACTGCGACTTGCGTCGTGGAACGTTGAGCAAAGCAGCCA
Organism: Rikenellaceae bacterium; assembly: GCA_044433705.1. Taxonomy (GTDB): domain Bacteria; phylum Bacteroidota; class Bacteroidia; order Bacteroidales; family Rikenellaceae; genus Alistipes. The sequence continues at coordinate 32,977 of JAWXTG010000011.1, read as the reverse complement.
ACTCACCTCGCATGGGTCTTGTCAGCTATTTGAATGGCAAAACCGAAAACGCGCAGGAGTTGATCTGCCGTGAGCAGTATCACCCAATGCTCGACATCCTGCCAATGGGAGTGATGCCTCCAAACCCTACGGAGCTACTTCTAACCGATAAATTCGCTGCTCTAGTGAATGAGTTGCAGAAGAGTTACGACTATATCTTCTTCGACTGTCCACCGCTTGAGATTGTTCCCGATGCTTCGATCGTGGAGAAATTTAGCGATAGCACAATCTTCGTTGCGCGTGCAGGTCTCCTAGATAAGCGACTTATCCCAGATATAGAGGAGCTATACAACTCTAAGCGCCTTAAGAACATTAGCTTAGTACTCAATGGTGTGCAACGTGGTGGTGGCAAGTACGGTTATGGCAAATACGGCTACGGTAAGTACGGCTACGGCAAGTATGGATATGGCCAATATGGTTACGGTACTCACGAAGAGGATAGCGAGGCAAAGAGCTAATAAAAAGAAAATTACAACTTAAATATAATGAAAGGAATCGTATTAGCAGGTGGATCAGGAACTCGATTGTATCCTATCACCAAGGGTGTTAGTAAGCAGCTACTACCCATCTACGACAAACCGATGGTTTACTATCCAATTTCGGTTTTGATGCTGGCGGGAATTCGCGAGATCTTGATTATCTCGACCCCGCAGGACCTACCAGGCTTCCGTCGCCTTTTGGGTGACGGATCGGACTATGGTGTTGAATTCACCTATGCCGAGCAGCCATCGCCAGATGGACTTGCGCAGGCGTTTATCATCGGCGAGGAGTTTATCGGAGATGACTCGGCGTGTTTGGTTCTAGGAGATAATATCTTCTACGGTGCTGGCTTCTCGGCGGCTCTTGCAGAGTCGGTTCGCGCTGCAGACCAGGAGAATAAGGCGACAGTATTTGGTTACTGGGTAGCCGATCCTGAGCGTTATGGAGTGGCGGAGTTCGACACAGAGGGCAACTGCCTATCGATCGAGGAGAAACCCGCTGAGCCAAAGTCAAACTACGCTGTCGTAGGTCTCTACTTCTATCCTAATAAAGTTGTTGAGGTTGCAAAAAATATCAAGCCATCGGCTCGCGGTGAGCTCGAGATCACAACTGTGAACCAGGAGTTCTTGAACCAGGGAGATCTTAAGGTTCAGACACTTGGCCGTGGATTTGCATGGCTCGATACAGGTACCCACGACTCACTTAGCGAGGCCTCGACATTTGTGGAGGTGATCGAGAAGCGTCAAGGATTGAAGGTGGCTTGCCTCGAGGGCATCGCCTACCGCAATGGTTGGATCGACGAGGAGAAGATGAGAGCGTTGGCTCAGCCAATGATCAAAAATCAATATGGTCAATACCTATTGAAGGTTATCGACGAACTTAAAGCGGCAAGATAATGGAGGTAATAAAAACTGATATTGAGGGTGTTGTAATCATCGAACCCCGTATTTTTAGCGACGATAGAGGGTACTTCTACGAGTCGTTTTCCGACAGGGAGTTCACCGAAAAGGTGTGCAAAACCGTTTTTGTACAAGATAATCAATCGAAATCATCGTACGGCGTTCTGCGTGGGCTTCACTTCCAGAAGGCGCCACACGCTCAAAGCAAGCTCGTTAGAGTTGTTAAGGGCAAGGTGTTGGATGTTGCAGTTGATATCCGCAAGGGCTCGCCAACCTATGGCAAGCACGTTGCTGTCGAGCTCACCGAGGATAATCACCGACAACTATTTATCCCTCGCGGATTTGCCCATGGATTTGTGGTTCTAAGCGAAGAGGTGATTTTCCAGTATAAGTGCGACAACCTCTATTCAAAGGAGTCGGAGGGTGCATTGATGTGGAACGATCCTGAACTTGGAATCGATTGGAAGATCGCGGAAGAGGATGCAATCCTCTCGGATAAAGATAAGGTAAACAGCAGCTTAGAGAATTTTGACTCACCATTTAGCTACGATATAAACTATTATGAGTAAGACAGTTTTAGTAACGGGTGCCAACGGCCAACTTGGAAACGAGATGCGTCGCGTGGCTGAGAGCAGCTCCGATAAATATATCTTCACCGACGTTGCAGAGTTGGATATCACTGACCTCGACGCAATTTTGGCAATGTCTTCGGAGTGTAAGGTCGATGTAATAGTTAACTGTGCAGCCTACACCAACGTCGATAAGGCGGAGGATGATCAGGATTTTGCCAATCTATTGAACAACACTGCAGCTGGATACCTAGCTAAGGCGGCGGCCACGGTAGGGGCCACTCTGATTCACGTATCGACCGACTACGTTTTTGATGGTTCTGCGCACATCCCCTACACCGAGGAGGAGCCAACAGCTCCAATTGGGGTCTATGGCGTGACTAAATTGGCTGGTGAACAGAGTGTTATCGCATCTGGATGCAACTACATTATCATCCGTACATCGTGGTTATACTCCAAGTGGGGTGGTAACTTTGTCAAGACAATGCAGCGATTAACCGCAGAGCGTGACTCTCTAACTGTAATCTTCGATCAGGTGGGTACCCCAACTCATGCTGGCGACTTGGCAGATGGAATCGGTGAGATCATTGCAACAGATCAGTTGACTAAATCAGGCACCTATCACTTTAGTAATGAGGGTGTTTGCTCTTGGTTTGACTTCGCTCAAGCTATATGCGAGAAGAGTGGCAACAGCTGCAAAATCTCGCCTATCCACTCTTATGAGTTCCCCGCAAAGGTGACTCGACCACACTACTCGGTGTTGGATAAAACAAAATTCAAGACAACATTCGGCATAGATATCCCATACTGGACAGTTAGCCTTGACAAATGTATTAACGAACTTAAGTAAGTAAAAAAATGGAGTTTAAAAGAAATATAATCATAACAGGAGGTGCTGGATTTATTGGTTCGCACGTTGTACGTCTATTTGTAAATAAATACCCTGAGTATCACATTATTAACGTTGATAAATTGACCTATGCAGGTAACCTTGCAAACTTGGTCGATATCGAAAACTTGCCTAACTACACATTCGTGAAGGCAGATATCTGCGACTTCGAGGCGATGGTTGCACTCTTCGCTGAGTACAACGTCGATGGCGTAATTCACCTTGCAGCGGAGAGCCACGTTGACCGCTCAATCAAGGATCCATTCACATTTGCGCAGACAAATGTTATGGGAACATTGTCGCTACTCCAAGCGGCAAAAAATCTATGGAATGGCCACTACGAGGGTAAGCGCTTCTACCACATCTCCACTGACGAGGTTTATGGTACTTTGGAGTTCGACGGTACATTCTTCACCGAGGATACGTCGTACGATCCACACTCGCCATACTCAGCTTCAAAAGCGTCGTCGGATCACTTCGTGCGCGCATTTGCCGATACATATGGCATGCCAACAGTGGTGACAAACTGCTCTAACAACTACGGCCCATACCAATTCCCAGAGAAGCTTATCCCTCTGTTTATCAACAATATCCGCCACGGAAAACCACTACCAGTGTATGGTGCAGGTGAGAACGTACGCGACTGGTTATATGTAGTTGATCACGCTCGTGCGATCGACGTAATTTTCCACGAGGGTAAACTCTCTGATACATACAACATTGGAGGTTTCAACGAGTGGAAAAATATCGACCTTATCAAGGTTATCATCGCTACAGTAGATAGATTGTTGGGTAATCCCGAGGGTCACAGTTTGGGTCTAATCACCTATGTTACAGACCGTGCAGGTCACGACCTACGCTACGCAATCGACTCAAACAAGCTCAAAGCTGAGTTGGGTTGGGAGCCAAGTCTACAATTCGAAGAGGGAATCGAAAAGACCGTTGCTTGGTACCTCGAGAACCAAGAGTGGATGGACAACATCACCTCTGGTGAGTACGAGAAGTACTACGAGGCGATGTATCAAGGACGATAGATGAAAAAGGTTGCAATAATAGGAACCGTCGGTGTGCCTGCTGCCTACGGCGGTTTCGAGACCTTGGTCGAGAACATTATCGGCGAGAACTGTTCGGAGGGGATTGAGTATACCGTCTTTTGCAGCTCGAAGGATTGCAAAGAGCAACTATCTAGTTATAAGGGAGCTACGTTGAAGTATGTCTCCCTTAAAGCCAATGGTGCACAGAGCATTCCATATGATATAATCTCGTTGATTCGTGTCATTCGTGGTTACGATGTCGTTGTTGCATTGGGTGTGTCGGGTGGCATATTTTTCCCAATATTTAGGCTTCTAAGTCGCTGTAAATTTGTTGTTAATATCGACGGATTGGAGTGGAAGCGCGCTAAGTGGAGCGGGTTAATTAAGTTTTACTTGCGCCTATCTGAGCGCCTAGCTTTACGTTGTGCCGACACTGTAGTTGCTGACAATCAGGCTATTGTGGATTACATTGGAGCGCGTTATGGCGACAAGACAGTCCTTATAGCCTATGGTAGCGACCACGTGGTGCGTGATGTGTCGCCAGAGAGAACCACCGAGATTTTGGAGTCGTACAAGTTAACCCCAAAAGGTTATGCTATAACTGTTTGTCGCATCGAGCCCGAAAACAACTGCGATATGATCCTAAAGGCTTTCAGCCAGAGTGGTGAGCCGCTTGTTTTCATCGGCAACTGGATCAAGAGCGCCTATGGGCAGAAGCTCAAGGAGCACTATTCGCAATTTGCCAACATTAAGATCTTGGATGCTATCTATGATCTTGACATTCTGCATGTTCTGCGTACTAGCAGTAAATATTATATGCATGGTCACAGCGCGGGAGGTACTAATCCATCTCTCGTTGAAGCTATGTTCTGCGGCTGCAATATTGTTGCTTACGATGTAGTATACAATCGTGAAACTACAGAGCAGAAGGCATCTTTCTTTAAGAATGAGGCGGAGCTCATCGAGCTCACAGCGGGCGAAAGCAGAGATGTCGATAACTCTGCGGATATGTTCGAGATTGCTAAGCGTAGATATACCTGGGCAACTATTGCTAAGCAGTACGAGGCTTTGTATTAGTACTTCTTGGGTTGGCCTGGGATCATTTGGGTTGGCCTGGGACTGTCCTGCGCGGACGGCGGTGGGGTGCTCCCCGCGGAGCTATACTCTTGCGATTTGGGAGACGAGCTTGCAGCTCTAAAATATTAATAGTCACTATATTGATTCAAATAAATTTGATCAACATAGTGACTATTAATATTTTTTTAACACCCTGCAGGTGTTTAATCCCAAAGCGAAGACAATGCTGAGGTTACATCATTATAAGTTCTTAAGATTTGTAGAAATTTGTAAATTCAGATGGTGTCTATTCGATTGGGGTTCAAACGCCTGCAAGGTGTTTGATAAATTTTAATATGCAGATAGGTGGTCAAATTTATTTGAACCATCTATCTGCATATTAAAATCATAGAGTTAGAAGAGCTCTATGCCCCAAGCGCAGGGTAATATGCACCCGCGCAGGTGCTATCTGCGCCCGACGGAGTCAGTTGTATACGTCCTCGACGGAGTCCTCAGGATTAGAAGCCCTTTGTTGATAAAACATGCGTTAGGCGTATGAGAGGGTTTAGGTTTTTAACAATTTGCCTAACGCATGGTGTTGGTTTTTAGATCTTTGTAGCGTTTTTGTTGATGCTCTTTGCGCGCTCGGATGACTCCTCTTCATCGTCGAAATCAACTTTGAAGCTAGAAGTTCCATTTTGTAGAGTCTTTACGCGAACGATAACGCCATCCATGCCCTCGAGCTCCTCTGCGAAGTCAGCAAGTGAGAGGCTGATGTACTCGTCGTATGTCGAACCAATTGCCTCGTCGGTGCCGCGGTCGTAGCGTAGCTCTAGGCTTAGGTAGCCATCTTTGCTATCCTCAGGCTCGCAAGAGTCGTTTTTTACGAGGTAGAAGTTTACGTCAGCAAGTTTGTCGGCTCTAATTCCAGCGATTAGGTTGATGTAGTCGTAGCCGTAGCTAAAGTTGGTGTAGATATACGAAATTGCGTGGTCGGCAATTGCGTCGCTCTCCTCCTCGGTTGTAACATCAGCGCGCTGGCTAGCGTGTACGTTTCTGATTCCGAATAGGCGAAGACCATATTCGCAGTCGTAGCTTGCTCCCTCTAGCTCCTCGCTTCCCTCTTTCGAGTAATCCTCGATGAGGGTGAAGTAGATGATTGAGCGTGTGTTATCCTCGAATTCGTAATCAGCAGTTATCATGTTGTCAGCCAAAAATAGCTTTGTACCTTTGTCAGTTTGGTAGTAGTACTTCTCCTCATCAGCATTCTCTAGGCTCTCGACAACGTGCACTGTTGCATAGGCTGCACTGTCGGGGTAGGTTCCCCATTCTGGAGTATCATCATTCTTGTTACATGATACAAGTGCAAGCGAGCTTACTAAAGCTGTTAATAAAAGATTGTTTTTCATTGCGATAAATTTTAAATTAGTTTATATCTTTGCCTCGTGGCTACTATGTAAATGAACAAAAGTTAAAAATACTGCATCAAGAAATAAATTTTTTTAGTTCATGCAGTATTTTTACTCTTTATACATTTATATTAATAGAAAATAAGATGAAAAGCAGAGAGGAGATCTTAGTAGAAGAGTTGAAAAGGGGCGATAGAGGGGCACAGAGGGAGCTCTACGATCGCCACTCTGCATCGCTTATGGCTATAGCTGTCAGGTATTTAGGGAGTCGTGACGAGGCTGAAGATCTGCTTCATGACGCCTTTATCAAAATCTTTGATTCGGTACGAGGATTTCGATATCGAGGTGAGGGGTCGCTGAAGGCGTGGCTGAGCCGCATTGTGGTCAATAGATCGCTCGAGGAGCTGCGACGTCAGGGCCGCAATAAGGTGGTGCCGCTTGACGATATGCCACCCATGCTCGAGGCGGAACCTTCGCCCATGAGTGGTGTGCCAGGTGATGTGATTCTGCAGTTTATCGCTGAGCTTCCCGAGGGCTACCGCACGGTTTTTAACCTCTTCTGCGTCGAGGGGTACTCCCATCGAGAGATTGCTAAGGAGCTGAATATCAATGAGAAGAGTTCGTCGTCGCAGCTGCTGCGAGCAAAAAGGCTTCTGACGACAAAAATTAAGAGTTATATAGAGACACATGAGTAAGATGAGTAGATTTGATAATAGTTTTGAAGAGTCAATACGCCGAAGCCTGGAGGGGATCGAGGTGGCGCCGCCCGATCAGCTTTGGGGTAGGGTAGAGGGCTCTCTTGATGGTGCTGCAGCGACTGCTCCGTCGACCTTTGCACGCGTTATTGTTTGGAGTTCTGCTCTTGCCGCAGCGCTGCTTCTCGCCGTTGGGGTTAATCTGCTTTTAACCGACCAGCAGGCGTTTGATGACCAGATGCTGTATGCAATGGCTGAAATTAGACAATTTGAGAGTGTTGATGGTGCACCGATGGCGCTTAAACCTGTAGTAATCAGGGATGTTGAGCCTCGTTTTGAGGCAGATGTGCCTGTGCCACCTAGCGTTGAGCAGCCAGTAGCGGTTGTTGATGAGGTTGATGAGGTTGCGAGTGATGGGGGTGAAACGAGGGCCGCCGAAGAGCAAAAGGATGCTGGTAATAGCTTTGGAAATGGTGTCAGCAATGTGGGCGTCGACGCTTCCGATCAGTCGAGTCGTGACCTATATCTTGAACAACATAGCAAGGCGAAGAGCCCTATAGATATCTCATTAATGTTGGCTGGTGGGTCGGCGTCGACTAGCTCAACAAAGGCGGAAATTAGTAGATCTGTTTACAAATTGTGCTCTACATATGATGGTGTAACTCTTTTAAATTTAGATTCTTACGCTCCAATTGAGGCGAAGCACTACATGCCAATTTCCTTCGCGCTTAGCTTTGCATATCACCTAGGTGAGCGTTGGAGTTTGGAGAGCGGAGTGAACTATAGTCGACTAATTTCGGATCTCATGATGCCATATTCGCGACGCACCTCAAGGCAAGATTTGCAATTTGTGGGTATGCCGTTGCGAGTTAACTACAAGATATACAACTCCAAATCTTTGGCTCTCTATAGCGGAGCGGGTCCGCAGGTCGAGCGTTGTATCGTGTCGAAGTTAGACTCAAAGAGCATCAGCGAGAAGCCGTGGCATCTATCGGTTGCGGGTGTTGTTGGTCTGCAGTATAATATTACCAACTGGTTTGGACTATATGCTGAGCCTGAGGTGCACTACTATCTAACCACCACCGAACTTTCGACTATCCGCAACGACTCGCCACTGAGTTTGAACGTGCGCTTTGGATTGCGTTTTATGCTGGGTGGTGAGTAACTTGCAGGTCAGTAAGTTATATGCGAAAAAAGAGATCGTCCATAATGGGCGATCTCTAAATTTTTTAACTGTCAGACCAAGGGTCATGACAATCTGTTGGTGTAAGGTGTTACTCCGAAAGTGGTGTTACACTCACGTAAGATTTACCACCAGACTTCTTGCAGAATGATACAGTTCCGTGTACCAAAGCAAAAAGAGTGTGATCCTTACCGATACCCACGTTTGCACCTGGGTTGTGAACAGTACCTCTTTGACGAACGATAATGTTGCCCGCCTTAGCGAACTGACCACCAAACAATTTTACGCCGAGTCGCTTGCTTTCTGACTCGCGGCCGTTCTTTGAACTACCAACGCCTTTTTTGTGTGCCATTTTCTACTAATTTTAAAAGGTTACGCAACGATATCTTCGATGAGAATCTGGGTCAAGCATTGACGGTGACCGTTCTGCTTTTGATAACCAGTTCTACGCTTTTTCTTGAATACGATAACTTTATCGTCCTTCAAGTGGCGAAGAATCTTACACTTAACTGAGGCGCCTTCTACTACAGGTGCACCTACTTTAACCTGACCGTCGTTGTCTGTGAGCAGGACTTTGTCGAAACTTATAGACGAATTTTCTTCGCCTTGGAGACGGTGAACATAAAGTTTACGACCTTTTTCAGCTTTAAATTGCTGACCTGCAATCTCTACTATAACGTACATTAAATAATTTTAGTTATGTAATTATGCATAAATTTGCCTGCAAATGTAGTGATAAAATCTGGATCTACAAACTTTTTAAGAAAAAAAGTAAATATTTTTGCTCTGGCACAATTTTAGGATTGTGGTAAGATCACCGCGTAGCAGGTATGCGGGCTATAACACACGCCAATTATGATCAATATACTTATCGTCTCCTCCGACCCCTTAAGAGCCAGTGCTATATCGATGGCTCTGCAGGGCCAAAATCTTGATATACACCATCTTGGTTCGCGAGAGTGTTTAGTAGAGTATTGCCGAATTAACGATGTACAACTCATTATTTTTCTCTCGCTCTCGCCCTATTTTGCTTCGATGAATGTTGTCGAGCAGCTGAGTCGACAGTTGGTGCAACTGCCTAAAATATACGTAGTTGCGCACTCTCAGTCGTCGTCGACGATTCTTGCTCTGCTGGAGTGTGGAGTCGATCAATATATGACCTTTCCGCTCAATTTATATAGACTGCGCAGCAAGGTTTATTCACTTTTTAACGTAAATTAGGGATGGTCACAATATTGATAATCATGCTCTCCCTGGCGGCGTTGGCCGTTATTCGTAGCGAGAGGCGAGGCCGCAATCGTGCCCAGATCGAGCACCACTATCTGCAGATGCTCCTTTTGGGCGATAGCCAGAGTGAGCGCTATATCGAGGAGTTGACTCTGCTCTCGGGGCGAGTGGCGAGGCAGAGTGTTGCCGATGTCATCGCCGACCTCTCACCTATTATATATAGGATGGATCCGCAGTGGCTGGAGAGTGTCACGCGATCGTTGCACTTGGGGGATTATCTGCTCGATAAAACTGCACGTAGACGGGGCGCTGCTCGCGCCATTGCACTGTCGACATTTGCCAAGATTCCGTACCTCTCGGTCGATATCGATAGGCTTGTCCCCTACATAAATTCGGAGGATCGTATGGTTCGGCTCTTTGCGCTGCTTGCGCTCATCAATGCCGACCGTGCAAATGCTATGCGATATATCGCTAGTTACCCCTCGCCGCTAACGCCCTTCGAGCTCTCTCAGCTAATCTTCTATCTGCGACAAGGCTCCATGGCGGTGGCGTATCAACCAATGCTTCGCTGTAGTAATCTGAATTTAAATATGTTAGGTGTTGCTGTTGTGTGTAATTTCGGGATAGAGAGTGCCGAAGAGGAGTTGCGTGAAATAATTGATAAGGGTGATGACTTTGCGCTTCGGCGAGAGGCGTTATATACACTTGGTTCGATGCAGTTGACTCTGTGCACGCCATCTATTTTGCTCTTTGTTGGGAAGATGCCTAATATCGAGCGACGACGATTTTTGCGTTATATAGCCTCTGAGGGGTACTCGCACAGAGTGTTGCGATTTTTTGTCACGGAGCGCGAGTCGCTACCTCTCATGTCATTTATCAACTCCTATAAAATTAAAATTGGATGCTCATAATCTCTATTTTGGTCATAATTTGCGTGGCGATTGCGCTGTGGTCGGCACATTCTCGGCGTGCGAAATTGCGAAATTCGCTCCATTTTATTGGTGAAGGTGCGCCAAGACTGCGTATAAGCGTTGTGATTGCTGGAGTGAGGAGTGTCAACTATATAGCTGAGTCTTTGAAGTCGGAATCGTCAGCGTATCAGGTTGTTATAGTGGCTGATTTTCAGCGACACGAGCAGCTTTTGCGAAGCATTACGCACTATTTTGGGCTGTTTAAAACCCAATATAGCCCAAGTGATGAGCTTGCCCAAGGGGCGGTAAGGGCGCTATTTCGGTCGCATCGTCGGCTCTTTTCGAAGGTTGTTGTTGTCGATAGTCCTCGCAGTTCTCGCTACACTCCCTTTGAGGTTGGGGCGGTGGTGAGTAGTTACAACTACAACCTGCAGGTAGACTCAAAGCGCGCACTGCGGCCTCGGGCGATAGAGAATCTGCTTCTCGAGCTTGCGTTGCGGCCCGAGGGGAGTGTCGAGCAGATCACATCGATGATTGGCGAGCGCTTTAAACTTCTTTGTCGCGAGGCGGCGCTGCCCTCGGGGGTAGAGAAAATCGAGGTGAAGCGTAACCGAAGGGTTAAAATAGGCTATAGAGTATTAAAATAGAGAAAAATTGAGGCTAGATTTTACCATTTAATATTTTTTCACTATCTTTACACACAGCAGAAGTTTTTTTAATTGTACAAAAATATGATAGATAATGAGGTTCGCGAATACCTCCTTACCAGCGTTATCAACGCCGCGATTCGTGGCGGTGCAGCTGTAATGGAGATCTATTCTCACCCCGAGATGTTTAACATTTCAATCAAGAGCGATTTGACGCCAATTACCGAGGCCGACCGCAAGGCTCACGACACAATCAAAGAGTCTTTGGGTTCGACTCGTATACCTATACTCAGCGAGGAGGGTCGCCAAATGCGCTACGAAGAGCGTCGCAACTGGGAACTCTTCTGGCTTGTTGACCCCCTTGATGGCACCGTCGAGTTTATTAATCGTAGCGACGAATTCACAATCAACATAGCTTTGATGTCTGATAATGAGTCGATTGCATCGGTTGTCTACATTCCACCTCTCAAACGACTTTACTTTGCAGCTAAGGGTTATGGCTCCTACCTATGTGAGGGCATTGAGGCCGATGCTCAGGCCAATTTTAGCTACTCCGAGATTACGGGTCGATTCACAAAATTACCACTTTTAACTCAGAGTCACCAGGTTCAGAGGATCGCAATTTCGCGCTCTCATAACACCTCCGAGACCTTCGACCATATCGAGGCGTTGCGCCAGGACAATCCAGATATTGAGGTTGTTGAGCAGGGTAGCTCCTACAAATTTTGTATGTTGGCCGAGGGTAGCGTGGATTACTACGTGCGCACTTCGGGCACCTATGAGTGGGATACGGCGGCTGGTGAGTTGATCCTCGCGGAGGCTGGCGGAACAACCCTGTCACTCGACGGCGGCCAACCGCTTATTTATAATAAAGAGCTACTGGATAACCCCTGGTTTGTGTGCCGAGGGGCGCACTGCACCATAAAGTAGTTGCGGAGGGTATTATTTAACACCTTGATAATGAGTTATAAAAGAATATATTATATAGCCGTAGCCCTGATATTAGCAGTCGGCACATCGGCAGCACAAACTCGCCAAACTCGTCAGGAGTACATTAGCCGTTACAAGCAGATCGCCATAGATCACATGGAGAAGTATGGAATACCCGCTAGTATAACTATGGCTCAGGGTGTTTTGGAGTCTGATAGCGGCAATAGCAACCTTTCGCTGAGCTCGAATAACCACTTCGGAATCAAGTGTAAATCGAACTGGACAGGCCGCACAGTGACCCACACAGACGATGCTCCTAATGAGTGTTTCAGGGCCTACGACACGGTCGAAGAGTCGTATGAAGATCATGCAATATTTCTCGATTCGTCGCCCCGCTACGATTCGCTATTTGCCTACTCGTCATCAGATTACAAGAGTTGGGCACGTGGACTTAAGGCTGCAGGTTACGCCACGGCTCCGCACTATGCCACCATGCTCGTGAAGATCATTGAAGATGAAAAGTTATATCTTCTCGACCGAGATAACGGCGCTGCGCTCTATGCTGCGCGTAATCAGAGCGAGGAGGCTACGGTGGGTGAGATTCCATCGGGAAATATTGATCCTAATAACTATAAGGTGACGATAAATGCCCATAAAGGGTATAATATCGAGCGCACGAATGGGCTGTTTTTCACTCGTGCGAAGAGCGGAGACAGCTTGGAGTCACTCAGCGAGGTGTTCGAAATAGGCAAGAATAACTTGCGTCGTTTCAATGATTTATCTAAAGATGCAGTGCTCGCTGAGGGTGATATAATCTTTATCGAGCGCAAGAGAGCGGAGTGGGATGGCGACGATAAGCGTTCGCACCAGGTCTCTGCGGGTGAGACCCTATACTCAATTGCACAGAGATATGGTATTCGCATGCGTCGTCTGCGTCGACTAAACGATATGAAACGAGATCAAACGGCAGTAAAAGTTAGTCAGATAATAATAATAAAATAGATATGGAAGAGCATAAAGGTCACCTAAGAAAAGAGATTCTCAGAGCCATAACACTCAAATCAAACCTCAAGCAGAGGGTCTTCGACACCACGTTTACATCGTTTAATCTGCTTAAAGATACCCTCTTCGAGATGGCCTCGGAGATCGACGATCAGTTGGAGGGAAAGCTCGACCGTAGGGTGCGTCTCGAGTATCGCGACCGAGGTAAGTTTGAAGCTCAGTTGCAGGTGGCCAACGATACGCTGATTTTTCAGATGCACACCGATGTTTTTCAGTTCGACTTGGACCATCCTGTGTGGCAAAATGAGTTTGTAAAGGGTGATAGAACAAAGAGTTATTGCGGCGTTATCAACGTCTATAACTTCTTGGCCGACTCATTTAAATTTAATCGCAACGCCGACGAGGGGTATCTCATTGGCCGAATATTTATCAATGCCGATCGTTTCTACTTTGTAGAGGGAAAGGGGCAAAGCGGGGTGAAAGCTGATAAATTTGGATCGGCGACACTCGACCGTATGGCGCTAATCGAGGTGTTGGAGTCGGCGCTGCTCTACTCCATTAATTTTGACCTGTTGGTGCCTCCGTTCGAGATTAATCACCGCGTTAAGATCGATCAATTTAATACCAAGATGGATAACTCGAAGTTCGAAACTGGAAAGCGCATAGGTTTCGAATATAATACTAAAAATCTGTAAATCAAACTACTACAATGAGGAAGCTATATAAATTTTGTGCACTACTGACAACTCTCTGTTGCACACTTACCGCCGCAGCCCAAGGTGATTGGGCACACATACGTTCGCTTCAATCTCACTCGAAAGGTGTGGCCGAAGCGCGTCAGATGAACGACGCTGAGCACTTCACGGCACTGCGCAGCGGTCGAGTTGTAAAGTGTTCGTTTGTCGATCCCGAGTTTGAGGAGACGCTATTTGAGGCTCCAGCGGGTGATTTTGCAATTCGGAGTTACGCCCTCTCTGACGATGAGCAATTTATGTTAATCTCGCAGGGTGCGCAACCGATATATCGCCACTCGTACACCACCAACTACCACCTTCAGGAGATTGGTAAGGGGGCGGCGCAGGCGATTCTGCACGATATGGAGTCGGTACGCGATGCAACCATCTCGCCAGACAATAGTACCATCGCATTTTCGAGTCTCAACGACCTATACCTATATAATATAGAGGGTAAAACTGTAGAGCGAATCACAAGCGATGGCGAGTGGAACAAAATAATCAACGGAACCACCGACTGGGTATACGAGGAAGAGTTGGCATTCACCAAAGCCTACTGGTTTTCGCCCGATGGCAAGCAGATTGCCTACCTCCGTTTCGACGAGAGCCAAGTGCCTCTTTTTGAGATGATGCGCTACGACAACACCCTCTATAACCACTCATTTTCTTTTAAATATCCAAAGGCGGGCGACACAAATTCAACTGTTGAGTTGTGGTTCTACGACATCGATTCAAAGAGTCGCACCAAGGTCGAAACCACACGTTGGGAGGATCAATATATCCCACATGTTGGCTACACACCTAATGGCGAGCTCTACTATTTCCGCCTCAATCGCCATCAAAACCATGTCGAGGTGATGCTCATTGCCCAGGATGGTACGCAGCGTGTGATCTACGAGGAGAAGAACCCTCAATATATCGAGCGAGTGGGTGAGGCGACATTGCAATTTATTGATAATGAGCGCTTCATTGTTCGCGAGGAGAGCACTACAGGTTATATGCACCTCTACCTGCACTCGACCAAGAAAGGTCGCGTAGGAGCGATCACAAGTGGCCCGTGGGAGGTTACGGAGCTACTCACAGCCAACAACAAGGAGCTATATTACATCTCGACCGAAGGCTCGCCTCTGCGTCGTAGGATCTACTCGATCGGGCTCAATGGGCGCAACAAACGTGAGGTAAGCGGCGCCGAGGGCTACTACACGGTGCGTCCTGCGCGCGACATGAAGTACTTTATTGCGACATACTCTACAGCAACTCAAGTGCCCCAAACTGCTATCTACAATAGCAAAGGCGAGATGGTACGTATGCTCGTTGATAATGCGGAACTCGCTGAGGCGCTGGAGGTTGACGAGCGCCCAGTAAAGGAGTTTTTTGAAATTACAACGGAGCGTGGTGACACCCTCAATGCATATATAATCCGTCCGCGAAACTTCGACCCTACGCGTCGTTACCCACTTCTCTTTACCCAATATTCGGGTCCAGGATCGCAGCAGGTGGCCGACCGATGGGCTCTAGACTGGACTGATGCTCTGGTAGATAACGATTACATTATTATGTGCGTTGACCCTCGCGGAACGGGTTTCCGAGGCGAGGAGTTTAAGAAAATTACCTATTGCAACCTCGGCGCTCCCGAAGTTGAAGATCAGATCTCGGCAGCGCGATATGCCGCAACGTTACCACATGTCGACCCCGCGCGTATAGGAATCTACGGTTGGTCGTATGGCGGTTTTATGGCTCTCAACTGTGCTCTGAAATCTGATGGACTCTACGCAATGTCGATCGCGGTGGCTCCTGTAACTTCGTGGCGCTACTACGATACGATCTACACCGAGGTCTACAATGGTCTGCCTCAGGAGAACCCCGAGGGATACGATAATAATTCGCCAATCAACTTTGCCGACGGGCTAGCCGACCACACCAAGCTACTAATAATACATGGTACGGCCGATGATAATGTCCACTTCCAGAATAGTGCGGAGATGGCTCGAGCGCTCAACGCCAAAGGCAAGCAGTATGATATGATGGTCTATCCCGACCAGAACCACTCGATGATGCCAACCGACACGCAAAATATTCGTAATAAGATGGTTCGCTATGCGCTCGAGAATCTATAGTTAAAATAATGAAGCCGACTAACAAGGTCATTTTCGGCACTTCCCTCCGCTTTTTAATCCTCACGTACCGAAAGTACGCTGCGGTTAAAAATGCTCACGAAGCCCCAAAACTAACCTTGCTATCCGACTTCTCTGAGAAAAAAGAGGGTGACTAACAAGTAAAAAAATACTTTTAGTCACCCTCATTATTTTATAATATTAAGCGTTGCAGTTTGTTGGCAATAAATACCTTGCCTTGATTGAGTAGCGATAGGCGATGGATGATCTCAAGCTGCTCATCTTCCGATAGTTCGCTGTTTTTTAGCTGCTCGTGCAGTTCGTCGATATTGGCCTCGAGGATCTTTGATTTATATAGCATCACCGCCTTGGGTACACCTGCTGTTAGGAGCTCCTCCTCGCTGTCGACATGGATGTCGCGTTGGCTCCATATCTGTGAGGGGACGTAGTTGTCATCTGAAGTTAATATGTCGACGGTGCGATTGCTAATTTCGGGATCCTCGTTCTGGATGAATGCCGATGTTGGCACCTCGACACCTTCGCCCAGTTCGCTCCATTGCTGGCGATATATGCCGAGCATGGAGTTGTAGCAACTATCACTAAAAGAGATCTGTGTGTCGGCCAACTCGGAGAAGATCAATGAGGCGATATTGCACGATATCATCTCGCTACCTTCGCGAAATTCTATGCTGCGGTGGCCAGATTTTAGTAGGTATTTAAGTAGTTCGCACTCCAATGCCACTATATTACTTCCTGCCTCGGTGTTGATCTGTTGCTCGATGATTCCGCGTTGTTCGGCCTGTTTTAGACGGCCCTGCACGCGGATAAACTCCTCAGTTTGAGCGTCTCCCGTTGCTGTTGCACGTTTGCGTGCCACCTCCGAAAAGAGCACTGACTCATCTATATCCATGATCGTCGAGCACTCCTTGATAAAGACCGTGCGCTTGATCTGATCGGGAATTTGGGTGATCGATTCAACCATATTGCTAATCATCTCAGCCTTTTTAATAGGGTCATTGCGACTCTCTTTTAGCAGCAGTTTAGCCTTGTAGGTCAAGAAATCCTCCTCATTTTCACGAATATAGGCCGATACCTCGGCGGCGCTATGCGCCTGAGCAAATGAGTCGGGGTCGTGTTCTGTAGGAAGCGACACCACTCTCACGTTCATGCCCTCGCGCAGAATCATATCGATTCCGCGGATCGCCGCATGCACACCTGCAGCATCACCGTCGTAAATCACCGTGATATTCTTGGTGAAGCGATTTAAGAGCCTGATCTGCTCGGTGGTAAGTGAGGTTCCCGATGAGGAGACGACATTTTCGATGCCCGCTTGGTGCATCGAGATGACATCGGTATATCCTTCAACCATAATCACATAGTCCTCATGCTGGATCGCTTTTTTAGCGAAGTAGAGGCCGTAGAGCTCCCGCTTTTTGCTGTAGATTTCGCTTTCAGGGGAGTTTTGATATTTGGCAACCTTTTTGTCTGTGCGTAGTGTGCGCCCTCCGAAGGCGACAATACGACCCGAAATATTGTGAACTGGGAAGATCACGCGATCGCGAAATCTATCGAAGATTCTACCGTCAGAATCACTTTTGATGGAGAGGCCTGTCGAGAGCAAAAACTCCTCTTTGTAGCTCGCCTTGAGTGCCGCTTGCGACATTGAGTCACCTATGGATAGCGAGTAACCCAAGCCAAACTTTTTGATTGTAGCGTCGCTGAATCCGCGCTTTAATCTGAAGTAGGAGAGACCAATAGCCACACCCTCGTCGGTGTCGAAGAGGGTTTTGATGAAGTAGTCGTAGGCCCACGAATTGAGCATGAATTGACTCTCACGATTGTCGTTGCGTTGAATCTCTTCATTTGAAAGTTCTCGCTCCTTCACCTCGATTCCGTACCGTTTTGCAACAATTTTCAGAGCTTCGGGGTAGGTTGTGCTCTCGTGCTCCATGATAAACGATATGGCGTCGCCACCCTTGCCGCAGCCGAAACATTTGAAGAAGCCCTTGACGGGAGAGACAACAAACGATGGTGTCTTTTCGTTGTGAAATGGGCAACATGCCTGATAGTTGGCACCCTTTCGCTTGAGCGTCACGTAGTCACCAATAATCTCTACGATGTTGGCGGCAGCTTTTATTCGTTCTGTGGTCTCTCTATCAATCATGTTTTGTCGTTATATAGTGCAAAGTTAATAATTATTTGTAACTTTGCGGGGATAGGTATTAAAAATGTCGCGCAAAATGGATTTTAAATTAACATCGGAATATAGGCCAACGGGAGATCAGCCCGAGGCGATCGAGGCGTTGGTCTCGTCGTTGGAAAAGGGGGTTCGCCACAACACTTTGATGGGTGTCACGGGTTCGGGTAAGACATTCACCGTGGCAAATGTCATAGAGGAGATCAACACTCCGACAATCATTTTGTGCCATAATAAGACCCTTGCGGCGCAGCTATATAGCGAATTTAAGAACTTTTTTCCCGATAATGCTGTAGAGTATTTTGTCTCCTACTACGACTATTATCAGCCCGAGGCCTATCTGCCAAACTCCGATACCTATATAGAAAAGGATCTCGCGATAAACGACGAGATCGAGAAGATGCGACTAAGCACAACCGCCACGCTGCTCTCGGGTAGGCGCGACGTGATTGTCGTCTCGAGCGTCTCGTGTCTCTATGGCTTGGGTAATCCAGCCGATTTTCACGCTACCTCTATCGCCATCAGTGTAGGCGAAATTCAAGATATGAGGGTGCTTCTATATAAGTTAGTTGAGGCGTTATATACGCGCACAGAGAAGGAGTTGACACCTGCCACATTTCGTGTTAATGGCGATACCGTCGATATCATGGCCGCCTTTGGTGACAACTGCTATCGCGTGACATTCTTCGATGATGAGATTGAGTCGATATCGCTTATTGACCACCTTTCGGGAGCGCGAATAACCAATCTCAACAGCGTTGTGATTCGACCTGCGAATCTATTTGTCACAACCAAAGAGCGCATTGGGCAGGCCGTTGGCCAGATCTATGTGGATATGGGAGAGCAGGTTGCGGCCTTCGAAAAAAATGGTCGTATGGTTGAGGCTCAACGACTCAGGCAGAGGGTAGAGTATGATTTAGAGATGATCAAGGAGCTCGGCTATTGCTCGGGAATTGAGAACTACTCGCGCTATTTTGACGGTCGCGCCGTTGGTACGCGCCCCTTCTGTCTATTGGATTATTTTCCCGATGATTTTTTGATGGTCATCGACGAGAGCCATGTCACTCTTCCTCAGGTGCATGCGATGTTTGGTGGCGATCGTGCGCGCAAAGAGAATCTCGTAAATTATGGCTTCCGATTAGAGGCTGCCAAGGATAACCGCCCCTTGCGTTTCGAAGAGTTCGAGGCGCTGCTTGCTCGCACAATATATGTTAGTGCTACTCCAGCCAATTATGAGTTGATGATGAGTGAAGGTGTTGTAGTTGAGCAGCTTATACGTCCTACGGGGCTTGTAGATCCGCCAATGGAGGTGCGAGTGACAACAAACCAGATGGATGATCTAATCGAAGAGATTGATGTGAGGGTCAAGGGCGGAGATAAGATCATGATTACCACGA
The DNA here is from genome assembly GCA_044433705.1 of Rikenellaceae bacterium. Taxonomy (GTDB): domain Bacteria; phylum Bacteroidota; class Bacteroidia; order Bacteroidales; family Rikenellaceae; genus Alistipes. The sequence continues at coordinate 13,565 of JAWXTG010000011.1, read as the reverse complement.
TCACCAAGCGCATGGCTGAAGAGCTATCGAAATATTTTGATCGTCTCGGCGTGAAGAATCGATATATTCACTCTGATATTGACACCATCGAGCGTATCGAGATTCTAGATGGCCTGCGTCAAGGGCTTTACGATGTTTTGATAGGTGTGAATCTGCTGCGTGAGGGTCTTGATCTTCCCGAAGTTGGCCTCGTCGCGATTCTCGACGCCGACAAAGAGGGATTTTTGCGTAACGTTAGATCGCTCACCCAGATTGCGGGCCGCGGCGCTCGACATGCAAACGGGCAGGTGGTACTCTATGCCGACAAGTGCACAGACTCCATCAGGGTGACCATCGAGGAGAGTAACCGCCGACGTATGAAGCAGATACTATACAATATTGAGCACTGTCAGCTGCCCCGCACAGCGCAAAAAAGTGGCGACGGCCAGAACAGATTGGCGTTATCTCGCTCAACCGAGGATATTCCAACAGTCTATCCGATTCATGAGGAGCACTACGCCGTGGCAGCCGAGGCTAAAGTGGCATACGACGCCCCTGACATCGATTCCCAGATAGAAAACGAGAAAGCGGAGATGGAGAAAGCTGCAAAAAATCTAGACTTCCTAGCCGCCGCCAAACATCGCGACAAAATGTATGAATTGATTAAAATTCGCGATGGCCAGAGTGCGAAGCTTTGATGGCTTTCTGTGCGTTTATTGTAGACTTTGTCGAGGATGCATACAACTGACTCCGTCGGGCGCAGATAGCACCTGCGCGGGTGCATACTCTCCTGCGATATTGGGCATAGAACTTATTTTAAGTTCTATGATTTTAGAGATCAACGAGTTGCCGCAAATTTCTTTGCACAACTCATCGAGCTCTAAAATTTCTTAAATGCCTTAGGCATTTAAACCCAATTCGAATTGCAAACAGCTAAGATTCAATACCAATTATGAATTGTGGATTATGCATTATAAGTTGTGTTGTTCCAACTCAATTATTATATATCGTAAAGCGCTGAAAAGCGCTGCAAATCAGTGCAATATAAAAAGATCAAAAACGTAAGTTTTTGGGTCCAGGCTCAAGCCTGGCGGCCGCCCGCTGTTAGGGCAGTAAGTAACAAAAAATATTTTTTTTCGTGCATTTACCTTTAATATAGCGCCATCAAGATTGTGAATTACATTTATTTATCGTATCTTTGTGTTGGCGTTTTTTTTTACAATACAAATAGATAAGATGAATAGACTTAGGCGATTGCGAACTATATTTGGTTTGCTATTTTTAGTGGCTGCGACTCTGCTGTTCTTAGACTTTACGGGTGCAATTCACTCGTGGTTGGGGTGGGTAGCCAAGGTGCAATTTTTACCAGCTCTGCTGGCAACCAATGTTGTCGTAGTTGTGGCTTTATTAGCTGTGACACTGATCTTTGGGCGACTCTACTGCTCGGTGATATGTCCGCTTGGACTCTTCCAGGATGCAGTTTCGCGATTTGCTTCGATGACCAATAAAAAACGAAAATTTAAGTATACTGCAGTAAAGAGCATCTTGCGATACTCTGTTTTGGCTCTCTTTGTGGTGGCCTTTGTGGCGGGTGTCGCTTCGTTTGTTGCGCTGCTTGATCCATATGGAGCATTTGGCCGCATGGTCTCGGCGCTTGGAGCGCCAATATATAAGATGGGTAACAACCTGTTGGCGCACTTTGCGGAGCGTGCAGATAGCTATGCGTTCTACTCTGTCGAGGTGGTGTGGATGAGTTTTGGTGTCATTGCTGTTGCTGTTGTCACGCTGCTTACGGTAGGTGTATTGGCTTGGCGAAATGGTCGTACCTATTGTAATATAATCTGCCCAGTGGGTACAGTTTTGGGCTTTGCAGCGAAGTTCTCACTGTTTAAAATCACAATCGATGAGTCGAAGTGTAACGGCTGCCGTAAGTGCGTAAGAGAGTGTAAATCAGCGTGTATTACACCTGAGAATCGACAGATTGATTATAGCCGTTGCGTGTCATGTTTCAACTGTATTGATAGCTGTAATCAAGGTGCAATCAAGTATGCGCGCCGCTCAAAGGTGGCAAATAGCGAGCCTGAAGCTCCTAAAGATAGCTCGCGACGCGATATGTTAGCGGTCTCGTCGGCTCTACTTGTCAGCTCTACGCTTAAGGCCCAAGAGAAGCTGGTCGACGGAGGTTTGGCGACCATTGAAGGTAAGATCGCACCCGAGCGCAGGTCGCATATTGTCCCTGCGGGAGCGTTGAGTCAGAAGAACTTTGCTCAAAAGTGTGTTGGTTGTCAGCTCTGTGTTACGGTCTGCCCCAATGGAGTTTTGCGCCCATCGACATCGCTTTTGAACTTCATGCAGCCTGAGGCTTCGTTCGAGGTTGGCTTCTGCCGACCTGAGTGTAACAAGTGTTCGGAGGTCTGCCCATCGGGTGCAATCACTCCGATAGATCTTGCGACAAAATCGTCAACTAGAATCGGTTGCGCGACATTTATTCGCGAAAATTGTGTGATCTTGACCGATGGTGTCCAGTGCGATAGCTGCTTTACGCACTGCCCTTCTGGTGCCATCAAACTTGTGGAACCAACTGATAAAGAGAAGTATGGCGATCTTAAGATCCCTGCACTCGACGCAAGCCGATGCATCGGTTGTGGCGCTTGCGAAAATCTCTGCCCAGCGCGCCCATTTAGCGCAATATATGTAGAGGGCTTCAAAAAACACATCACAATTTAATTAGGAGGAGCTATGTCAAAGATAAATAAAAGTATTGATCGTCGAGATTTTTTAAAGGTTCTGGGTGGTACAGCTGCCCTTACGGCACTCTCGAGTTGCGGGGCTGAGGTGACTTCGTCACAGGGAAATAGTACGAAAACCAAGAGTTCCGAGAGTGGCGAAATGGAGTATAGAGTCTCTCCAACTACGGGCGATAAAATCGGACTTTTGGGCTACGGATGTATGCGTTGGCCAAAGCTCGAGACGCCAGCTGCCGATGGTAATGTGATTGACCAAGAGGCTGTTAACGAGCTTGTTGATTACGCAATGGAGCATGGTGTCAACTACTACGATACGGCGCCAGTCTACATGCAGGGATGGTCGGAGCAGGCGATGGGTGTTGCACTGAGTCGTCATCCGCGCGATAGCTACTATATCACCACGAAACTTTCGAACTTTAGCGATACCACCTGGAGTAAGGAGGAGTCGATAAAGATATATAACAACTCATTCAAGAAGCTGCAGGTCGATTATATCGACTATCTGTTGTTGCACTCGGTGGGCAGCGGCAACTGGGAGCGATTCAAGTCTCGTTATATCGATAATGGAATTTTGGACTACCTGCTTGAGGAGCGCAAAAAGGGGCGTATTCGCAACCTTGGATTCTCGTTCCACGGCGATATCTCGGTATTTGACTACCTACTTTCGCGACACGACGAGATTCAGTGGGATTTCGTGCAGATTCAGCTCAACTACGTCGATTGGCACTACGCTGATCCTAAGAGTAATACCAATGCCGACTACCTTTATGCTGAACTCGAGAAGCGCGATATTGGGGTCATAATCATGGAGCCACTCCTCGGCGGACGCCTGGCCACACTTCCTGAGCATCTATCGACAAAGTTGCTTACTGAGCGTCCCGACGATTCAATTGCGTCGTGGGCTTTCCGCTATGCTGCCACCTTCCCAAAGGTGCTGACGGTGTTGAGCGGTATGACATATATGGAGCACCTGCAGGATAATATCGCCACTTACACCAACTTTGAGCCCATCTCGCAGGAGGAGGATAAGTTGTTGATGGAGGTTGCCAAGATGCTGATGGAGTATCCGATGATCTCCTGCACGGCGTGCCAATATTGCATGCCATGCCCCTATGGTATCGATATTCCATTGACATTTAGCCACTACAATAAATGTATTAATGAGGGTAATTATCCCCTTGATACTCAGGATGAAAACTACGCTAAGCAGCGTCGTGCATTCCTTGTGGGTTACGATCGATCGGTGCCAAAACTGCGTCAGGCTGACCACTGTATCAATTGCCAAAAGTGTGTGATTCACTGTCCGCAAAAGATAGATATCCCTGCCGAAATGAAGAGAGTAAATGCATATGTTGAGTCGCTTAAACAAAATAAATTTTAATCTATGACACCACTATTTATTGCAGGTTTGCGCCTGCCCGAGATTCTATTTATTGTACTAATTGTCTTGCTATTGTTTGGTGGAAAGAAGATCCCCGAGCTTATGAAAGGCATCGGTCAAGGTGTTCGAAGCTTCAAAGAGGGTGTCAGCGAGATATCTAAAGAGGCTGGAGAAGAGACACGGGAGGAGCCAAAAATAAGCGAGAAGCCTAAAGAGGAGGAGTAGTGGCAACAGACACTACATCAACGTTTTGGGATCATCTCGATGAGCTGCGTACGGTGTTAATACGTATCGTTGCTGCTGTCGTTGTGGCCGCAGGCGTGGCGTTTGGTTTCAAAGAGCAGCTCTTCTCAATCATCTTTGCAGCAAAGAGCGATAGCTTCGTGACTTATCGTTTTTTTAACTGGTTGAGCCACTACTTCAAGCTTGGAGAGGGCGTCGAAAGTTTCTCTGTAGAGCTAATTAATACGCAGTTAACACAGCAATTTACCACCCACATCACCGTAGCGATGTGGAGTGGCGTGCTGCTGATATTTCCCTATATTCTCTTCGAGCTATTTCGATTTATATCACCTGCACTCTATGCCACCGAGCGCCGATACTCCGCGCGAGTCGTGGTGGCTGGGTATGTTATGTTTCTCCTGGGCGTGGCCATGAGTTACTACCTTGTTTTCCCCCTTACATTTCGCTTTCTAGCTATGTATCAGGTGAGTAGCAGCGTTGTAAATATGATTGCGCTCGACTCCTACATCGGTACGCTGATAACTCTCTGCCTAATGATGGGCGTGATGTTTGAGATGCCAATTCTATGTTGGCTCTTCGCAAAATTAGGGCTCCTAACGGCGGAGTTTATGCGTCAATATCGTCGCTATGCTGTGGTCATATTGCTAGTCATCGCAGCCGTGATAACACCTACAGGCGACATCGTGACTATGCTACTTGTGGCCATGCCAATATATCTGCTTTACGAGCTAAGCATTGGTATTGTGGCACTTACACGTGGCTCCTGAGGTATAGGCCTGGGTCTGACTCCGTCGGGCGGAGATTGCACCTCCGCGGGTGCATACATACGCTGCGATATTGGGCATAGAGTTTTTCTAAAACTCTATGATTTTAGAACACAGCAAGTTGCCACAAATAAATTTGCGCAACTTGCTGCATTCTAAAATTTCTTAAATGCTTCCAGCATTTAAACCCAATTCGAATTACAATCAGCTAAGATTTAACACCAATTATAGTTTGAAATTGTTTGGATTATAATTCGGTGATTTGCTTGTGGCAACCGCAGGTTGACATAGATAAAAGTGTTACTATAATTTTTTGAGAGTTTACTCTCGGGAAAATTATAGTAACACTTTTATCGTATGAGCGTAAGCGACCAGCAAATCTCCGCAGCATAATATGCACCCGCGGAGGTGCTATCTCCGCCCGACGGAGTCAGTCTCAGGCCTTTGCCTATAGGTGGCAGCTCCAGTCCCAATCTAGGCGGATTATATCCTCTTCGACTAGGTTTGATCCTGTCTGAACCTCAATGATTTGCAGGTCTGTTGTTGCGCGCACGGTATGTTTTTGTCCCGCTTTGATGTGGAATACTGAGCCGCGACTTACCTTGATCACCTCTCCATCTAGCACTAGGAGTCCTTCGCCGTCAACAAAGGTCCAGATCTCTTCGCGGAGGTTGTGATATTGGTAGCTGATGCTGCAGCCTGCCTTGAGACAGAGCAATTTAGTTAGGGCGTTGTGGCCGTCGCTGAAGTGCTCGTGACCTAGTACGCGGTAGGTTCCCCAGCGACGCTCTTCGTACATTGGTCGTGCTTGGATGCTGTCGGCGTACGATTTTAGCTCGACGCTGGCCTCCTTTGAACTTACAAGAATACCGTCGGGGCTTGCTGCGACCATTAGATCAGTTGTGCCTAGACAGACAATTGGTGTCTCTAACTCGTTGATAATGTGAGTGTTTTTGCAATGGCAGCCTGTTGTGACGTTGCCGATGCAGTGGTCCTCTATCTTTGTGACTAGGCTATTCCATGTGCCAAGGTCGCTCCATTGACCACTGTATGGGACTAGTCCAATCGAGGTTGCCTTCTCGACAACTTCGTAGTCGAAGCTAATTTTGCGGAATTCTGAGTAGCGAGAGCGGATCTCGTCGAAGCTCTCGGCGGTGATGTACTTGTCAATTATTGACGCTATGTAGCTCAGTTTGAAGGCGAAGACGCCACCGTTCCAGACTGCTCCTTGCTCAATTAGCTGGGTTGCTGTTGCTAGGTTGGGCTTCTCGGTGAAGCGATTAACGGTGATCAGATCGCCATTGGTTGCCTGTTGATTTGGTACGATATAACCAAATTTTGTCGATGGTTCGGTGGGGGTGATGCCCATTAAAACCATGTCCACATCGTCGCCAGCCGCCACTTCGGCCATCTTCGAGATTGTTGCGAAGTAGCTACCGTCAACATATGAGTCGCTAGGCATAACTACCACAACCTCAGATGGATCGCACCTCTTCTCTTTGAGTAGATAGGATGCCGAAAGGGCAATCGCAGGGAAGGTGTCGCGACGCTCGGGCTCGGTTACGATGTCGACATCGCCGCCCAGTTGGTTTGTGATGGAGTCATACTGCGTGACGCTCGTTGCAATTGTGATATCAGCCTCTATGCCAGACTCTTTGACCTGGCGTGCTATGCGTTGTACCATCGATTCATACTCGCCATTTGGCGCTTTGAGGAGCTTTAGAAACTGCTTCGATCGTGTGTCGTTTGATAGTGGCCATAGGCGTTTTCCTGAGCCACCCGAAAGGAGAATAATTTTCATATTTATACTGTTTTTATCTATTTTTTTGCCCAATCTACCCACATTGTATTGTCGTAGCGCCACGAATCTTCGTAGGCTTCTGGTAGTTTCTTGCCTGAGTACACAAGGAGTGTCGAATCGTCTGTGTTAGCCTTGACGCAATTGGCGTAACCCTCAGGTAGACAGATGATTTTGCTATCCCCCTCCTCGAGGTCGAAGATCTCGGGAACTAAGTCTGCAGATGGATTTTCCCAGTCGTCGGGTCGCACAAAAGCAAGCGTGAAGCTGCCCTTGACGCAGTAAAACCACTTCTTCTCGAATTTATGGCCATGCCAACCACGGATGACAGATTTGTCGGGGTGGTGGATAAAATAGAATCGCTCGACCCCCTCGAAGTCGAAGCTGTTGAGCGACGAGATGCGGCCGCGATAATCGTTAAAGATCTCTCCTTGAATAATTTTTATCTCAGACATTGATTAAGAATTTTGTTGTACAAATATATGCAAAAAAAACAACATATTTAGTATTTACATCCCAAATATTTCCTCTTTATCTTTTATCGACTAAAGAGTCGATTTGTAATTTTGAGCCATGATGATCTGATGAGATTTCGCTCGTAGCTATTCATCGAGAAGCGCCAAAAGAGCGGAATATAGACCACTGCAAATATGCAGCCTGCGGCGATGAGCGATGCTAACGTCTCTATTTTTTGGTTGTTAAGTATGCCCAATCCGACTAAAAGTAGGGTAGCGGGAATTAGTGACATCTTTGCTATCTGGAGCCAAAAGTTGGCGATATCGATCTTTATGGCGCGTTGGTAGTAGATGTTCATCACCACGATTTGACCAACAAATAGTGCGAGAGAGGTGGCTGCGGCGCAACCTATAGCACCATATCGTGGTGCGAGCGTGATCGATAAAATTAGGCTGAGTAGAGCTATTGTTATATATAGTAAGGATCTGAATTTCAGTCTGTTTTGTGCTTGCAGGATTGTGATTCCTAGGTTTTGGATTAGTGGGACAGTGAGTGGAACAAAGAGTAAAAGTGTGATGTAGTAGGCCTCAGCGTACTCCTCGCCCGCCCAAATGGCTATGAAAGGTTGACCAAAAAGGGTGAAGCCAGTGAGGATAAAGGCCATGACGATGTACTGTATGCGTCCAGTTTTGATGAACAGGTCGGAGATAGCCTTGGTGCTATTCTCCGTGGCAACCATAGCTGTGACCTTGGGCAGAAAAACCCCCGATATGGCAGTTGAGAACATCATATAGAGCTGCTGCAGTTGAATCGCGACGGCGTAGATGGCCACTGCAATCGCCCCTTTGTATATTCCGAGGATGAACTGCCCCGAACTCCAATAGATCTTATCCATGATGGCATTTAGAAAGATCCAAAACGAGTAGACGAAGATCTCCTTGAGCGGCTCCCATCGAAATTTGCCATATATAATCTTTATATTCAGGCGGTTGCGGCAGTACCACCAATTGGCAAGTAGCGTCACAAGGTTGAATAGTGTTGTGGCTATAACAAGGGCTATGGCTTTATATCCTACCACGAGTAACACGATCATCACCAGTGGGTTAAGCACAATGCGGATAAGTGATACAACTTTTTGAAATATAAAATTTTCATAGGCCGTGACTATAGATCCAAATATCGATAGCGGAAATGTAAATGCTAAATTTAGTGACATAATGGCCATTATGATCGCCACTCGAGAGAGCTCGTCGCTACTCATCGTAGCGCCAAAAAGCCTGTCTACATTAAATACAAAGGCCATTCCGACAAGCAGTGCGACCAACCCAATGCCGATGTAGAGTCGAATAAACATTCCGAAAAGTTCATACTGCTCCTCCTCTCTGCCTTCAGCACGAAATTTTGCGGTATAGCGAACGATAGCATTGCCAAAGCCAAGGTCGAGCACCGTCAGATAGGCGATGATCGAGGCGCCAAGCGAGTATAGGCCATACTCCGCTTGTCCCAACATCCTGAGCATAAATGGAGTGTAAAGAACCCCCGCAAGGATGCTGACGACAATAATGAGATATGATAGTGCGGCGCCCGCCTTAAGTTGATCTACTGCCATCTGATCAGAATATTCTGCGTAACAAAGGTATATAAAATTTTATTATTGTCCAATAGGTGAGGTTCTGCTGGGGTCGATTGTAAACGTCCTAAGCAGTGCAATTCCCAGGTAAAAACACACCTAGAAATCAGCTCTTTGCATTTTAGTTGAAAATTTTGCTTGACAAGGGCTTTGTGACGTGTTATATTTGCAGCATCTTAGAGATAACGCGCTGTAAAATTAACTAAAGCTCAATTAAATAGTTTTACACTAAAGAAAAAGAATCAATATGAAAATACATTATGAGTCCGATTTTAAGCTTCATGAAGAGCATTTAAGTGAGGATGTCACCACGCCGTTTAGGTTTAAATATAGAACCTCGGGCTTCTCGCAGATCTACACTGTGGAGTTCGATGGCCGAAGCTACTCCAATTGTCGCAGGCTGGAGGATGGGTCGCTGCTGATCATCTTCGAGGGGCATGAGTTGGGCTTTGGACCGCTGCAAGTTCGTCGTGAGTACTTCCTTACGGATGCCGATTTTGCCGATAATACGTATAATAAAATCACAGTCGACCACCTCGATATCACGCTTGTCGATGGTCGGAGTGACGATGTCAGCACTACGGTGGAGGTCTATCCCGCTTACCAAAGAGGTGATGATGGATATACACCTGTCAAGGGGGTAGATTACTACACCGATGAGGAGTTGGAGGAGCTGCTTGCGCAACTCGACGCGCGGGTTGCTGATAAGCTTGGTAGCTCGGATATCGTTCAAACTGCGGGAGATAGCGCAGATAAGGTGATGAGTCAGGCGGCAGCCACTAATGCCTTCATGGCGAAGAATGATATCGAATTCGAGACCCTCTTTGCCTATGGAGTGCAGTTTGATACGTCGCTTTCAACCACCACCTGCACGCGCATTGGAAATCTGGCCCTGCACCGCTCTTTGCCCGTTCAGTCGAAGATGCGAGGCTGCCTCTTAAGTGATGATGGTGAGGTTGTTGAGTATCTGCCTGAGGGTAGTTGGATCGGGTCGACTCTTGATGGCTCGGTGGGGCAAGTTATGGTTGAGCTGCCTGCCCACTATCGTAAATTTGTCACCAACGGCACCGTTAGAGAGGTGTGGATCTCGGAGTATCCAATTTCGGGCTATGACTTGGTTGCAAAGTCCTATATATCAGCGTATGAAGCCTCGCTGCAGCGAAGCACTCTTAAACTTGCATCGGTGGCCAACGATAGCTCCGACTATCGCGGTGGTAATAACAATAACGGGTGGGATCACACCTATTGCAACCTTTTGAAGCGTCCCGTAACAAGCATCAATCGAGCTAATATGCGCACCTATGCGCGTAACCGAAAAAGCGGTTCTGCGGAGTGGAATTGTGCTGTGTATGAGCAGTATAAGAGTGTATACTGGCTCTTTACGGTGGAATACGCAACGCTCAATTGCCAGCAGGCTGTAAACGCCGAACTCACTAGCGAGGGGTATAGACAGGGTGCTTTGGGCGATGGCATGACAACGGTTGATTCGGGGGATTGGATCACGCTTTTCGACAACTTTCCATTTATAGAGTGTGGCTACACGGATCAGCTGGGAAATGGCTCGGGAGAACTTCCATATTCAATTGAGTATGATATATATGGAGTCTATATTTCCGCCAACGTGAATCGTTATCGAGGCATTGAGAATCCATTTGGACATATCGGAAAGTGCCTCGATGGAGTCAATATTCTAACGGATCCCAACTCCACGATATGTCAAATATATGTTGCCACCGATCCTGAACTCTTCAGCGACGATGGGTGCGATGGGTATGAGCTTCGAGGGTATGCTCCGACAACTTCGGGCTTCATTGGAGAGATACTTTTTGGCGACGCAGGAGATATTATACCCTCTGCCGTAGGTGGAGGCGCGTCGACATATCACTCCGACTTTTACGTCGTAAATGTCAGTGGATCTGTGATATATGCACCATTTAGCGGAGGTGTATCAGATGCCACTTCAATGGCAGGTCTCAGCGCGTCGACTCTGATGAATGCCGTAAGCAGCGCGACAATTTTCGGCACTCGTCTATCATTTATCCCTAACACAAGCAACTAAACAATGAAAAAAATAATTTATGATAATATGCCTGCCGCAATTGAGGCTGTGGGCAACGGCTCCTACCTCTATCGATGGGACATAAACGAGAAAACGATGTCGGGCTATGAGGATTTAGCTCTTTGGGAGTGCTACGAGGTGACCGTTTGGGGTGCGCCCACGCAGGATTCAGTCACCCTTAAGGTGATCAACGCCATGTGGGGCGATGGCGTTGAACAGAAGCTACTCAACGACTATCAAGCTGCGCAGTTGGGGCTTCTTGATCAGAGCTATGCTGACGCCTATGTCACCTTCCTCACTGAGCGTAAGGCGCTTAAGGCGAGAATCACCGAAGATCTTACCGCATGGGAGAGCGCAACGTAGTATGCGGAGTTGCGGCAGCTACATTGAGTGGCATCTACAACTTTTCGGTGCCACTCGGGTGGTTGCTACTCTTGGGCGGGGTGCTGATTTTGGTGGATCTGCGATTTGGAATTCGCGCCTCGCGAATTCGGGGCGAGGAGATTCGCACTAGCAGAGCGATACGCCGATCTGTGAATAAAGCGGTCGATTATATCTGTTGGGTTCTGCTCGCAGGTGCTCTGGGTGCAACATTCGGAGAGTCGATAGGGGTCAATATACTGCCTGTATTGGTGATGATCGTGATCTACGGCGTAGAGATAAACTCCTGCTTCTCAAACTATTTCGAGGTGAAGGGTAGTGATATCAGGGTTGATATCTTTAAGTGGTTTGCGCGAAAAAGCGACATTATTGATATCGACAATCGACAAAAGGGTTAGCTATGGTTCGTGGTTTTGTAGTAGCGCTACTTGTGCTGCTGTTCATCGGTGCGGGGTGCTCTCCCTGCAAGATGCTATCGACCTCGCAGCGCGATAGTGTGCGAGTCGAGATCGTCGAGCGGAGAGTGATTGTTCGCGACACCGTCAAGATCGAGATTCCAAAAGTCGAACAGCAGGTGGTGACCCGAGAGGAGTTGAGCCTATTGACCAACGACTACGCAGCGTCGAGGGCTGCAATTCAGCCAGATGGGTCGCTATACCACTCTCTCGAGACTATACCACAACAGCTGCAGGCGCCTCTAGAAAGCGCGGTCGAGGTGCGCGACTCCATTATATATAAGGAGCGGCTGGTGACTCAGATCGTGGAGGTGGAGCGAAAACTCTCCGATTGGCAACGAATGCAGATCTTTGGATTCTGGGTGCTTGCTCTCTTCGTGGGGGCGTTGATTTATTTGAAGTGACAAAAAAACCCGTTATATAACATCAGGCTAACCACCTGTTTGTTATATAACGGGTTTAGTTTATTGTACTAGCTTCGCGCCTTCGCGACTACAACTTCCAGATTAGGTTTACACCAGCTTGGATTGGCGTGAACTTTTTCAAGTGACAACCTGTGTATACTGTCTCTCGTATTTTTAGGTCGTCATCGAAGGTGTATATATCATACTTAAATGAACTGTAACCAAGACCCAATGTGAAGTCCATACCAAATGTATCTGTAAACTCTAATTTGTAACCTCCCATCAAACCGATGCAGTTAACATTTCCTTCACGACCACGTGTCGAGAATGTGTCAAAAGTCTTAATATCAAAGCCTCCTGTTAGGTATTCAATACCCAAGAACCAACGCTCTTTAGCGCCCAAATAGTAGCGGATTTCAGGTGAGACGAACCATCCACCATTATTAAAATCCCAGCTCTCAGAGCTAAATGGTGAGTAGCCACCATTGATAACAACACCCAATTTGGTATTCTTTGGATTCCACTCAAGACCAACGTTTGCAAGGCCACCTAGCCAGTATAATGCGTTTGTGCGGATTGAAAGTTGACATGGATCAACTGCAACAGCATCAACACTCTGCGCAGCTGCAACCTCTTCAACTGCTGCAACCTGAGTCGTAGCCTCCTCTTCAACAGCCTCTACAACCTCCTCTTTGACAGTCTCAACCTCTTGAACCTTACTCTCTGCTGGTTTTGGAGCTGGTTTTGGAGCTGGCTTTTGAGCCTTAGGCTCAACTAAAGTTACGCTAACATCAACGCGACGAGCCTCTTGAGCCGACGATGACGAGTCAACACCCATACCTGCGTATGTAATGCGGCTTGCATCGATACCATTGTTGACAAGGTAGTCCGAAATTGTGAGTGCACGCTTAATGGCGATAGCCTCGTTTGCGCTCTGGCTACCATTGGCATCTGCCCAACCCTTGATGTTGATCAGCCCCTTAGGGTTCTCTTTAGCCTTAACTACCAGGCTGTTAGCCTTAGCATAATCTGCAGCGTCAGATAGTTGACTTTGGCCATATTCGAAGTAAAATGTCTCTTGACATACTACTGTCTCTACGACCTCTCCCTTTTTCTGTTGCTCCAAAGTATCTGCACTCGCCGAGAGTGAGACGAAGCCCATAGCAAGGCATAGTGATAGCCTTACAACATTTTTGAAAAAAATCATTCTCATTATATTTATTAGGTTTTAGATATTCATTATGGTATTAAAGCACTTGACTAACATT
>JAWXTG010000010.1:0-69292 GCA_044433705.1 Rikenellaceae bacterium | reverse complement strand
TAGTGAGCGGTTATATAGTTCGCCTGGATGTGTGTAGATCTCGCGACGAACGATCTCATCATCGACTGTCATATTACCCGAGATCGACACCTCGTTGATGGTAAATGGACGACCCTCGTAGATCTTGAGCTCTAGGTCGATTGAGTCGGCTCCAACGATTGTTTCAGCAGGCTCGACCATCGACATCAAGTAACCCTCATTTTGGTATAATGTGCTGATTGACATCTCATCAGGGTTAGCCTCAGCGCCAATACCAAGTCGTTTCTCCATCGATTTGCGGTCGTAAGTGTCGCCACTATTTACGCCGAACATCATCGAAAGCTGCTCGGTTGGATAGATCGAGTTACCCACCCACGAAACGTTGCGGATATAGTATTTATTACCCTCCGAAACATTGAGTTTGATTCCGATTCTCTCGGAGTTGATGTCGTAGATTGTGTCGGTTAGAATTGTCGCATTACGGTAACCGTGAGAGTTGTAGAAGTCGATTAGGTAACCCTTATCTGCCTCATACTCACCTTCTTTAAGCTTAGTGCTCTGGAAGAAGTTCCAACTCTTTTGGTGAGTCTTTTTGAATGTACGACGAAGTCGTTTATCGTCGAAAACCTCGTTGCCCTCGAATACGATCTCACCGATCTTCACGCGCGCTTTGCGGTCGATCACAAAGGTGACGTTAACCATAGTTTCACGCACTGGATCGTTCTCGATTTTCACATCAACCTCGGCGTTAAGGAATCCTTTTTCAGCGTAATACTCCTTGATAAGTTTGGTGTTTTTATCGATTACGTAGTCCGAAAGTTCGGTGTTGCGGCGTAACTTAAGGATATCGTCGTTGAGCTCCTTCTGTTTCGAAGATGATATACCTTCGAAACGCCAATTAAATACGCGTGGGCGTTCCTGGAGCATGATGTCGATTTCGACCTCATCGCCATCGATCGTTGCACCCATCTGCACATCGGCGTATAGGCGTTGGCTCCACAAACTCTGAATCGCAGTAGAGATTGAGTTGCTAGGCAGGAAGATCGAGTCGCCCTCGATAATTCCGATCGACGAGCGCAAAACGTTATGATCAATAGTCTCGACTCCGTGGACATTAACCTTGCGAATTAGGTACTGTTTTGGGGTTGTACCCTCCAAAATTGGGGCACTTTTGTAGAGTGCTATCGAATCTTGGGCAGTGCCTTGCGGCTCAGAAGTCTCTTGGGCAAAACCCTGCATTGCAAAGATTGATGCAGCGATTGCCAACATTAATTTCAAAAATTTCATCTATTTTTGTTTTTCATTTATTTTACTAAACCATAACGTCTATCCCTTGCAGCATAGACCTTTAACGCCTCGGCATATTGCTCCTCGTCGAAGTCGGGCCATAGCACTTCGGGGAAATAAAACTCAGCGTACGAGGCTTGCCACAACAAAAAGTTACTTACGCGACACTCTCCGCTAGTGCGGATAACCATGTCGGGGTCGGGAACACCTGCCGTGTCGAGCGTGGCCGAGATCATCTCTTCGCTAATATCCTCAGCGGCGATCAGACCTGCAGCGACTCTTTGGGCGATCTGGGTTGTTGCTCGTCGAATTTCGTCACGCGACGAGTAATTCAACGCTAGGAGCATCTCCAATTCGCCGCCTTCGGCTGTATCGCTCTCGATTTTATCGAGCGACGAGCGAACTTCGGGTGCAAATCTATCTTTATCACCAATCACTCGCACCTTAACTCCCTGCGCCACAAGTTCGGGTGTCTCGATAGCTACGCACTTACAAAAAAGTTCCATAAGAGCGTCGACCTCCTCTGTTGGGCGACCCCAATTCTCGGTCGAAAAAGCATAGAGAGTCAGGTACTTAACGCCAAACTTCACCGAAGCCTTGATCACGGTTCGCACCGATTCGACGCCTTGGATGTGACCCTCAAAGCGCTCCTTACCTTGTAGCTTTGCCCAGCGACCATTGCCATCCATTATGATAGCAACGTGTTTAGGCACTCTTTTATTATCATTCATAAGGTGCAAATGTAATAAATAAAATCGATTTAATGGCTAATTCTCAATGTAAATTGTTGCGCGAGGCTCAAACCTTTCGCTTTTCGCGCAGGTCCACTCCCCACATCATCTTCTCTCTTAACGTCTCATAAAATGATATATTGCTCGGAGTGGCCAATAAAAACTCAAGCTCTGAGAGTGAGAGCGAAATTTCGGCACGCTGGCCAATGGGGTATGTTCGATTGTCGAGCGAGATTGCGGCGTCGCCTTGACGGCAGAAGATCGACATTGAGACGGTCGATGAGTTTGGCACAACCAGCGGGCGCATCGAGAGGTTGTGTGGAGCCAGAGGCGAGATGATAAAACATGCGCAGTGGGGCGCTACAATTGGACCTCCGACGCTAAGCGAGTAGGCGGTTGAACCTGTTGGTGTTGAGACAACTACGCCATCGCCGTAGTATGTCGCAATGGGCTGCTCGTCGACCGATGTCTCGACCGAGATCATCGTTGCTCCCAGGCGCTGCACCGAGAACTCATTGGCGGCAAATAGCGGCTGCTCGTCGGTGGTGAAGTCGCCTCGCACGGAGAGCATCTTCCGCGTTTCAATGGTTAGGGTCTCCGTTGCAATCTCGTCAAATATCTGCTCGATATCGTCGCCCGAGCCGCTAGCCAGAAATCCTAGGCGTCCCGAGTTGATCCCCACAACGGCTACGCGTTGACCCTGCAGGCGGTAGAGCCCCTCGAGTATTGTTCCATCGCCACCGTAGCAGACCATCACCGATTCCGCGGGAAGCTCCCCCACGCTACCGCCATATATATTAGGGGTGCAGACCTCCAATCCTATGAGCTCTTTTATGATTGGCGCAAACTCCTCATTTACACAATACTGGAAGCCGTAACGGTCGATCGCAGCGAATATTCGCTCGACCTCCGAGGGCTTATGTTCAACTCTATCACGAGAAAAAAGGGCAATTTTCATCGACTTTTACTTTTTTTTAAGTAACTTTACAACGCAAATATAGTAAAAATTATGACTAAATTAAGCGTAAACATAAATAAGATAGCTCTTGTGCGCAACTCGCGCGGCGGAAACATGCCCAATGTAGAGCTTACAGCACTCAATATCGAGCGCTTCGGAGCCGACGGAATTACAATTCATCCTCGCCCCGATGCTCGCCACATTCGCTACTCCGATGCCTTCGAGCTGAAGGCTTCGATTGCAACCGAACTCAATATCGAGGGTAATCCCACCGGCGACTTTATGAAGATGGTGATTGAGGTTCAGCCCGCCCAGGTGACCCTTGTTCCCGATGCGCCCGATGCCCTTACCTCATCGGCTGGATGGGACACCATTACCCACCGCGAGCGACTCACGGCGATCTGCGCACAGGCTAAGGCGGCAGGTGTGCGTGCCTCAATTTTTGTCGATCCCGACCCCGAGATGGTTCGTGGCGCTGCCGCATGCGGAGCCGACCGAGTTGAGCTATATACAGAGGCCTATGCTGCAGGTTATGAGGCTGATCGCCAGGCGGCAATCGCACCATACGTAGCTGCGGCTGCGGCTGCGGCCCAGTGCGGCTTGGGGCTCAACGCAGGCCACGATCTAAGCCTCGACAACCTAAGCTACTTCGTCGAGCAGATTCCAACTGTCGACGAGGTCTCGATTGGCCACGCCTTGGTTTGCGACGCTCTATACTTCGGTTTGGAGAACACCGTAGCGCTATATCAACGCCAACTAAGTAGTACAAAGTGATGCAGATAGACCCAAAACATCCACTATCGCTGCCTGTATTCAAACGTATCTCACGCCTGGTAGACCAGATGGGCGTCGAAGCCTACGTTGTGGGTGGCTACGTGCGCGACTACTACCTACACCGCCCCTCCAACGACATTGATGTTGTGGTGGTTGGCAGCGGTGTCGAGGTGGCCGAAGCTTTGGGCAAAGAGCTTAAAACCAACGTCTCAATCTTCCGTCGCTTTGGTACAGCGATGCTCCATGCCGATGGCCTTGAGGTCGAATTTGTTGGCGCACGCAAAGAGTCATACACCCCCGATTCTCGCAAACCGAGTGTCGAGGAGGGGACGCTCGACGACGATCAACGCCGCCGCGACTTCACAATCAACGCCATGGCATGGTCGCTCAATGGCGCCACCTTCGGCGAACTTGTCGACCCATTCGAGGGGATGTACGATTTGGAGGATTGCATAATCCGCACCCCCTGCGACCCCGATATCACCTTCTCGGACGATCCACTTCGCATGATGCGCGGAGTGCGTTTTGCGACGCAGTTGGGTTTCGATATCGACCCCGAAACATTCGAGGCTATCGAGCGCAATGCAGCGCGCATAGAGATCATATCGCAAGAGCGTATCCTTATAGAGCTCAATAAGATACTGCTTTCGCCACGTCCATCTATGGGCTTTGAACTGTTGATGCAGTGTGGGTTGCTAAAGTTGATCTTCCCCGAGATTCAGGCTCTTGCGGGTGTCGATAAGGTCGGCAAACACGCCCACAAAGATAATTTCAAACATACGATGATGGTGTTGGACAATGTAGCGCTCAAATCCAACGACCTCTACCTACGCTGGGCGGCACTTCTGCACGATGTCGCCAAGCCTCGCACCAAGGCGTATGACCCGAAAATTGGATGGACATTCCATGGTCACGAGACCCTCGGATCGAAGATGGTGCCAAAGATTTTCCGCCGATTTACGCTTCCGCTTGGCGAACCTATGAAATTTGTGCAGAAGCTAGTTTTTCTACACCTGCGTCCAATAATTCTCTCGGAGGAGGCCGTCACCGACTCAGCTGTCCGCCGTCTACTCTTCGAGGCGGGCGACGACGTCGAGGCTCTGATGATCCTCTGCCGAGCCGATATCACATCGGGAATCGAGTCAAAGGTAAAGAGATATCTGGCTAATTTTGAGCTTGTTGAGAGCAAAATGAAAGATCTGGAAGAGCGCGACCGAGTGCGCAATTTCCAGCCGCCAATCAACGGCGATATAATAATGAAAACCTACAATGTGGCGCCATGCGCTGCAATTGGAGAGATAAAAGAGGTGATTAAAAACGCCATCCTCGACGGCGAGATACCCAACGAATATGACGCAGCCTATGCACTAATGGAGAGATTGGCTGCAGAGCGTGGATTAAAAAAAGATATATAATGGAGTCAATAAGAGAACTATATAAAATAGGAAAAGGGCCATCAAGCAGCCACACGATGGGGCCAAAGCGTGCCGCAAATCAATTTCTAGAGCGCAACACGACCGCAACCGCATTTCGAGTAACCCTTTACGGTTCGCTTGCGGCAACTGGCAAAGGCCACATGACCAACGTCGCTATACTCGAGGTGTTGGAGCCTGTGGCGCCAACCGAGATCGTCTGGTATCCAGAGATCGTGCTCGACTTTCATCCCAACGGCATGAAGTTCGAGGCTTTCGATGGCGACAAGGTGACCGATGAGTGGACGGTATTTAGTATTGGCGGTGGAACAATCGCCTCATCGGCCGAGGAGGTCAACAGCCACAAAATATACCCGCTCAACACCATGGCCGAGATCATAGATTGGTGCGACCACGAGGGGGCCACCTTTTGGGAGTATGTCGAGCTGCACGAAGGTCCCGAGATTTGGGATTTCCTACACACCATTTGGGAGGCGATGAAGAACTCGATCGACGCAGGGCTCGAGACCGAGGGCGTTCTGCCTGGTGGGCTCGGCGTGCGACGCAAAGCTGTCAGCTACTACATAAAATCTAAGGGGTACAATGGTACGCTCAATTCGCGAGGTAAGCTATATGCTTATGCATTAGCTGTTTCGGAGGAGAATGCCGCGGGTGGCGACATCGTCACAGCGCCAACATGCGGATCATGCGGCGTGCTACCTGGCGTGCTCTACTACCTATATATTAATAAGGAGTTCCGCGAGCGTCGCATCCTGCAGGCGCTAGCCACGGCAGCTCTATTTGGAAATATCGCCAAAAGCAATGCTTCGATATCGGGAGCCGAGGTTGGCTGCCAAGGTGAGGTGGGTGTAGCGTGCGCGATGGCTGCAGCCGCTTCGTGTCAGCTCTTTGGTGGTACGCTTGCGCAGATTGAATATGCAGCTGAGATGGCTCTCGAGCACCACTTGGGACTCACTTGCGACCCCGTATGTGGCTTAGTGCAGGTGCCTTGTATCGAGCGCAATGCAGTTGCTGCAGCACGAGCACTCGACTCCAATATCTACGCTACCTACTCCGATGGAAAACACATGGTTAGCTACGATCGCGTAGTCGAAGTGATGAAGGTCACAGGGCAGGATCTGCCGAGCCTCTACCGCGAAACCTCCGTGGGTGGATTGGCCAAGGATGGCGATATTCGCCGCCGAAAAGTGACACAGTAGACTCTCTTGAGGACTGACTCCGTCGGGCGGGGATAGCACCCCCGCTGGTGCAGTTTGTTCTTGCGATATTGGGCTTAGAGCTTTTAGCTCTAAGATTTTAGGGTGCAATTAGCTGTTTGCAAATAAATTTGCACAACTAATTGCACCCTAAAATTTATTAAATGCCTTAGGCATTTAAACCCAATTCGAATTAGACCATTTACTCCACCATCAGCAGAGAGGAGTCGCCATAGCTCAAGAAACGGAAGTCGTTGTCAAGGGCATACCTATATATATTATGCCAGGACTCGCCGACGTAGGCCGAAACTAGCAGCAATAGCGTAGATTTGGGTTGATGGAAGTTGGTAATGATATATTTTACGACCCTAAAGCGGTAGCTAAGAGGGGTTATCATTATTTGTGTTGAGGCTTTGAGCGTCGAAAGTGCCGACTTTTCAAGGTAATTGATCAGTGTGGCTAGCACCTTTACTCCATCGAACTCTGCGGGGATGTCGTAAAGCTCCCATTGACCGACAACCTCCTGATTCTTAGGCTCTCCACTCTGCTCGATACGCCATGCCAAGGCGGCTAACGACTCCAGCGTGCGCACCGATGTTGTCCCTACGGCTATAATTTTGCCGTGGGCGGCAGCAAGTGCCTTTAGTGTGTCGAGCGTCACCTCGAAGTGCTCGGTATGCATTGGGTGCTGCGTTGCATCATCCTCTTTTACAGGCAGAAACGTACCCGCACCAACATGTAAAGTCACCTCCCCAAAGCCAATATTGCGCTCTTTGAGTTGCTCAATTATCTCGGGTGTAAAGTGCAGGCCAGCCGTTGGTGCAGCCACCGACCCCTCAAATTTTGAGTATACAGTTTGGTATCTCGAGTAGTCGATCTCCTCGCTTTCGCGATTAAGGTATGGTGGTATCGGAATGCGGCCGAGGTGCTCCAATAGTTGCCCAAAGGAGATGTCGAGCGTCCAGCTAAAACGTACAATATGCTCGTGCGATCCACGCTCAATGATCTCTGCTACAAGGCGATACGAGGTTCCCTCATAGTCGAAGTCTATAAATATTTCGCCACTCTTCCAGCGCTTTAGATTGCCGACTATGCAGCTCCACTCGCACTCCCCTGTGACGGCAAATGCACGCTCGTAATCGGCAGGTGCGTGCGGCTCGAGACAGAAAACCTCGATGCGTGCTCCCGACTCCTTATGCATTATTAGTCGCGCGCGGATAACCTTAGTATTGTTGAATACAAGCATCGAACCCTCGGGCAGAAACTCTTGCAAGCGACGAAAGTGGCTCTGCTCTATCTCGCCATTGCGATAAATCAGAAGTTTTGAGTCGCTTCGCGATGAGAGAGGGAACTTGGCGATGCGCTCATCGGGAAGCTCATAGTTGTAGTTATTGATATCGATTGATGCTCGAGACATATTTTTAGATGTTAATTTTGGTGCGAAATTATCAATTTTGAGCGAGAAATGCAATAAATTCGCATAAAGTTTTGTGGTTCATAAATAAATGGCTATATTTGCGGGCTATTATTAACGATAAAAACTTTTACAGAAATGCCAAAAATGAAAACAAATGCCGCTGCAAAGAAGCGTTTTTCTTTCACCGGCTCAGGCAAGATCAAGCGTAAACACGCTTTTCACAGCCACATCTTGACTAAGAAGTCAACAAAACAAAAGAGAAACTTGTGTTACTCTACTACAGTTGCTGCAGTAGATGAGCAGAAGATCAAGAAACTGTTGGTTAAGTAATTAACTCAACGCATTTTATTAATCAGGAGTAAATCAGCCCTAAAGAGAGAAAGAGAAATTCTCCGCTGACAGCTCCGTCAAAAACTTTTAAAAGTATGCCACGTTCAGTCAACGCTGTCGCGTCACGCGCAAGAAGAAAAAAGGTTTTGAAACTTGCCAAAGGTAACTTTGGTTCAAGGGGAAACGTTTGGACAGTCGCTAAAAACACTGTCGAGAAGGGTCTGCAGTATGCTTACGCACACCGCGCACTCAAAAAGAGAACATACCGCTCACTATGGATCACACGTATTAACGCTGCGGTTCGTGCTCAAGGTATGACATATTCAGAGTTTATCGGTAAGCTCAACGCTAAAGGTATCATCATCAACCGTAAGGTTCTTGCTGATCTAGCAATGAACGAACCACAGGCTTTCACTGCAATCGTTGAAACCGTAAAATAGCACACTATCCCTTTAGTGGATAGATTTTAGGGAGATCTCTGTTGAGGTCTCCTTTTTTGTCGATATGTAGTATCGTCAATTTGGGATCAAATATTTTCTATTGTTTGAAAAAAAATTAATTAAATATACTCTACAGACTGCTATAACTGCGTTTTTTTTGCTACCTTTGTCACCGTAGCATATGCTACAAAAAGCAAAAATTTAAATAAATGAAAGCATTGAGTATTGGAAATCTTACAGCTAACTTCCCTATTATTCAGGGTGGTATGGGTGTAGGAGTATCGCTCTCTGGCCTCGCATCGGCGGTGGCTAAGGAGGGTGGAATAGGGGTGATCTCGGCTGCAGGCTTGGGACTACTCTACAAAAAATTGTCTTCGAACTATACCGAGGCGGGAAACTTGGGGCTAATTAGCGAGATCCGCAAGGCTCGCGAAAAGGCACAAGGCATCATCGGCGTCAACATCATGGTTGCATTATCAGACTTCGCGGAGCTAGTAAAAACTAGCATAGCCGAGAAGGTCGATATCATCTTCAGTGGCGCAGGTCTACCTCTCGATCTGCCTTCGTTCCTCAAGAGTGATAGCACGACAAAACTTGTGCCGATCGTGTCGAGCGCAAGAGCAGCAAAACTGATCTGCGAAAAGTGGAAGCAGAATTATGATTACCTCCCCGACGCAATAGTTCTAGAGGGGCCCAAGGCGGGAGGCCACCTTGGATACAAGGCTACTCAGATTGATGCTGAGGAGTTTTCGTTGGAGAGTGTATTGCCTCAGGTGGTCGAGCAAGCTGCATATTTCGAGGAGCTTTATGGTGTCAAAATTCCTGTAATTGCTGCGGGCGGTATCTATACAAATGAGGATATAAAGTATATTATGGAGCTTGGTGCTTCGGGAGTGCAGCTTGGGTCACGCTTTGTAACTACCTATGAATGTGATGCTTCGCAAGATTTTAAGCAAATCTACCTCGACGCTCAAGAGTCTGATATTGAGATCATACAGAGCCCTGTTGGCATGCCTGGTCGCGCAATCAAAAACTCATTCCTCGATAAGGTTAAGGAGGGAATCAAGCAGCCGAAATCGTGTCCGTTCAACTGTATCAAGACTTGCGATATCAGCCGCAGCCCCTACTGCATCGTGTCGGCACTCTATCAGGCATTCCGCGGCAACCTGAAAAATGGATATGCATTCGCGGGTAGCAATGCTTGGCGCGCCGATAAAATGCAATCTGTGCATGAGCTATTTTTGGAACTTACAGGACGTAATAAATAGGTAGTCAACTACTTGCAAAAAAAAATATCCAACCTTAGCATGTTTCTAAGGTTGGATATTTTTTTGCAAAAAGGAGACCTGATTATAGGCGAGCCTTGATAGCTTTGGTCTGCTCTTCGTAGCCAGGTTTCTCGAGCAGTGCAAACATGTTGCCTTTGTATGCCTCCACGCCTGGTTGGTCGAATGGATTTACGCCAAGAAGGTATCCGCTGATACCGCAAGCGCGCTCGAAGAGGTAGATCAATTGACCAATATAATATTCGTTGATCTCGGGGATCACGATACGCACGTTAGGCACACCACCATCTACGTGGGCCAAAGTTACTCCCAACTCAGCCATGTGGTTAACCTCAGTCAAACTCTTGCCTGCCAAGAAGTTAAGGCCATCAAGGTTATCTGCATCAGCCTCCAAAACAAGCTTCTGTTTTGGCTTCTCAACTGAAATTACGGTCTCGAATAGGTTGCGCTCACCCTCTTGGATGTACTGACCCATTGAGTGAAGATCGGCTGTAAGTGTCACACTTGCAGGGAATAGGCCCTTGCCATCTTTACCTTCGCTCTCGCCGTAAAGTTGCTTCCACCACTCAGCAAAGTATAGAAGTTTAGGCTCGTATGAGGCCAAGATCTCGATCTTCTTTCCTGCGTCGTAGAGCGATGAGCGACATGCAGCGTAGATTGCAGCAAGATTGTCGTCGAATGCTACGTCGCTAGATGTTGCACGCTCCATATCCTGCGCACCGCGAACAAGTTCAGCGATATCGACACCACCCGCAGCCAATGGCAAAAGGCCAACTGGAGTAAGCACAGAGAAGCGACCTCCGACGTCGTCTGGAATAACAAATGTTGGGTATCCCTCGCCTGTAGCCAATGTTTTGAGGGCGCCACGCGACTTGTCGGTCACCGCAACGATGCGCTCAGCAGCCTCAGCCTTGCCGTAACGCTTCTCGATCTCAGCTTTGATGATGCGGAAAGCGATTGCAGGCTCGGTTGTAGTACCAGATTTCGATACGACGATCGCAGCGATTGAGTACTCTTTGAGTGCGCCAAGGAGCTCGCATGTGTAATCCTCAGAGATATTTTGGCCAGCGAAGAGGATGATAGGCTCCTCGTGCTTTTTGTGAAGTAGGCTAAATGAGTCGCTCATAGCCTCGATAACAGCCTTTGCACCAAGGTAAGAGCCACCAATTCCGATACATACAATCACCTCAGCCTTAGCCTTAAGCTTCGCCGCTTGAGCCTTGAATTCGGCGATCTGCTCTGCGGTGATAGATGATGGGAGGTTTACCCAGCCCAAGAAGTCGTTGCCAGCACCTGTTTTGTCTGTCAAAAGGCGGTTAGCCGCCTCAGCTTTTGCTTTGATTGAATCGCAGAGCTTTACTCCACTTTTCGAAACATCGAGTTTAATCATAGTTTTATCTTTTAATGTTCTCTAAATTAATACCTTAGATAGTTGAGTCATCGCCTTGCGCGCTTTGGCTCCCTTATATAATATATCGTATACCATCGCAGCGATTGGCATATCGACGTTGTGTTGAGCGTTGACGTGGCGGATGCAGTCGGCCGCGAAGTAACCCTCGGAGACCATCGTCATCTCGTTGAGTGCACTCTTGATAGTGAAGCCTTTACCCATCAAAAGTCCCAAGCGGCGGTTGCGGCTGTAGCTCGAGTAGCAGGTGACCAAAAGGTCGCCCAAGTATGCCGACTCGCGCGTGTCACGCTCTTCGGGGTATCCGCCCTTCAAGAAGTTGTTCATCTCGCGTGCTGAATTTGCGATGAGTACCGCAATAAAGTTGTCGCCATATCCCAATCCAAACGCGATGCCCACGGCAATAGCGTAGATGTTTTTGAGTACGGTGGCATATTCAATACCGTATAGATCAGTCGAATAGCTCACGCGAATATATTTACACTCGATCTTCGAGCCAATTAGGTGCGCTAGATCGATATTTGGGCAGACCACCGTGAGGTACGAAAGTCGCTCGAGCGCAACCTCTTCGGCATGCGATGGGCCTGTGATAATTGCTAAATTCGAAAAAGGAATGTTGTATGCTTGGTTCAAGAACTCAATCACAGTGAGGTAGTTATCGCCAGGAATAATGCCCTTGATAGCAGATACAACGAGTCTATTTTCAAGTGAGCGCGTGAGTGGCGATAGCGTCTCCTTTAGATAGGCCGAAGGTGTTGCTAATATTATAATATCGTGATTATCAACAATTTCGTTAATATCCGTAGATATTGACAACTTCGACGTGTCGAACTCGACATCGCGAAGATATTTCGGATTCGAACCTTCGGAGAGAATCCCCTCGATCACCTCCTCATTGCGGATATGCCACCCCACCTTGTGCCCCTTTTCGCAAAGAATCTTTACGATTGCGGTGGCCCAACTGCCGTAGCCTATCACAGCGCACTTTGCGTCTGCCGATATTTGTAGTTCCATCGATTAATCTTTAAGTTTCTATCCGCGAATTTGTGCAGCGCATGCGCGCTCGAGTTGTTTTTGAATATTTGCCATCGTCTTCTCTATCACCTTGTCTGTAAGTGTCTGATTCTTATCCTCTAAGATGAAGCTTAGGGCATATGATTTTTTGCCTGCTGGCAATTTATCACCTTGGTAAACATCAAATAGTGACACACTCTTAAGTAGCTTTTTCTCAGCCTGAAGAGCCACCTGACGAAGCTGCTCGAAGGTTACACTTTCGTCGATCAAGAGTGCCAAGTCGCGCTTCACCTCGGGGAATTTCGAGAGTTCGGTAACGGTAATTTTATGTTTGCGCGTGCTCTTCACAAGCGCGTCGAAATCAAACTCAGCGTAGAACACATCTTGCTTAACGCCAGCTGTTTTGCGCAGTGCAGGAGCAATAATACCCATCTCAATAAACGCCTTAGGACCTTGGCTAAGTGTTATGCCTTCGGCAAAAATATCGTTTGTCGATGTTGTGCTCTTGAGGCTATAAATATCTATTCCAAAGCGACTTAACACCTTTTCAACCGCAGCGCGGAGGGTGTAGAACGACGCTGGTGTGCTCTTCTGATTCCACGATGCTGGCTCGGCAACACCTGTCACAGCGATTGCGAGTCGGTAGTTTTCGGAGTATGGCGCAAGGATCTTTTCGGGTGAAGCAGCCTCGGCATTGTAGTAGTAGCAGTTACCGAATTCGTAGATCTTAAGGTCACCATTTCTGCGATTAGCGTTGAGCTCTACTGCTTCCAACGTGTTGAATAGCAGTGTTTGACGCATTACATTAAGGTCTGAACTTAGCGGATTGATGATCCTCACGCATCTCTCGACGGGATAGGTCGACAGACCCTCGTAGTAGCTCTCTTTGGTCAATGAGTTGGACATGATCTCGGTGTAACCATTTGCCGAAAGCATGTCGGCAGTCATATTCATTAGCTTGCTGCGGTCGGGGCGTGGCGCGTAAGATATTGTCGACTTCACGTGTGTTGGGATCTCGATATTGTTGTAGCCGTAGATGCGCAAAATATCCTCGATTAGATCGGCTTCACGCTGAACATCAACACGATATGGAGGTACAGCGACGCTCAAGACCTCACCATTTTCAGCCTCAATCTTGATATCGAGCGCCTCGATGATTGTGCGAATAGTCTGGCTTGGAATCTCCTTGCCAATCAACTTGCGGGTGCGATCCAATGAGATCTCGAAGCGGAAATCTTCGATTGGAGTAGGGTAGTTGTCGATCACCTCGCCAACAATCTCTCCGCCTGCTAACTCCTTGTATAGCAGTGCTGCACGCTTAAGTGCATAGATCTGAATGTTTGGATCAATACCGCGCTCGAAGCGGAATGAGGCGTCGGTATTGAGACCAAATCGCTTAGCGCTTTTACGCACCCAAACAGGGTTGAAGTACGCCGACTCCAAGAAAATATTTACAGTTGAGTCGCTTACGCCAGACTCCATGCCTCCAAATACACCTGCGATACACATTGGCTCCTCGACCGAGCATATCATTAGATCTGAGGCTGTTAGCGTGCGCTCAACCTGGTCTAATGTAACAAATTTTGTCCCCTCGGCGCAGGTGTCCACCACGATCTTGCTGCCTTTGATTTTGTCGGCGTCGAATGCGTGAAGTGGTTGTCCCAATTCGAAAAGTATGTAGTTGGTGATATCAACCAGATTATTTTTTGGTGTCAAACCCGCCGCGCGAAGATCATTTTGCATCCACTCGGGCGATGGCGCGATTTTACATCCTCTGATGGTCACACCCGCATAGCGAGGTGCAGCCTCGGTGCATTTCACCTCCACCTCGATGGCTCCCTCAGGTGAATCGATCGCAAAATCTTCAACATTTGGGTAGCACAACTCGTAATTTGCCCCCTGGCTCTTGAGGTATGCCGCCAGGTCGCGCGCCACACCGATGTGCGATGCTGCATCAACACGGTTTGGAGTCAAACCAACCTCGATGAGGTAGTCATCTTCGATGCCAAAAAACTCTTTGGCAGGCGTTCCAACAACTGCATCAGTGGCGAGCTCCATGATGCCCGCATGCGAATGTCCCAATCCAATTTCATCCTCGGCACAGAGCATGCCCAACGACTCTACGCCGCGAATTTTCGAGCGTTTAATCTTGAACTCCTCCTCAGAATCAATAGGATAGAGCACAGAACCAACAGTCGCACAGACAACTTTGAGCCCAGCACGACAGTTCGAAGCGCCACATACAATTTGAAGTGGAGCCTCGGTGCCAACGTTAACTGTTGTGATGTTTAGGTGGTCTGAATCAGGGTGAGGCTCGCAAGTGAGCACCTCGCCAATTACGACACCTTGCAGACCTCCCTTTATCGTCTCGATCTTCTCGAATGAGTCCACTTCAAGTCCAATATCGGTAAGTGTAGTTGCAATTTGTTCGGCCGAAAGATCCGATTTAAGGTAGCGTTTGAGCCAGTTATATGAGATATTCATGTTGTATTTATTTACTTTTTTGTACGTTCAACTCACAAAGTTAATAATTTCTTGCGATTATCTAGTACCTATATATAGAAAAATCATTCCAATGATTATTAAAACGAGGTCGAGGGCCTTTGCGCGCAGATTTTTCTCGCGCAGCAGAAGCGCTCCGCAGATAAACGAGACCACCACAGAGCTACGCCTAACCATCGAGACCACAGAGATTAGAGCCTCGTCGTCGGCCAAGGCGTAGAAATATGCAAAATCGGCGCACGAGAGCAGAATCGAGATGCATGGAATCGCCCACGACCACCTAAATGGAGTGGTGCGCGACCGACGCGGTAGCCACAAGATGGCAACCACCACCCCCATCATCAAAAGTTGATAGAGATTGTACCAACTCTGCACAAAAATAGGGCTTAGCGAACGCATGATATATTTATCGTAAAGTCCACTAACAGCGCCCATTACGGCAGCCGCAGCGATCAGCAGGATCCAGATATTTCGCCTAAAATTTATACCTTCACGGCGACCTGCTATGCTCAGCAAAAAGAGCGAGAGGATCGAGAGCAATACACCCGCCCACTGCCATAAATTTAGCCGTTCGCCAAAGATCAGCATCGCACCGACGAGCACCATAACGGGGCGCGTGGCGTTGATAGGCCCCACGATTGTGAGTGGCAGATGTTTGAGTGCAAAGTATCCAAAGATCCATGAACTCAGCACAATAGCAGACTTCAAGATCACCAATCGGTGAGCCTCCCACGAAGCATGCTCAACGGCAAACATAGTTCCCTCGAAAATGCCAAACCCCGCCTCTGCACTCACGATGAATGGTGCAAAGAGCAGGGTTGAAAATAGTGTATTGAGTAACAATACTGGCAGAACAGCATTGTTATTGAGTGCCGTTTTCTTGGCTACATCGTAAAAACCAAGAAGCGCGGCCGACAAAAATGCCAGTAATAACCACATTGTTATTCGATTTCGTCGCTATATACTCCGATTGGTAGATCGTGTAGATTGTAGCGTGAAGCCATCGACATTCCGTAGGCACCTGCCGACTTAAGTGTCAATAGATCACCACGTTTACTGATCTTAAGCGAGATATTCTCTGCAAATACATCGGTCGACTCACAAGCGGTGCCCACAACCGTATATTTCTTCGTCGCAGCATCTTGCGAAGTGACATTTTCGATATTGTGGTACGAACCATACATCGCAGGGCGAACTAGCTCGGTCATACTTCCGTCGACGATCAACAGACGACGACCTGTAGCAGTTGTTTTATTGAACAACACCTTGGTAATCAGCTCGCCACACTCAGCAACAATCGAACGTCCAAACTCAAAATGAACGCTTCTATCGCCCACCTTTAGGTAGTTATTAACAATTGAGAACAACGATGCAAAGTTAGGAATTGGCTCATTCTCAGGTACATCGTAGTTTACACCAAGACCACCACCCACATCGATAAAATCGAATGAGAAGCCTAAATTAACGAGGTTTTCAACGATAACATTGACCTTGTTACACATATTCTCGAAGACGTGCAATTCGCGGATTTGTGAACCAATGTGAAGGTGGATACCGATGATATTCAACCCTTTAAGAGCTAAAATGCTTTCGGCGTTCTCCATCACCTCCTCGTACGAGATTCCAAATTTACTGTCTGCTTGACCCGTGTCGATGCAGTGGTTGGTACGGGGGTCGATATCGGGGTTGATACGTAGTGCGATGTTGGTCACCACGCCCTTACAACGCGAAATTTCGTCCACAACGGTTAACTCCTCGATTGATTCGCAGTTGATAGCCAAAATCTGCTGATCTATAGCATATTCGATCTCCTTATCGCGCTTACCCACACCTGCATAGACGATTCCTTTTGGGTCGAAACCGCACTCGATAGCTTTGCGCACCTCGTTGCCACTTGCGCAGTCGATTCCCAAACCAAACTCCTTGATAGCAGCCAAGATACGATCGTCGTAGTTCGCTTTGATCGCATAATGAACCTTATAGCCATATCTCTTTGACTCGTATACCACACTCTCGAGTGTCTGGCGCAATAGCCCCATATCATATAGGTAGAATGGGGTTTCGAATTGTTGCAGTTTATCTGCAATGTGTCTACTTAGCATAATCTGATTTTCAAAAAATTTTGACAAATATAATAATAAATAATAGAAAACGTACACCGAAGTTGCTAAATAGTAATTATATTGCTATTTTTGTCAGAAATAATTTCAAATCTCTATGTTTTTACGCTCCATCAAAATAGCTATAGTGCTGCTGCTCATCTGCTCTTCGGCGATCTCGCAGGTGGTAACTCGCTCTGAATTTGCCCCTTATACCCTCCGCAAAGATGCCGATGCACGCACCCACACCCCCTCGGATACCTATATAGAATTCAACCCTACGCTTTCCACTTCGGCCCTAGGCCTCTCAGTGCGCGAGCAGACGGTCGAAGTTTCGCAGAGTTGGGTCGATGCTGTGGCTATGTTTCATGTCGAAAATCCAGGTTCGGCGTATACTCTCACCGTCAACGGAAAGAGCGTTGCGGAGTGTGAAGATAGCTATACACCAACCGATTACAACATCACTCCATATCTTTTTGTGGGTAGTAATAGCGTCAAAATAATCTCTCGCCCATCGCGTCTCTCGCAGCTCGAAGAGGGGCTCAAAGTAAGTGCTCGTAAACCATTCGAGGGTAGCTATATCTACACCCAAAGACGTCTGAGAATCCTAGATTATCAACTGGAGTTAACCGAGCACACCGAGGGGCAGCACGGGCAACTATTCATCGACATTATCGTCGAAAACGGCTTCAATTATCCCGAGACAATCGAGGTGGGTTTCGACGTCTACGATCCTGCGGGTAAGCTCCACGACTTTAGCACCGCCAAGGCGACTGTCGAGGGTAACTCTGTCGACACAATCCGCTTTGCTCCACACCTTTACGGTGCTGCAAAGTATCGCTGGGACCCATCAAAAAAGGCCGATCAGAGCCTCTACTCTGTCATGATATTCACCAAGCACAACGGCGTATCGAGCAACTATATACCATTTAAGGTGGGTTTCACACTACCCAAGTATGCCTATGAAAAACTCACTGTATGGGATAAAGATATTATCCTTAAAGCGGTTTCATACAACGCTTTAGGTGACGCCAAGCAGGCAGAAACAGAGCTAACAGCGCTACGCCAACAAGGTTATAACACCATCGCGCCCGACTACCCGCAACCATTGTGGTTCTACTCCCTATGCGACAAACTCGGGCTTTGGGTGATCGATCAAGCGGCGATCAATGCCCCCACAGCGGCGGGTGATAAAAAGGTTGGCGGCTCTCCCTCGAACGACCCTGCACTTCGCGACGAATACCTCGAGCGTATGCAAAAAACGTACTACAGAACGCGAAATTTCAGCTGCGTTGTGGCCTACTCTTTAGGTGGAAGTTCTGGCAACGGATACAATATGTATAAGGCTTACCAGTGGCTTAAAAGTGTTGAAAAAGTGCGTCCCATAATCTACCAAGGAGCTGGTGGTGAGTGGAATAACGACATATTAAAGATTGGGCGCTAAGGAGATGAATATTGAACTACTTGTGGTCGGAAAGACCGATTCAGCACTCATCGAAGAGATTGTTGCCACCTACGCAAAACGCATAAATTTTTACTGTAAATTTTCGATCACAACCTTGCCCGACGTGAAAAACACAAAGAGCTTAACGGTCAAACAGCAGCGCACGGCCGAGGGTGAGATGATCTTGCGTCA
Organism: Rikenellaceae bacterium; assembly: GCA_044433705.1. Classification (GTDB taxonomy): domain Bacteria; phylum Bacteroidota; class Bacteroidia; order Bacteroidales; family Rikenellaceae; genus Alistipes. The sequence continues at coordinate 50,802 of JAWXTG010000010.1, read as the reverse complement.
ACTCACAGATAGCGATTTCGTAACGCTACTCGATGAGCGTGGAACTGAGTATCGCTCAGTTGATTTCGCCTTTTGGCTTCAAAAACGAATGAATAGTGGTGTGCGCCGCCTAGTGATTATCATCGGTGGCCCCTACGGCTTCTCGGAGGCGGTATATGCACGCGCAAACTCCAAGGTGTCACTCTCGAAGATGACCTTTTCGCACCAGATCGTACGCGCGATATTCGCCGAGCAGATCTACCGAGCATTTACAATTCTCAAAAATGAACCATACCACCATGAATAGAGCTGTGCCATTAATCATTGTGCTAACACCCAACACCTTAACTAGTGTTGGGCTGCGCAATATGCTCACAGATATTCTGCCATTTGCGGCGGTAAAAGTGTGCGATTCAATCGAGGATTTGCAGCAATTCGAAGCCTCGGATATATTCCATATATTTGTCTCATCGCAAATTCTAATAGAGAACATAGCCCTCTTTGAATCTCTGCGCGCAAAGTGTATTGTTCTAACAAATGGTTCAGTCAACACAGCCGCGCTGCAGGAGTTTCACCAGATCAATATTCAGCAGAGCGAGAGCGAAATTTTGTCGTCTATCAGGGCTCTCCACACCCACGCCCATGGCGCTAGGGGCGAAACGCAGCAGCCTCTAGAGAAGTGTGAATTGCTCTCGCCACGAGAGATCGAGGTGACAAAACTTCTGGTCGAAGGACTTATTAACAAGGAGATAGCCAATCAGTTAGATATCAGCATAACTACAGTTATCACTCACCGCAAAAATATCTTCGAGAAGCTGGGTATCCGCTCAATAGCTGGACTTACAATCTACGCCATCATGAAACGCTATATCGAAATATAGTGTAACCCTTTCATCTTAATGACTAACCACCGAACCACCCACCCATCATTAATAATGGTATGAATGTAATTCGAATTGGGTTTAAATGCCTAAGGCATTTAATAAATTTTAGAATACGGTAAGCTGAACAAATTCATTTGATTCAGCTTACCGTATTCTAAAATCATAGAACTTTGGGAAAAAGTTCTATGCCCAATATCGCAGGAGCAATATGCACCCGCGGAGGTGCTATCTCCGCCCGACGGAGTCAGTTGTATACGTACTCGACGGAGTTGTAAGCGCACTGAAAGCAGAAAAATGGCTAATAAGGTTGCCCCTATTAGCCATTTTACGTATAGAAATCTATTGATTACTGGTTAAGAATCTCTAGCATCTTAACTGCTGCAGTGGCAACTGGTGTACCAGGGCCGAAGATTGCAGCTGCGCCATCTTTGTAGAGTTGGTCGTAGTCCTGAGCAGGGATTACACCACCCACGATTACGATGATATCCTCGCGACCCAACTTAGCTAGCTCGCCGATGATCTGAGGTACCAATGTGAGGTGACCTGCTGCCAATGACGAAACGCCAACTACGTGAACGTCGTTCTCAACAGCCTGTTTGGCAGCCTCCTCTGGAGTCTGGAATAGTGGACCCATGTCGACGTCGAAACCTATGTCGGCATAACCTGTTGCTACAACTTTCGCTCCACGGTCGTGGCCATCTTGACCCAACTTAGCGATCATAATACGTGGCTGACGACCCTCGCGCTTAGCGAAATCTGCCGCCATATCCTTAGCTGTTTGGAATTGAGAATCCTCTTTCACCTCTGAACTGTATACTCCTGAAATTGAACGAATAACCGCTTGGTAACGACCTACAACAACCTCGCAAGCGTCCGAGATCTCGCCAAGTGAAGCGCGTACCTTAGCCGCCTCAACAGCCAAAGCTAGCAAGTTGCCCTGGCCACCCTTAACGCACTCGGTGATAGCCTCCAAAGCAGCCTTAACAGCAGCCTCGTCGCGATTTGCACGAAGCTCGTTTAGACGCTCGATCTGGCTCAAACGAACTGCAGTGTTGTCAACGGCCAAGATGTCGATTGGTGCCTCTTTCTCTAGACGGTACTCATTGATACCGATGATCTTCTCGGCGCCAGAGTCGATACGAGCCTGCTTGCGAGCCGAAGCCTCCTCGATGCGCATCTTAGGAATACCAGTCTCGATCGCTGCAGCCATACCGCCAAGCTCCTCAACCTCCTGGATACGAGCCCACGCTTTGTCGGCGATCTCCTTAGTGAGGGTCTCGATGTAGTATGAACCAGCCCATGGATCAACCTCGCGGCAGATGTTAGTCTCCTCTTGGATGTAGATCTGAGTGTTACGCGCGATACGAGCCGAGAAGTCGGTTGGAAGCGCGATAGCCTCGTCAAGAGCGTTGGTGTGGAGCGACTGAGTGTGGCCAAGTGCTGCACCCATCGCCTCGATAGCTGTACGAGCTACGTTGTTGAATGGATCCTGCTCTGTGAGTGACCAACCAGAAGTTTGAGAGTGGGTACGAAGCGCAAGAGACTTAGGATTCTTAGGATCGAAAGTCTTAACGATCTTAGCCCACAACATACGCGCTGCACGCATCTTTGCGATCTCCATAAAGTGGTTCATACCAATAGCCCAGAAGAACGATAGGCGTGGAGCGAAGGCGTCGATCGACATACCTGCGTTGACTCCCGCACGAAGATACTCCAAACCGTCGGCCAAAGTGTAAGCTAGCTCGATGTCGGCAGTGGCACCAGCCTCCTGCATGTGGTAACCCGAGATTGAGATTGAGTTGAACTTAGGCATATTCTGCGAAGTGTACTCAAAGATATCGGCGATAACCTTCATCGAGAATTTAGGTGGATATATATAGGTGTTACGCACCATGAACTCCTTAAGGATATCATTTTGGATTGTACCAGCCAATTGATCGAGTGTGCAACCCTGCTCGAGACCTGTAACGATGTAGAACGCAAGGATTGGAAGAACGGCGCCGTTCATGGTCATCGAAACCGACATCTTGTCGAGTGGAATACCATTGAAAAGAACCTTCATATCCTCAACCGAGCAGATAGATACACCCGCCTTACCTACGTCACCAACTACGCGTGGGTGGTCGGCGTCGTAACCGCGGTGTGTAGCTAGGTCGAAGGCCACTGAAAGGCCCTTCTGACCCGCTGCCAAGTTGCGGCGGTAGAATGCGTTAGACTCGTCAGCAGTCGAGAAACCTGCATATTGACGAATGGTCCAAGGACGCATAACATACATTGTTGAGTATGGTCCGCGAAGGAATGGAGCGATACCTGCAGCATAGTTTAGGTGCTCCATGCCCGCTAGATCCTCGGCGCTATAGACGCCCTTGACTGGAATTTGCTCTGGAGTTTGCCAATCTGCTTGAGTGTCGCACTTGCCTCCATTATGCTTCGAAGCGCAACCGCATGGCTGTGATGCGAGGCCTTCGTATTTTAGTTCTGAAAATTTTGCTCTCATAATTAGATGTTCATTGCTTTAAGGTACGACTTCAATGTCTCTAGCACGTTGCTCTTAACGTTGATAAAGTTGTTGATGCCTTGCGCCTCCAACTCAGGAGCGCACGCTGGAGCACCAGCAACAACCAAGATTGCCTTGTCGCCAAGAAGCTCTTTAGCCTTAGGAGCCAAAGTTGCGTAATCGTCATCCGAAGAGCAGATTACAACGATCTCGGCAGATGCAGCTATAGCCGCCTCGACACCCTCTTCAACCGATGCGAAGTATGTATTGTCGATGGTGCGGATACCTGCGCAAGCGAAGAAGTTACAAGCAAACTGTGAGCGTGCACGAGCCATGCTCAAGTTGCCACAAGTAAGCATAAATGCCTTAGGCTCTTTACCTGAGCGGTCTACGCCCAAACGCATAGCCTCGAATGCCATAGCTCCACGATATGGAGTTAGACGATTCTCGTCGCTACACTCACGCTCAACAGCGCAAGAGCACATATCGGCCGAAGCAACCTCTGTAAAGTTGGGATATTGGTTTGCGCCAAGAAGAATCTCGCGACGTGTTGCGATGTTCTTATCTTTAGCCGCTGCCGAAGCTTTAACAGTCTCAACAACATAGCCTGCGTTGAATGCAGCTACGTAGCCACCCTTCTCCTCAACTGTGTTGAACTTAGCCCAAGCCTCAGTTGCGATGCTCTTTGTAAGGTTCTCGATGTAGTATGAACCACCCGCTGGGTCAACCACTTGGTCGAAGTGTGACTCATGCTTTAGAAGTAGCTCAGCATTACGAGCGATACGCTTAGAGAACTCGTCGGGAGTCTCGAATGATGTGTTGAAAGGAAGTACCTCGAGCGACTGAACGCCAGCGATTGCAGCCGACATTGCCTCGGTTGTTCCGCGCAACATATTTACATATGGGTCGTAAGCTGTCTGGTTCCACTTAGATGTCTCAGCGTGGATGTACATCTTGCAAGGACATGTTTTAGATGGCGAGTAAGCCATCACGATGTTCGACCACAAAAGACGCGCAGCGCGGATCTTTGCAATCTCCATAAAATAGTTTGCAGATACGCTAAGTGAGAAGCGGATCTTGCGAGCAACAGTCTCGATTGGTAGACCCATCTCGGTGAATTTCACCAAGTAGTCGTGTCCTGCAGAGAGTGCGAATGAGAGCTCCTCTACGATTGTCGCTCCTGAGTTTCCAAAGTTTTGAGCGTTAACTGTAACCACGCGCATGTGCTTGTATTCAGCCGAGCGAGTGATAAGTGCAGCGATTGCATCGAAGCAACCTTGGCCGTCGCCTCCGCAGCAGTATTGGCCCGCTGTAGATAGATCTTTGACGATCGGGTCGATGCCGAAACATACGCGAACGTGCTTCTTGTCGATCTCCATACCCTCGAGTTTGTCGAGAAGTAGATTAGCTGTTTTAACCAGGTGCTTTCCGTTGAAAACAACCTCTGTTTGGGTGAGGTCGATGCCCGCGATAAGGGTCTCGAGCGACTCTGCAGTGAGCTCCTCAGAGATGATAAATCCTAGAGAATCAACACCTTTCTTGAGAATATCCTGTGCCTCTGCTGCAGCCTCAGCCACGCACTTCACAGCAATTGATTGGTGAACTCGCCACTTGTTCTTTTTGCCAATTCCGCGAACGAATGGGAACTCGCCCGCTTTGGAACCCAAAAATTCAATACCTGCGAGATCTTCGGCGCGATAGTATGGGCGAACGTTGAACCCTTCGGCTGTTCTCCAAACTAGCTTGCGCGCATAGTCTGCTCCTTTGAGGTCTTTGTTGATTACCTCCTCCCAAGTCGAGGTCGACACCTCTGGGAATTCGGCAAATAACCTCTCTTGATTGGTCTTTGTCATAACTTTTATTATCGAAATTAGTGATTGTTCTTATTTATTTCAGCGCATAAAGATATGAAAAAAAATAATAAGTTGTTCACACTCCTCTATATAAATATAGTATATACGCTAAGTTAAGGTAAATCTTTACTCTGTCACGCCCTGTTTTTGTCGATAAAATCGACTGGAATTAACATTTCAGCATTTTTAGTGTTATTTCGATAACAGTAGTAATTTTTACGATTTTTCAAGAAAAAAGGCTTATTTTTGATCAAACAGCCATAAAAAACACGCTTTTTTGTGGAAATCTTGTAAAAAAAACATCCGTGCGAAATATTTTTTATTTCAGCGCGCACAAAATCATTGAATAATTTCTACCTTTGCAGCGTGAGGTTTTGGACAATTTTTACCCAATAAAATTTATTGAATAAAAAAAATTCAAAGGCACGTTTTTTAATACATAAAGAGCAAAAAATATTAACTAATAAATTATAAATGTATGTCACAACTCAGATTTAAGATGGTAGAGGCTGCCATCAACCACAAAGCTGTAAAGGTAGCTGCACCATCGAGCCATCCATCAGATTATTTTGGTGAGAAAGTTTTCAACAAAGAGGCTATGCGCAAGTATCTTAACAAATCGAGTTTCCTATCGATGATCGACACAATGGACAACGGTACAGCGCTTACACGCGAAGTTGCTGATAGTGTTGCGGCAGGTATGCGTCAATGGGCTTTGGAGCATGGTGCTGACCACTATACTCACTGGTTCCAGCCACTTACAGGTGGTACCGCTGAGAAGCACGACTCATTCGCTGAGCCAGATGGCAACGGTGGCGTACTCGAGGAGTTCTCTGGAAAACTTCTTGTTCAACAGGAGCCAGATGCATCTTCATTCCCTAATGGTGGTATCCGTAGCACATTCGAGGCTCGCGGTTACTCAGCTTGGGATCCAACATCACCAGCATTTATCGTAGGTACAACTCTATGTATCCCTACTGTATTTATCTCATACACAGGCGAGGCGCTTGACTACAAAACACCTCTTTTGCGTGCTATCTCTGCCGTTGACAAGGCTGCCGTTGACGTATGTCGCTACTTCGACAAGAATGTAACTAAGGTGTTCTCATACCTAGGTTGGGAGCAGGAGTATTTCTTGGTTGATGAGGCACTTTGGGCAGCGCGTCCAGACCTTATGCTTACTGGTCGTACCTTAATGGGTCACGACTCAGCTAAGAATCAACAGCTTGAGGATCACTACTTTGGTGCAATTCCAGAGCGCGTTATGGCATTTATGAAGGATTTGGAGTACGAGTGTTTGAAATTGGGTATTCCAGTGAAAACTCGTCACAACGAGGTTGCTCCAAACCAGTTTGAGTTGGCTCCAGTTTACGAGCCAGTAAATATCGCTAACGACCACAACCAGTTGCTACTCACAGTGATGGATCAGGTTTCACGCCGTCACAACTTCCGCGTACTATTCCACGAGAAGCCATTCAAGGGAATCAACGGTTCGGGTAAGCACAACAACTGGTCGCTTGGTACAAACACAGGTGTAGGTCTATTTGGACCTGGCAAAACTGCAAATGAGAACCTACAGTTCATCACATTTGTAGTCAACGCAATTCACGCTCTACACACACACAACGGCTTGTTCAAAGCATCGATCATGAGTGCTACTAACGCTCACCGTTTGGGCGCTAACGAGGCACCTCCAGCGATCATCTCTACATTCTTGGGTACTCAGATCTCTGACGTTCTCGACAAGATGGAGGCTAGCGAGGATAACGACGACATCCGCCTTGACGCTAAGAGTGTATTCCGCATGAGCGGTATCGCACACATCCCAACGCTTCTACTCGACCACACAGACCGTAACCGTACATCGCCATTCGCATTTACAGGTAACCGTTTCGAGTTCCGCGCTGTAGGTTCTTCTGACAACTGTGCTGATGCAATGATCATCCTCAATACTGCAATGGCAGAGGGCTTGATCAAGTTCAAGGCTCGTGTTGACGCTAAGATCGAGGCTGGTAAGAAGAAGGATAAGGCTATCTATGAGGTGCTTAAGGAGATGATCACAGAGTGTAAGGCTATCCGTTTCAACGGTAATGGTTATTCTGACGAGTGGAAGACTGAGGCTGCTGCACGTGGCCTTGACTGCGAGACATCGACTCCACTCATCTTTGATCGTTACCTCGACGAGGCTGCAATCGCAATGTTCGAGAGCACAGGCGTTCTTTCGAAGGTTGAGGTTGAGGCTCGTACCGAGATCAAGTGGGAGACATACACCAAGAAGATCCAGATTGAGGGTCGTGTGTTGGGTGATCTTGCGATCAACCACATCGTGCCAATCGCTTCAAAATATGAGTCTTCACTTCTCGACAAAGTTTACCGCATGGCTCAGATCCCAGGACTCGACTCATCTGCAGATATCGCTTTAATCAAGAAGATTCAGGATCACACAGCTGCGATCCAAGCTCTTACAACTGAGATGGTTGAGGCTCGTAAGGTTGCTAACAAAATCGAGGATGAGCGCGAGAAAGCGATCGCATACCACGACACTGTTGCCGAGAAGTTCGACCTTATCCGCTACCACATCGACCGCTTGGAGATGGTTGTAGATAACCAAATTTGGCCATTGCCAAAGTATCGTGAGCTACTCTTCATTCGATAAGTAAGTCCATAGTTTAAAATACGTAGGAGGGTGACTAATAAGTAAAAAATTATTTTTAGTCACCCTCCATTATTTGGAGAAGTTGAATAGCAAGGTCAGTTTTGGGGCTTCGTGAGCATTTTTAACCGCAGCGTACATACGTACGTGAGGATTAAAAAGCGGAGGGAAGTGCCGAAAATGACCTTGTTAGTCGACTTCTCTATCTTACTGCCAGCTAAGAATTGGATATCCGTCGTTTATTTGGTTAGGTGAATCATAATCAGCTATCCAAGACTCAGGCTTTTGCCCATTGTTAAGTGAGGTTATAAAGTCGGACTCTTTCATCTCGCTCTCTGTTTTTATCGTGCCATCCGAGCCGCTAGAAGTGCTATTTACAACGTCAGTTAGTGTGTAGCTGTTTGTAAGACTGGCGTTTGGATTGTAAGGAGTAGTACCCACTATACCACCTGTCATGCTACTAGTTGATGTTATGTATCCGATGTTGTAGCAGTTGGCAATTACCGCCTCATTTTGACCCACTATACCGCCACAAGCACCAGTTCCCGAGATAGTTCCAATATTGTAACAGTTGGTGATCGAGCCAAGGTTATCGCCTACGATGCCACCAAAAGAGCTATTTCCATTTATATCGCCCGAGTTGCAGCACTCTGTAATTGTCGCTCCGCTATAGCCCACGATACCACCGCATCTACTGCCTCCAGCCTCTACTGTAGCCCTGTTTTCGCAATTTTTGATTACTGAGCCACTGCCTGAATATCCTGCGATTCCGCCAACCGTACCAGCAGTTGATTTGATGTAACCCTCTACAGTAAGGTTCATAATTGTCGCATTGTCGGCAACAACGCCAAAAAATCCCTGGTCGCCACTTGTAGAATCAATGTAGATTCCACTGATTGTGTAGCCATTACCATCGAAAATACCTAAGAACTGGTTGCTACCGCCAATTGGGGTCCATTGGTTGGAGTCAGATCCCTCTAGGTCAATATCCTGGTACAGCTTGATGGTTACCTGGTCGTAGGATGTGCCGCTATTGACAGATTCGGCAAATGCCTTAAGATCGTCGGCGGAGAGGATTGGGTATGATGCTCTCTCCGTTTCGAATACGTCACCATCGTCTGCGCCATCGCCCCAGCCGCTGATTGTACCTGCGCTAACCTCGATTTTGTTCTCCGAAATTGTGACATTGTGGGTGTGCAGTTCGGCGCTAGCAAGCACGAAGTCTGCATCTTCTGATGCATTCCAAGTGCGTGAGATTCCGTTACTTAGCGTGAATGTTACCTCCAAATCAGAGTAAGAGCCAGGGATTAGGACAGCCTCATACTCCGCTCCGTTGGTAACCTGTCGGGGAGCGAGGGTTTGGATTGGTGACTCAGCTGAGAAATTGCCACTTGTGAGCTCATATGTACTCTGAGTCGCCACGCCGTTGATAGCGATAGTTATATCGTTCATGTCGGCAGCTACAAGGTCGCCGCCAGCCTCTATCTTTAGTGAGAGCTTCGCCAGCGCATATGAGAACTTAAGCGCAACGGATGGAGATGTCTGAGTGTAACTAGTTCCACTGTTAGAGACCATAAGTTCAATATCCTCGGGTGCGGTTTGTGTCGCAATATCAATATCATACAGCCCATCTGTTCCGATACTTTGGTATGGAGAGTAGGCGATGAATGTTAGCTTGTCGCCGCTCGTAGGGTAGTAGATCGATGTTGAACCCGCTGCTGCGAATGTTGCTTGTGTGCCTCCCGACGCTGTTGTGTAGGGTATGTTGCTGTAGGCGTCGTAGATGCTGCCGCTTGCGTCGAACGCATACACGCCAATTTTATCACTGCTCTTCCAAGTGTCGCCCGTGGCGCGAGTTGTGATCGACCCGCTAAATGTTGCCTCCACTGGTTGAGTATTCTGGTCTGTATCAGGATCGGTTGAAGAATTCGATTTTTTGCCGCACGAACTAACTATTAGCCCCACAACAAACATTATATATAGTATCTTTTTCATTTTTTTTGATGTTTTAATTACTCTTTGTTGACCAATGCGTTGTATCTGTTGCCAGCAGTGATGTGCCTACTGCCATGTCAAAATTGGATAGCCTTCGTTAATCTGTCCGTCGGTGTAGTCCATCTTCCATACATCGGTGTCGGCATTTAGAGTGTCAACGAAATCTTGAGTCTGCATATCAGCATTCGACATCATTGTACCGGTGACACCAGAGTATCCAGTACCGCCAATTGACGCTAATACTATTGTGTTGAAGCAGTTGGAACACTCTGACCAAGGGTATCCTACAATACCGCCAAGGTCACTTGCGCCATCTATAGTTGCTGTGTTATAGCTATTTTTGACGATATAGATGCCCTCTGTGGTATTTTCGTTATACCCAATTATACCACCAACATACTCATTTGATCCATAAATATAACCTCTGTTATAGCAGTTTGCTACTGTGCCAAGATTGTCACCAACGATGCCTCCAACCTGCCAATTACCAAAGACTTTTGCAAAATTGCAACAGTTAATTATGGTTGCTCCGCTGTAGCCTACAATACCACCAACCCTAGCTCTTAATGGTGCATCGATGTATACTTTGTTGGCGCAGTTTTCAATTATTGAACCACTGCCTGCATATCCTGTTATACCACCAATCTGGCCAAAACCGCTACCAGATAGCGTGAAAGAGCCTGAAACTGTGAGGTTTTTAATAGAGCCAAAGTCATAAAGAACGCCGAAAAGGCCTTGATATTCAGATGATGCATTTATATATAGGCCTGAGATTGTATAGCCATCACCATCGAAGTGTCCCTTAAATGGATTGTCGCCTGTGCCTATCGGTGTCCATGGCGAGTCGTAAAGATCTATATCATTTTTAAGTTTGACGGTTGCACCGTCATATGATGTGCCACTATTTACAGCCGCAGCAAATTCAAATAGATCTTCGGCCGTTGAGATCGCTAAATAATTTGTACCCACGGTGACATCGTACTCATACTCTTCGCCGCGCAGCCATTTTTTGCCTGCAATTGATGTGACGAATTGCTCGTCTCCCACGGTGAAAGCTATACTTCCATTCATCGATTCGGTCTCTAAGACGTAGAATATAACTGTCGCATTAGAGCCGTCAGAGGCTACGGTGACAGATTTTGAGACAACTGAAGATGAGAGGTCGGTGAATTCGCCCGACGCGTAGTCATATTGGCCGCTTGTATTTGCTCCTGAGAGTCTTGCAGTGGCTCCTGAGAGGTCGGAGAGGTCAGTGAGGTCGAAAGTGCCGACCGATAGATAGAGTACAACCTTTGTGAGAAGTGGCTTGAAGGTCATCGTAGCACTCGAAACAGAAGTTGTTGCGCTACCAACTACAATCTGCTTAAGGCTACTCTGATCGCTTACGTCGAGGGCAAGTTTGCCGCTGTCGTGCGAAATCGAAGCTGGAGACCAACCGTAGAACTTTTTCTCGGCACCTTGGTCGGTGTAGAAGATGCTACCCGATACGTAGCTAAGTGCTCCCGAAGATGTGTTAGCAATGTTGTAGGTCGCCTCCTCTTCAACATCGCTCGAGATAATTTGTACTTGGTCGTCACCCTCCCACGAGAGTGTGGCGCCATTGTCTGTAACACGAGTAATCTTGGCTGCGCTAAAGGTGATAATATCTCCGTCGGAGTAGGAGACTGCAGCCTCCTCGCTTTGGGCACAGCTGAACATCGTAGCAACCATACCAAAACATAATAGTAATCTCTTCATAATTATTATTTTTTATTTGGGTTAGCCTCTACGCAACAGTAATTGCGCAGAGTATTACTATTTGCAAATATAAAAAATAAGAATCAATATTACAAAGGTATTTAGTATTAAGATGGTATTTACTTGTTAAATTATATTAATGGTTTGAAATGTAGATTAAATGCGCAGTACTAACTGTTGATTTATTTGAATTTAAACGGTAATTTTATGTGTCGAGAAGGCACAACTATCCCTTCATTGCGACATCCTCGCGAGTCTGTTTTCGATAATCCGACGGCGTGAGGTTTGTTATGCTTTTGAAGGTTGTGCTGAAATATCTTGCGCTGCTGAATCCAGTCACATCGGAGATGTGTTGGATAGGCATGTCGGTAGTCGAGAGCAGTAGGCTAGCCTTCTCGATGCGTATGCGGCTGATATACTCGTTGACGCCCAAGCCCACGATAGATTTTAGCTTTCCATAGAGCGATGATCGGCTGATACATAGCTCTTTAACTATGATGTCGGTGTTGAGCTCTGTGTTGTCGATATTCTCAGATATGAATGTGTCTAGTCGCGAAATAAACTGCTCATCGAGGCTGCTGATCGAGCCATCGGCGATGTTCACAGGGCTAGTTGCAGAGCGGTAGCGCTCTTTGAGGCTTATGCGATTCTTCAAGAGGTTGCATATTGCAATCTCGAGTGCGTCGATATCGAATGGTTTTTCGATATATCGGTCAGCTCCAGCCTTATAGCCCAACTTTTTATTATCTTTATTTTCGTTGCTCGAGAGCAGAATTATAGGTATGTGACTCGTGTTGATATCACCCTTTAGCTGGCTGCAGAGGTCATAACCGTTGATTTTTGGCAGTCGCGCGTCGATTATCACCACGTCGGGAATTCGATGTGCCACGATGTCGAGCAACTCATCACCATCTTTGGCCTGCAGCACCGTTTTGAACTTCTCTTCGAGGTTCTCTTTGACAAATTTGCGTAGCTCATTATTTCCGTCGGCGATCAATATCGAGTAGGATGCTGTGTCGAGATTGACCGATGCTGCCTCGCTGTGGAGCGTATCATTGATCTTTGCACTCAGCTGATTTTCAAATTTTTCGCTGAGTTGACTCTCGAGAATATTGTCGAGCTCTACGACATTTATCTCCATGAAGAATGTCGCTCCAATGCCCGATTCGTTGTTGTAGATGCCCACTCTGCCGTTGTGCATCTCGACAAGACTTTTGACATATGCCAAACCGATGCCTGTTGTTGCACCATCGGTTATGTCGCTCTTTTCGCGGTTGAAGATCGATTCAATCTGCTTCTCGTCGACGCCAATACCTTGATCTATAACGCTGATGCGCAGCGTGTAGTCGTTGATCATCTCCGATTTTATCACCAATGTGGTGTTGGGTGTGTTGAAGCGGTAGGAGTTGATAAGGTAGTTCGATAGGGCGATGTCGCACTTCTTGCGGTCGAATGTCACCTCGTCGATAGTATCGTCAAGTTGAAGCTCAATTTCGATCCCCTTTTGGCGATACTCCATGCGGAATTCGTTGGCGCAGCCGCTGAGCCATAGGTTGAGCGAGTGGCGTCCAAGCTCCAATTTATTGTAAGCATCTTCGGTACGTTGGGTGTCGAGCACCATGTTGATGATGTTGTTGATCTTCTTTGATTGGTAGAAAATCGGAGATATCTTCTGTTTGATCTCCTCGCTCACCGTGTCGCTCTTCAGTATCCTCTTCAGCGGAGCGTAAATGAGTGTTATTGAGGTACGTAGCTCGTAGCTGAGGTTGATTAAGAAGTTGATTTTACCCTCCGAGAGTTTACGCTCCTGCTCCTTGATTGCCTGTTTGAGTTTGGCGTCGCGCTTGCGTAAATTTTGCCTTGATTTGATAGTCAGCAGGCCAATTACGATTGATAGGAAGAGGATATATGCCCACACCGTGTTCCACCATGCGGGACGTACGGTGATGGTTAGTAGCTCTTTAGGCTCCGAGAGCTGGCCGTTGTCATCGAGGGTCGAGGCAGCTATCTCGTAGACGCCTGGCGAGAGGTAGAGCAGGTCGAGGCTCATGCCGTCGGAGGTTGCGGGAACCTCGTTGATGTAGAATTGGCTATTTTTGCTTCTAAAGATATCCTCTTGGTTGGTCACCGTCTCTATGTATATGGAGTGGTAGTCGTGAGGAACGGATATTGTCGATTTAATAGGTTGCGAGACGCCGTTGATCTTAATTTCGCTCAGACTGATGGCTGGTTGTGCGCTGTCGGAGCGGCCAATCTCCCCCTTGATCACCGTCAAACCCACGGTTCCACCCATGATGATATCGCCATCGGGGGTGAGGAGAGTCGCCTTGTTGATAAACTCATTTCGTTTTGCGCCGTCGGCGTCGCTATACTCGATAAGTTCCTCGCTGTCAATGTCATAGGAGTAGATGTAGTCGGCTCCTATCCACAGACGATTCATCTCGTCGATCACCAGCGATGAGATGAATTTTGAGGCAATGCGCTGGCGCTTAATCTGCGTGAGTGAGCCGTCGCCACTGTTGTAGCGGTATAGCCCACTGTCTGTTCCGATCCAGAATAGCTTCTTGTTGTCGTGGCATGCGGCGTTAATGCGCCCATACCCCTCATCGAGTTCGAGGAGGGTGGTAAGGGTGTTGTCGTGGGCTGTGTACTTCAAGATAGACTGCTGCCCGATGAGCAGAGTCTCGTTGTCGTCGTCGGTGTTATCGATATATCTCAGTGAGCTGCATTCTATTGAGTCTGAGCGGTTAAGTTTCGCAGAGATTAATCTATCACCTCTATTCGAGAGTGTATATACGCTGTCGGCCAAGATGAGAAAATCTCCACTTTTTTGGCGTCGAATCATCACCGAAACGCTGGTCTTTAGTATTTCGGCAAACTTCTGGTTTGTGTGGGTCATAAAGGGGCGTGAGGCTCCGCTCTTCTTGTCGATCAGGTAGATTCCCTTGCCAAATATCGAGGCGATAATCTCGTCGTTCGAGTAGTTCTCGATGCAGGTTATCTTGTTACCAAAGCTTTTGGGAAAGTGGGTAAATCGCTGGCGCCTAGTGTCATATTTGTTTATTCCGCCGCCATCGGTTCCGATCCACACCGTTGAACCAGTGTCGTGATAGAGCGAGACGACAGTTTTGCTGCTCAATCCATACGGAGAGTTCAGCCCAGCCTCCTCGAAGCTATTTATATGTGTGTTTTTGACCCAGATAAGTCCGCCGCGGATCGATCCAGCCCAGACGTTGTTGTGTGGGTCTAGGTAGAGCGAGATTACAGAGTTCTCGGGGAAGCTCGATTTGTTGTCGGGCGAGCTGGTGAGTGTCGAGAAGCGTCGTGACTGAGTGTCGAGGATTGAAACTCCACCGCCATCGGTGCCCAGCCAGATCTCGTCATCTTTTTGTATAATGTCTAGAACTGTATTGTGGCTAATTCTCGAGTTTTCGGTGGTGTAGTGCGCTATCTTGTTGCGTTCCTTGTCGAAGCAGACCACGCCATTGTTGTATGGCGATAGCCAAAGGTTTTGATCCTTGTCGACAAAGTATGATGATATATACTTTTCGCGGCAGAAATCATCGCGCGTGATCACCGCATTCGTGAGGTCGAGAATGCGGAGGCCATCCCATCGAGAGCCAACCACCACCTTGTTGTCGTGCCAGTAGTGCAGCGTGGTGACCGAGCGGGGTAGCGTCTCGCCCGAGGTGTATATTGTCTCGATTGTGCCGTTGGCGTAGTTATATTTATGGAGTGGGATATCGCCCGCGAAGATGATACCATCCTCGAGCATGAGATATGTCTTTATAGCGCGCTCCTTGTGCTTCCCGCCAATCGGGATCTCGAATGAGTCTGTTGTGGAGTTGTAACGCGCAACGCCTCGGCCCGTTCCGACCCAAATTGTGTTGAGGCTATCTTCGATGATGAAGTAAATCTCGTCTGAGGGGAGTGAGTGCTCATCGTCGCTCTGGTGTGTATAGAGGTGTAGTCTATCGGAGTTGTAGCGGCAGAGTCCACGTTTTGTGCCTATCCAGAGGTAACCTTTGCTATCTTTGCAGGTTGCCTGCACGGTTGCCTGTGGGATCCCTTGTTCGAGCGAGATCTGACGAAAATAGAAGTCGTTATTGGCTCCCAGGAGGTTAGGGATCGCAATAGCAAATATAAGTATAATCGTGGCAAATATTGCCTTTAGCTGCTCTTTCATATTAAATAAACTACATATATAATATCATTACAAATGTATTACAAATTCGTCTAAAAAACAACTAAAAATAGACGAATTTTGAAGTTTTCGCAAATTTTGGACAATAGTGGAACAATCAAAGATAAATTTGGATGTATAATTTAACGAGTTTAAGTAATATTGCAGTAAATTATTTAATTAATATTATAAATGAGGACACATTACTTTATTATATTTAGTTTTATGCAGCTGTTAATTGCCAATCAGGCGGTGGCGCAAATCACCAATTGCGCCCTCGATCTCGACGCGCCGTTGTCCTCGGCGATTACCTCGAGTCGCGCAGTGACCATTGACGGCTGCTATACGCTACAGTGTTATGTAGATATTGCTGCTGACTCCTCGCCCTCGACTTTGTGGCGGTTGGAGGGCGGCGATTCACAACTCTCGTTATCGTTAAAACCCCTTGAAAGAGGCGCTGAGTTGCTACTAAACGGGCAAAAAATATCTAGTGAACTCATTGATTATGAGGCTTGGAGCCAGATAACTCTTATTGCTGATCGTGGCTGGGTGACCCTCCTGCTCGATGGCAAAGTGCTGGAGTTGAATCAAGTGGCACTGCCAACGTTAAAGGGCGATTACACGCTCTCGATTGCAGAAGATTTTGTGGGTAGGATGGATGAATTTAGATTGTGGAGCGTGGCTCTCGATCTCGAAGATATCGATGGCCTAAGAGTGCAAAATACAGTTAATCGATTCCATCCACAGTGGACAGATCTCGCTATCTACTACCCATTTGATAGCACTCTTCTCTCGGAGGCGACGCCATCCGAGATTGTGGTGAGTCCCGTCGACGACAACCCAAGTTTTCGATATATGACCGTTACGGGCTACTCCTCGTTTGTGCGTCATGCCGACCGACCATTTATTGATCGCGATATGCATATGATGACCAACGATCTAATTATGCTCGATGTCTTGGTCGATGGATATACGGGTGAGACCTATATCTGTTGCGGTGATGCAACCATCGAGGGCGAGGTCAAGCACAAATCGGAGTATATTGGGCGAAGTGGCGTTGCGCTATTCGAGGGTGCTGGAGCTCTTCGCCTCGACGAGACTAAGATCAAGTATGGTGTGCCATTTCGTGATGGTTACTCTATCTCGGCGTGGGTCAATCTGAGTGAGTGGAGCCAGGGGGCATACCTATATAACAGAGAGAGCTCAGAAAATAGCAGATTCAACATTAAATTCGGAGAGCAGAGAGATGGCGAGATCGTGGTGGAGATAGGGGCTAATAGCTATCTGTTTCACACTCAATTGCCTCTGGGCGAGTGGCATCACGTTGCAGTTGTGGCGAGCGTAAAGCGAGGCGTAGAGGTTGCTCTCTACATCGATAATAAGAGGGTGAAGAGTAGCGGTCAGATGGTAAATCGCAATGATTACACCATTTACGACGTTGTAAATATCCCCTCAGATGCTCTTGTCGGGGTTGGTCTCTCGGCTGCGGTTGACAACTTGGTTACTCGTCGTGAGCCGATGCATAACTTTGCCACTGAGATGCTGCTCGAGTCATCGGAGTATGATTACCCTCAGGGCGGTGTCGCTGCAATACGCATAGATGGCGTGTGGCGCTTCGATAGTGCCGATGAGCTTGCCGTTAATCAGGTGGGTTGGCAGAGTAAGTTGGCCAAAACCTACGATATATATAAGGGTGTAGAGGGGTATAAGGTTCGTCTAGGTTTCATCACCCACGAGGCAAAGAGCGATGGCATGAAGGTCTGGACCGACAGCATATGTAGTCCTGCATGGCGCCAGAGGCTTATCGAGGGTGCTGTCGAGCTGGCGGCCTACTGCGATGGCGTCGATCTGGATTTCGAGTGGCTCTACAACGACCCTCAGACCCCAGGATGGCAGGGGTACCACGATTTGGTGGTCGATATGCACGCAGCTCTACCCAAAGATAAGACCCTGAGCGTGTCGTTGCACCCCGTCTCCTACACCATCCCTCTCACCGAGGAGCTGCTGGAGGCTGTCGATTACTTCACTTTCCAGAATTATGGACCATCGGTCACGCAGATTTTGAACGATGTCTACCTGCAATTTGTCGACAAAGCGGTCGATTATGGCTATCCAGTCGAGAAACTTCACCTCTCGATGACAACTTTGGCTGTGCGCAACGACAATAGCGGCAAAAATGTGATTGGCTATCGCGATCTCGACTTTTCGAAGATCCAGCCAGGTGAACGAACGACAATTTACAATGGAGTTGAATACTATTTCAACAATGTCGAGGATGTAAAAGTGAAGATGAGGCACCTTGTGGAGCGCGGATGTGGCGGATGTGTCTACTTCGACATGGGTAACGACGTGAGAGTCTCGAGTGACTGGAGCTTGATCAAGGCACTTAACTGCATTGTCAGTTCAAATCTTGCTGAAACGGCGATTTCTGAACAATAGCGAACCTTTTGTGGATAATTTTGAACATGTATATCAGATATACCCACTACCTTTGGGTAACCAAACCAACAATTTGATTTTAATAAAAACTAGAAATTATGAGGAAAATTTCAACACTGTTACTTTTTCTGCTCTTTCTACCTTTTACTATGTTGGCACAACAATCTACCATTACAGGTGTAGTTGTTGACAATACAGGAAATGGAATTATAGGAGCAACAATTGTGGTGCAAAGCACATTCGAAGGCGCCATCTCGGGCGTCGATGGAGAGTTCTCGATCAAAGCCAAAAGTGGCGACGTACTCGAAGTCAGTTATATGGGTTATGAGACAATAACTCAAAAAGTTACTCGCGAATCAGGCAACAAATTTGTCTTGGTTGAGGCAAGTACAGTTCTCGACGACGTAGTCGTTGTAGGTTATGGTGCTCAGAAGCGTAGCACGATCACAGCAGCGGTAACGAGTCTTAAGGGTGACGTAGTTGCGTTGCGTCCTGTAACCGACCTAACAAGTGCCCTTCAGGGTAACGTTGCAGGTCTTAACTTCTCTACCGAGTCAAGCGAAGGTGGTAGCGGAGGTGAGCCAGGAGCAGAGATCTCGTTCAATATCCGTGGTATCGGATCTGTGAACGGTGGTAGCCCATATATATTGGTAGATGGTGTCGAGCAGAGCATGCAGAATGTAAATACTGCCGATATCGCTAGTATCACCGTCTTGAAGGATGCCTCAGCAGCAGCAGTTTATGGTGCGCGTGCAGCTTATGGTGTGGTTTTGGTTACAACCAAGAGCGGTGAGTCTGGAAAATTCAAGGTATCTTACAACGGTTCAATCGGTTTGAGCTCTCCAATCGGAATGCCAGATATGATGAACTCGGTGGATTACGCTAACTATGTAAATACTCAGTATACAAATGCTGGTTATAGCGCATACTTTAGCGACGATACTATCGCTAAGATGCAAGCTTACATGGAGAATCCAAGTGCTTATGATGGAATCGAGGCTGGAGCCAGCGGTGAGTGGTGGAATTCGCAGACCGCTTATGCAAATGTTGACTGGTTCGACTACTACTACAAAGATTACTCTGTTCGCCACAGCAACAATATCAACATCACTGGTGGATCAGACAAGATCAACTTCTACGTAGGTTTAGGATACACTTTCCAGGGTGGTTTGATCGACGTGGTTGAGGATACCTATGATAAATACAACTTCAACACAAAGCTCGAGGCTAAAGTTTCAGATCGCTTGAAGTTCAACTTCAACAACAATGTTACCTTGGCGCGCATTCGTCGTCCACTTCCTAACATGTTGATCTTCTACACATACGCAGCTAGTAAGACCCCTAACGTGCCAACAACTCTACCAGTTGATTCGGCATACAATATCCCATCTTATAACGAGTTCTACTACATGTCTGCAGCTGACTACGACCAAAACGACATCTCTGATGCGTTGTCTCTCTCGGCTACATTCACTCCAATCGAGAACTGGAACATCATGGGAGAGTTGAAGGCTCGCTTCGACATCTCGGACAAGAGCTTCTCTTTGGGTAAGGCTATCACAACTCGTCCCGACGGTGTTTTGAGTATCAACGAGTCGGCTCGTCAGGGTTATTCTTACCCTGGTATTGCATGGGCGAACTCACTTCCAGGCTCTTACACTCGTGGATCAGGTTTCAACTACTATCTCTCTCCCCACGTATCAACATCATACAGCAAGCAGATTGGAATGAACTACTTCAGTGGTGTTGTTGGATTCCAGATGGAGGAGCAATATATTTCATCTGCATATATGTACCGCGATGGAATGCTCGACGAGGATACATTCTCTATTATTAATGGTAACGGTAGCACAATCATCGGTGAGGCTCGCGAAAGCTGGGCTACAATGGGAGTCTACACACGTTTGAACTGGAACTACGACGAGCGTTACTTTGTCGAGGTCAGTGGACGTTACGACGGTTCATCTCGTTTCGCAGCGGAGAATCGTTGGGGTCTTTTCCCATCAATCTCAGTTGGTTACGACCTAGCTCGTGAGGATTATTTCAAGGATCTAGATACATCAATCACACAACTTAAGGTTCGTATGTCGTATGGTCGTCTAGGAAATCAGAGTGGTGCAGGTCTCTACGACTACCTCGAGACTATGCCAATCACATCTACTGGTAAGTGGTTGTTCCCAACTACCGAGATGTATGCAAGTGCTCCAGCGATGGTAAGTTCTATGATCACCTGGGAGAAGGTAGACTCTGCCAACCTAGGTTTCGATATCACAGCACTCAACAACCGTTTGACAGTTACAGCCGATATCTACGAGCGTACCACACGCGACATGATCGGACCAGCTGAGGCAATCCCAGGAATCTCGGGTATCGCAACAGCTGATAGATCAGAGGTTAACAACGCGACTCTTCGCAACCGCGGATGGGAGCTTACAGTTAACTGGCAAGATAAATTAGATTCAGGAATCTCTTATGGTGTAGGTTTCAACCTGTTTGACTACAAGGCAGTTGTTACAGAGTACAACAACCCAACAGGACAGCTCTACAACAACCACACAGGTCTTGAGCGCAACCAAGGTTACTACCAAGGTATGGATACAGGCGAGATCTGGGGATACCGTGCTGACGATCTATTCCAAACCAACGCCGAGATCGACGCCTACTTGGCGAAGGTCGACCTATCGATGTTCGGAAACGACGAGTCATGGCAACGTGGCGATGTTAAGTACCAGGATATCAACGGCGACGGCGTGGTAAACTATGGTGACGGTACAATCTACGACTCTGGTGACCTTGAGATCATCGGTAACGCAACTCCTCGCTACTCGTTCGGTATCAACTTCAATGTTGGTTACAAAGGTTTCGAGCTTAGCGGTCTGTTGCAGGGTGTTGGAAAGCGCGACTACTCGGTAACAGGTAGTACCTACCTCTTCGGTGGAAGCAACTTCTTTGAGGAGCACCTCGACTACTGGACTGCAGATAATCCAGACGCTTACCTACCACGTTTGACAATGTCGGGAAGTACTGATTACATCAAAAATACAGGATGGAACACAACTCGCTACCTGCTCAACGCAGCCTACATGCGATTGAAAAATGTTACTCTTTCGTACACTCTACCCGAGTCGGCATTGAGTGTATTGAGACTCTCACACGTTCGCGTATACGTGACTTGCGACAACCTCTTTACTATCGATGCACTACCTTCAGCTTTCGATCCCGAGACACTCAACCAGGTTAACTGGTGGGCGGGTGGAAGTAACTCTACAGCTCCAGGTTTGACATCAACCCTTACATCAAATGGTAATGGTAAGGTCTATCCTTTGAACCGTAACTATGTAGTGGGTGTAGATTTATCATTCTAAAAAAAAATAAAAGTTTATGAAAAAGAGTATAATATTATTTATTGCATTTGCCATCTTCTCTTCGTGTGAGGGGTATCTCGACAGATATCCATTGACCTCGCCCAATAGTGAGACCTATTTGACAGGTGAGGAGCAGGTACGAAGCTATGTTAATGGCCTATATGAGTCACTTCCATCATTCTCTACTTGGGGAATTGGTATCTGGGAAGAGGAGTCTAACAGCGACAACATCGTTGCTGAGGAGTACGACACTCGCCTCAATGGTGAGACCCAATCGGGTGACGGTGAGAGCAACTGGACAAACTATTACATCTATTTGCGCGACGCAAACTACTTCCTAGACAAGGTAAACGTACCTGAGGATGAGATGTCGGCAGACGTTATTTCATATATCGGTGAGGCTTACTTCTTCCGCGCTTACTGGCACTTCCAAATCTTGGAGGAGTTCGGTTCGGTGCCCATCATGGATGGTTTCTGGGACTCAATCGCAACTTTGGAGGGTCTGCAGATCGACCAGAGCGATCGTTCGGATGTAGCTAAGTTCATCTTGAACGACCTCGAGACCGCTTACTCGATGTTGCACCCACGCAGCAAGGAGTCAGGTTTGCGTTTCAACCAGGAGTCAGCTTTGATCCTAGCGATGCGCGTAGCTCTCTTCGAGGGTACCTGGGAGAAGTATCACGCAGGTAGTGACTTTGCATCTGCGACACCAGACCCCGACTACTTCTTCGGAAAGGTTATTGAGTATGGCGACCTTTTGGGAATCGGTACTTCAGATCTACTCTACAAGAAAGATAACGAGACCGACGTAGCTGAGTCTTTCGCCTCTATGTTCTATGCAACAGATCTATCAGCAGTCGAGGAGGTTACCTTCTGGCGCATGTACTCTTTATCGTCAGGAATCTACCACACTGTTCAGTCCTACATCACTGGTGGTATGACCGTTCAATCTACGCCTGCAGGTATCACCAAGTCGTTGGTTGACACCTATCTAGATGGCGATGGTAACTTCATCGACCCAACAGACGCTAAGTACAAAGATTTCAATACTATCTTCGAGGATCGCGATCCTCGTATCTACCAAACTGTGATGTCTTCAGGCGCTACATTCAAATCGGCTAACGAGCCAATGTTAGTTCGCGCGTTGGTTAACCCAGACCCATCAGAGGACCAGGAGAGCGACCCAGACTACGACGAGGAGACAGATCCAGATGCTGACGTTAACCCTCCATACATCCACGGAAGTGGTGGTTACCAGTGTGCTACAGGATTCCATCGTCGTATAGGTTGTGATCCAGCTTTCGAGTCGGGCTCGTCTGCTACAGCTTACATCTACTTCCGTACCGCTGAGGCGCTTTTGGCTTACGCCGAGGCTGCAGCAGAGTTGGGTAAGGCTGATGCGACTATCATGCAAAACACTGTTGGAGCACTCCGCGAGCGTGCAGGTATGCCATACGTTACACCTAAGGCTGACCCATACTTCGCAAGTGGTGGTGATGGCTACTACGGCTACGAGGTTGACGCATACATCCAGGAGATCCGCCGCGAGCGTCGTGTAGAGCTTGCAATGCAGGGCTACCGTCAAATGGACCTCTTCCGTTGGGCTGCTCACGAGTTATTCGCTGGCAAGACTCAAAAGGGTGCTTACTTCGGTGAGGATGGCGTTCTTTACCAGTCGTACACTGTATCTCAACTCGAGAGCATCGAGCGTTTGGGTAAGAGTGCAGACAACTACCTCGATCCACAAGCTGGAGTATTGCCAAATGGCTACGGTTTCAAAACAGGTCGTGACTATTTGATGCCAATTCCAGTATCGGAGATGAACTTGAACCAAAAGATGACACAAAACCCAGGTTGGTAACCCACCTGAAAAATCAATAAATGTTCGAAATCTGTTTAAAATGGCCTCGGAGGCAACTATTTGGACGCTGACGGAGTTATTTTAAACAGAAACGAACATAATTTGAGAACCTTCTGGGTAATTTTGTTCTGAAAGAAATACCAAAACTATATTAAACTAAAACCAAAATGTTATGAAAAAGATTTTCTATTTAAGCTTTCTCGCAGCAGCACTAGTTGGTTGTAGCGACGATCCAGAGACTACAACAGGCGACGAGGGCACAACAACGTCAACCGCTATCGAGCTGACCGTGGGCGACACCGCTCTACTTACAGGCGAGACCGTTGAGCTCACTTTTGCTCTTGCTGAGGGTACTGCAACCGAGGACATCAACATCACCTTCACTGCTACCACTACAGCTGTTGACGACGTTAACACACTATTCGACGAGATGCCAGAGTCGTTGACTATCGCTTCAGGCACTAGCTCAGTTACAGGTTCATTTACTGTTGCTGACGACGAGTTGGAGTCAACTGCTTCATTTATCCTTACTCTTTATGCTCGTGGTTACACCATCGCAGCTTCTCCAATCACCTACACAATCCAAAACGCTATATATAGTAGTGTAGTTGTAACAGGTATCGCAACAGGTATAGTTGACGAGGGTGGTAAATTCACACTTACTGCAAGCGTTGCTACAGCAGCTCAGGAGGATGTGGTTATCGCAATCGATGCTGACGACGCATCACTTTTCGAGAACCTTCCATCTTCTTTGACAATCGTTGCAGGTGAGACTTCAGTAGTATCTGAGTCAATCACAGCTGTTGACAACGACGACTACGTTGCAACTGATCCTACAGCAACTCTTACTCTATCTACTGATAGCGAGATCCACCCACTTTCAAGCGAGACTCTTGTAATCACAATCAAAGAGAACGATACTCCACTTGGATCGACTATCACCGATGAGCGTCACGTATACGACGACCCATCAATCATGTTCGTATCTTCTGGTAAAGAGTCTGGCGTACAATCATGGACTGAGCAAGAGTATGTTTTGATGTCAAGAGGTGATGCCCACCCTAAACTTACAGGTTGGACATTCCAAACTGCTCTTGAGTTCCACCGCTCTATGGGTATCTACAACTCAACTTACGACACTTACTCTGTAAACTGTGTTGCTGCTCACTCTGTAGCTAATACACAGACATATGCTGGTATCAACAACAACCAATTTGCAACTGTAACAGACCAAGGTTACTTGAACATGTGGATGATGAAGATCGCTACAGCAAGAACTACAGATACTGCTACAATGGATTACGGTGCATCTGCATTCTACTCTTCAGGTTTCGGTGACTCAGAGGGTGCTGCAGCACAATGGGCTACACACTGTATGCGTATCCACGAAGGTACTCGTATCGAGACTCGTGCTCGTATCACAGGTGAGAAGAAGGGCTTTAACTTCGCAATCTGGTTGGTAGGTAGCAAGTATGCTAACACTGCATGGCCAGAGTATGGTGAGGTTGATATCATGGAGAACCCAGCTTCTACATCTGACAACCACATCTACCACGGTACATTCCACTTCGGTGCTCTAGATTCTAATTACTCTCAAGGTTATGGCGGTCATGTTACAGGTAACACTAGCGCATTGGATATGACTGAGTGGAACATCTACTGGTGTGAGATCCGTAGCTCGACAGAGATCGCTGTTGGTGTTAATGGTGAGACTATCGCTGTTGCTAAGAAAGAGGATGTTGGCAGCGATGTAACATGGCCATATTGCGACTCTTACAACCTTGGTGGATTCCGTTACCTACTCACAATGGGTGCTCCTAGCACATGGTCATTGGGTGGCGACGTATACGATGGTTGGGACAGTGGTTTCGCTTCATACATCGATTACTTCAACGATCGTTTCAACACTTCAATTCCTCGCATGGAGATCGACTTCGTTCGTGTATACGAGAATGAAAACTTTACTAAGAGCTCTTACAGCATCATTGAGACTTATAGCTACTAGTCTCTAGTAATTACATATTCTATTTAAGGGTGGTGGCCGGCTATTTGTCCGCTACCGCCCTTTTTGTATCTTTTTTCACCCATATTTGCCCTACCTAACACCAAAACCAATGAAAAAATATATACTATCGGCATTTGTGCTATTGATTACTGCAGTGGGGTGTCAGACTCCTCAAGCCGCTGATAATCGAGAGATTGCTATTACGCCACAGCCTGTCTCGATAGTGGCTACGCCCGATGGCTCTTTCAACTTTTCGCGACACACACAGTGGGTCCTGCCCGTTGCGTACGATCCCCAGCTAGCTATGGTCATTGAGCCTCTTTTAGAGAAGTTCGAGCGCGCCGCGGGATACAAATATAAAACCACTACCAACGCTACAACGAGCAATGCGGTCGACTTTAAGATCGATAGCGCTATCGTCGACGAGGGGTACGTTTTGGAGGTTTCGCCCGAACTGATATCAGTAAGAGCATCGTCCAATGCGGGATTCTTCTACGCGCTTCAATCTATCGCCCAGCTGTTGCCCTCTCAGATCACATCCTGCACAGCTGTGCATGGTGTCAAGTGGTCTGTCCCAAGCGTTGTCATCGAGGATTATCCTCGCATGGCCTATCGTGGCTTTATGCTCGACGTATCGCGCCACTTCACCCCAAAAGATGATCTGCTCGAGATGATCGATGCGATCGCTCTTCTGAAACTCAATAAACTGCATCTCCACCTGGTCGACGACAACGGTTGGAGATTGGAGATTAAAAAATATCCCGAATTAACCTCTATCGGCGCGTGGCATGTTGAGCGCCCCGAGGATTACCCTGCGCGCACAGGTCCGCTGCCCGACGAGGAGCGCACAGTTGGTGGATTCTACACCCAAGATGATATGCGCGAGATAATCGCCTATGCGGCGGCGCGTGCCATCGAGGTGATCCCCGAGATCGAGATGCCTGCACACACCATGTCGTCGCTTGCGGCCTACCCACACCTGGCTTGCCAGAGCGAGGGTAAATATATTGGTGTGACACCAGGTTTTGTCGGTCACGATGGCTATACTCCAGTTTATTGTGCTGGTAAAGAGGAGGTTTTCTCGTTTCTCGAGGATGTCCTTTGTGAGGTTATGGAGCTATTCCCAACAAAATATATCCACGTGGGTGGCGACGAGGCGACAACAAAATATTGGGAGGAGTGCCCCGACTGCCAGGCTCGTATGCGTGAGATTGGTGTCGATCGTGCTCGCGATCTGCAGGGCTACTTCCTCAACCGCATCAACGAGGTTGTGCTTCGTCACGACCACACCATGATCGGGTGGGACGAGCTCACACTAAGCCACATTCCCGAAAATGCCGTGATCATCGGATGGCGCGGAAATGGTGACTGTGCAATCGATGGTGCTAAGCGTGGTCACGACTATGTGATCGCTCCAAATAGAGCATACTACGTCAACCAGATTCAGGGGCCACAGTGGTTCGAACCACTCTCCTACACGGGTAATGTGACCCTCAAAGATGTCTACAGCTACGACCCTCTGCAGTCGGCAACAACCGACGAGATACGCAGCCACTTTATGGGTGTGCAGGGGTGTATGTGGAGCGAATTTGTCTCTTCAACCCCCGAGATCTACCATCAGATTTTCCCTCGTCTCTACGCTATCGCCGAGCGCGGGTGGAGCCAGGAGAGTGCTCTGGAGTGGGGCGACTTCTTGCGTCGCGTCGATGCTCTCGACAAACATATGCTTGCGGCGGGTATTGTTCCTGCGCGTAGCCGATTCAATATCGATCACCGCGCAACACCTGTGGGCGGTGGGGTGAGTGTATCACTCTCGTCGATCTGCGACGATGTCGAGATTCGCTACACGCTCGACGGCTCTGAACCTTGCGCCACATCTTCGAAATATAGCACCCCGCTGCTGCTGCGCAGCTCGGGTGTGATCACAGCTGCCACTTTCAGAGCAGGTGAGATGGAGGGCGCGGTGTTGACCCTGCCCATCGATTTCAACCTGGCAACGGGCGCTTTGGTAAGTGGTGCGGAGCCTAACATGGATTTGGCGACAAATGGCGTGCGCGGAATCATTCGCTCGATCGATTACGAGTGGTGCAGCGTCTATAATAAAGATGTCGCTTTCACCCTCGATTTGGGTGAGTCGAAGCCCATCGAGTCGATCTCGATAAATACCATTGTCGACCACAACATGGGTGTGGCACACCCCAAATCTGTTCGATTCTTAGCCTCTACCGATGGTGAAAAATTTGTCGAGGTGGGAGTGGTCAACGTTGCACCCGAGGTGAGCTTCGAGGCTGCCGTTGCGGTGCGCGAAAACCTTGTCGAGAGGCTAGCTATCGCGGCTCGCTACATCAAAATCGAGATGGCGAATGCAGGCTTGATGCCTGCGGGAAATCCTCGTGTTGGTCAATTTAGTAAGATTAATTTCGACGAAGTAACAATTAGATAATACTCAAAAAGCCATGAAGCTTAAATTTATAACTTCGGCAATGTTGCTCTGCTTAGGCGGGGCAACATTTGTCGCTACTGCTCAGCTCGAGTGGCAGAGTCAATACTCTATAGGTGAGGGGAAGATCGCCCCGCACACCTACGTCCTGCCATATTGCAGCCCCGAGGCTGTGGTGGCGCGCGACTACAAAAGTTCACCATATTTTATGTCGCTTAACGGCGAGTGGCGATTCAACTGGGTGCAAAATCCCGATAATCGACCCGCGGAGTTCTACGAACCAGACTACTACGTGGGGTCGTGGGCTACCATCAACGTTCCTGGAAACTGGGAGCGACAGGGGTACGGTACGGCGATCTACGTTAACGAGAGTTACGAGTTCGACGAGGAGTATTTCAATTTCAAGAAGAATCCGCCGTTTGTTCCCTATGAGCAAAATGAGGTGGGTTCCTACCGTCGCGACTTCACTATCCCTGAGTCGTGGGATGGTCGCCGCGTGGTGCTATGCTGCGAGAGCGTGACCTCGTTCTTCTACGTCTGGGTCAATGGTGTGAAGTTGGGTTATAGCGCTGGTTCTAAGGTGGCTGCCGAGTGGGATATCACCGAGTATCTCAATGCTGGTGAGCAGAATATTGTGGCCCTTGAGGTCTATCGCTGGAGCAGCGGGTCGTATCTCGAGTGTCAAGATATGTGGCGCATTAGCGGTGTCGAGCGCGATGTCTACCTCTACAGCACTCCGAAGAGCTATATCGCCGATTATCGCGTTGAGTCGACGCTCGACGATAGCTACTCGTCGGCCCTCTTCGCCCTGGAGGTCGAGGTGGATAATTTTGAGTCGCAGAGCCTGGACTACACGCTGCTCAACAGCGCGGGAGAGAGCATCTTGGCGGGTGCGGCAGATCTTAATGGCTCTATCTTCGAGGTTGACCAAGTCGAGATTCCAAATATTGAAAAGTGGAGCGCCGAGAGCCCAAATCTATACACACTAGTGCTTGAACTAAAGGGTGATAAGGGCGAAGTTATCGAGACGACGGGTTGCAAGGTGGGTTTCCGTCGCTCGGAGATCATCGATCGCCGCTTCTGCATCAATGGCGTGCCCGTGATAATCAAGGGTGCCAACCGTCACGAACACTCGCAGATCGGACGCGGCGTGTCGCGCGAATTGATGATAAAAGATGTCGAGTTGATGAAGCAGCACAATATCAACACTGTGCGCAACGCTCACTATCCAACCGACCCCTTCTGGTACGAACTGTGTGATGAGTATGGCCTATACGTGATCGACGAGGCTAATATCGAGTCGCACGGAATGTTCTATGGTCCAGCCTCTTTGGCCAAGGATTCGACATGGCTTGCCGCTCACCTCGACCGTGTGGAGCGCGCCTACAACCGCTCGAAGAACCACCCTTCGGTGGTGATTTGGTCGCTGGGAAATGAGGCTGGAAATGGTATCAACTTCGAACGTGCTTACGACTGGCTTAAGGCCGAGGATCCGAGCCGTCCCGTGCAGTATGAGCGTGCGGAGCAGAACTACAATACCGATATCTACACGCGAATGTATCGTAGTGTCGAGGAGATTCGAGCATATGTCAACAACCCCGAGACATATCGTCCAATGATAATGAACGAGTATCTGCACACCATGGGTAACAGTGGCGGTGGACTTCGTGAATATATCGAAGTGTTTGAAGATGAGCCTCTTGCGCAGGGTGGTTGCGTATGGGACTGGGTCGACCAATCTTTCCGCGAGATCGATGAGAATGGACGTTGGTACTGGAGTTATGGCGGCGATTATGGCGGCGAGGGGGTTCCCTCTTTCGGCAACTTCTGCTGCAATGGTCTCATTAGTGCCGACCGAGTGCCATATCCACACCTGATCGAGGTTAAGAGTGCATACCAATATATAAAGGCGAAGTTGGTAGATGCTAAAACCCTTAAGTTCGAGGTGAAAAACTGGTATGATTTCACCCCTCTAAGTGATTTTACTCTGCGTTGGGAGCTTGTGGCCGACAGCGGCGAGGTGATTGCTGAGGGTGAGAAAAAGGTTGAGTGCGAGCCTCACCAAACCACTCAGGTTGAGTTGGGTGCAGTGAAGTGCCCAAAGGGCGAGCAGGAGGCATACCTCAATCTCTATTGGCACCAAGATGGTGCAAAACCAGCTTTAGCGGAGAACTATCGCGTCGCTTACGACCAATTTGTCGTGAAGCAGCCGAAGAGTTATCGTGCTGAGTTGCCCGCACATAGTGCCGATGTTGCCATCGAGATCGATGAGCAGAGCGGTGAACTCAAATCGTATAAATATTGCGGAGAGGAGCTCCTTGTAACCCCTCTACGCCTCTCGCTTACGCGCCCATATACCGATAACGATGGTCGCGATCGTGAGGTTGGTGAGAAGGTTTGGGCGGCTGCCGATCTATACTCTATGCGCCAAGTTGCAACCTTGGTAAAACTCAATAAATATGGCGGTGTTGCTCAGGTCGATTTGCTCAATAGTCGCGACGAGAAGATCGGTGAGGCGACATTTGATTATAAGCTTGATCGCGATGGTGCACTCTCAGTGGGTGTTGAGTTTGTCGCTGATACACAATATGTTGCGACTGTTGCGCGCGTTGGTCTCAGAGCGGAGCTAGCCGACAGCTACTCTAAGGTGAGTTACCTTGGACGCGGTGACCATGAGACACATATCGATCGCAATATCTCTGGCCAAATTGGTATTTGGAGCAGTGATGTGGACCGTATGTTTATCAACTACGTTCGCCCTCAGATGTCGGGAAATCGTACAGATGTGCGCTGGGTGAGCCTAACTGACAAGAGCGGCGCGGGTCTATTTGTCACCTCGCAGAGTCCATTCCAATTCTGCGCTTCGCCATACACCGACGAGGTGATCTCGGCCGCTTCACACATCAATGAGCTCACCAAAAGCGGAACGACAACACTGCATATCGACGCTCGCCACGCTGGCGTTGGAACCGCCTCGTGTGGCCCTGGTGTTCACCCCGAGTATCAGCTACCTGCTGGAGCCTACAGCTTTAATTTTGTGATCACACCAACAAAGTAAATTCTAAACAATTAATAATATGAAAGCAAAAAGATTAATAGACCTTGGTGCGAAAGGGGCTCTAGGAGCCTGTGCAGCACTCTCGTTGGGCTCCTGCAGCCAGCCAGCCGAGACCAAGCCGATGAACATTCTCTTCATCATGAGCGATGACCACTCGGTGCAGACAATCAGTGCCTACGACAACCGTTTCATCTCTACGCCCAACATCGACCGCATCGCTGCCGATGGCGTAAAGTTCACTCGTAGTTTCGTAGCAAACTCCATCTCGGGACCAAGCCGCGCATGTATGTTGACTGGAAAACATAGCCACGTCAATGGCTACACCGACAACGACTTTGCTGTGTTCGATGGCGATCAGCCAACGTTCCCTAAAATGTTGCAAAAGGTTGGATACCAGACTGCTGTGATTGGAAAGTGGCACCTTACGTCGCTTCCTCAGGGTTTCGACTATTGGGATATTCTCATCGGTCAGGGCGAGTACTATCAACCACAATTTATCCACATGGGCGATACGATTACCCGCAGCGGATATGCAACAACTGTGACAACCGATTTGGCGCTTGAGTGGCTCGATGAGGACCGCGACCAGGATAAACCATTCTGTCTGCTTCTTCACCACAAGGCTCCGCACCGCAGCTGGATGCCCGATGTCAATGACCTCGATCTATTTGAGGGTGTTGAGTTCCCACTACCAGATAATATCCACGACAACTACGAGGGTCGCCTAGCTGCTGCTAAGCAAGATATGAGCCTCGAGAATACGATGGATCTAAAGTATGACCTCAAAGTCAATGACCCGAATGTTCCTTCGCCATACGAGTACCTCACGAAGAGTATTTTGAATCGCATGACAGCCGAGGAGCGCGAAATTTGGGATGCTCACTACCAGAAGCGTATCGATGAGTATAACACGCTTAAACCCGAGGGTAAGGAGCTAATTGAGTGGAAGTATCAGCAATATATGCGCGACTATCTGCAGGTGGTTTACCGTCTGGATCAAAATATTGGTCGCGTGTTGGATTACCTCGAGCAGAAGGGTCTTTTGGAGAACACATTGGTTGTATACACCTCGGATCAAGGCTTTTACATGGGTGAGCACGGCTGGTTCGACAAGCGCTTTATGTATGAGGAGTCGTTCTGCACGCCTCTTGTAATGCGTCTGCCAAATGGCAAGAAGGGTCAGATCGATCAACTTGTTCAGAACATCGACTACGCACCAACATTCTTGGAGCTAGCCAACGCACCAATTCCAGACGACATTCAGGGTGAGTCGCTTGTGCCACTTCTCAAAGGCGAGAAGCCCGAGGATTGGAGAGGATCGCTCTACTACCACTTCTACGAGTATCCAGGTGAGCACTCTGTGCGTCGCCACTACGGCGTGAGAACAGAGCGTTACAAGCTTATCCGTTTCTACAACGATATCGAAGCGTGGGAGCTATACGACCTCGAGGAGGATCCCAAAGAGATGAACAACCTATACGGTAAACCAGGCACCGAGGAGATCACATCTGAGCTTAAAGCTGAGTTGACCAAATTGCGCGAGCAGTACGGATCTACCGAGGGGTAAGTTGTAATTATATGATATGCTAAAACTTTATTTCCATCTATTTAACCCTAGTTGAGCCACTTTGAGGGAGATAAACGATATTATTTTATATTTTTACACAATGTACCTTGTTGTTAATTAGATATTTTTTTTCTACCTTTGTTGCGGAAATTTGGCTGCAGAAGCCAATGCCAATAGAAGTGAATAATTCACAAGTTTTTAATAACATATTAAATTAAAACAGAAAACTATGAGTCAGATTGTAGAAGTACACGCAAGAGAGATCTTGGATTCAAGAGGTAACCCAACTATCGAGGTTGAGGTAACAACCCTTAGTGGTGTAATTGGCCGTGCTGCAGTTCCATCTGGAGCTTCAACAGGTGTTAACGAGGCGCTTGAGCTTCGCGATGGCGACAAAGGTCGTTACCTAGGTAAAGGTGTTTTGAAGGCTGTTGAGAACGTTAACGATGTTATCGCTCCTGCAGTGATCGGTTTGGACGTAACAGACCAAGTAGGTGTTGACCGCACAATGATCGAGCTTGACGGTACTCCAACTAAATCTAAGTTGGGCGCTAACGCAATCCTTGGTGTATCTTTGGCTTGTGCAGTTACTGCTGCTAAGCTTCTTGAGATGCCACTTTACCGCTACATCGGTGGTACTAACGCTAAGACTTTGCCAGTTCCAATGATGAACATCATCAACGGTGGTTCTCACTCTGATGCTCCTATCGCATTCCAAGAGTTCATGATCCGTCCAGTTGGTGCTCCATCTTTCCGCGAGGCTCTTCGCATGGGTGCTGAGGTATTCCACTCACTTAAGAAGGTTCTTCACGATCGTAACCTTAGCACTGCTGTAGGTGACGAGGGTGGTTTCGCTCCTGCTCTTGAGGGTACTGAGGATGCTCTTCAGTGCATTATCAAAGCTATCGAGGCTGCTGGTTACAAGCCAGGTCGCGCTTGCGAGGGTGGCGACGTATCAATAGGTCTTGACTGCGCTTCATCTGAGTTCTACAAAGATGGTATCTACGACTACTCTAAGTTCGAGGGTGCTGAGGGTGCTAAGCGTTCTTCAGCTGAGCAAGTTGACTTCCTTGAGTCTTTGATCAACGCATACCCAATCGACTCTATCGAGGATGGTATGAACGAAGAGGATTGGGACGGCTGGAAGCTCCTTACAGAGCGTATCGGCGACCGTTGCCAATTGGTAGGTGACGACTTGTTCGTAACTAACGTAGACTTCTTGGCTAAGGGTATCGAGTTGGGCGCTGCTAACTCAATCCTTATCAAGGTTAACCAGATCGGTTCTCTTACTGAGACTCTCGATGCTATCGAGATGGCACACCGTGCTGGATTCACTAGCGTAACTTCACACCGTAGCGGTGAGACTGAGGATACTACAATTGCTGATATCGCAGTTGCAACTAACTCAGGCCAAATCAAGACTGGTTCTTTGAGCCGCTCTGACCGTATGGCGAAGTACAACCAACTTCTTCGTATCGAGGAGGAGCTTGGCGAGCGCGCTATCTATGGCTACAAAAAGGTTATCCGTAAGTAAGATACCCCCTCCTTATATTAAAACTCGACCCGCGATTATCGTGGGTCGAGTTTTTTTATGCTGAGGACGTATACTACTGACTCCGTCGGGCGCAGATAGCACCTGCGCGGGTGCATATTATGCTGCGATATTGGGCATAGAGTTTTCTGCTAAAACTCTATGATTTTAGAACACAATGAGCTGAATCAAATAAATTTGTTCAGCTCATTCTATTCTAAAATTTCTTAAATGCCTAAAGGCATTTAAACCCAATTCGAATTGCAAAACGCTAACACCAATTATACATTATGCATTATGTAACGCGTGTTCCAACTCAGTGATTTGCTTATGGCAACCGCAGGTTGACAGCGATAGATAGTAGTAAAGGTGAGTGTTGAAAGTTTAGCTTTCATAAACTCACCTTTACTACTATCTATCGGAAAGCGCTGAAAAGCGCTGCAAATCAGTGCAAGGCAAAAAGGTCAAAAACGCAAGTTTTTGGGTCCAGGCTTGCCTGGCGGCCGCCCGCTGTTAGGGCAGTAAGAAACGTATGTAACGTAAGAAGCGTAAGAAACGATACAAGGTCACTATTTGGTTGTAGGATACCCGTTGTCGCCGATCTCCCACTCTTTAGCGCTGACTTCGTAATTTAAATCTGAGTAATAATTCTCCACAAACTCGTTCATATCAGTTAAAATATCGCCGTTTAGTAGCGTAATAAACTCGCTAGATTGCATGTAGCTGTCGCTGTAGGCAGTTGATAGTTCGAGGGGATCGACTCCGTTACAATCATCTATATGATAGCAGTATGTGATGTTTAGATAGCTAGGATCTGAGGCATAAGTGGGTGCGATGGCGTAAGCGTTGCCCAATGGATCTGCGATGCTTACGTTGCCTATGTTGTAGCAGTTTGCAACTACGTTAAAATTGTTT
Source organism: Rikenellaceae bacterium (assembly GCA_044433705.1). GTDB lineage: Bacteria > Bacteroidota > Bacteroidia > Bacteroidales > Rikenellaceae > Alistipes. The sequence continues at coordinate 15,840 of JAWXTG010000010.1, read as the reverse complement.
GATCCAGCAATGCCTCCAACTTGCATGGTCGTCTCCTCACTCTCCGAGTAGCCGTTGCCGATGATTGTTCCGCTATTACTGCAGTTCAAGATGAAGCCTCCATCTTGCGAATATGAGTCTCCAGCGATACCACCAACTTGGTTGGCGCCAGTGATGTCGGCTCTGTTGTGACAATTGAGAAATAAACAGAATATACTATATCCAGTGATGCCACCACAGTTAGCACCTGTTGAGGTGATTGAACCTTCGACCGTGAGGTCGCAAATTACACCGAAGCACGCTGCAAATAGGCCTTGGTATTGTGCTGTTGTGTTGATGTAAAGGCCGCTGATGGTGTGTCCTCCACCATCGAAAAGACCATAAAATACCACGCCTGTATTCTCATCCTCTATCCATCCAATTGGAGTCCAAGGGTTCTCCTCCGAGCCCTCGAGATCGATATCGCAAGTGAGCTTGTAGTATGTGTAATTATAGTTATAAGTTTGATATAATGATGAAAGATTTCTCAACTCTCGAGCCGAAGATATCAGATATGGATTATCAGAGCTGCCGTCACCATTGCTGAACATTTTTTCGAACTCTATTTCGTAACGATTGGTTGTAGGGTATCCGTTGTCGCCAATCTCCCACTCTCGCACCGCTATTCCATAGTAATAGGATACAGCCGTTCCTGCCTCTAAATTGTTGCTATTTAACTCTGCTACAAACTCGCTAGATTGCATGTAGCTTTGACTGCAGGCGATTGATGTTCCAGCGGGATCAATTCCGCCGCAGTCGTCGCTGTAGTAGCAGTTAGAGACAGATTGAGAAAAATCATCATCGCCACTAGGGGCTGCAATGGCGTAGGCTTCGCCCGAGGGGGCTGTGTTGCTCACTTTACCCACGTTGTAGCAGTTGCTGATTACGGTAATAGCGCTTGTTCCAGTGATACCTCCTACGCGCATAGTCATCTCATCACTGTAGTCGCTCTCTGAGTAGTCGTTACCGATGATCGTACCACTGTTGCTGCAGTTGGCGATGTAGTATGTACCATATCCGCCAGCACCACCTGTAATACCGCCAACACGACTAGTACCTGTGACGTCGGCTCTGTTGTGGCAGTTGACAATATTTGTACTCTTACTCATACCTGCGATACCACCGCAGTTGGAGGAGGTGGAGGTGACTGATCCTTCGACTGTGAGGTTGCATATTGTAGCCTCCTCGCAAAATGCAAATAGACCTTGGAATCGCTCTGTTGAGTTGATGTATAGGCCGCTGACGGTATATCCATTACCGTCGAATTGACCCGTAAATGACTCACTATCGAATTGGTTGTCATCTGTAGTACTGTTTTGTTCGGTATATCCAATTGGATCCCATTGGTTCTCCTCCGAGCCCTCGAGGTCGACGTTGGTCATCATCTTATAGTATTTGTCGAGATCCCATCCATCTATCGCGCTACCCACCTTTGCCAAATCGGCCGCCGTGTAGACTCTGAATGGATTGGACGAAGTTCCATCGCCAATTATATCGCCGATAACAACATCTCTGTAGATGTAGTATCTGCCTGCGCTCCACTCCGTAAAGCTCGATGTCTCGAGAGGGATGGTGGTGGTGCCTGCCGAAGATGTGACGATCAGATTAGCTGAACTAAGGTCGCTCTGGGGGGCTACGAAGAGAGATGAAGAGATGCTCAGTCCATCAATCTCGAGATCTAAAGTGTACTCGGTGTCGCCATCGGTGACCTTGGCCGAGGTGATACTCGACTCGCTCTCCATCTCGAAGAATAGCGCCGCTAGGTCGTGCGAGAAGCTGAAGTCGACGCTGCTTGTGCCCGAGGCCACCGCCGAGAGTAGATCCTCGTCGTCGCGAGGAGTTGCCGCTTCGTATTCTGCGAGAGTTGTGAAGGCGGAGTTCACTGGCGTAAATGCATAGTAGCTCTGCTTGGTCTCTGCGCTGCCACTAATGGCTGTGTCGTCGGCGCTCATCGTGCCGTCCGACTCTACGTTGTAGATATATCCGCTCTCTTGGCCATCGACAAAGATTATGATCTGGTCGCTCTCACTCCACCCTTCGGTGAATGTGATGGCTTTTGACTCTACCATCTCGACAATCGAGGCGGTAAATTCTACCGTAACGGAGTTGTTCACATCCTCATTTTCGGTGGATGGTTCGACGTTGGCATCTTTGTTACACGCTGCAAAGAGTAGTAACATGGAGAAAAATGCAATTAAATTCTTCATAATTATTTTTAGTGTTTAGTTGTGGGGTATCCGTTGTCGCCAATCTCCCAATCTGTGGCGATGGCAGCGCTTTGTTGCCCTGTTAAAATCTCGTTCACGCCAGATACGACCATGTTTAGCTCCGTTATAAACTCGCTAGATTGCATGTAGCTTTGACTGCAGGCGATTGATGTTCCATCGGGGTCAATTCCGCCGCAGTCGTCGCTGTAGTAGCAGTTAGAGACAGATTGAAAATAATAATCATCACCACTAGGGGCTGCAATGGCGTAGGCTTCGCCCGATGGGTCTATGTTGCTTACGCTTCCTACGTTGTAGCAGTTGCCAATTATGGTTTCGGCACTTGTTCCTGCGATACCTCCTACGCGCATAGTTTTTTCGCTACTGTACTGGCTATCTGAATAGTCGTTGCCGATGATCGTTCCACTGTTGCTGCAGTTTAGGATGTAACAATAGCCAAGCCCTGAGCCAGCACCACCAGTAATACCACCAATACGGCTAGTGCCTGTAATGTCGGCTCTGTTGTGACAGTTGACAAGAATGGAGCTTCTGCTCATTCCTGCGATACCACCGCAGTTAGCACTAGTTGAGGTGACAGATCCTTCGACAGTGAGATTGCATATTGTAGCGTCGTAGCAAAATGCAAATAGACCTTGGAATCGCTCTGTTGAGTTGATGTATAGGCCGCTGATGGTGTATCCGTCGCCGTCGAAATAACCAGAGAATTCACTGATGTCTACATTGCTATCCTCGGAGTTCTCGGCCCATCCAATCGGATCCCATTGGTTCGTCTCCGAACCCTCGAGGTCGATATCGCAGGTGAGTTTGTAGTAGTAGTAATCATATTCATTAAGTGATTCGACTTTTTTAAGATCTTCCGCCGAAGAGATTAGATATGGACTGCTATATGTGCCAGAACCGCCGCTGAATGACATGTCGGGTCCTTGGGGCTCTTGGGGCTCTACATCAACACTATTGGTTGTAGGGTAGCCATTGCTGCCTATCTCCCACTCTTTTAAATATGTAGTATATTGATATATGTAGTTGGTATAGGCTTCCTCTGAAGCGTTACTATTTAACTCCCCTACAAACTCGCTAGATTGCATATAGCTTTTGCTGTAGGCGGTTGATGTTGCATCGGGATCAATTCCGCCGCAGTCGTCGCCGTAGTAACATAGTGAGACATGTTGTGTTAAAACGTCATCACCACCAGGGGCTGCAATGGCGTAGGCTTCGCCCGATGGGTCTATGTTGCTTACGCTTCCTACGTTGTAGCAGTTAGTGATTGTCACGCCACCACTTGTTCCAGCGATACCTCCTACGCGCATAGTTTTTTCGCTACTGTACTCGCTATCTGAGTAGTCGTTGCCGATGATCGTTCCACTGTTGCTACAATTTATAATAGTATTTATGTCCCATGCGCCAGCGCCACCAGCGATACCTCCAACACGACTAGTACCTGTGATGTTAGCTCTGTTGTGGCAGTTGATAATATCTGAGAAGTAACTCATTCCTGTAATACCACCGCAGTTGGAGGAGGTTGAGGTGACAGATCCTTCGACCGTGAGGTTGCGTATTGTAGCAGATTTGCAAAATGCAAATAGACCTTGGAATCGCTCTGTTGAGTTGATGTATAGACCGCTGATAGTGTGTCCGTCACCATCGAAATGGCCTATAAATGGGTTGTAGCTGTACATGTAGTCATAATCGGTGCTCACCTGTATAGATTGTCCAATCGGATTCCATTGGTTCGACTCCGAGCCCTTGAGGTCGATGTCGCAGGTGAGCTTATAGTAGTCGTAATCATCACTATAATAAACATCGTATAATATTGCAAGATCTATGAGATCTTCGGCCGAAGATATTAGATATGGGCTAATCTCGGTACCCGAACCACCGCTAAATAGAGCCTCTACCTCTGCCTCGTTGCGATTGGTTGTAGGGTAGCCGTTGTTGCCCATCTCCCACTCGCGCATGATCAATCCGCTGTAATGGTATATAGCTGATGCATTTTGTGAAACGTTACTGTTCAACTCTGTCGCGAATGCGCTAGATTGCATGTAGCTGTTACTCTTGGCCATTGATGTCGCTGCGGGGTCAATTCCGCCGCAGTCGTCGCTGTAGTAGCAGCTAGATACTACCTGTTCATAAGCATCATCGCCGCCAGGTGATGCAATGGCGTAAGCTTCGCCCGTGGGGTCTGTGTTGCTGACGCTTCCTACGTTGTAGCAGTGGTGGATTAAATAACAACCGCTTGTTCCAGCGATACCTCCTACGCGCATAGTCATCTCATCACTGTAGTCGCTCACTGAGTAGTCACAACCGACGATGGTTCCACTGTTGCTGCAGTTGGCTATCATCTGGAAAGAGTTATATGATCCCCCTGCACCACCAGCAATACCTCCAACGCGGCTAGTACCTGTAACGTCGGCTCTGTTGTGGCAGTTGATAATGTTGGTGTATTTACTCATTCCTACGATACCACCACAGTGGGAATTAGTTGAGGTGACTGATCCCTCGACCGTGAGGTTGCTTATCGTAGCATATTTGCAAAATGCAAATAGACCTTGGAATTGCTCCGTTGTGTTGATGTATAGGCCGCTGACGGTATATCCGTTACCGTCGAATTGACCCGTAAATGAGTTGGCTTCGGTGTTGTTGGTATATCCAATTGGATCCCATTGGTTCTCCTCCGAGCCCTCGAGGTCGATATTTGTCATCATCTTATAACTCTTGTCGAGATCCCATCCATCTATTGTGCTACCCACCTTGGCCAAATCGGCCGCCGTGTAGACTCTGAATGGATTGGTCTCAGTTCCATCGCCAATTATCTCCTCAATAATTATATCTCGATAGACGTAGTATTTGCCTGCACTCCACTCCGTAAAGCTCGATGTCTTGAGAGAGGTGGTGGTGGAGCCTGTCGCGGAGGTGACAACCAAGTTGGCTGAGCTGAGGTCGCTCTGGGGAGTCACGAAGAGTGACGAGTAGATGGTTGTGCCATCAATATCGAGATCCAATGTGTACTCGGTGTCGCCATCGGTGACCTTGGCCGAAGTGATGCTCGACTCTGTCACCATCTCGAAGAATAGCGCCGCTAGGTCGTGCGAGAAGCTGAAGTCGACGTTGCTTGTGCCTGCCGCCACAGCCGAGAGTAGATCCTCGTCGTCGCGGGGTGTTGCCGCCTCATACTCTGCGAGAGTTGTGAAGGCGGAGCTCACGGGCGTAAACGCATAGTAGGTCTGTTTGGTCTCGACGCCACCGCTAATTGCTGTGCCATCGGGGCTCATCGTGCCGTCCGACTCTACATTGTAAATATATCCCTCGTCTTGGCCGTCGACAAAGATGATGATCTGGTCGCTCTCGCTCCAACTTTCAGTGAATGAGACAGCTTTCGACTCGATCATCTCGACAATCGAAGCGGTAAATTCTACCGTAACGGAGGTGTCTACATCCTCATTTTCGGTTGATGGTGTGGATGGCGTGACCTCGGCATCCTCGGTGCAAGCTGCAAAAAGTAGCAGCATGGAGAAAATAGTAATTAATCTCTTCATGGTTTATTAAGTTTGTGTTTAGCTCTTTATCTGGTTGAATACTATATCGTAAATAGTGTAGTATTTGTTGCAAAGGTAAATAAAATTTTTCAAGAAATACTAAATACTATGAAATAATCGATATTCTGTGTGTGGATTTTGTAATTTTAAAAAAATAGCCTATCTTTGTGATTGGGTAGCCTTGTTATCATAAATAAATATTTGAACAGAGATGTTGTGAGGTAAAAATACCCCTATAATTTATTCACTATTAAACAGACTGAAGTATGAAAAAGATTTTGACTCTATCTCTACTGTTATCAACACTTTTCTTTACAAGTTGTGTTGATAAAGATTTTAACTTGAATGATCTAGCTGACGATAATATCGGATTGGGTGACGCTGAGACCGAGGTTAGCGCACCAACTGGTGATATTGAGATTGCTCTCGATGATATTTTGACTCCTACGCTGCGCGCCTCGGAGAGTTACACGCTTATTAGCCAAACCGTAGAGGACGTTTTGCCATTGGCTAGTGACTGGTTGAGTGACGATTTTAAGGAGTATTTAACAAGTGGCGATAGCGAAATTACGCTTTCGGCAGAGTGCTCACCTTTCCCTGAGGGGCTTCCTGATATTACAGTTGAGATATTCTTTGGTGACGTTGCTCTTTTCGATACGACTCAAACGCTTAGTTATAACGATACAAAGATTACATCAACGGCGCTAAGTCAAGATGATATTGATGTGATTGTATCAGCAACAGAGCTTAGATATAAGTTATATTTCGCTGAGGAGAGTTTTACTTGTGATTTTGAGAATTACGAAAATCTTACAATCACCCTAACCCTGACCAGAACAGGAGCAATTACATTCTAAAAGATTATTAAAATGAAGCTAAATTTTAGATTTGCACTGCTGTTGTCTCTCTTCACAACGCTTTGCACGACCCTCTCAGCTCAATATATATCGACCAGTTACTTTATGGAGAATAGCTGGCAGAGCAATATGCTAAATCCAGCCTTTACACCCGAGCAGGGGTATGTACTGATTCCCGTTTTGGGTGGCACGGGTGTAAATGTTGGTTCAAATTCACTCTCGGTAGATAAGCTTTTCTACTCAAATCCGAACGGAAGCGGTCTGGTGTCGTTCCTCGATGTGGATATCGATAAGTCGATTCTATTGAACTCTATATCAGATAATAACAATGTATATGCCGACTTCTCTACAACTATTTTCGGCGTGGGATTCTACTCTGATAGCAATATTTTTTGGACCTTTGGATCTAATCTTAAGGCGGGTAGCAGTGTCTCGCTGCCACGCGGAATTTTTGAGTTTGCTAAGCTTAGTCGAAGCGATAATACCTATGATCTTCAGGGGCTTAACGCCTCGCTCAACTGCTACCTCGAGAACTACGTTGGTGCCAGTATGAAGATTGGCGACTTCAATGTGGGTGCAAAGGTTAAGGTGCTTTTGGGTATACTCGATGCCTCGGTTCAGTTCGACGATATGACGGTTGTGCTCGATGGGTCGGAGTGGTCGATAACATCAAATGGTCAGTTTGCAGCCACCGCTGCGGGGCTATACCTAAGCGACGAACTATCTGATTTCTCGTTCGACAATATCGAGTATTCGCCTGAGTTTAAGACATCTGGATTTGGACTTGGTGTCGATCTTGGTGGTAGCTACGACGTTCTAGATGATCTCACAGTCTCGATGTCTGTGACCGATTTTGGCTTTATCAGATGGAGTGGCGAAAGCACAGTGGCGGCGCAAAGTTCGGGCAGCTATATATACAAAGGTGTCAACTTCTCGGATAGTGACGCAGATGTGGATGCGTTCGATGTCGACGATATACTTCAATTCGAAAATGCAAATAGCGATAATCGCACCAAGTCGCTGAGTACCACCTTCAACGCTGCGGGTGAGTATCGCCTAGCCGACGATAAAGTGGCTGCTGGATTGCTCTACTCTGCGCGCCTACGTAGTGGTTACACGCAGCACGAAGTTACGGCGGTAGCAAGTTTGCGACCTGCAAATTGGGTTACGGCAAATGTTTCATATTCAGCTATTTCGAGCACTGTCGGTGCAGCGCTTAACCTGCATCCATCGTGGATTAACCTATTCTTAGGTATGGATTATGTTACCTCGGTATTGAGTGTTACGCCTCAGTATATTCCGATGAGTGCAAAAAATATAAACTTTTATTTTGGTGTAGGTATTCCTATTCTTAAAGATTAAGTTCAATATGTTGAAAATTAGTAGTTTATCCTTGATTGCAAGTTTGAGTTTTGCGCCTGCAGCACTCTCTGCGGCGCCTAGTTCAAAAGCGACAGATGAGGCGAAAAAGCCTCTCAATGTAATTCTTATAATGTCGGATGACCAAGGTTATGGCGATGTTGGATACATGGGCAACCGTGAGGTTAAGACCCCAGAGCTGGATAAACTCTACTCTCAAAGCATTTGCCTGACAAACTTTCACACGGGAACCACCAGCGCGCCAACCCGATCGGGTTTGATGACTGGTAGATACGGTAATTCGGTGGGTGTGTGGCACACAATCCAAGGGCGTTCGATCATGCGCGGCGAGGAGTACACCATGGCGGAGCTATTTCGCGATAACGGCTATTCAACAGCCATGTTTGGCAAGTGGCACCTAGGTGACAACTACCCCTCTCGTCCGTTTGATCAAGGTTTCGACGATGTGTTGTGGCATAAGGCTGGTGGCGTGGGTCAAACCCCTGATTACTGGGGTAATACCTACTTTGATGACGTCTATTTCCGCAACGCAGAGCCCGAGCAGCAGTATGGCTACTGCACCGATATTTGGTTCAACGAAGCAGAGCGCTTTATTGTTGATAATCAGGAGAATCCATTCTTCTGCTACCTCTCTCTCAATGCTCCACATGGACCATTTAACGTCGATGAGCGCTACGCCGCGGAGTTTCGCGGAGTGGAGAATGTTCCGTCGGCTCCATACTATGGCATGATCAAAAATATGGATGACAACATCGGTCGTCTGCGTTCCGTGCTTGAGCGTCTAGGGCTCGACGAGAATACCGTGATCATATTTTTTGGAGACAATGGTAGTGGTGGCGTTGTGCTTGATAAACAGACGGAGCTTGCAAAGGTTGGCTACAATGGTGGTCTGCGTGGAAAAAAGGGTAGTCCCTACGAGGGAGGTCACGCGCAAGCTCTATTGATGCATATCCCTGGCTGCGAGGTGCAGGAAGATGATATGATGGCCTCCTACGTCGATGTAATGCCCACACTTGCAGCACTTTGCTCGCTTACGCCAGCGCTGGAGGTGAGCTTCGACGGGGCAGATATCTTATCGGAATCGACGCCCAAGGACAGAGTGTTTGTTGTCGATACCCAACGCGAGGAGTACCTCCAAGAGGATCGCATGTTTTGTGTCGCAAAGGGTGATTGGCGATTGGTTGGCAAGAAGCTTTACAACTTAAAAGATGACCGAGGTCAGCAGAGTGATATTGCTAGAAGCTACCCCGAAGTTGTTGACGAGTTGTATGCCGAGTATAAAAAGTGGTGGCAGCACACGGCGGCAAATGGTGATGTGATATCGTACATTCCACTGGTCACAAATGTTGAGGGGGAGTCTGTAGATCTTACATGTCACGACCTTCACGACGATCTCAACGGCAGCAATGTTTGGAATCAGACTCTATTGCACACCAACGCTAGGCCTACAACGGGTTATTGGACAGTAAGTTCACCCAAAAGTTACAGGTATAATATCGAACTATATCGTTGGTCTCCCGAGTCGGGTCTAGGCTATTGGGACGCTGCACCCGAGGGTCGATTCATCCCTAATGGTGAGAGGTATGCAGCATGCGACGGAGGCGTAGCTAACACGGAGAGCGTAACTATCAAAATTGATGGTAAACTGATTGCCTCACAGGAAGTTGAGGTAGGTGTACCAATTAAATTGGCCGACGTGAAGATTCCAAAAGGTGATCACAAGATCGAGATTCACCTCAAGGATAGCGAGGGCGCTGAGTTCTCACCTTGGTTTGTGAGGTTTGATAAGCAGTAGTTTCCTGCGTTTTCTACGTTTCTTACGTTTCTTACTGCCCTAGCAGCGGGCGGCCGCCAGGCAAGCCTGGACCCAAAAACTGTCGTTTTTGATCTTTTTGTCTTGCACTGATTTGCAGCGCTTTTTAAGCGCTTACCGATATATAATAATGGCTGAGAGTGTTGAAAATACATTTTCAACACTCTCAGCCATTATTATATATCAATGTCAACCTGCGGTTGCCAATGCAAATCAGCGAGTTGGAACACAATTCACAATACATTATTGGTGTAAGTTGACTTGTAATTCGAATTGGGTTTAAATGCTGCAAGCATTTAAGAAATTTTAGAATAGAATGAGCTGAACAAATTTATTTGATTCAGCTCATTGTGTTCTAAAATCATAGAACTTTTTACTAAAGTTCTATGCCCAATACGCAGGGTAATATGCACCCGCGGAGGTGCAATCTCCGCCCGACGGAGTCAGACCCAGACCGTCCCCAGAAAAGTCAGTGCTATTTTTTTCGCCCTTTCTTTGCGATTCTGGTTTTGTAGGCAGCGCGCATTTTGGCGGCGCCCGATATCACTTCGCCCTTTTGACGGTAGCGTTTTTTGCTTCTGATTAGCACGTCGCCCTCTTCGGGTTTGCGTCCTTTGAATGTCACCGAATATTCGCCTATAGGTTGCTCTTTATTGCTCATTTCTTAATTAAATTTAACTTGGATGCTTCATGAGCAGCCGTTTCAGGGTGCAAAGATACGAAAAAAAGATTATCTTTGCGTTATGGAGAGATCATTGGCAATATACAGCTCTGCGGTTGGGGCAATTTTGGTGGAGCATAGTGAGGATAATCGGCTCACGCGGCTGCAAATCTTGGACGTTATGCCGAGCGATTTGGGCCATGCCACACCCTTTGCAGATGCCGTTTTTCGGCAGGTCGAGGAGTATCTTTGTGGTCGCCGACGCCACTTCGATATTGATCTTGATTTGAGTGGTTGCACCCCATTTCAAAGAGTGGTGCTAGTGGAGTTGCAGAGAATACCGTATGGTCAAACACGTAGTTATAAGGATGTTGCAACGGCAATTGGCAATCCAAAGGCGTCGCGTGCTGTCGGTGCTGCAAATCATAAAAATCCAATTCATATCATCATTCCGTGCCATCGTGTGATCGGCTCTGGTGGCGCCTTGACGGGCTATGCGGCAGGCGTCGACACCAAAGAGTCTCTTTTGGAACTCGAGAGGGGTGATGTGAAGCGTTGAGATTAAAGCGAGGATGATAGCAATGCTTCGGTGTCGCTGAAAAATTGCTCAGCCTCTGCTCGCTGTGCAGCCTCCACTATAATGGAGTCGACAAGGGTGTGCGGTGTGCAGTAGTATCGCGGATGATCGCCCAGTGGTGCCTTGTAGACGAAGTGGGGTAGGTGGGTTATCTCGTAGCTACTCAGGTTGTTGCATGTGTCACGTACAATGTCGAGCTTGACTAGGAGCCCGCCATTTGTGTAGTGCTTCCGTTGATTGGAGATCAGATTTCCAAGCGAGTATATCGTTGCACCAGTGGAGTCAACCTGCGTTGGCTGAATGACATGCGGATGAGAACCCACCACAATATCTACTCCTTTGGCTCGCAGCCATGCAGCCAGCCTTTTTTGTTCGATCGAGGGGTGCGATTGATACTCATTTCCCCAATGCACAAATGTGATTATATTTGTGGCCGAAGCCTCTTTGGCTTGAGCTATATCTTTAGCAATCAGGGTTGTATCGAGCAACGGTACAATCATGCCCGTGGGAATTGGCATGCCATTGGTGCCGTAGGTATAGTTAAGTAGCGCTATATTAAACCCCTCTTTTTTGATGAATATAGGCACTCTCTTTTCCAAATCGAGCGAGTCAACGTAGCACCCTGCGCTCTCGAGAGATGCCTCCTCGACGTAGCGTAAGGTGTTCCTGATTCCCTGCGCTCCGCGGTCGCAAATGTGGTTGTTGGCGAGCATAACGTGGGTCACGCCACACGCTTGAAGGTCTTGCGTAACCTCTCGTGGTGCCGCAAAAAGAGGGTAGCCACTATAATTTTTATCTGAAAGTGTCGTCTCGAGGTTGAAGACGACGGCATCGCACATCGCCCAGCTATCCTTTATATATAGGAGTGACTTGGCGATGCTGTAGCCTCCCTCGCCGTTGCGTGCCGCATCGATCTGAGGCTGGTGGAGCATCACATCACCGCCAAACATGATCGATATTTCGCACTCACTGTTAACGGGTTCGATAGCGGCCTCCTGTAGTTTTTCGCCTCTGTTTATGCAGCTTGTCAACATTTGCAAACAGATGAAAAGAGGAGTGATTTTTCGTGTTATTGTGAGCTGCATCGTGTCTATTTTGTAGTTGTTAAAATGTGTAATATTAATAAGTTGCATCAAATTATCAGCAAATGTAGCGATAATTTTTCAAATCCCCAAAAGCTATTTTTTTATATATTTACCCAATAAAAGCGAGAAAAATTTTGTGGAGTAATAAATAATTGCTACCTTTGCAGTCGCTCTAAGTGCCCGAGTAGGGCTATTAGGGTTATAACTAATTAATTATAAAATAATTATGAACAATTACGAAACCGTTTTCATTGTCACTCCAGTTCTCTCTGAGGCTCAGGTGCAGGAGGTTGCTGACAAATTCCAAGGTGTTATCACCGAGAACGGCGGTCAGATTGTGAATAGCGAGAATTGGGGCTTGAAGAAGCTTGCATATCCTATTCAGAAGAAGACTACCGGATTCTACTTCTTTATTGAGTTTACAGGCGAGGGTTCTATCATCGACACTCTTGAGACTCAGTATCGCCGCGATGAGCGCATCATCCGTTTCTTAACATTCAAGCAAGACAAGTACGCTGTAGAGTACTCTGAGCGTCGTCGTGCAAAACTTTCTAACAAGCAGGAGGAGTAAAAATGGCAGACAACAGACCACAATCTGAGATCAGATACCTCAACCCAGTATCTGTAGATGTAAAGAAAAAGAAGTACTGCCGTTTCAAGAAACTCGGCATCAAGTATGTAGATTATAAGGACGGAGAGTTCCTAAAGAAGTTCCTTAACGAGCAGGGTAAGATTCTACCTCGTCGTTTGACTGGTACTTCTCAGAAGTTCCAAAAGAAGGTTGCTCAAGCTGTTAAGCGTGCGCGTCACCTTGCGATACTTCCGTTCGTAACCGATTGTATGAAATAATAAAGAGGAGGAAAAGTAATGGAGATTATTCTTATCAAAGATATCGAGAACTTGGGCTACGCTAACGACATCGTAGATGTTAAGCCAGGTTACGCAAATAACTATTTGATCCCTCAGGGTTTCGCAAAATCAGCAACACTTTCAGCTCGTAAGGTATTGGCTGAGAACCTTCGTCAACGTGCTCACAAAGACGCGAAGATTCTTGCAGATGCTCAAGCATTGGCTGAGAAGATCGCTAACCTACCTATCACAATCAGCGCAAAAGCTGAGGAGGGTAAGTTGTTTGGTACTATCACTTCAGCAGATATCGCTGAGGCTCTTGCTGCTAAAGGTGTGGAGATCGACCGCAAGGCTATCTCTGTAGACGCAATCAAGACCGTTGGTGAGTACGAGGCTGTAGCTAAGATCCACCGCGAGGTTAAAGCAACTATCAAGTTGTCAGTTACTGCAGCTGAATAAGCTGAAAGTAGAAATATTTAAATTTAAGGCCTGCAACTTTTCGGTTGCAGGCCTTAAATTTTATACATATTATCGACTAGATAATCAGCACAAAGCCTCCTCCGCCAGCCATCTGGATGTCCAGTGTGCTTGATTCGAGGTGAATTAGCTCTCGAGCGAAGTCGGCACCGTTGTTGTCGGCGTTGATTCCATCTCTGTAGAGTGTCGCTTCGGTGGCGCTTCGTCCTGTGATAGCCTCGATGTCGATGGTCACTGAGCGAGGATCCCAGTTTGTCATACCGCCGATGTGCCACCTCTCGCCACTTCGGCGCGCAGTGATGATATACTCGCCCATCTTACCTTCGATTACTCTGCTCTCATCCCATACTGTTGGCATCGAAGCGATGAACTCGGTACTTTCTGGATTCTTTTCGTATGCTGTTGGCGAGTCGCACAGCATGTTGAGAGGCGAGAAGAATACAACATACTGCGCAAATTGACGCGCTCGCGTGCCTTGACTCATGGGTGTTGTAAAGCTAGGATAGTATTGATTCTCAATGCTATCGGCGAGTGAGTTGTAAGTTTTTATTGCGTTGCGCATCGCCCCTTGAGTATAATCTACTGGTCCCGCGACCATTCGAATAAATGGCATTGTAACGTCGTACGTCACCTGATCGCACTCCTGTGGCTGCCATTTCATCTGCTCGAGGCCGTGCACCCCCTCGTAGTTTACGATGTTTGGGTATGTGCGCTCCAGTCCAGTCGGTTTGTAGGTTCCATGAATGTCGAGCATCAACTTATATTTTGCCGTCATAGCGGCCGAACGCTCGTTGAAGTTGACCAAATCTTGACAGTCGCCATTCATGAAATCGATCTTGAAACCCTTGACGCCCATCTGGCTGTAGTGTTTGCATATAGCCTCCATGTCGCTATCAAAAGCGGTGTATCCAGCCCACAAAATGATGCCTACGTTGCGCTGCTCGGCGTATGCAATAAGCTCTTCGAGGTTGATCTCGGGTACCACCTGCATCAGATCGTGAACCTTGTTCACCGACCAACCCTCGTCTAAAATGACATATTCGATACCGTTGTTACTCGCAAAATCGATGTAATATTTATAGGTCTCGTTGTTGACCCCAGCTTTGAAGTCAACCCCCTCTAGATTCCAGTTGTTCCACCAATCCCAAGCCACTTTGCCAGGCTTGATCCACGATGTGTCGCCGATAACATTCTCTGCAGCAAGTTTGTAGACTACTTCGCTATTGGCCAATTCGACATCGTCTCTAGATATAATCGCAACGCGCCAGGGGAATGACCTAGGTCCGTCAACTCGTGCAATATAGTCGTGGCGACTTTTGACTACAACCTGCAGATTATTGTATCCCGCATGTTTTTCATACTCGGCCCTTACGGGCGCAAAGAGAGCCGATAGGCTGTTTTGGCCTAAATTTGCCTTTAAGTACATGCCTGGATAGTCCCTAAGGTCGCTTTCGGTTATTGTTATGCGTCTCTCTTCGCCGCTCTCAACACTTAACGGAAGAAACATTAGTCGATTTTTATCGAGATTTGAGAGGTTCGAGACGCTGTACGTGTTCTCGAAAGAGCTGAAAAATTGCTCCTCAAGCGACCCCTCAATCGCCACATATGGAACGGTCGCTACAGCGTCGCTGGGGAAATTGAAGTCGGCGCGCTCGCCCATGACCTCATATTGTCCCCTCTTATTTGAGACGAATCTATACGCTACGGCGTCATCGAAGGCTCTGAATTCGAGCTTCCAATCTGAAAAATTGATCACAACTCCGTTGTATCGGTCTTCGATCTGCGTAGATCTATAGTGGGGTGTCTCGATTATGCCGTCGCCCTTCAATTTGTCGATGGCCTTGATTTTTGCCCCAACTCCCCATACAGATCCGTCACTCAGGGTCATCGAGATCTCTGATGGCGTCAATATTTCGCGGCCATCTTGCCAGAGACTATAGCGAATTTGATCCCCTATATCTATTATCGCCTGGGTTGTTCCGTCGGGCGAAGAGAGCGTGATCTCTTTTTTTGTCGATGCTGCTGCGGCATTTACGGCGAGTAGTATTGCTGCTGCGCATGAAATTAGTGCTTTGTTCATAGTTGTTGTCTTATGGTTTATGTTAATATTATAAGCTGCAATTATAACGAGGCGACTGATAACTATATTGTATATGTTTAACCGTTGTTTTAATCGCCCTTTTTTGGTTGAAATGTGCCGATATTAACAATATGGTCTTTTTGGTAATATTCACTCTTTTGTACCTATACCTATATATTATATATAAGGGGCTTTCGGCCACATCAGATTGTGTAAAATAATTTGGGGGTTTAAGTAGTTGAAGCCAAGGGTAGTAGCCCCGAAGTTGTTAAAAAAGTTTAAAAA
>JAWXTG010000009.1:0-74156 GCA_044433705.1 Rikenellaceae bacterium | reverse complement strand
TGAAAACAACAACAAACACGTCATGAGTGATGTCAAAGCGGGGAACCGCCACGTGCGGAACCGCATGCGTGGTGGTGTGGGAGGTCGCAGTGGGAAATAATCCCACTGCTCCTACCCGATTAGATTGTGAAAATTACCCGAAATCACCTTGTATGTAGCCTATTATGTAGGACTCGTGCTTTTTGGCAATATATGCACATTGACTAATAGCAAGTTACGCTAAAAAGTGGCTGTCAACAAAAACAGTCACCCATATTTTTTTGTTTAATACGCCAAACTATTCGAAGGATATAGCCTTGAAGAAGTCTGGTCTATGGAAATTTGGAGATTCGATGTCGATACGATTCCACGATGCAAAGTGAGGGACCGTTAGATTATCACCACATTTGTAGAAGTTTGCAGTTGCAGCTACACCGTCGAGTGTTGTTAAATTCTCCTTTATGAACAACTCTTTTGGTAGTTTTAGCATTAGGCTCCACGGCTCCACTCTCTTCTCTTCGAAATTCTCGCATGGTAGGCTAGGGTAGCGCTCAATCTTAGCCATTAGCTCTGCTGGAACAGCTTCGGCAGATTCACGACTCGTTCTGTAACTCATCAAGCCGTGGCCAATAACGTTAAACTCGATATTGTAGTAACCTGTGCCAAATGAGATGAAGAATTCAACGCATGAGTCTGTCCAGATCTCGCCAAAATCTTGTGTGACCTTAGCTAGTGTAGCCTGCTCATCAACCCAATATTTGATGTAAATATTATCGCCGTCATGTAGAATTGAGAACTCTACGTTGGGTAGGTACGGGAATTCATTAGCCCAATTCACCTCTTGAATCTTCTCTTTAGGAGCCGCATCAAGCATGCTGGCAACCACTTCGGCAGATAGATTTGCTACAATTTTTTTGATCTCCATATCTCTTATGCGTTCTCTTTAACGATTTTGCACATCTGCTCATACTGCTCCTCGATTGATTTCAAGAGCTTATATTGAGCGTGTGTTCTCACTAGATTATGCTCTGGATATGCGGTGCGGTAGTAGTTGTCGCCATCGATGTAGTCCATCAAGAAGCGTAGAACTTGCTCAAAAGTGATATAACGAGCCGAGAATGCCAACCACTCAGCCTCAAGTGCTGTTAGCGAGCCCTCGCGAGCAGCGAGATATCCTTTTGTGTATGCCTCGAAGTACTCCAAATTCATCGATACCTTGTCGAGCTCTTTGTCATCTTCGGCACCAGTGTTGGTGTATGAGCGGATGGCATCGCCAAAGTCATTGAGCGATGTGCTGCTCATAACAGTGTCGAGGTCAATCATACATAAAACTTCGCCCGATTTGTCAAAAAGTACGTTGCTTAACTTCGTGTCGTTGTGAGTAATGCGCGTTGGGATCTCGCCATTTTCAACTAGAGCCCAAAAGTTGAGCATCTCTTCGCGACGACTCTCGATCCATGCGATCTCCTCTGCGAGTTGAGCCACGCGGCCAACTTTGTTGGCAGCGATAGTCTCATCCCACTGTTTGAAACGCCAGCGGATGTTGTGAAAGCCCTTGATTGTCTCAGCAAGTTGACCTTCGAAATCGACTAGATCTGATTGGAAACGACCAATTCCGTATCCACCTTTGTAGCATAACTCAAGGGAGTCAGCTTTGTCTAAAGTTACTGAGTCCTTGATAAATACGCACATTGTCCAGAAGTTACCCTCACTGTCTTGGTAGTAACTTTTGCCATCTACGGTCTTATTGATCGTCATAACTTCGCGTGATGTATCGCCTCCGCGAGCCTCGACTTTAGCCTTCAGGTGAGCGGTGATACGCTCGATATTCTCCATCATCGCAGGAACGTCTGTAAAAATGACATGATTTTTGCGCTGAAGGATATAATTTGGTGCGTCACCTTGTGTAGTGACGGTGAATGTATCGTTGATAAAGCCCTCTCCTAGAGGAGCAATCGTCTCGACGTTGCCCTCTAGGATGAACTTTTCAACTATTTCGTTGTAGTTTCTCATTTCTCGATCTGTTTGAAGTATCTGTATGTCGAAACTTTTAGTTCGCTAACTGCATCCTCGTCGCAAATAAGGATTCCTGCAGGGTGTACTTGCAGTCCTGTAATTGTCCACTTGTGGTTGTAGGCACCCTCGACACCCTGCTGAACAGCAAGAGCTTTGTTTGCGCCAGTGGCCAAGATTAGAACCTCTTTTGCTGAGAGAATTGTCGCTACACCAACGGTCAACGCAGTTGTTGGTACTTGAGAGATGTCGCCGCCAAAGAAGCGAGAGTTTGCAACGATTGTCTCCTCGGTTAGAGTCTTGATGCGTGTGCGTGAAGAGAGTGAAGAGAATGGCTCGTTAAATGCAATGTGGCCATCGCTACCCACACCACCAAGGAATAGGTCGATTCCGCCAGCTGCAACAATTTTAGCCTCGTATGCCTCACACTCAGCCTGAACATCCTCAGCATTACCGTTTAGAATGTTAACATTCTCTATGCAGATGTCGATGTACTGGAAGAAGTTATTCTTCATAAAGCTATGGTAGCTCTCAGGGTGATCCTCAGCTAGGCCGATATACTCGTCCATGTTGAATGTGATTACATTAGCGAACGATACCTCACCGTTGTTGTAGTACTCAATTAGCTTTTTGTAGGTTCCAAGTGGAGTTGATCCAGTTGGCAAACCCAAAACAAATGGTTTGTCGCTTGCAGCTTGGTGCTTGTTGATTGCGTTAACAATGTAGCTTGCTGCCCATGCAGCAACATCAGTGCTATTCTCTTTAATTATAAGTCTCATCTTGTTATTTGGTAGTATGGTTAAAACATTTTTACAAAGACCTCAATAGCCTGATACTCAGCCATTCCTAGGTCGTTATACAATTTTGCTGTATTTTGGGTGCGATCCTCAGCTCTCTGCCAGAACTCGCGGCTGTCGTCGCCAGGGAATGGCACGATATCTTTTTGTGAAAGGTGACGGTAGATTGCGTGGCGCTTTTGAACCATCTCGTCTGGACTCAATGGTACAGCCATATCTACCATGCCGAGATCCCACTCTTGCCAAGCTCCGCGGTAGAGCCACATGTGGCAATCTTTCATCCACTCATCATCTTGAACAACCTCGAGTGCGCCAAGGATAGCCTCGATACATACACGGTGTGTTCCGTGTGGATCCGAGAGGTCACCTGCTGCAAAAATCTGGTGAGGTTGCTGGTCGCGAAGAAGTTTTACGATGATATCTGTATCATCCTGAGAAAGTTGACCCTTTTTGATTCCGCCAGTCTCGTAGAATGGCAGATTCAAGAAGTGGCAGTTATTTGTTGCGTCGAGTCCAAATGAGCGACATGCAGCCTTGGCCTCAGCGCGACGAATTGCACCCTTCATGTCGAGTAGAGCTCGTGGCTCTGGCTCACCTTTTTTCTTCGATGCAATGATATCTTTAACCTCTTGGTAACGATCGCCTAGGCCAACCTCGAGAGCAGTCTCGAAGCTCTGGAGTACGACGTCGTCGTGAACGGCAACATTACCAGATGTTTCGTATGCTACGTGAACATTGTGTCCTTGCTCTACGAGTCGGATGAATGTTCCACCCATCGAGATTACATCGTCGTCGGGGTGTGGCGAGAAGATCAATACTCGTTTTGGGAATGGGTCGGATGCCACAGGGCGAGTTGTGTCGTCGGCATTTGGTTTGCCACCTGGCCAGCCTGTGATAGTATGCTGTAAATCGTTGAATACCTTGATGTTAATAGCGTCATATTTCATTTCGCTACTCTCGAGAAGTGAACCTAGTGAGTTCTCGATGTAGTCGTTATATGTCAACTTTAGAATTGGCTTATTAACGACACCGCACAACCATACGATTGCTTTGCGAACAAA
The DNA here is from genome assembly GCA_044433705.1 of Rikenellaceae bacterium. Classification (GTDB taxonomy): domain Bacteria; phylum Bacteroidota; class Bacteroidia; order Bacteroidales; family Rikenellaceae; genus Alistipes. Next base: position 70,306 of record JAWXTG010000009.1, on the reverse strand, counting down.
TTTAGGAGTCCAGTCGCACTCGCCAACTAGCCATGGAGTTAGCTCGCGTGTGAGACCCTCGCCTGCCGCCTTGTCGATCACAACTTGGATGTTTGGATGGTTTTGTAGGTATGACGCTGGAATTTGAGATGTCATCTCGCCCTCAACAACTTGACGCACTGCGTTAACTTTATCTTCACCCCAAGCCAAAAGAATAACCTTCTTGGCCATCATTATAGTGTTGATACCCATGGTGATAGCGTAGTGAGGAACGTTGCTGTTTCCAAGAACACCAACCTGCACCTTGCGAGAGTTGTGCGAAAGTTGAACCAAGCGTGTACGAGACTTCTCAAATGATCCGACCTCGTTGAATCCAATTTGACCCTGCTCACCCATACCTATAATTAATAGGTCTATGCTCTTTGCGTATTGGTCATACATTTTGCAATATTCACTCATCTTATCCTTTGAGATTGTTCCGTCAGGAGTAAGGCGATTCTCTGGGGCAACATCTACGTGGTTGAGGAACTCCTCGTGGATTCTTCTGTTGCGACTATGCATGTCATCTTTGGTGAGTGGATAGAACTCGTCGAGCGATATTGTCTTGACGTTCTTAAATGAGACCTCGTTGTTTTGGTAGCGACGCGCCAACTCTTGGTACAATCCAATTGGAGTGCGACCAGTGCTTAGGCCCAAAACAAATGGCTCCCCGCTTTCACTTTTGTTGTGAGCGTTGATCATCTCAATAACTTGATCTGCAAGGTGTTTAACACCATCTTGTTCACTTGGAAAGATTGTTGTAGCAATCTTTTCATAACCACTGATAACATCTTGTGGTGTCTCTGAAATTTTTAATCCACCCTCTGTAGGTAGTGAATATTTGCTATTCATGCACTTAGTTTTTTAAATTATTATTTTATATACTTTTTAACTATTTTGCAGCTGGCAATATACGAAAAAATAATAATATATCCAAACGACAAACTAAGATATATTATTAAGTTGTTGTATAATAGCCTTTTATTAGAATCAGTTTATAAATTTTTTAGAAGATCTACCAATTTTGGTAGGCCTTCGGCTGATCTAGACGCTATGTGATAAATTTTATTTTTTATTAAATCGCAATTTGGAAGCTGAGGATCAACTAAATATATTGGTGTTTGAGGTTGCGCATAGTGGAGCAGCGAGGCGGCAGGGTAGACAGCCAGCGATGTGCCTACGACGATGAGGATATCTGCTGTTGCTGTTATTTTCGTAGCTTGAGTGAATAGGGGGACATCCTCGCCAAAAAAGACAATATGTGGGCGAAGGAGATCTCCATTGGGGGCTCTGTCGTCCATATATTGCTCCCATCCATCGATGTGATAAATTAGTTTAGGGTCGCGCTGTGATCGCAATTTTGTTAGCTCGCCATGCAGATGAAGCACGCTCGAGGATCCAGCCCTTTCATGAAGATTATCAACGTTTTGGGTGATTACCTCCACCTCGAAATATTTCTCAAGTTCGGCAATGGCGTAGTGGCCAGCATTTGGGCTCTTTTCGAGCATTTCGCGCCGACGTTTATTGTAAAACTCAATAACCACATTCCGATTTGTTGCTAGTGCTGTTGGGGTGCAGACATCCTCAATTCGATAGTTCGCCCACAATCCGTCAGACGAGCGGAATGTTGCTATACCGCTGTCGGCACTGACCCCTGCGCCAGTGAATACTACGACCTTTTTCATCGCTCGAAATATTTATCTAACAGCTCTTTAGCGGCAATAAATGAGCTGATTTTAGTCTCTAATACCCGCTGCTCATAATCGCCGATAATCGCTTCGATTTTGGGATTTAGATAGAAGTCACTTTTGAGCGTGTCGTTGATTGTCTCGTACATCCAATATTTGAGTTGGCGATGGCGATTGCTCAAGAAATAACCATTTCCTTTGGTCTTCTCGATAAACTCTTCGACCCCTTTCCATACCTCTTCGAGGCCTGTTTTCTCGACCGATGAACAGATGTAAGCCGTTGGCCTACACTGAGATTCTGGCATAGGGAATAGTCGCATAGCGCTTTGGTATTGGCTGCGAGCTACGTCTGCTTTGGTCCTGTTTTCGCCATCGGCTTTGGTCACGACCATCATGTCGGCCATCTCCATGATTCCGCGCTTGATGCCTTGCAGCTCGTCACCAGCCCCCGAGATCTGTAGCATCATGAACATGTCGACCATCGAGTGAACCGCCGTTTCTGATTGTCCAACGCCAACGGTTTCGATGAAAATTATATCGAAACCAGCAGCCTCGCAGAGCACAATTGTCTCGCGAGTTTTACGCGCAACACCACCTAGCGAACCTGCTGATGGTGAGGGTCGAATGAATACGTCGGGGTTGGTCGAGATGCTCTCCATGCGCGTCTTGTCACCAAGGATAGAGCCTCCGCTTCGCTCGGAGCTGGGGTCGATTGCCAACACCGCCAACTTATGGTGCATCGAGGTGATCATATTGCCCACAGCCTCGATAAATGATGATTTTCCAGCACCAGGAACGCCCGTGATGCCGACTCGCGTCGATTTGCCAGAGTGGGGTAGGCACCCCTCGATAATCTCCTGCGCTTGGGCGTGGTGATGAGGGTTTGCGCTCTCTACGAGTGTGATTGCTTGTGAGAGGATGGTGATATTTCCCTCCAAAATTCCAGCGACATACTCCTCTGTTGATAGGGTGCGTCGACGTCGACGTACGAAGTATGGGTTGACTATTGGTTGATCTGCAACACCCTCATTTACAGTGAGTGCGCTGTCATGATGGTCGTCTATGTAGTCCATCTCGAAGTGTTTTATTTTGGTGAATGACATTGTTTCGTCAATTTTGGTTTCTAATTTGTTACGAAGGTATAAATAAAAAAGTAAATAAAAAATTTTCTGCAATGAAGATCGCATTCTACTCTGGCAAGATGGGGCAAAAGCACGCCTCACGAATTATTGAACTTCTCAAAAAATATGTACCACATCATCAATACAATCACTATGCCCTGGGTGATAAGCCTGATCTGTGGCACTGTCTGGTGCCGCATAAATCGTTAAATTTTATTGGCAATATTCCTCGTTCGGTGGTTACAATGTCCGATTTGCGATTTGTTACTACGCCGCACCTATTCTCATTTGGAGAGAGGATCTTTACTCTGCCATTGTATCGATATCACTGTCGTCACGCCGCTAAACTTATCGCGCACAATAGTCAGGATAAGCGGAGGTTGCTTGACTGCTTAGGCGTTGATGATCAGCGAGTTGAGATATGCCCATCGCTTCAAACTATCTCTTGCGACTGTATTGACCATACGCCAACGAGCGACGAGATGTTGGAGGTGAGAGCCAAATTCGAACTTCCAGAAACATATGTGCTTGTGATGGGCGAGGCCGATACTATGCACGATCATGGCGTTATTATTCATGCAATCCTCTCACTGCCAATTAATTTAAATATAGTAGTCAGTACTCGTCGTACGACTCACTCCGACGTACTGCTTCGTATGGCGCGTGATGTTGGCGCCGCCTCGCGTGTGCAATTTATTTACGAAATGGATGGTCCGGATAGGTGCTCGCTATATCGTATGGCGCTTGTAATGATCTATATGCCAGCTGTTGAGAGCACTGTTGCGCCCATAATTGAGGCTCTGCATCAAGGTGTTCCAATGATCCTGTCGGATATGGCGTTGAATCGTGAGACTGCAGGTGCGGCAGCCAAGTATGTGCCGTCGCACGACCAACAGGCTGTCGCAGCAGCGATCAAGGCGATCATCTATAGCGAATCATTTAGAGGTCAGCTCATCGCACAGTGTTGGGCCGAGGCAAAACGTTACTCTAAAGAGAGCATTGCCGAGCAGTTAGCCAAAATTTATGAGTCGGTGTAGGCTAGTCAGAGACGGTTTTCCCTATATATATTAAAGGTATGAATAAAAAAAATGAAATAATTATTGTTATTTGTTTTTTAATTTATACCTTTGTTTGCTAAATAACAGTGAACTATAATTATTAGCTAACTTAAAATAAATAAAATTTATGAAAGTATCACACATTGAACATCTTGGTATTGCAGTGAAGAGCCTTGACGAGGCGATTCCATACTGGGAAAATGTATTAGGTCTAAAGTGTTACGCTACTGAAGAGGTTGCAGACCAGAAGGTTCGCACCGCTTTCTTTATGTTGGGACAGACCAAGATCGAGTTGTTGGAGCCTACTTCAGAGGACTCTACAATTGCAAAATTTATAGAGAATAAAGGTGCTGGTTTCCACCACATGGCACTCGCTTGCGAGAACATCGACGAGCAGTTGGCCGATGCTGAGGAGAAGGGCGTACGTCTAATCGACAAGACTCCACGCGGTGGCGCTGAGGGTTTGACAATCGCATTTTTGCACCCAAAATCAACTCAAGGCATCTTGACAGAACTTTGTGAGGACAAAAACAAATAGATAATTATGAGTGAAATTCAAAACAAGATTAAAGAGTTAGTTGAACGTCGCGAGACTGCCCGCCAAGGTGGTGGTCAGAAGCGCATCGACGCACAACATGCAAAAGGTAAGTATACAGCTCGTGAGCGTATCGAAATGTTGCTCGACGAGGGTAGCTTCGAAGAGTTCGACATGTTCGTTACACACCGTTGTTATGACTTCGGAATGGAGAAGACCCACACTTTTGGTGATGGAATCGTAACTGGTTACGGTACTATTGAGGGTCGTTTGGTATACCTTTTCGCACAAGATTTCACCGTTTCAGCAGGTTCTCTATCGCTTTCAATGGCTGAGAAGATCTGTAAGGTTCAAGATATGGCACTTCGCAACGGAGCTCCATGTATCGGAATCAACGACTCGGGTGGTGCGCGTATCCAAGAGGGTATCAACGCTTTGGCTGGTTATGCTAACATCTTCCAACGCAACGTAATGTCGTCGGGTGTTATTCCTCAGATCTCAGCGATCTTTGGACCATGTGCAGGTGGTGCAGTGTATTCACCAGCGCTTACCGACTTCATCATCATGAAGAGCCAAACATCGAATATGTTCCTTACTGGTCCTAAGGTTGTTAAGACCGTAACAGGCGAGGATGTAACGCAAGAGCAGTTGGGTGGCGCATTTATGCACACAACAAAATCTGGTGTATCTCAATTCGCTGTTGAGACCGAAGAGGAGGGTATTGCACTTATCCGCGACCTACTATCATATATCCCACAAAACAACATGGAGGAGGCTCCACTTGTGGCATGTAACGATAAGATCACTCGCTTGGAGGACTCTCTAAATGAGATCGTTCCAGACAATCCAAACAAACCTTACGATATGACCGATGTTATCAGTGCAATCGTTGATAATGGTGAGTTCTTGGAGTCAGCATCTGGTTTTGCTAAAAATATCATCACTTGTTTCGCTCGTTTCAATGGTCAGAGTGTTGGTATTATCGCTAACCAACCTAAATTTATGGCTGGTGTACTCGATAGCAACGCTTCACGCAAGGCGGCTCGTTTCGTACGTTTCTGCGATGCATTCAACATTCCAATCGTTACTTTGGTCGACGTTCCTGGATTCCTTCCTGGAACATCTCAAGAGTACGGTGGCGTTATCACTCACGGTGCTAAATTGTTGTTCGCATACTGCGAGGCAACAGTTCCAAAGGTAACAGTTACTCTTCGTAAGGCTTACGGTGGTGCATATATCGTGATGTCATCTAAGCACATCCGTGGCGATATCAACTACGCATGGCCAACTGCCGAGATCGCAGTAATGGGTGCAAGTGGTGCTGTAGAGGTGCTTCAAGCTAAGGCTCTATCTGCATTTGAGAATGCTGAGGAGCGTGCTAAGTTCGTTGCAGAGAAGGAGCAAGAGTACAACGATAAGTTCTCAAATCCTTACAATGCAGCTCGTTATGGCTATATCGACGATGTGATTGAGCCACGTAACACTCGTTTCCGTGTGATTCGTGCATTGCAGTCGCTTGCTTCTAAGCGTTTGCAAAATCCTCCTAAGAAGCACTCTAATATTCCATTGTAAAGATTACCGCTATGATAATGTTATTAAATTCAGCATGGACGTGGTCGGAGATTCTTTGGATTGCACTAATTGGTTTCCTTTTGGTGTTAAGTATGCTTTTGGCCCTTGTCGTTGTTATGAAGATCTTCGGAAAGATCTCTGTGGCAGCTTCAAAGTCACCAGATCTCAAGGTCGAGCTTCAGCCCCAATTGTCGGGCGAGGAGATCGCAGCGATCGCTACAGCATTGCGTATGCACATGGGTGAGCGTCACGACCGCGAGTCAGCAATCTTGACCATTATGAGTATCAAGCGTGCATACTCACCATGGAGTGCAAAAATTCATGGTTTAACTCAACTACCACTTCGTAAATAGACAAACAACAATGAGAGATTATTCATTAAAAATTAACGGACACAAATACAGCGTTCAGATCAATGATTTGAACGAAGAGTCAAAGATGGCTAAAGTTGTTCTCAATGGCGTTTCATACGATGTTGAGATCGATGGAATGAGCACTGTCACAAAAAAGGCTAAGCCTCAGGTTGCTCGCTCGACTCAAAATGCTACTAATGTAACCCCAAGTTTGGTGGAGTCTACTCCAGTTGCAACAGCGCACTCAGGAGCAGGTCAGGCTGTACGCAGCCCACTACCAGGAACAGTTTTCGACATCAAAGTATCTGTCGGCAGCAAGGTTTCGCAGGGTGATACTCTAATGGTTCTCGAGGCAATGAAGATGGAGAATAACATCGATGCAGATATGGCAGGTGTTGTGAAAGAGATCGCCGTACAAAAGGGCGCAACAGTGATGGAGGGACAAATCTTACTTGTGATTGAATAGCCATGCTTAACTTACTAGCCGCAGAATCAAGCTTTGTAATGGAGAGCCTTGCAAATTTTGCAAACTCAACAGGTATCGCAAAGATGATCGAAGTTTCGGGTGGTTTCGGTAGTGTTGCAATGATTTTAGTTGCAATCTTTTTGATCTACCTCGCTATCCGCCACAAGTTCGAACCACTATTGTTGCTTACCATCGCTTTTGGTATGCTACTCACTAACCTGCCAGGTGCAGAGATGTACCACGCGTCACTTTTTGCTGGTGGACACGTCCACTGGGAGCATTTTGTTGACGAGGCGGGTCTCATGGATTACCTATACTTGGGTGTTAAACTCGGTATTTATCCATGTCTAATCTTTATTGGTGTTGGTGCGATGACCGATTTTGGTCCACTTATCGCCAACCCAAAGAGCTTTGTTTTGGGCGCTGCAGCTCAAATCGGTATCTTCCTAACCTTTATTGGTGCTTATGCACTTGGTTTCGCTCCAAACGAGGCTGGTGCAATCGGTATCATCGGAGGTGCAGATGGTCCAACATCGATCCTTTTGGCATCGATTTTGGCTCCTGAGCTACTTGGACCAATCGCCGTTGCTGCGTATTCATACATGGCTTTAGTGCCTGTGATTCAGCCACCTATCATGCGTGCGTTGACTACCGAGAGCGAGCGTAAGATTAAGATGCGTCAGCTTCGTCCAGTCTCTAAGGGTGAGAAGATCCTCTTCCCAATCCTTATCGCAATCATCATCTCGTTGTTGTTGCCTAGCGCTGCGCCACTTGTTGGTTGTTTGATGTTTGGTAACCTTATGAAGGAGTCGGGCGTTGTTGATCGTTTGAGCAAAACTGTTCAAAATGAGCTTATGAATATCGTTGTGATCTTCCTAGGTTTGACAGTTGGTGCTACTGCTACCGCTGAGGCATTTATCAATATCCGTACATTGGGTATTATGGTTCTTGGTATCCTTGCATTCTGCGTAGGTACTGGTGGTGGTATCCTTTTTGCTAAGCTACTCAACCTATTCTGCAAAGAGGAGAACAAGATGAATCCACTTATCGGCTCGGCAGGTGTTTCGGCTGTTCCTATGGCTGCTCGTGTTGCTCAAACTGAGGGTCAAAAGGCAGATCCTAGCAATTTCTTGTTGATGCACGCTATGGGTCCAAATGTGGCTGGTGTTGTTGGTTCAGCAGTTGCTGCAGGTATCTTCTTGGCATTCTTGAACTAGATTGATCGCCTTTTAAGGCTATATTTGAAAGCTGCGTACTTCGGTATGCAGCTTTTTTTGTATCTTTGTTGCGGTACAGTGTTTGACTAGAAGATAAAATATGAAAAAATTACCTCTATATATTAAGATATTGCTCGGCATGGTGCTTGGAGTGATCGCAGGATTAATCGGTGTTGAGCTGGGTGCAGATAAGTTTATTAGTGACTACATTGCCCCTGTCGGCTCCATATTTATCAAGCTTTTGAAGATGGTGGCTGTGCCGCTTGTTCTGATTTCATTGATCAAAGGTGTCACTGGTTTGGGCGAAATCAAAAATCTCTCTACGTTAGGTGTTAAAACGCTACTTATCTATGTTGGCACAACCATTGTGGCCATAAGTATTGGAGTTGCGGCTGCGTGTTTGGTTAGGCCTGGTTCAATTTTTCCGTCGGAAAAGGCAGCCGAACTGCGTGAACTATATCAGAGTGAGGTTGTTGAGAAGAGCATTTCGGCTGATGCAGTTGCTCAAAATTCGCCACTGTCGTTGGTTGTCGATGCTGTTCCAGAGAATATTGGCGCAGCGATATCGAGTAATGGAAATATGTTGCAGGTGATTTTTATTGCTCTGATAGTCGGTATTGCCATGCTGGCTATTGGTCTCGAGGAGATGAAACCCGTGGTTAATCTTCTCGATTCACTCAATCGAATTGTGATGCTCATTATCGACTATATTATGATGTTTGCACCCTTTGGAGTCTTTGCATTGATGGCTGCTCTCGCCGTCGATACTGCTGGCGATCTCTCTATTTTTGCCGCATTGGGGCTCTATGCATTAACTGTTGCTGGGTCGTTGCTTATTCTTATGTTCGTTTTTTATCCGCTTATAATAAAGCTATTTACGCGTATTGGCGTTGCGAAATTCCTTAGAACTGCAGCTCCAGTGCAGCTGTTGGGATTTTCGACGAGCTCGAGTGCTGCAACTCTGCCGCTCACCATGGAGCAGAGTCAGAAGGAGCTAGGACTATCGAGCAACGTAACGTCGTTTGTCTTGCCTGTTGGAGTCACTATCAATATGGATGGAACAAGTTGCTATCAAGCTGTAGCCGCAATTTTTATTGCACAAGTGATGGGGGTTGAACTCTCATTGGCTCAAATACTTACAATCATAGCGGTAACGACAATCTCATCGATTGGCACTCCAGGAATTCCTGGTGGAAGTGTGGTGATGTTGATGATGGTTCTCGCTTCGGTTGGTATTCCAAGCGAGGGTTTAGCTCTGATTTTGGGAATCGATCGTCCGCTCGATATGTTGCGAACTGCCGTTAATGTAACTGGGGATATGGCCGTTGCGACGATTGTTGATCAGGGATATGATCAGAAATAAGGATTAGGTCGATAGATAAAGAAGCCCCTCAAACCCTGCGTACTTTCGGTACGTGAGGGTTTGAGGGGCTTTTCATATAATGCTCTTTAGCTAGCTCATCTGTTCGATATTCCAAACGAAGGCTCTTGAGCCCTGCATCTTAGTTTTTTCGTCCATCTTGCGAAGTGCATCCATTAGTGGTTCAACCTTCTCATCTTCAATCATCGTTAAGATCGAAGAGTTCATCGAGGGCCAGGTGTGCGTGCCGTGGTGTGGCTCGCCGTCGATGCTGCCGCGACCTTCGGTGAGGTCCCATTTGGTAAATCCGCGGATCGATAGCTCGTCGAGGATCTTGTTGACTCTCTCGGTGAGAGCCTGGTTGTATGATATAAATACTGCTTTCATTGTTCTAAATATTAAATGTTTGCGGCCTCAAGTTCTGCCTCCTCAGCCTCCGCTTTAGCTGCTTTTTTCGTTTCGCGGCGGATCTTGTGATTCACAAAGATCGAGTAGAAGATCGGTACAACAAGTAGTGTGAGTAGGGTAGAGAAGGTCAAACCTCCAATTACGGCGATACCCATCGGGCGCCACATTTCAGATCCTGCATCGCTGGTGATTGCCATCGGCAACATGCCCAAAATTGTTGTAAATGAGGTCATTAATACTGGACGTAGACGGCTCTTACCACCGTCGATCACAGCGTTGTATACGCTCGATCCACGCTCAACGAGTAGGTTCATGTAGTCGACCATCACGATACCATTCTTGGTTACGATACCCACCAACATAATTGCACCGATAAGTGCGATAAGCGAAAGCGATGTGCCACTAATCCACAACGCTAGGATAACTCCTGTGAATGCAAGTGGAATTGTGAACATGATGATGAATGGGAAGAGTAGCGATTCGAACTGTGTTGCCATTACGATGTACACCAAAATTACGATCAGTAGGAATAGTACACCAAGGTCGCCAAATGACTCTTGTTGATCCTCGATTGTACCACCAAGCTCGATAAATACTCCATCGGGAGCCTCATACTCGTCGACAATCTTCTGCATTTGTGTTGTAACCTCACTTAGCGCTACGCCAGCACCCATCGTACCCTCAACTGAGATTATACGTTGGCGATTCTCACGTTCGATTGATGGGGCAGCCTCCACTGTTGTGATTGTTGCTACATTTTTTAGCGGAATCTGCCTGCCCATTGCTGAGGTTAGGGTAATGTTCTCTACGTCGCTAAGTGACTCACGGAATGACTCATCGTAACGAACGACAATGTCGTACTCGTCACCATCCTCGCGATAGACGCTGGCTGTAAGTCCATTGATGCGATTTCGGACAGCAGCAGCAGCGGTAGCATAGCTGATACCGTAGTACGATAGTTTTTCGCGGTCGAATTTAACGTCGTACTCTGGGCGAAGATCCTCGCGAGAGAGTTGAACGTCGCGCAGACCCTCTACACCTCTGGCTAACTCTCTGAGTTCGGTAGCCACCGCATTTGTAACATCCATATCGTAGCCGATTACCTTGATGTCGGCTGTAGTTGAGCCAGAAGGACCAGCTCCACCACCTGGTGTGAGTGAGTAGTCGCGGACCTCGGGAATTGCAGCTAGATCTTCACGCAAAAGGTCAGCAATCTCGAAGATTGTGCGATCGCGCTCGGCTGCTGGGATGAATCGGAAGTTGTAATTAATTATGTGTGAGCCTGTTGTAGTCATCGCTGAGTATGCGTCGTCCGAAGAGTTGGCACCAGCCGATGCCGACACCAATGCAATTTCGGGGTACTTCTCGTAAATAATGTTGTCGATCTGACGAGCAATCTTTGCGGTATACTCTACCGATACATTCTGCTCCATTTTGATGACGCCTGACATTCGGTCATTGTCACTTGATGGGAAAAACTCCGTAGGTATTTTGCCCGATCCCATGATCATCAGCGAACCAATGAAGGAGAGAGCAACGATACTCATTGTAATTCGGCGGTGCGCCAATACTAGACGGAGCATTTTAGCATATGCGCGATCTAGCCAGTTGAGAGCCATGTCGATAGGTTTGTATACAATGCCAATTCCTTTGTAGTCGTGCTCGCCACCCTTTGCAGAGAGGATATAAGCCGAAAGCATTGGGGTAAGGGTGATCGCAGCAGCAGTAGAGACCGAAACAACGATTGTCACAATCCAACCCAATTCGCGGAACATGATACCAGCCATGCCAGAGAGCATTGTAAGTGGAAGGAATACCGCAACAACCACAAGTGTAGTGGCGATTACCGACAACCACACCTCGTTGGTTCCGTAGATTGCAGCCTCCTTGGGGTTCGATCCCTTTTCGATGTGAGTTGTGATATTTTCGAGCACCACAATGGCATCATCCACCACCATACCAATGGCTATTGATAGTGAGGAGAGCGAGATGATGTTGAGCGTAGAGCCCGTTACATAGAGGTATATAAATGAACAGATCAGCGATATCGGGATGGTCAGACAGATGATAAATGTTGCGCGCCAACGTCCGAGGAATACCATAACCACCAAAATTACAAAGATAAAGGCGTACATGATTGTCTTCGATAGAGAGTTGATGCTGTTGGTGATCTCCGAAGATCCCTCGAAGATAATATCGACCTTAACATCATTGGGAAGTGACGCCTCAATTGCGGGTATCTCTTTCTGGATTGCCTTTACAATGTTTACGGTGTTGGCTCCCGACTGCTTTTGGATCATTACACGAACTCCAGTTTGGCCATTGATTCTCTCGTCCATGGTCGATGTCTCGAGCGTATCGCGAACCGTTGCGATGTCCGAAAGTTTCACGGCACGGCCATTGCGGTTGGCAACAACAATGTTGCGAATCTCCGAGCTCTCGTCGAACTCTCCGTCAGATTTAATGTTGAAGGTGTTGTTACCAACGTCGATCGTACCTGCTGGAACATTGATATTCTCGGCAGAGATAATAGCACCAATGCTCTCGATGGATAATCCATAGGCGTCGATCTTACGAGGATCAACATTGACCTGTATTTGGCGTTCGGGGGCTCCGATTACACTTACCGAACCAACTCCGTCGATACGGTTAAGTGTGTTTACCATATCGTCGTCGAGGATCTTAGCCAAAGCTTGATAGCTCTCGTCGGCTGTTATGGCGAACATCATAACTGGCATCATCGATGATGAGAATCGGAAGATGGTAGGGTAGTCTACCTCGTCTGGAAGCGACGATTGCACGCGGCTAACAACGTCACGAATGTCGTTGGCTGCATTGGCGAGGTCTATTCCATACTCAAACTCGAGGGTGATCATCGAGTAGTTGTCCGACGAAGTGGAGGTAAGCTCCTTAAGGTCATCTACGGTGTTGAGGTTATCCTCCAACACGCGTGTTACATTAGTCTCGATATCCGATGCATTAGCACCCGCATAGGTGGTGATAACCGAGATCATCGGCATGTCAATCTCGGGGTATTGATCGACTGCTAGATTATTGAGCGAAAAGAGTCCCATCACCACGACTCCGATAAATATCAGGACGGTCGAGATGGGCTTCTTTACGGCACTTTCATATATATTCATACTACTTATTTATCTTAAAATTATTGTACTTGTATTGCAGTGCCGTTCGAGATACGCGAGAATGCTGTTGTGATGACCTCGTCACCTGGCTCAATGCCCGACAGGATGTCATACTCGGAACCTACTAGTCGACCAATACTTACGGCACGACGCTCTGCTACACCATTGTTGTTTACGTAGACATAGCGGTCATCTGTACCCAACTGTTTCTGTACGGCGATATCTGGAATCATGATACCATCCTTTTCGCTCATCACAAATTTAGTGCGGCCAAACATACCTGGTCGTAGGCGCTCAGATGAGTTTGGAACCGTAATCTCGACGCTGAAAGTGCGTGTGTCTGAGTTGATTGCAGGTGCAATAAGGCTCACTGTGCCCTCGAATACTTCGCCAGGATAGACCTCGGTGATGAGCTCGATTGGCATGCCGATCTTTACATTAGGGAAGTAGATCTCAGGAACATCGGCTGTAACTTTTAGCTTGTTGATCTGCATTATGTGGACGATCGGTTGCGAAAGGAAGAGGTTACCAGCCTCGGTGTTACGCGCTGTGACAACTCCGCTGATTGGAGCAAGTACCTCGATGTTTGTTTTGAGGTCCTTTGCAATCTCCTCTTGAATCATGAGGTTTGTTTTAGCCTGATCTAGAGTCTGTAGCGAGATTCCACCTGCGTTGTAGACCGACTCCAAACGCTCGTAGTCGGCGCGGAGGTTCTTGAGTGATGTCATCTGCTGGTTGTACTGCGTTGGATCGAGTGTTGCGATACGTTGACCTTGATTCACCTTGTCGCCAACCTCAACGAAGATCTTGTCTACTCTAACGCCCGACGCTGCTGGAGTAACCATCACCTCTTTAAATGCTTTGATCTCAGAGCTATAGATCTCTTCAATGTTGATCACTTCGGCTGTAGCTACCGACGTTGTCGTTGTAACTTTTTGCACCTCGGTGCTCTCCACTGTTTTCTGTTGCTTGGTTCCGCAACTGGCAAGCGCAGCTAAGGCAAATGCGCAATAAATAATTTTTTTCATCCTTTTAATCTATATTTTTTTAATTTTCTTTTCCTATGATTTGGTCGTAGTCGCATTTTGCTGATAGATAGTCATATATCGCTTGCGAGTAGTTTAGCTCCGATTGGGTCTGAGCAAGTTGCGCAGAGTTGAGCTCGAGCATAGTACCAACGCCAGCATCGTAGCGGGTCTTAGATATAGCGTATGCTTTGGCCGCCTGCTCCACTGTTGCCTCCTCCGAGAACATCTTCTCGCGCGCTGTGAAGAGGTTGTTGATTGCGCTCTTTAGCTCAACCATTTTACCCTGCTCGGCGTATAATTTTTGAAGCTCTAGCTGCCTCATCTGGTTCTTGATCGATTTGGCTTTATTGATGTTTGTCAATCCAGAAAAGATTGGAATGGAGAGGGATAGGCCAACATTGATTGGCACCTGTCCGTAATACTCAGTGCCGTTTGGCGTAAATGTTGAGTAGTCGATAACTGCAGATTCCGAACCATAATATGTGACGCTTCCATATGCCGCCAAAGTTGGGAGGCGAGCCGAGTTGGTGAGTCGAAGTTGGTCGGCTAGGAGTTGAGATTGATACTCAAGAGCGATCATATCACTATTCTGAGAAATGTCGGTCGAGAGTGCATCGGTGCCGTTAAATACAATGTCGCGCATCTGGTCGAGTGAGCCTTCGAGTTCGATTTCGGTGCTCTCGGGGAGCGAAAGATACATCTTCAAAAGTAGCTTCGCTACGTCGATAGAGTTGCGAGTTTGTACGATTGTTGGCTGCAAATTGCTATACTGCACCTGCGCTGTGAGTAGGTCGTACTCCGCTGTGAGTCCATTGTTGTACATGATTTGAGTATCGTCGACGCTCTTCTTCGAGATCGCTGAACTCTCCTCTAGAACCACTAGTGATTGCTCGGCCAATAGAATGTTGTAGTATGCCTTCTTTACCTCTGCCACGAGTGCAATCTTCGATCCGCGAGCCGATTCAACTGCCGCTGCCATTTGAGTCTTGTTGAGGGTCAATGTGCGGGCAATAGCTGGTGCGTAGAGTGGTATAGATAGATTTGCGGCCGCAGATATTGTCGAAGTGCCATCTGCAGATAGCTGCATGCTTTTGGACATCTGTTGCGCGATGATGCTGTAGTTGTAGCTTCCGTCGAAACTCACCGTAGGTAGATACATACCTTTGGTCTCTGCCAAAACGTAGTCGTAGCGCTCGATCTCCATATCAGCAACCTGGATCGTTGGGTTGTCGTCAAGAGCGATTTCTACCGCCTTGTCGAGTGTTAATTGCAGCTGTTGTGCTTGCGCTCCCAACCCGATAAGTAGGGCAGCTGCAGAGATAAATACTCTTCTCATTCTAGATAAATTATTATATTATTCGTTATTTTTCTTTATTAAATAGTCATCGATGGCCTGCACCCCTTTGACTGTGCTAATTCCTCGCATATAGTTTATTAGCACCTCCTGGAAGGCATCCTCAATATTTATATCTTTTGGAATTTCGATCATGTCGTTATTTTCCGTGATACCTATTGCTATATATGAGAACATGTTCATCGTGAGTGCAATGTTAATTCTGTTCTCGATATACCCCTCATTTATTCCCGTTTGGATTGAATGAGTGATAACTTTTCGCTTGGCATCGGCCTTGTCGTGCCACAAACGTTGATTGATTTTTGGGTAGAACTTTTTAAGTGTGCTGCGGAGTTGCCAATTAACCTCGGCGTTTTTGCGAATTTGCTCCATTATAATAAGCATCGCAATCAAGATGTTGTCAGCATCTTTTGCCGCCTCTAGATTGCTCTGGTCAAATGCGTCGAAGTGTTCGCGTGCAGCTAGGAATAGCAGCTCCTCTTTATCTCCAAATGTCTCATACAGAGTTCTTTTGGAGGTGTGAGTCGCTTGCGCTACGTCGTCCATGCGAAGCGATTTAACCCCCATTTGGACAATCACTTTGCGTGCGTATTTAATTATTTCAGCCCTTTGCTGTAGTTCCATTTATGTATACTATTAATTTTCAATGGTGCAAAGGTAACTAAAAAACTTAAAAAACCAAAAGAGTTTTCTGGTTTTTAAAGTTTTTATTCAAAATTTAACAATCTGTTTATAGCTCGTTGTAGAGCCACGATAATCGCTTGCGCAGGTGTTGAGTAGCGTAATGTTTACGCGATATAAGCGTATTTACTGGTATACCAGTGCTTTGCGATATCTCCTTGAATGGTATTCCCTGCAGCTCGTTCAAGGTAAATATTGATCGTTGTTCGGCGGGCAACTCCGCAAGAGCCTCCTCTATCTCCTCGCGAATCATTGCGTTAACGGTAGCCTGTTCCGACTCAGCGTTTTGATCCTCCATGAATAGTTCGGCGAGTGGAGGGAGCTTCGTCTCTTTGATCTTACGCGAGTTGTCGATAATTTGGTTGCGCGTAACTCTGTAGAGCCACGACGAAACATTCTCGATTATCTCATCTTCGCCATCGGCCACGATGAATTTGTAGAAGACATCATGCAACAGATCCTCCGCCTCGTTGGACGAAGAGGTCTGCTTGATGATGAATCCTTTTAAAGCTGCTGAGAATTGCTTAAAGATTGATTCTGAACGAGATTTACTCATCTGCGTTATCGCTGTTTTTCTGCATGTACTCCTTGATGTACTCTCTCTTCTGGTCGCGCGTCATCCCTTTTACTCTTTCGCGAAGCTCGGCGTCGTTGCTCCATCTGTTTGGCCTTCTGGCTCCTATGCCGCCTCCTATCTTGCCAAGGAAGAGTCGCGAAAGGGCGATAAGACCTATTGCTTGCCAGTAATTGACGACATTGCATCCGATAACAGAGGGTAGGATTGCGTTCCACAATAGCATTACCGCAGCGCCCATCGCGGCAAAAAGTGCGATGGATATTAAAATTTTAATGGGGTGTTTTTTCATAATTTTCAGGCTAATGCGAGGCTTATTGCCTCAAAGTTACACATTTTTTCGACACATTTACCACATCCTACGCAATCTGTGAGATTAACCACTCGCGCAACTCCTGCCTCGCGGTCCATCTCAAAGACGTTACGTTTACACTTCTCGATGCATGATCCGCAGCCAGTGCATCTGTCGGTTATGATAGTTAGTGAGGCAACCTCCTTGGGCTCCTTAAATTTCATCTTCAATTTAGTTAATATATTCATTACTCAAATTTTTTTTGCGTGAGAGCTTTGGTGCTCTTGTTGTAATTGTAGACGATCGAGAGGTGTGAATATTTTAACTTTCCCCAAAAAAATACTCCTTGAGTTTTCACCCAAGGAGTATTGCCTAAGTATTACCTATATATAATAAGGCTATTTAGTAACCTTTTCGAGCCATTTTACCATCGATAGCATAATCAACATCGATATAGCGCAAACGCCAGCAAAGACCCACCAAGTTGTGGCGATTGAGATCTGCTTATACATAATTGCACCGATGAACAGTAGGCCATTTCCTGCCGCTGTAGCACCTAGCCATGCGCCTTGCATCACTCCTTGCAGATGCTTTGGAGCAACCTTTGATACGAATGAAAGGCCTAGAGGTGAGATGAATAGCTCGGCTACAGTAAGGATGAAATAGACGGCGATCAGCAGCCATGGAGTAACGCGCTCAGCCGCCGAGAGTCCACCCTGAGCGGTGACGTCAGATGCTGACGGAAGACCGATTGAACCAAATGCAAGCACTACGAATGCTAGCCCTGCGATACCCATACCAATTGCAATTTTCATTGGTGTCGAGGGCTCCTTGCCGCGTTGCGATAGGTAGTTGAAGATGGCAACCACAATAAATGTGAGGAAGACCACAAAGAATGGGTTGAACGACTGGAAGATCTCGGCCGAAATTGGCTTGCCGAAAAGCGTGAGGTTGGTGTAGTCGCGTGCAAAGAATGTGAGGGTTGTTGCATTCTGGTGGAACGAGAACCAGAAGAATATCACAACGGCAAATACCGCGAATAGAGCGTATAGGCGTTGTTTGATATTCTTAGCATCTTTTGCGATCTCCTCTTTTGTCATTGTTACCTTCTGTTCCTTCTCTGCAGCGGCTGCTTGCGGTGTTGGCAACACCTTTTTATTTGATACAAAGACAGCGAGCGAAAGAAGCATTGCGAAGATCGAAACGCCAAATGCGTAGTGGAATCCAGTGTTGAAAGCGCCAAGATACTCGGTTGCGAAGCTGCTCATGTCGGCAACGCCAGAGATTGTTACCTGATTTGCAAGTTGCGTGAATCGACCATCGAACACCTCACTCGACATTGTGCCATTGATGGCTTGATGGCAGAGCGACGAGAGGTCTGAGTTGTAGATAAACCCTTGGCTTTTGAGCCACCACTCGCGAACGAAAGTTGCGGCAAAGGGGGCTAATGTGGCACCTATATTTATGAACATATAGAAGATTTGAAATCCTCTGTCGCGCATTTTGTCGTACTGTTGATTGTCGTAGAGCTGACCCACAAGCGCCTGCAGGTTACCCTTGAAGAGACCATTACCAAATGCAACAACCATCAGCGCACCAATCGAAAACGATTGGGAGTTGACGAAAGGGAGCATCAGTGCGAGATAACCTACAGCCATAAATATGATACCTGCGGTGATCGTGCCTTTGTAGTTGCGGAGGCGATCGGCGATGACGCCACCAACCAGCGCCAAGATGTAGATTGAGGCGGTGAAGAAGGAGTAGATGGCTGTAGATTGCACCTCGTCGAGTCCGAACTTCGACATGAGAAAGAGTGTCAAAATGGCTATCATTGTGTAGTAGCCAAAACGCTCGCAGGCATTTGCAATGGCGGCGATAAATAGACCTTTAGGTTGTCCTTTAAACATAGGTTAGAAAATTATTATTGGGTTAAAAATACATTTTTGACAAAAATAACATTATTTTTTGTATTTTTGCTTAATCAGATAGTTATAATTATGGATAAGCAGAAAAAAAGACTCCCTTTAGTTGCCTCCGATGAGTGGTTGTTGCCCGTCGAAGATGAGATTAATTATCGTCATGAACTCTATGAACAACACCTCGCCGATATCGAAGCGAGCTCGGGTTCGATCGCCGACTATGCCAATGGTTATCACTACTTTGGCTGGCAGCGTGATGAGATGATGAAGGGGTGGTGGTTCCGCGAATGGCTCCCCGAGGCTAAGGATGTCTACATCTTTGGCGACTTTAATAGTTGGCGACGTACCGAGTTGAGGCTGAGCCGCGATAGTGTCGGAGTGTGGTCAATTTTTCTGCCCGACGCAATATATGCATATCGATTGACTCACTATTCGCTCTATAAGCTTCATATTCATGGAGGCAATGGGTGGCATGATCGTATTCCAGCCTACGCAACGCGCGTGGTCCAAGATGAGTCAACTAAAAATTATACGGCTCAATTTTGGGTGCCGCAACACTTCGATTGGGGCGATGATGCAGATTTTATACCTATAAAAAATGGGCAACTTCTGATCTATGAGGCTCATGTTGGTATGGCTCAAGAGGAGGAGGGTGTAGGTTCATATTTGCAATTTGCCGATGAGATTCTGCCACGCATTAAGGCCGATGGCTACAACGCTGTGCAGTTGATGGCGGTTGCCGAACATCCATATTATGGCTCGTTTGGATACCATGTTTCGAACTTCTTTGCCGCCTCTTCGCGTTTTGGAACCCCCGAAGAGCTAAAGGAGTTGGTGCGACGAGCGCACTCGATGGGTATTGCTGTGATCATGGATATTGTTCATGCTCACTATGTTAAGAATCTAAATGAGGGTATTAATGCTCTCGATGGTTCGGACCACCACTACTCAAAGGCGGGTGATGGCGGATACCAAAAGTATTGGGATTCGATGATTTTCGACTACGGCAAGCAGCAGGTGCAACATTTTCTGCTCTCTAATATAAAGTATTGGCTCGATGAGTTTCACTTCGACGGTTACCGTTTCGATGGCGTAACCTCTATGCTCTATCATCATCGTGGTTACGTGGAGTTTGATTGTCGCGAGCGCTTCTTCGACGAAGGGGTCGATCGTGACGCCATCGTCTACCTCACTCTGGCCAATAAGTTGGTGCACGACCTAAAACCGCGTGCCATTACTATCGCCGAAGATGTGAGTGGAATGCCTGGCCTCTGCTTCCCAATTGTCGATGGTGGTGCTGGCTTTGACTATCGATTGGCTATGGCTATCCCCGATTTCTGGATCAAACTACTTAAAGATCAGACCGACGAGCAGTGGGATATCTACGAGATGTGGAACATCATGACTTCACGTCTTGCGGGGGTTAAAACCATTGCCTATGCCGAGTCGCACGACCAAGCTATGGTTGGTGACCAGACAATTGCGTTCCGTCTGATGGATAAGGATATGTACTTCTCGATGAATCGAGATTCGCAGAGTGTCGTTGTCGATCGAGGTATTGCACTCCATAAGATGATCCGCTTGATGACCATAACCACGGGAGGTGACGCTTACCTCAACTTTATGGGCAACGAATTTGGCCACCCCGAATGGATCGACTTCCCGCGCGATGGTAACGATTGGAGCTACTCGCATGCGCGCAGATTGTGGTCGCTGTCGAAAAATGGCTTTTTGCGCTACTCGCAATTGGGTGCCTTTGATCGTGCTATGTTGTCGCTGGTCAAGCGGTCGAAACTGCTTACGGCGGGTTATCCATATAGCGAACAGATGGATGAACAGAATAAGACAATGATCTTTACGCTGCGCAACTTGTTGTTTGTATTCAATTGGCATCCAACAGCTTCGGTGCCTGATTATATAGCTAAGGTACCACGCGCAGGCAAGTATGTCGCTATTTTGTCGACCGATGAAGAGCGCTTTGGCGGATTAGGTCGTTCGGAGATTGGTTCCGAGCACTTCTCCTATTCAGATGGCGAAAACCACTACATTAAATTGTACAATACTTCGCGCACGGCGATGGTCTTTAAAATTATGAAGTAGGGGATGAAGTTAACAATTTTGGGCAGTGGTACCTCGCAGGGAGTGCCAACGATTGGATGTCGGTGTGAAGTGTGTCAATCAGTTGATCCTCGTGATAATCGGCTTCGTAGCTCGGCTATGATCGAGGGTGATGGCTTTCGATTTGTGATCGATGCAGGGCCTGACTTTCGGCAGCAGATGCTTCGCGCAGCTGTTCGTCAGATCGATGCTATACTCTTGACCCACGAACATAAGGATCATGTGGGCGGAATTGATGATGTGCGGGCTCTCAATTTTGTGGATTATCCAACGATCCATAGGATTGAACTTTACGGCACTGAATGTACGCTGAAGACAATTCGCAAGGATTACGACTACGCCTTTGCGGCGGATAAATATAGGGGAGTGCCCGAAATTGAGCTTGTGACTATCGACCCTGCGAAGAGCTTTTTTGTAAAGGGAGTTGAGGTGGTTCCTATCTCGGGGCACCATTCGCCACGTTTCTCTGTCACGGGGTTTAGGTTTGGTCGAGTGGCCTATTTAACCGATTTTAGTGCAGTTGAGGCCTCTGAAGTGGCTAAGCTGAAAGGGGTTGAAGTGTTGGTTGTCAATGCGTTGAGGTCTGAACCGCACCCCTCGCATTTTAATGTCGCACAGGCACTTGCCTTGATCGAAAGTGTCGCGCCCCGCCGTGCATATTTAACACATATGTCTCACGAAATGGGGCTATACAAGGTGGCAAATGCCTCACTGCCAGCGGGTGTTGACTTGGCATATGATACTTTAGAAATTGAAATATAAACATAAAAAATAGATATATGAAAAGTGTAAAAGATAAAGTTGTAGTTGTTACGGGAGCTTCGTCGGGAATTGGTGAGGCTTTAGCAAAAACGTATGCTGCGGCGGGTGCAAAGGTTGTTTTAGCTGCGCGTCAAGAGGCTAAATTGGAGACGATTGTTGCCGATATTGAGGCGGCAGGAGGTTCGGCGGTCTACTCCGCGTGCGACGTTGTTGTTGTAGAAGATTGCGAAAAATTAATAGCAAAAGCTGTTGAATCTTATGGCAAAATCGATATACTTATATGTAATGCGGGACTATCTATGCGTGCATTATTCGACAATGTCGACTTGGGGGTTTTGCGCCGTTTGATGGATGTAAACTTCTGGGGTACTGTAAATTGTGTTAAGTATGCACTGCCTTACTTGCAATCATCGAAGGGCTCTATTGTTGGTGTCTCATCGGTTGCTGGTCTCCATGGTTTGCCTGGACGCACGGGCTACTCGGCGTCGAAGTATGCGATGACTGGATTCCTTGAGACGATCCGTATTGAGAATTTGAAAAAGGGGCTTCATGTGATGATCGCATGCCCTGGTTTCACCGCCTCTAATGTTCGCTTTTCTGCGTTGACAGCCGATGGCTCGTCGCAAGGAGAGACCCCACGTGCCGAGGAGAAGATGATGACTTCGGAGCAGGTAGCCGACATTATTATGCGTGCTACTGCTAAGCGCAAACGCTTGTGTCTTATGGAGTTTGATGGTCGCGCAACTCACCTGGTGAAGAAATTTTTACCAAAATTTCTCGACAAAATGTTCTACAACGCAATGGCAAAGGAGCCAGATTCGCCGTTGAATGATAAATAATTATATCTAGCGTAACCTTTTAATTTATAGACCAATGAAGAGGATTGTTTCGATCTTGTTAGTGCTTGCAGCTGTGCTATTTTGCGCTGTTTTCAACCTGTTATCTCAAATCAAGGTTGGCGAAAATATCGATTTTAATTTTGATTGGAAATTTTCGTTATCGGTTGAAGATGACGCATTTGCTATCGATTATGACGATTCAGAGTGGGAGTCGGTTCGTCTGCCACACGATTGGAGCATAGAGCAGGGTTACACTCAAGAAGAGACATCCGCTGTTAATGGCTTTTTGCCTGGCGGAGTGGGTTGGTATCGCAAAACATTCAAGGTTGGTAGAGAGGCGGAGGGCGTCCATACTGTGATTCAATTTGAGGGTGTTTGCGAGTTTGCCGAGGTGTGGATCAATGGTGAATATCTAGGGATGTACCCATGTGCATATCTAGGTTTTGAGTACGATCTTACCCCCTATCTTCGTTATGGTGGTGCGCAAAATGTTATCGCCGTTAAGGTCGATCGTTCGGCTTATGCCAATGCTCGATGGTATATTGGTGGTGGAATCTATCGTAATGTGAAACTTGTGACGCGCAATGAAAATTATATTGCCACCGATGGTGTGAGTGTCACAATTCCCGATATATCAGCCTCAAGAGCAACCGTTTCGGTGGACGTTGATGTTGTTAGAGGCTCGGATGAGGTCGAAGTCGTTGATGTTGTAAATGAGATATTTTTGGGCGATAAGTTGATTGCTAGCAGAAGGTCGTCGAAGTCACATTATGGTCAATCTACAACTTTTAAGCAGTCGATAAGGGTGAAGAATCCATCTCTCTGGAGTTTAGAGGAGCCTACCATTTATAAGGTGCGTAGCTCTATTCGCAAAGATGGTAAGGTGATTGATGTTAAGACAACTAATTTCGGAATACGAGATGTGCGTTTTGATGCCGCAAAGGGTCTTTTTGTCAATGATAAATTTGTAAAAATAAAGGGCGTCAATATCCACGGTGACTTGGGCTGTGTTGGTGTCGCCGTATATGATCAAGTGCTTTATCGACGGTTGAAGCGGCTCAAGGAGATGGGTTGTAATGCAATTCGTACGGCTCATAATCCACACTCGATATCGCTGTTAAACATGTGTGACACAATGGGTTTGATGGTGATGAGCGAGATGTTCGACGAGTGGAAGGTACCCAAAAAAAAGTGGCTTGCAGATAAAACTAATATTGGTGTATCTGACGAACTTGCGGTTGGTTATGTGAAATATTTCAATGATTGGGCAGAGCGAGATTTGAAGAGCTTTATACGTCGAGATCGCAATCACCCATCGTTAATACTTTGGAGTATCGGCAATGAGGTGGAGTGGACCTATCCCTACTATTGGATCTCGAGTGGCGAGAGGGTGGATCTCTTTAAGTTTGAGGAGTTTCCATCGCTTGAGGTTCAGGCGGACTCTGTGAAGGCTCGTTTTATGCGCTACAGTCGGGGGCGCGACCAACTATCTGAAACCGCCAGAGATTTGGTTGGTTGGATCAAGGAGGTCGACACAACACATCCTGTTACGCTTGGCGCAAATTTGCCATCCGTTTCTCGCATATCGGGGCTTATGGCAGCGCTGGATGTTGTTGGCTATAACTATAAATATGCCTATTATGAGAGGGGGCATAAGCAGTATCCAGATCAGCCGATGATCGGCACCGAGTGCGTCGGTCAATATCATGAGTGGGAGGCAGTCATGGATAAAGATTATATCGCAGGTATATTTCTTTGGCCTGGTATCTCTTATCTGGGAGAGTGCGGCCCTTGGCCTCTTAAATGTTATGATAATGGGCTATTTGATATGGCCTGTTTCAAACTTGCTCGAGGCCACTTCTTCGAGGCGCTGTGGAGCGACAATCCTAAGACGCACATTGTTACCACGCCTGCGGAGTTGAGTGAGTTTAAGATGGGTGACGACGGCGAGTTCTATATGGAGTACCGCAATGAGGTTCGCAACTCTGCTCATGGTGGTTGGGAGTGGTTCGACACCTTCGATAAATGGCGCTATGCAGATGGTGAACCCATTGTGGTTCAGGTGTATAGTGACTCACCTCAAGTTGAGCTATTCTTGAATGGCGAGTCGTTGGGCGAGAAAAATAGAGCAGATTATCCAAAAGATAATGTTGTGCCGTGGATGGTCAACTATGCGGATGGCGAGCTTGTTGCCGTGGGTAAGGTGGATGGTCGCGAGGTGTCTCGATATACGCTTAAAACCAATGGCGCGAGTCAGGCTTTTGAGATTTCGCTGGATAAAGATCAGATTTTGGCTGATAGATATGATGTCGCTCACATCGAGGTAACCCTCATTGATGGTGATGGCGTTGTGGTGACGGATGATGATCGTCAGATCGAATTTGAGGTTGGTAACTCTGTGAGAATCTTGGGTATAGATAATGGTGATCCGCGCTATGTTGGGTCACATAAGACCAACAAGATCACCACCTATAATGGCAAGTGTCTACTTATAATTCAGTCGCAAAATGGCCGTAAGGGTAACTCGACAATTAAAGCCAAGATGGATAATGGTTTCGAGAAGCGAATTAATGTAAAGTTTGTCTAAAACAGCCGTTTTGATCTCGATGCCATGCTGTTTACCTCTACGCCTCGGTCTCAGTCTCGATTTCGCAACCTGCGCAGTTTCCGCTGCAGCCCACGTCGTTGCAACTTACTCCCTGCTCGTCGGCGCGCGACATCTGTACCGCACAACGAATACCTAGATCCTGCATGTTCTTGTTGGTTGCGATCTCTGAGTCAACAAAGTGACCTTTGAAAATGAGGGTGATTGAGAGCCCAAGAACAAAGATTGCTACTGCGCCTACGCAGAAAAGGAGTATAAATAGGTAGCTCGACATAACTTAATGGTTTTTTAATTTTGAATTAACGCTACAAATTTATATATTTGTTGTCGAATTACAAAATTTTATCGAGATTATGAGGATTGTTATTGCTGGAGCAGGCGAAATGGGTAGTCACTTGGCGACAATGTTGAGTGGTAACGGCCACGATATTACCGTAATTGACCGCGATCCCAAGTTGCTGGTCGAGGTCTCAAGCTTGGCCGACGTCATCACAGTTGAGGGCGATTCGACAGCCTTTGCGACTTTGCGACGCGCGGCAATTCGCAAGAGTGATCTCTTTATCGCCGTTAATCACGAAGAGAACGATAATATTGTGGCGGCGGTGTTGGCGAAGCAGTTGGGTGTTAAAAAATCTATCGCTCGCGTGGATAACAACGAATATCTAGAGCCAAATAACAAGGAGATATTCATTAATATGGGTATCGACTACCTGTTCTACCCCGAAAAGGTGGCTGCTCGCGAGGTGATTAACCTCCTTGGTCACTCTTCGATCACCGAGTATGTCGATTTCTCGAGTGGAAAGCTCTCGTTGGTGGTATTTCGAATTGAGGCTACCTCGCCTCTTGTTGGTCGTGAATTGTCGGGCTTTGCCGACGATGATACTCCGCTTTCGTACCGCACTGTGGCTATTAATCGCGGTGGTGAAACAATTATCCCACAGAAAGATGAGGTCTTTATGGAGGATGATTTGATCTATGTTATCACGCGCCAGAATGCAATTGATGAGTTGATGAGCCTCTCGGGCAAGAGTAATATCGAGATTAAGAATATGATGATCTTGGGAGGTTCGCGAATTGGTATTCGAGTTGCTGCCGAGCTTCAAGATAAGGTGAATATTAAATTGGTGGATTATAATGCAGAGAAGGCGTATCGTCTTGCGGAGCAGTTAGATAAGACCTTGATCATCCACGAGGATGGTCGTAATACCGAGGTGATGCTAGAGGAGGGTATAGCCAATATGGATGCCTTTGTTGCGGTTACGGGTCGCAGTGAAACCAATATCTTGGCGGCGATGCTGGCTAAGCGTATGGGTGTGAAGAAGGTGATCGCAGAGGTTGAAAATCTAAATTATATCAACTTGGCAGATAGTATAGGTATCGATACCATCATAAATAAGAAGATGGTCACAGCTTCTAATATCTTCCGTTTCACCATGTCGACCGACGTCCAGGCGATAAAGTGTTTGACGGGTAGCGAGGCAGAGGTGCTGGAATTCATCGTCAAGCCAAATTCGCCAGCCACGAAGCGCCCAATCCGCGATTTGTCGTTGCCCGACGATACAATCATCGGTGGCATAGTTCGTGGAGATAAGGTGTTTATTGCTACGGGCAATAGCGTGATCGCCCCTTACGATAGGGTTGTGGTCTTCTCTATGCCTAAGTCAATTAGCAAGATCGGCAACTACTTTAATTAAAAATATTTTAGCGCAATGTCACTAAAAAGCTCACTTATAAAACCTTTTATAATGCATCGATGCAGCTCGATCGATCGTTTTCGCCGCCATCCACTCGATGTGCAGCGTGAGGTTTTTTGTGAACTGATGAACGGTGGCGCTAAGAGCAAGTTTGGTCGTGATTATAACGTATCGGCAGCGTTAACATATAATAAATTTGCCAAGGATATTCCGTTGTTCGACTACGAAAGCTTTAAGCCATACATCGAGCGCATGGTGGAGGGCGAGAGCGATGTCGCAGTTGCGGGCCGTATCAATATGTTTGCACGCTCGTCTGGTACAACTTCCGATAGAAGTAAATATATCCCAATCTCTGTTAAGTCGTTCTGTAATATGCATATGCGTGGTATGAATGATGTCGGGGCCATCTATAATACTATTATCCCAAATTCGGAGGTGTTAAACGGAAAGGTGCTTACACTGGGCGGTTCGGCTCAAGTGGAGGGACATGCTTTAATTGGAGATCTTTCGGGCATCATCGTGAAGCGGTTCGCCCTAGGTAATGGCTGGTTTCGGCAGCCACGAATGCAGACCGCGTTGTTGACAAACTTCGACGAGAAGTGTGAGCGAATTTGCAAGGAGTGTGTGGGCGAAAATATCACCTCATTTGCGGGTGTCCCCTCGTGGAACCTAGCGCTTATGGCAAGGGTGTTGGAGTATACGGGCAAAAGCAATATACGCGAGGTGTGGCCCAATATGGAACTCTTTAGCCATGGTGGCGTTGAGATGACACCTTATCGTCAGGCCTATAGCCAGATCGACGGGGGAGGTATCAACTACATGGAGACTTATAACGCCTCGGAGGGTTTCTTCGCAATTGCCGACGATCTCGATCGTGACGACATGTTGTTAATGTTGGATTACGACACCTTCTACGAATTTAGGGTAGGTGATCAAATTGTTCCGCTCGAGGGGGTGCAGCTGGGTGTAGTTTACGCCTTGATTATCACTGCATCTAACGGATTGTGGCGTTATGAAATAGGTGATACGGTTGAGTTCGCGTCGCTTGATCCGTACCGTATTCGTTTCGCGGGGCGTACTCGCCAATATATCAACGCTTTTGGGGAGGAGCTCATAGTTGAGAATACCGATAAGGCGCTGGTTGCGGCGTGTAGTGCTACGGGGGCGGTGTTGAGTGATTATATGGTTGCACCTCGATTTATGGATGTGGGGCAGAAGGGGTGTCATCAGTGGCTCGTTGAGTTTATTCGCCCTCCGCACGATGTCGCTCTATTTGTCGAGGCGCTTGATCTGCAGTTGAGATCTCTCAATTCTGACTATGACGCAAAACGACAATCTACGCTCTCGTTGCCCGATGTGACTATTTTGGCCTCGGGAACCTTCGTACGTTGGATGCGTAGTCATAATAAGAGTAAATTGCCTCGTTTGAATAATGATCGTGAGAAGATCGAGCAGGTGATAAATTGGATTAAAACCGAGACTAAAATATAGAGGATTATGTATATAGCAATTGCAGGAAATATCGGCAGTGGTAAGACCACCCTAACCGAGATGTTGACAAAACACTATAATGCGCAGGCCTATTTCGAGGAGCCAAACAACCCCTATATAGGTGATTTCTACGAGGATATGAGCCGATGGTCATTCAATCTGCAGATCTACTTTTTGAGTAGTCGTATCCAACAAACTAAGGATATCTACACAGAGAGTGTGACGCGTGGTTCGTACCTTATTCAAGATCGTACGATCTACGAAGATGCACATATCTTTGCAGATAATCTCCACCAAATGGGGCTTATGTCCTCGCGCGACTTCTCGACATATATGAAAACTTTTAATCTCTTTTCGAGCTTTGTTCCGCGTCCCGATATCTTGATCTATCTTAAGGCGAGTGTGCCTACGCTCATTCAGCAGATCAAAAAACGAGGTCGCGACTATGAGGCAAATATCGATGAAGATTATTTGATAAAACTCAATGATAAATATAATAACTGGATCGATAAGATCTATAATGGCAACCTCTATGTTGTCGATATGGATCAAAGCGATTTTGTTGAAAAACCAGATCTTTTTGCATCTATTTGCGAAAAAATCGACTCTATGAATAGATAATGTTACTACCTCAACCCTTTATTGATCGGGTGGTGCAGGACTTAGGGCAGGCTCAGGCTGATGCTCTTTTTGCTGCACTTTCGACCCAGTCGCCTACGTCGATTCGACTAAATCCATACAAAGTTAAGGAGCCTATTGATCAGCGCCCAATTGGGTGGAGTAAATATGGTTTCTACCTTCCGCAGCGCCCGTCGTTTACTCTTGATAGTGATTTTCATGCTGGCGCCTACTATGTCCAAGAGGCTAGTTCTCAGTTTGTTGGTCACATATTGTCGCAGCGCAATATCGAAGGACTTCGAGTACTCGATATGTGTGCTGCACCAGGCGGCAAATCGACTCTTTACTCAACGCTTGTTGGGCTCGAGGGGCTTGTTGTGGCCAATGAAATTAACCGTTCTCGCTCCTCTGTGTTAGCTGATAATGTTCGCAAGTGGGGGCTTGGAAATGTTGTTGTTTGCAATAATCGCCCCGAGCATCTAGCTCAATTTGAGTCGTGGTTCGATGTGGTGGCTGTGGATGCACCTTGCTCTGGCGAGGGTATGTTTCGCAAGATGGATGGTGCCGTCGAGGAGTGGAGCGAGGCCAATGTGGCTATGTGCGCTGATCGCCAAAGCGAGATTTTGGATAGTGCTTGGCGGTCGTTAAAACCTGGTGGCGTGTTTATCTATAGTACATGTACCTTTAATAAAGTAGAAAACGAGGGCGTTTTGGAGCGTTTTACGGAGGATTATGGCGATCAAATAGCTCCATATGAAACTGTTGCGTGTGATGAGCAATGGGGCGTTGAGGTTGGTCAAGTCTCGGAGTTTCAAACTTTTAGATTCTTTCCACATAGGGTCGAAGGCGAAGGTCTATTTGTTGCTGTCGCTACAAAAAGCTATGATGCAGGCGGAAAGACAAAACAGCCAAAATCGCGTAAAAAAATCTTCTCTACCGTTGACCGTCAATCTCTTTCGGAGGTTTCGCGATGGGTGGCTCAGCCTGAGTTGATGGTGTTTCTTACTGTCGCCGACTCCACGATCTATGGTTATTATCGTGCACAAGCGGAGGCCATTAAGAGCCTATCTGAGTCGCTAACCACGATCTATTCGGGTGTGGCAATGGGGCAAATATTTAAGGGTAAGTTGAAGCCTGATCCAGCCCTAGCGCTTTTTCATGATCTTAATTGTGAGGAGGTTAATGCAGTTGAGCTTGATAATTCCGAAATTTTGTCGTATCTTCGCAAGCAAGAGATTGCAGCGGAGCTCTTCGAGGAGGGGATCAACGTTGTTGCCGCTGGAGGGTATACTGTCGGCTTTGTAAAACGCATTGGCGGCAGAGTTAACAATATGTATCCTAACTCATTACGAATATTAAAATAGGCTAAGCGAAAGATTATGGAGTCTAAAAAGATGTTTTATACGATGGGCGAAGTGACCGAGATGTTCGACGTGAACAGCTCACTGATTCGTTATTGGGAGAGTCATTTTAGTGTTATCAAGCCCGTTAGAAATAAGAAGGGGAATCGACTGTTTACGCCCAAGGATATTGAAAACTTTAAGTTGATATATCACCTTGTAAAAGAGCGTGGTATGACGCTAGAGGGGGCTAAGAAGAGCCTCAAAGGTGGCAAAATACACGCTGATAGAGAGGTTGAGTTGATGGATCGTCTGCTCAATATGCGGGCGCTGTTGCTCGAAGTGCGAGAGGTGCTTAAAGAGGGTGATGCCAGCGATGATGTTGAGGAGGTGGAGTCTGATAAGAACTCAGCACCATTAATTGATATTGATGCAGTTGCAGAACCTCGAGATGATAGCGAGCAGATCTCAACCTCGCAGTCGACGACTCAGCCATCTCGCAAAGGTGGGGAGAGTAGCGAAGAGAGGGAGTTATTTGCATTTTACGAACAAAATCTTTTTTAGATAATATGGTGACAATTAAAGATATAACAGCACTAATTGAGGAGTTTGCGCCATTGAGCTACCAAGCTTCGTATGACAATGCGGGGCTGGTCGTGGGTCGCTCAGAGAGTGTTGTGACAGGCGTTCTTATTGCCGTAGATGTTACAAGTGAGGTGATTGCCGAGGCTAAAGAGTTGGGTGCCAACTTAATAGTGACGCACCACCCAATCGTCTTTCATCCGCTAAAGCGTTTTAACTCAGCTACATATGTCGAGCGATGTGTCGAGGAGGCTATCCGCTCAGATATTGCACTCTACGCGTGCCACACAAATCTAGATAGTACCCCTAATGGCATGAGCTGGCATCTTGCTAAATTGTTGGGCGTAAATGATTTGTGCTTGCTTGAATCGACTTCACCAGTGGAGAGCGTTGGCTATGGTGTGGTTGGAGAGCTTGCGGAGCCAACCGCCTTTGAGGATTATCTTGATGAGATTGCAAAAATATTGAAGCTCTCGGCGCTTCGCCACAGCGTGCCTATCGATCGACCAATTCGCAAGGTTGCGTTGTGTACAGGTTCTGGTGGCTCGTTGATGGGTGCGGTAAAGAGAAGTGGGGTAGACCTATATATTACAGCTGATCTTAAGTATAACGACTTCATGGAGCCCGATTCTGGTTTCACGGTTGTAGATATTGGCCATTTTGAGAGTGAATATTGCGCAATTGACATTTTATTTGGTATAATATCAAAAAAAATGTTTAACTTTGCAGTTCGCAAGAGTGAGGCCTCTTGTAACCCCGTCTATTATCGGGGCTTTGACAAACAATAAATTAATAGTAAAAGAGATAACACTAAAGTATGGCAACACAGAAGAAAGCAGTTGAAGCTGATTATTCAATGCAGGAGAAGATCATCGCATTGTATGAACTTCAAAAGATTGACTCTCAGATCGATGAGATCAACATGATTAAGGGAGAGCTTCCGTTGGAGGTTCAAGATCTCGAGGATAGTATTGCGGGTCTTAACACTCGCATCGAGAACATCAATGCAGAGATTGAGGATGTAAATCAACTCACCAAGCAACGTCGTCGCGAGATTGACCAAGCTAAGATCAGCATTGCGAACTACAAGGAGCAGCACAATAATGTGCGTAATAACCGCGAGTTCGACGCTATTACTAAGGAGATTGAGTACAAAGAGTTGGAGATTCAAGCTGCTGAGAAGTACCTAAAAGAGTACGCTGTGACTGCAAAGGCTAAAAAGATGCTTTTGGATGAGGCGACAGCTAGCCTAAACGAGCGTCAAGAGGATCTTAAGGTGAAGCGCCAAGAGCTCGAAGGAATCGAGGCAGAGACAGCATCAACTGTAGCTGAGTTGATAGCTAAGGCTGAGGTTGCTAAGGTGAAGATCGACGAGCGCCTACTTTCGGCATATGATCGTATCCGTAGTAATGTTCGCAATGGTTTGGCTGTTGTGACCGTAAAGCGTGATGCGTGTGGTGGTTGCTTCAACCGTATCCCACCACAACGCCAGGTTGATATTCGTCATGGTAAAAAACTTATCGTGTGTGAGTATTGTGGTCGTATTCTAGTTTCTGACTTCGATGCAGAGAGCGTAGAGTAATTAAATATACCTATATATATAATAGAGGGCTGTTAAATTTAATGTTTAATAGCCCTCTATTTATATAATAAGCTGATTATCAACGCTTAATACTTGTGTTTATCGCATTGTTACCACATCGCAACACGATGTTAACATCTTTGACGTGATCTTAACACATATGACATAGTTTCGTAATATTGAATCACCACTTTTGCAGTGTGAAATTAAACAATGTAAAAGTGAAGAAAATTAAGGATCTCCTATTGGTGCTTGTGATGCTCTCGACAGCATTTGCTTCGACAGCAGCGACACTTAAAGGAAAGGTTGTAGACAGCGCAACCAAAGAGCCACTTCTAGGCGCAACAGTTTTTGTCTTAAACACAAATCAGGGTACAACTACCGACCTCGACGGTATGTTTGAATTGAAGATTGGTCGCGGTCCTGCAACTCTAGAGTTCTCCTACATCTCGTATGTGACTCAGCTTTTGGAGATTGATGTTGATGGAAAAACTCCAGAGCTTCTAATCGAGCTTGCGACAGACTCTCAAACAATCTCAGAGGTGACAGTGACCACTCGCAAGAACCTAGAGAGTGAGGCGGTTCTTCAAAATGAGCGTATTGCTTCAAATGTTGCTATCGAGAATATGGGTGCAAAGGAGATGGCCATCAAAGGAATCTCGAATGTTCAGGAGGGCGTTAAAAAGTTGACTGGTATCTCGGTTGCAACTTCAGGTCAGCTTGTTGTGCGTGGCTTGGGTGATCGTTACTCTATCACAACGCTCAATGGTCAGCCAATCGCTTCACCTAACCCCGATAATAAGCTTATCCCTCTGGATATCTTCCCCTCGTCGACAGTTAAAAACATCACCGTAAGTAAGGTCTACGATGCAAAATCGTATGCCGATTACTCTGGTGCTCATGTAGATATCGCCACTAAGGATCTTTCGGCCGACAACTTCTTTTCGTTCGGTTTTAGCGTCGGCGGAAATTCGAATACCACAGGTCAAGATTTCTACGATATGGATGGTGTCTCGCTATTTTCGAAATCTACTGTAGACCCTTCGGTAATCGATAAGAGTAATTACAAGGATGCTGATGGACTATTTGTTGAGTATATCAATGAGTATATCGCCGAAGAGGGTTCACCTTTCGATACAGGTTTCAATGTAAGCAAATCTACAGCACTCCCAGTTTTTGGTGGCAATGCTGCATGGGGTCACAGCTATGAGATTGGTAATCAAAAGCTTAATATGTTGCTTTCGGGTGGTATTAGTAATGATAAGCAGACTGATCTAGGTTCGGTTTTTAGACTCTACGAAGCTACAAACAGTGAGGATCCAACAGATGAGTACTACTCAGACAATTACGAATCGTCGCTTAAGATGGCCACTCTTGCCAATGTAGGTATGTCGATGCGCGAAGAGGATCGCGTAAGCTATACGCTCTTCTTTGCACGCAACGTAACAGACAAATACTCGTTGCGTCGTGGATATGACCAGGAGGATTATCAACTAGTTGGAAGCAACAATGTTACGCATATCTACAAACTTTTGACACATCAGCTAAACGGTGCTCACAAAATCGATGACGCGTGGTCGCTAAACTGGTTGGCTGCCTATACAGCTTCAGCTGCTGATGAGCCAGATCGTCGTCAGGTGATGTACGAGGAGTCCTCTACAGGTTCACTATCGCTGTTCGACCTTAATCAGCAGGAGACAATGCGTTACTTTGGTGAACTAAATGAGAATGAGTGGAATGGAAACATCTATTCGGAGTATAAATTTGGCGCTGACGATAAACACAAACTAACATTTGGCGCTGCGTACAAAGAGAAAGTCCGTGATTATGTTGGTTACCGTTTCTACTACGACCTTCGATCATTCTTCTCTGTTTCGTCAACTAAATTTTTCTCAGATCCATACAACGCAGATGACTACCTCGGTCACGAGAATTTTGATAATGGAGCATACTCCTTTGTCACTAGCTTCCAGGATAAAGATAAGTATGATGCGGGTAGCAGTATCTACTCGGGATACCTCTCTACGGATCTCTCATACAATGATAGATGGCTGATCAACGCAGGTTTGCGCTACGAGTACTCGATGCAATATGTCAACTACTCAACAGGTAGCAGAGTCGACACTCGCGAATATCCAACAGCAGATTTCTTCCCTGCGCTTAATGTGCGATACAATGTCGATTCTGATAGACAGCTACGATTCGCACTCTCTCGCACAGTGACCCGTCCATCGTTTATCGAGATGGCTCCGTTCCTCTACCAAGAGTCTTATGGCTCGGCTCAAACTAAGGGTAATGAGGATCTTGAGAATGGTTACAACTATAATGCTGACCTTCGTTATGAGGCGTTCTTCGAAAGCGGTGATATGGTCTCAGTAACAGGTTATTACAAATATTTGGACTCTCCAATTGAGCGTACGCAATCGCTCTCTGGTGGTGGCGAGATCCACACCTTCAACAATGCTGAGCAGGGTATGGCTGCAGGAGTCGAGGTCGAAGCTCGCAAGGTGCTATACGAGAATTTGAGATTAGGTGTAAATGGTTCATATATGTACACCAATGTGGTTCTTACGGATGGTAGCTACACCAATAATAACCGTGCGCTTCAAGGTGCCTCTCCATATCTTTTGAATGCCGATCTTACCTACTCTTCATACATTGGCGACGATGCACGTACGATGAGTTTCGCACTTCTCTACAACCTGCAAGGTCCTCGTATCCATACTGTTGGAACATCAGAGCGTGGCGATATCTACCAGATGACAGTTCATACCCTAAACTTCAACGCCTCTTACAGCATCACTAAGAATCTTCAGGTGTCGGCTCAGCTAACAAATCTTCTGGATCAGGAGGAGCTCTACGAGCAGGAGATCAATGGCAAGAGTGTAGTTGTAGAGAGTCATGACTACGGTATTGGTGGTCAGATCGGAGTATCACTTAAATTTTAAGAAAAAAATAAATTAAATACAAACAAATCATTTTTTAAAAACAAAGTTATGAAAAAGAATTTCAGATTATTCGCTCTTGCAATGCTTGCATCAGCAGTAGCATTCACCTCTTGTGAGTCAACAAGCGATGACAATGGCGACCAAGGTTCAACCGAGGATGTTGTAGTTGGCGACGGTGAGACTCTACCTGCAGAGGTTTCTGGCAAATTGACTATCTCTGAGGGCGCTTCAGTGAAACTTGATGGTGGTCTTCACGTTGTAAGTGGCGGTACTCTTGTTATTGAGCCAGGTGTAACTATCACAGCTCAGTACGACAACTCAAACTGTGACTACATCTTCATCGAGCAGGGTGGTAAGATCGAGGCTGACGGTGGTGATGCTGATGGCGTTATCGTTATGACAAGCAACAGCAAAAAAATTGGTGCTTGGGGTGGTATCCACATTTGTGGTTATGCGCCAATCAACACCTCAATCCCTTCTAGCTCTGAGATCGAGGGTCTTCCTTATGGTGGCACAAACTCTTCTGACAACTCAGGTACACTTCGTTATGTTCGTCTAGAGTATACTGGTTACTCATACGACGAGGATCAAGAGTGTAACGGCGTATCTTTCTACGGTGTAGGTAATGGCACTACAGTAGAGTACGTTCAGGCATATCGTGGTTCTGACGACGGTTTCGAGTTCTTCGGTGGTACAGTTAACATCAAATATTGCGTAGCAACATCTTGTTCTGACGACTCATTCGACTGGACTGATGGCTGGGTAGGTAGCGCAGACTACATCGTAGCTTATCAAGAGGAGGATATCGACTACAAGTGCGACTGCTTGTTGGAGTGTGATAATCAGGGTACAAACAACGCTGCAACTCCACTTTCGCACCCAACAATCTCTAACGCAACTCTAGTTGGTTACAACTATCCTTACGAGGAGGAGGATGACAACGGCGTTATGCAGACTAAATACAAAGCTGACGGTGTTATGTTGAAGGCTGGTACTGCTGTTAACCTCGAGAATGTACTTATCATCGGTAAATCTAACTCGATCTATGTTAAGACCGACCTTACTGATGGTTATCTTGCAGATGGTACTTCAGAGCTTACTAATGTCTTGGCGACAGACGATTTTGTAAATGGTTCTTCAGCTCAAACTTGCGTGGCGGCAGATCTTACAGGTGTTAAGTTTGGTCAGACAATCTCTCTTACAAACAACTACGTTGGTTTGGTTGATGGTGCTGGTGCAGTTAGCGCAGACAACGACTGGACTGCAGGTTGGACTTTGTAAGACTCTGTAAATTAATAATATAAATATCCCCTGGGCTTAAACTGCTCAGGGGATATTTATTATTTTGTCGTAAGCCACTAAAGCGACATAACCCACTTAACGAGTTTGAAAAACGAGTAGGGGACATATTTTAAAGGTAGGTCGATCCAGGTAGGAGTGGTCACTACTGCTCGATGATTGCTAAAAGCAAGGAAACTATGGTGGCCGTGGTAGCGACCCATTCCGCTGTTGCCAACACCTCCAAATGGCAATTGATCATTGGTGATGTGCATAATCGTGTCGTTGATGCAGCCTCCTCCAGCCGATGTGTTGCGCAGAACTTGATCGGCATTTGAGCCGAAATAGTATAGCGCGAGGGGTTTCTCTCTGGAGCCG
Organism: Rikenellaceae bacterium; assembly: GCA_044433705.1. GTDB lineage: Bacteria > Bacteroidota > Bacteroidia > Bacteroidales > Rikenellaceae > Alistipes. Next base: position 33,284 of record JAWXTG010000009.1, on the reverse strand, counting down.
ACGTAGCTGTAGACTTGATCCATTGAATCAAAAGTCATAACTGGTAGAATGGGTCCAAAGATCTCCTCTTGCATAATTGGGTCACTCTCTTTAACGTTGTCGATTATCGTAGGGGCTATGTAGCGCTCTTTGGGGTCGCGCTGCCCACCATAATATATATCGCTATGTTTTATGTAGCCCACCAATCTTTCGTAGGCCGCGTCGTTGATTATTCGAGGAAAGAATCTACTCTCTTTTGGCTCTTTGCCATACATCTCGATAATCGATTTTTTTATGGCTTCGAGCAATCTATCTTTGACGCTATCGTGGACAAATAGATAGTCGGGAGCGATGCAGGTTTGCCCTACATTGAGTAATTTTCCCCATGCAATGCGTCGTGCAGCCACATCGATAGCGGCATCGGAATCGACAATGCAGGGGCTCTTGCCGCCTAACTCCAATATTGTGGGTGTTAGGTTTTTAGCTGCAGATTGGCACACGATTTTTGCTAGCGATGGGCTGCCTGTAAAGAATATTATGTCGTATCGCTGCTCCAAGAGTAGGGCGTTGACATCTCGGCGACCTTGCACAATGTCGATGTACGAACTCTCGAAACACTCCTTGATTATGACCTCCATGATTCGAGATGTTGCCCCCGATGCAGGCGATGGTTTGACCATTGCGCAACATCCAGCAGCTATAGCGCCAACAAGTGGATTTATTGTTAGATGAAAAGGGTAGTTCCAAGGTGCGATTATCAGAGCTACGCCCAATGGTTCGTAGACGATTTTGCTGCTCGAGGGGAATAGAACCAGCGGACTGCTCACCTTTTTTGGCCTTGCCCAGCGACGCAGATGTTTCATCTGAGTATCTATTTCGTGCAGCACGATTCCAATCTCGGTGAGGTATGTCTCCTCCGAAGATTTCCGAAGATCGCTCCATAGGGCTGTCTCAATCTCCTTTTGGTGCGCTAGGATAGCTATTTTAAGCTTAGTTAGTTGGCGAAGTCGGAAGTCAACATCTTTAGTTGCGCCTGTAGCAAAGAACTTTTTAAGCTCTGCAACGCTCTTTTCTACTCTCTCTCTCATATTCTCTTCATCTATTTGCGGCCCTTGAACTCCTTCATTGTGTCGTATATTCCAAACATTTTATCTGCAACAAAGTCGAAACAGCATAGAGGCAAGAGCCCCTGGATAGTTCGGGTGAAGGGGTATAAAATTCCGTAGATCGAACGCAGTTTTGCATTTTTTTCGATTGAGCGTATTATCTTTTCAGCTGCAACTTCTGGTTTTAGGATTGGAATTCGTGATTTTACGCCGTCGAACATACCTGTATTGATGAAGTACGGCATAATTGTGGTTATCCTAACCGCCGATTTTGAGCGTTTGAGCTCAATCCTTACGCTGTCTGACCATCCGACCACAGCCCATTTGCTTGCTGCGTATACGCTCATATTTGGGTTGGCGACGTAGCCTGCCGACGATGCTATATTGCATATGTGCCCTTGGTTAGTGGTGATCATACCTCCAAGAAATGCTTTGGTGACATACATTGCGCCGCTTGTGTTGATGTTGATCGTGCGGTCGATTTCTGCTATCGAGTGGTCGGCAAAACTTTTTCCAACCACAATGCCAGCATTGTTTATTAAGATGTCGATGGGTCCCACCTCTGAAGCTGTGTTCAAAACGGCCTCTGAGCTGGATATATCAACGCAATAGCCCTCTATAGCTCCTATTTTGGATAGCTCCTCGACCACCGCGTCAATCGCCTTTTGGTTTATATCCCAGATAATTACACGACTTGCTCCACGCTCCAAAGATTTGCGCGCCATAATGAGGCCGATGCCAGAACAACCACCTGTAATTAGTACCTTTTTATCATTAAATTTGCTCATGTTAATAGTATTTGGTTAGAGCAAAGATACAATTTTAATGTGTAAAAACAAATATTGTGATTATATTTTTAGCAATGAGCGGTTCGCGTAGAGAGCTACCAACCGCCGCCCAGAGCCTTAAAGAGGTTGATGTAGTTGATATATTGTTGCGACACCACCTCGACCAGAGATATCTGCGACGAGTAGAGTTCACGCTCGGCATCGATAACGCTCAGGTAATCGCCTAATCCGCTTTTATAGAGCGCCGATGTATTCTGTACAATTTTGGTGTTGGCCAAAATTAGTGCTGCTGAGGCTGCGCACTCGTTGCTGTAGGTGTTGATCGTGGTGAGTGCACTTTCGACCTCGGAGAGAGCTTCGATGATCGATTGTTCGTAATCTTTGACGCTCGCTTCGTATGCCTCTCGAGCAATCAGCTCCTTGCGACGTAGTGAGCCCCAGCTAAATATAGGTGCGATTAACTCTCCCGTGGCGCTCCATAGCAGGGGATTACCTGAGGTCAAACCTTTGAGCGACGAAGCGTAGATGCCGCCGCTACCCGTGATTGTGATGGATGGATAGCGCTCAGCCCGACTTATTCCCACCTTTGCTGCCGCTTCGGCCATCGCAAAGTAGCTTTTCATCACGTCGGGCCGACGCTCGAGAAGTGATGAGGGTAGTCCAATGGGGATATCAAACGGCAATTCATCGCTGATTAGCGCTCGTCCGTTGCCGCTACAATCGATTTTTTGAGGTAGCTCACCAAGCAGGGTCGAGAGCGAGAGCGAGGTTACAGCAACTGCGCGTTCGTACTTTTGCATCTCGATTTTTGCAGCGTACACCAAACTCTTGGCCTGCATCAAATCGGTTCCGTTGCTCATCCCGTAGCTGTACATCGAGTCGACAAGGGCGGTGGCTTTTTGTCGCAATTCGTAGCTTCGGGTGGCGATATATAGATTTCGTTGATACTGTAGCAGCGTGAAGTATGAGGTTGCCACCTCGGCGGTGAGTGATAGCCAGATACCCCTAAAGTTCCACTGCTCTTGAAGAAGCGCTGCCGCAGCCGCACGTTTAGTGTTGCGGAGCTCCCCAAAGAGCGATATCTCCCACTCCAAGGTGGGTGCTAGTGTATACTCCTGCTCCGTAACCTTCTCTTCGTGCGTAAGATCGGCTATCGCTTCGAAATCCAAAGATGGCAGAAACTCTGCCCGTGCTACTCGCAAGTAGTGGCGTGATGCCTCGACATTGGCGGCCGCAGCTGCTAGATCGCGATTTTCGCGTAGGGCGCTGATTACAAGCTTGTTGAGTGTGGGGTCGCAGAAGCTCTCCCACCATTTTGAGCTAACTGGCTCATCGTCGGTGGAGTATCCTCTGCTGTAGATATACTCTTCGGGTAGCTCGACCTGAGCTTCGGGTAGCTTCAGTGAACAATTTATGCAGGTAGCTGCAACTATTAATAGTATTATGTGTCTCATTTTTCGGCCCTCCTTTTTTCTCTAATTTTTTCAAAATTTGCCACCTTGGCAACCATGTAAAACAGGGTGGGGTAGAGGAGTATTCCCACCAGTGTGGCAACCCCCATTCCTCCAACTAGTGCCACTCCAATGATATTGCGTGCAGTGGCGTAGACTCCCGACGCAAATACTAGAGGGGTAACGCCCAAGATAAATGCAAATGCTGTCATGATTATCGGGCGCACACGTAGCTTTGCCGCTTCGATAGTTGCGTCGAGTAGATCTTTGCCCTCCTCGAAGAAGCTCCGCGATGCATATTCGACAACCAAAATTGCATTTTTGGCCGCAAGGGCGATGAGCATGATAAGCGATATTTGCATGTATACATCGTTGACATATAGTGCATTGAGTAGGTGTGCAGATCCGATTGATAGCAAAGCACCAAGCACTGCAATGGGTACCCCCATGAGGATCGCCAGAGGTAGCCCCCATGAATTATAGAGCGCTGCCAAGACAAGGAACACGAAGGCCAGGATCACAATATATATAAATTGACCACTCTTCGAGGCCGCATTTTGCTGATATGATACCCCGCTCCATGCGATGCCGATATTGGAGGGCATCGAGTCGTTGAGCGTTGTTTCGATCAGCTCCATCACCTGAGTTGTAGATGCTTTGGGCGAGGGAATTGCAGTGAGCCCAATCGAGCGATAGAGGTTGAATTGGACAACATACTCCACGCCCGTGGTCTGCTCAATGCGAGCAAATACGCTTACGGGTATCTCCTCTCCTTGGTTGTTGGTGACGTAGATGTTCTCAAGAATATCCTCGTCGACACGATAGAGTGGTTCGGCCTGAATATAGGTCTCGTAGAGCCTGCCAAAGCGGTTGAAGTGGTTGATGTAGCTGCCACCAAGCAGCGCGCCGAGCTCGTCGTATAGCTCCTCAATGTCGACCCCTAAATTCATGGCATGCTCCTTATCGACAACGATTTCGCGTTGTGGTACACCATGGCTATATTGGGTGGTCACCTTGTCTACAAGTTTGTTCTCTTCGAGTAGTTTGATCATCTTCATACTCTGCGAATATAGATACTCCTCGCCCTCTCCTTCAATATCTTGAACCTCGAATGTAACACCCGAAGTGAGTCCTAAGCCAGGTATCGCGGGTGGAATGAAGGCGTAGCACTCGGCGCTGTTGACCGTCATATAGAGCACCTCGTTGAGTTTGTGCGCAATTTCTGCGGCTGATAATGTTCGCTTGGAGTAGTCAACCAGTTTCACGAATATGACACCGCAATTTGGCGAAGCTACACCTGCAATCATGTCGAAGCCTGCGGCAAATGAGGTTAGTTCAACCTGCGGCAGCGCGCTGATGATTCCGTCTACCCCCTCCATGCAGCTCTTCGTCACCTGGAGCGAGGTGTTTGCGGGGGTCTCAACGACTACCATTAAATAACCCTGATCCTCCTCGGGGAGAAATCCTTGGGGGATTTTATCCCATATAATAACAATCGCTGCTATGACCACTCCAACGAAGAGCGCCATGCGCATAAGGTGTTTAGAGGCAGCGCTAACCGACTTAGTGTAGCGGCCTAAAAAAGTGTCGAAGTTTCGATTGAACCATCCGAAGAATCCCCTCTGTTGCTCCTCGCGACGCTGCAACAGCATGGCGCTAAGTGCTGGCGAAAGAGTAAGTGCGTTGATTGCTGAGATGACCACCGATAGCGAGATGATTGCAGCGAACTGCTCGTAGAGTAGACCTACAACCCCTCCCGCCATCGAGATCGGAATGAAAACGGCCAAAAGCACGATCGTGGTGGCGATAATGGGTGACGATACACTACGCATTGCCTCTACAGATGCCTCCTTGGGGCTCAGCCCTTTTGCCATATTTACCTCGACAGCCTCCACAACGACGATCGCGTCATCCACAACCAATCCAATGGCGAGGACCAATCCCAGAAGCGAAATTATATTGATGGTGAAGCCCATAACGGGAAATAGAATAAAGGCACCCACCAACGATACGGGGATCGCAATTAATGGTATCAGCGTGGCTCGCCAGCTCTGCAGAAAGAGGTAGATGATGGCGATAACCAACAGCAGTGCTATGATGAGAGTTTTGAATATATCTTTAATTCCCGCCTTGACACTTGTCGTCGTGTCGACAATGGCTTTGCAGCCCACGCCATCGGGCAGTTTATCTGCTAACTTATCGAGTGTCGCCTTGACGCTATTTCCAACATTTATGGCGTTGCTGCCTGGGGATTGGTATATCATCAAGACCGACGCTGGTTTGACGCCATATGTCGAGATAACGTCGTAATCGTTGCTGCCAAGTTCAACCCTTGCGACATCCTCCAAGAGAACTGTCTCGCCCTCGGCGGTGGTTCGTAGAATTATCTCTCCAAATTGATCAGGTGTTGCAATTTGGGGTGGCAGGGTCAGGGTGTATGTCAGTGCATTGGCTGCGGGTGATGGGGCTCCACCCAGTTTGCCAACAGCGTATATTTGCGACTGCGCTTCAATGGCCTCTTCGACCTCCGTGATGGAGATGTTGTAGTAGCTTAGTTGCTGAGGATCAAGCCAAACGCGCATTGCATATTCGCCAGATCCCATTATCTCAACTTTGCTAACTCCGTCTATCTTAAGAAGTTCATTCTGAATATTGATGTAGGCGTAGTTCGTCAAAAAATCATCGTCGTATCGACCGTCGCTGTAGAGGGCGTAGACCATCAAGAAGTTAGGCATAGTTTTTTGTGTAACCAAGCCCTGTTCTGTGACGCTCTCGGGAAGCGATGATGTGGCCGATGAGAGTCGGTTTTGTGTTAGAATTGCGTCGATGTCGGGGTCGGAGCCGATCTCGAAGAGTGCCTCGAGAGTCATCGAACCATCATTGGCGCTTGTGGTCTGCATATATAAGAGGTCGCTAACTCCCATAATAGCCTGAGCGACAGGTGTTGCCACGGTGTTATTAACCGTTTCGGCATTGGCTCCGTAGTACTCCGCTGTAACCTCGACTACGGGTGGAGTGATATCTGGATACTGCTCAACTGCAAGGTTGAGAATTGCGAGGGCTCCTAGGAGCACCATGGCTATGGCCATCGATATCGCAAAGATTGGTCTGGTGATGAAAAACTTACCCATATATACTACTCTTTGGCCACCGAAGCGGCAACTTTTACTCCATTATGTAGCTTTAAGCCTCCGCCTACAACGACGTTTTCGCCCTCTTCTACCCCCGAAATTATCTCCCACCTGGCTCCGTGAGAATCGCCGAGGGTGACCGTGCGCCACTGAGCGGTGCTATCTGGCTTTATTATCCAAATCGAATTTACACCCTGAAGTTGGCTAACAGCCGTTTTAGGTAGGGTTATACACCCTTTTCGTCGGCCTATATTTGCCCCTACGCGTGCAAACATGCCCTCTTTTAGGAGGAGCGACGGGTTAGGGAATTTGGCGACGATAACCACTGTTGATGATGATGTGGGGGTGTTTTTGAGTGTATAGTAGTACTCTCCCTTATGGTGGTAGACCGATGAGTCGGGAAGGGTGAGGGTGATATCCGACAGCAGGGTGGCGTTGTCTAGCGAATTGGGGCTGTTTGTATCGACGTAGCGTAGATATTTTGCTGTGGAGATAGGTAGCTCGACGCTTATCGTGTCGATCTGAGAGATTGTTGTAAGTTCGCTCTGAAGTGTGCCTGGTCCGACATAATCTCCCTCGCTGGCCGATGTTTTGGCTGCTATACCACCTCTTGGAGCGTAGATTTTGGTATAACCAATCTCTAGCTCTGCGCTGCGTAGGCTCTCTTCGGCTGATTTGGTCGATGCTACCGCCGCTTTGTATGTTGCGCGGTATTGGTCGAGGTCACTCTTGCTAATTGCATCTATTGCCGCAAGAGGTTCCGCGCGCTCGTAGTTGCGTTGAGCCAGCACCTCCGATGCTCGAGCTGATTCCAACGCCGCCTTTGCTGCGTATAGCGTCGTAGCATAGGTGGCGGGGTCGATCGTGAAGAGCAGATCACCACGTTTTACGGGCATGCCAGCCTCGTAGTGTGTCGATAGCAAGAAGCCATTAACTCGAGGTTGAATCACCGCATCGTAGAGCCCTTCGATTTGTGATGCTACGTTAATTCGACTGTAGAGCGAATCAATTTTAGCTGTTGTTACCTCCACTTTAAGAGGTGGCATTTTGGCGCTGCTCTTTTTATTTTTGCACGATGTCGATAAAAGTGCAAGCGTAATGTAAAAAAGTAAGTGTAGTCTGCTCATTTGATATTCGATTTTTATGATCGATCGTCAAAAAATATACCGTTATCACTTAATAAACAACAAAAAAAATATTTTTTTTATCAAAAGATTTGCAATTAAAATTTTTTATATATCTTTGTATTAGACATTTCAATTAATTACAATTTAAAATCTGATTTATCATGGAACAGTTACTAGCTCAAATCAACATTCAAATTGAGGAATTCAAAACAAACGCAGAGGCTCAAGCTGCAAAAGGCAACAAAGCTGCAGGTACACGTGCTCGTAAAGCTGCTTTGGAGATCTCTAAATTGATGAAAGAGTTCCGCAAGGCGTCTGTTGAGGCTTCAAAATAAGAAGTTCGAAGCAGAGTTTGAGGTCTTAGGCGAATATCGCTGATCCCTCAAAAGATTATGGCCAACAACTACACGGTGTAGTTGCTGGCCATATCTTTTTTAAGTGGCTGCGTGTTTATAACAGCTTTTCGATTTTTGCCTTAAACGCATCTTTCGAAGCAGCTCCAACTTGTTTGTCAACTAGCTCTCCGCCCTTAAGGAAAATCACCGTTGGGATGTTGCGTACGCCATATTTAGCTACGATGTCGTCGTTATCCTCAACATCACATTTGCCAATTGCAACTTTGCCCTCGAACTCCTCGGCCAACTCCTCAATGATTGGAGCTATTGTGCGACATGGGCCACACCACTCTGCCCAGAAATCAATTACTACTGGCTTATCTCCTGCGATAAGCTCATCAAAATTCTCTTTTGTGATTGTTAATGCCATAATGTTTTTTTGTTTTTAAGAAATTTCATATTCAATATTATAGTTCTCTAATTTTTGTATGAACTCTTTGGTGAGTGTAACGGTACTGTCGCGCGACACCATCTCGATGGTCACTCCGCTACGCGAGTCGTAGATTCTAAATCGAACTGCTGTGCTCCCCTTTGGTGTCCCCTTTGGGCGCTTTAGCAGCTCCTCAATGGTGGTCATAAGGTTGTTATTTACGTTGCGAACCTCTATGTCTAGCGTAATGCTTTTGATCATCTTATCCCTGAATTCAGAGAGCTGCACCATTGATTTGATGTTGAAATTGAGCATGTTCTCGTTGTAGCGACGTGGTTCAACTCGACCTTTAATGAAAAGGAAGTAGTCTTTGTAAATATATTTACGGAAGTTCTCGTAATCTTTACCAAATAGCATAAATTCGTGTGAACCTTCGTAGTCTTCTAGGGTAAACTTTCCAAATGGCTTGCCCCCTTTCGAGATCATATGTTGGTCGCCAACAACCATACCTGCAATTGTTACATCCTTGTTGCGGAAATCTTCGAGTGATGAGAGTTCCGAAACTTGTGCATTGCAGAAGGTGTCAATAACCACGCTATACTCATCGAGTGGGTGCGCCGAAAGGAAGAGGCCAATGATTTCACGTTCACGTTTGAGAGTCTCCAATTGGCTCCACTCTTCAGCTATGGGGGTCTGCGGTGCCTCGATGTCGACAACGCCACAATCGCCACCAAAGAGGCTCTGTTGTGCATTTTGAAGCTCTTGTTGGCATCGTTGCCCATAGCGAATAAGTAGCTCGATGAATGTTAAATTGCCAGAGCCAATCTCGAAAAATTTACTGCGGTGGAACTTCGAAAGCTCGTCGAGGCCACCTGCTAATGCGATATTTTCGATCGACTTACGATTTACGGCAGAGTAGTTAAGTCGCTTGAATAGATCGTAGATGTCGGTAAATTTGCCACCTTTCTCTCTCTCATCAATAATAGAACGTACGGCAGCCTCGCCTACACCTTTGATTGCAACGAGTCCAAAGCGAACGTCGCCAGCTTCGTTTGCCGCAAAGCGCTCCATCGATTCATTTATATCTGGCACCAACACCTTGATTTTCATGCGAGAACACTCCTTCATGTAGAAACTAAGGGTCTTGATATCAGCTAAGTTTCGGCTCAAAAGTGCCGCCATATACTCCGACGGATAGTTGGCCTTGAGGTATGCCGTTTGGTATGCAATCCATGAGTAGCAGGTTGCATGTGATTTGTTAAATGCGTACGATGCAAACTTCTCCCAATCTGCCCAAATTTTCTCTAACACTTTGGGCTCGTGGCCATTACTCTCTCCACCCTTAATAAATTGAGGCTTTAACTCATCGAGTTTGTCGCGGAGTTTTTTACCCATCGCCTTACGCAATGAGTCCGATTCGCCACGCGTAAAATTACCCAAGAGGCGCGAAAGAAGCATGACTTGCTCTTGATATACGGTGATTCCATATGTATCCTTAAGGTAGGTCTCCATGATTGGAATATCGTATTCGATAGGTTTGCGGCCATGCTTTCGGTCGACAAATTCGGGGATGTAATCCATTGGACCTGGGCGATATAGAGCATTCATCGCGATCAGATCTTCGAATGTCGAAGGTTGCAGGTCACGCAGATATTTCTGCATGCCAGCCGACTCAAATTGGAATGTTCCCACGGTACGACCCGCGCTATATAGCTCATAGGTCTTTGCATCGTCAATTGGAATATTGTCGATGTCGATCGTGATTTTTTGTCGCTGTTTGATGTTGGCTAATGCATCTTTGATGATAGAGAGGGTCTTTAGTCCCAAGAAGTCCATCTTGATGAGTCCCGTATCCTCGATCACAGAGCCCTCGTATTGTGTTACGAGCATCTTCTCCCCGCTCTCCTTGTCGTCGGCGGTACTTACTGGAACCCAGTCGGTTATGTTGTCACGACAGATGATCGTTCCACACGCATGCACACCCGTATTGCGCACGTTACCCTCCAACATTTTAGCGTAGCGGATTGTGTCGCAAAGGATCGGATTATCAGAGGTCTCGGCAGCCTTAAGTTCAGGAATCTCAGAGATTGCATTGGTGAGATTCATCTTTTTATCGTTGGGCAGTCGGTCGGGTATGAGTTTACACAATCTGTCTGATTCAGGGAGCGGAAGTTTCTGAACACGAGCGACATCCTTGATCGAACTCTTGGTTGCCATGGTGCCGTAGGTGATGATGTGTGCCACCTTCTCCTTGCCATATTTTTGGGTCACCCAATTGAGGACCCTACCGCGTCCATCATCATCGAAGTCAACATCGATATCGGGAAGCGAGATACGATCGGGGTTCAAAAAACGCTCGAACAGCAGGTCATACTTGATCGGGTCGATCATGGTGATTCCTAGGCAGTATGCGGCAGCAGATCCTGCGGCGGATCCACGGCCTGGACCAACAGACACATCTAACTCTTCGCGAGCAGCACGTATAAAGTCCTGAACGATAAGGAAGTATCCAGGGAAACCCATGGTTTTCATTATGTACAACTCGAAGTTAAGGCGCTCCTTAACCTCTTCGGATAGGGGGTCGCCGTAGCGTTTTATAGCCCCTTCGAAGGTGATCTTCGCCAGGTAATCTGCCTCGAGCTTGATACGATAGAGTTTATCGTAGCCGCCTAAAGTTTTGATTTTCTTCTCGCCAGCCTCTTGGCTGAGCACAACGTTGCCAAGTTCATCGCGCGTAAATTCATCGTATAGGTCTTGATCTGAGTACTTTTGTCGATACCCCTCTTCTGTTCCAAAGTCAACGGGGATGTCGAATGTTGGCATGATTGGCGGGTTGTCAATCGAGTATAGCTCGATTTTGTCGCACACCTCGAGTGTATTTTCAAGCGATTCGGGGACATCTTTAAATAGATCAGACATCTCTTTGCGCGTCTTTAGCCACTCCTGCTTGGAGTATACCATGCGCTTTGGGTCGTCAAGATCGCGGCTGGTACTCAGGCATATAAGTCGGTCGTGTGCCTCGGCATTATCTTCGTCGACAAAGTGAACATCGTTTGAGCAAATTAGCTTAATGTTGTTTTTCCGCGCAAGCTCTATGAGTGCCTCATTGGCTTTAACCTGCATAGGGTATACCTCGTAATTGGCTCTCTCGGCCGTAGCTATATGCCGCTGTAATTCAACGTAATAATCGTCACCAAAAAGCTCTTTATGCCACAACATAGCCTCTTCGGCACTCTCGATTGTATCCTTGAGAATCTTTTGTGACACCTCGCCACCAATACACGCCGAGCAACAAATTAGCCCTTCGTGATACTTCTGTAGCTCTTTGTGGTCGGTACGTGGACGCGAGTAGAATCCATCGGTCCACCCTTTAGATACTATTTTAATGAGGTTGTGATATCCTTTGAGGTTTTTAGCCAGTAGGATAAGGTGATAACCGCTCTGGTCACTCTTTTGCTCTTTGCGCTGGAGTCCGCGGCGAGCAACGTAAACTTCGCAGCCGATGATTGGCTTGAATTTTAGCTTCTCCCCGATGAGGTATATCTTTTCGTTGTTTTTTTCGATCGAAATTTTTGGCTCTTCACCCTCAATCACCTCTGTGCCTACCTCAAGTGCGACATTCTGTTTTTTGAGTTTTTCTATTTCACCTTTCCAGCCCTTCTTCTTTTTGCCTAGAGTGTTGAGAAACTCCTTGACGCCAAACATCACACCGTGGTCGGTGATTGCAATACCTGGCATTCCATCGGCTACAGCCTTGTCGATCAGCTTGGCTATATTTGCCTGACCGTCAAGGATTGAGTATTGAGTATGGACGTGAAGGTGTACGAAATTTTGCATTGTATCATATAAATTTGACAACAAAGTTACAAAAAAAATAGGATTAAGAGGCAAAGTTTTTCTTCAATATATTTTTCTTTTGGTGAGCGTTAATATGTAAGTTTAATAGGATATATTGCGTTAAGTCCTTTAAATCAAATCGTTGCGCGCTATTTTTTTTACGCTAAGTATCTTTTTTGTTCATTTATTTGATTGATGATATTTTGTAAATACATTGATTTTTACTATCTTAGCATTGAATTAATTAAAAAAAATCGATGCTATGCCACTAATTTCAATGATTAATTACTATATGACCATCTCCCTGGTGGCTATTCTGTTGTTCGGAGTAGTGTTAATTTTGCGTCACCAACAACGAAGTCTCTATAGGCGATTCCTTGTTGTGATGCTTATGTTTTGGGCGCTTATCATGCTTGGTATGATATATAAGTTTGCCGAGGATGGCGTCGTTTTACATGTGAATGAAGGAGTGGCCAATATGCAAATTTTGCTCCTTGGTCTTCCCTGTTTTTTTACTCTAATTAGCTTTCCTGCAGCAATATTGAATGCACGCTTGGTAAAGTTGCGCAATTGGTTGCTGCTGACCTCGCCGATGATTCTGCTGCTTGCCGCATACTTTATTTGGCACGCTGTGAGTGGGGCGGATCCGTTTGTGCAGTATAGCGCGGCAGAATTTTGGCAAAATATTTCTGCGCCAACTATCATCATGCGTTTAATAATTGCTTTTGTCTTTTTACTCTATGTCGTGGTTATGCAACTCACGCTGTGGATGGTTGTACCTATATATAATAGCTATATTGGTGAAAATATGGCGGACAACTCCTATAACGTTGATTGGGTGAGGATGCTTATTCGATATATTGTAGCCGTTAGTATAATGTATTTTATTATGACATTTACCGACTCTTTATACGTTAATACGCTATACCTCTTGTCATTAGTGGCTCTCTTTAGCTTTATTGTCGATCGGTCGTTGTTTTATAGGACAATTGATAACTTGCCTCCTTTGGCTCTAAAGTGGTCCAGGAACGACGGTTGGCATGTAGTTGATCATCCGGCTTTTAGTGTTGAATCAGAGCTTATTCCCGAAGTTAATCTCGAGACGCTAGGTGATCAGATCGATATTTGGATGAATGAGACTCTCAATTATACTAAGGTTGATTTTACAACTCACGATATATTGGAGGATTTCCCCTCTCTTACCCAAGAGGATTTGACTAAGCACTTTAAATTGCGTGGTGAGACGTTTCAATCCTACGTCCGCAGGTTTCGCATTAAGCGTGCGTGTGTTATTATGGAGACGCAGGATCAGGAGATATACACCAAACAGCTGTTCGGGCTGGTTGGGTTTAGTCATTACTCATCATTTTCACGCTCATTTTTTGCGGTGATGGGCTTGAGCCCATCTGACTATATAAAGCAGCTTAAGGTTTTGAAAAAGGCCACTAAGGTGCTTTAGAGGTGGTTTAGCACTCTTTTTGTCGCTATCGATTTGAGGGAATCATCCTCATTAAAAACTGTGTTCAGAGGCCAGCGAAGCATATTTGCTGCGTCGAAGATACCTCGCAAGATTGATAAAAAATTATCGATCGTGCATATTTGTAATTATTTTTATTAAAAAAATTGCAAAATTAAAAAATAAACACTACATTTGCCCCGTACTTATTTCAAAAGTAAAGCAATGATTTCAGGTGTTTACAAATATAACAATTTAGAGTTGGTTCTAGAGACTGACTCAGTTGTTGTGTCTATCTCTATGTTATCTTTGCGACGACGACGCTAGTCGTACGTCTAATTCTGTTGTCGTATCCGAACCGTCTTTTGGGGGCAACTATCCACTCTGATTTTTAAAATTAACCCATTACAATATTTTTTGTATTTAACTAAACTATGATTGTCAGTAATTTTACTGTTGTCGTGGCAAATGCATCTCACACAAAATACGCAGAGCAGATATGCGATGAGATGGCATCATCGGCTGCAAAGCGTGGAACAGGTATCGCGAAAAGATCTTCGAGCTATATTGCTCAAAAGATGATCGAGGGAAAGGCCGTAATTGCATTTTGCGACAATGAACATTGGGCAGGATTCACCTATATTGAATCGTGGGAGGGCGAAAAATATGTCGCTAACTCAGGGCTTATAATTAACCCCAAGTATCGCGAGATTGGCTTGGCTAAACTCATTAAACGTAAGGCGTTTGCCCTATCGATCAAGAAGTATCCAGGAGCTACGCTATTTGGTTTGACTACAGGTTTCGCCGTGATGAAGATCAACGACCAATTGGGCTACCATCCCGTCACTTTTCAATACTTGACCCACGATGATAAATTCTGGGAAGGTTGCAAAAGTTGTGTTAATTACAATATTTTAGTGGCTAAAGAGCGCAAAAATTGCCTCTGCACAGCCATGATATTTGATTCGGCGAAGGATCCATTGAAATTCGACATCGATGTGGTGCTCAAAGAGGAAGAGTATCAACTACCTAAGTAAACAATTTAAAATAAAATAATTATATGAAAAAGAAGGTGATTTTGGCCTACAGCGGTGGCCTCGATACTTCGTACTGCGGAGTCTATTTAACTAAGATCATGGGCTATGAGGTTCATGCAGTTTTGGCAAATACTGGTGGTTTTACTGCCGAGGATATCGAGCAGGTTGAAAAACGTGCTTACGAAATTGGTTGCTCTAGCTTTACCAACCTCGACGTGGCAGACGATTACTACGATCTTACCATTAAATATATGGTATACGGAAATATGCTTAAGAATGGCTCTTACCCAATCTCGGTGAGTTCGGAGCGTATTATCCAGGCGATCTCGATTGCAAAATATGCTAAGGCTGAGGGTGCTGACTTTTTGTGTCACGGTAGTACAGGTGCAGGAAACGACCAGATTCGTTTCGACTCAATCTTTGGAATTGTAGCTCCCGAGATCGAGGTTATCGCGCTCATTCGCGAGCAACAACTCTCTCGCGAGCAGGAGATCAACTTCCTTAAGGAGCACGGTATCGATATGGACTTTAAAAAGGCTGAATACTCTATTAATAAGGGACTTTGGGGAACTTCAATCGGTGGAAAAGAGACCTTGAGCTCAAAGCTTGGTCTACCTGAGGAGGCCTTCCCAACTAAGTGCATCAAGAGCGAAAGCGAGGCTGCAGATATGACCATCACATTCGAAAAGGGTGAGATCGTTGCGGTTGATGGAGAGCAACTTAGCGGTGTTGATGCAATTTCGGCTATCGCTCAAAAGGCTGGCGAGTTTGCAGTCGGCCGCGGAATGCACGTTGGTGATACTGTAATCGGTATCAAGGGCCGCGTAGGTTTCGAGGCGGCAGCACCTATGGTAATCATTAAGGCGCATCACATGTTGGAGAAGCACACGCTTTCTAAGTGGCAGCTTTTCTGGAAAGAGCAAATCTCGGCTTTCTACTGCAACAACCTTCACGAGGGTCTATACTTCGATCCCGTTATGCGTGATATCGAGGCTATGCTGTCTCAGAGTCAGGAGTTTGTCTCGGGAGATGTGTTTGTGAAGTTGCAGCCATATCGTTTCGAGGTGGTCGGAATCGAGTCGGCTAGCGATCTTATGTCAGATGCATTTGGCTCGTATGGCGAGATGAATAGAGCATTCACTGGTGAGGATGCTAAGGGATTTGGTACAATCTTCTCGCTTAGTTCAAAGATTTTCAACACCATTAATAAGATTGAGTAATGATTAAAGCTGGTGTTGTTGGTGCAGCTGGATATGTGGGTGGCGAGATCTGTCGCCTGCTGCTGTTGCACCCTAACGTTGAATTTGTCTTTGCGCAGAGCTCGAGTAGCGCTGGCGAGCCTCTATACAGTGTACATGAGGATCTTTTTGGAGAGAGTAATATGCTCTTTTCTAAGGGTGTAGACTCATCCGTAGATGTTGTGTTTTTGTGCTCAGGTCATGGTAAATCGATCAAATTTTTGGAGGAGAATCCACTTCCCGCCGAGTGTGTAGTTATTGATTTAGGTAATGATTTCCGCCTTAAAGCGGACTCTGTCAATGCTGGTCGCCAGTTTGCTTATGGCCTTTCTGATTACTTTGCAGATGATGTTACGCGTTGCCGCAATGTAGCTAATCCTGGTTGTTTTGCTACGGCTATTCAGTTGGCTATCTTGCCATTGGCTGCCGCTGGAGCGTTGGAGGATGATGTGCATGTTACTGCCGTAACAGGCTCTACAGGTGCTGGTCAGTCGCCATCGGCTACCACCCATTTTTCATGGCGCGCTAACAACCTATCGACCTATAAAACATTTACACATCAGCATTTGGGCGAGATTGGGGAGAGTGTAACCCGCTTGCAGCCAACGTTCGGTGGAGCGATAAATTTTGTGCCTTATCGTGGTGACTTCCCACGTGGAATCATCGCTACGGTTCACACTAAATGTTCACTTAGCCTAGATGAAGTTGTAAAGATTTTCGAGGAGCACTATGCGTCGTCGTCGTTTACCTTTGTCTCGAAAAAGTCAATCAATCTAAAGCAGGTTGTAAATACTAATAAGTCGCTTTTGTCGATCGAGAAGCATGGTGATTATATATTGGTTACCTCGGTGATTGACAACTTGTTGCGTGGTGCTGCAGGTCAAGCGATAGAGAACATGAATCGCATCTTCTCGTTACCTCTTGATGCTGGTTTGAGACTAAAGGCTTTGGCCTTTTAAAAAGAAATAATATGAAGTGTTTTGATGTATATCCAATAAATGATATAAATATTGTAAAAGCCAAAGGCTCAACGCTTTGGGATGATGCTGGGTGTGAGTACCTCGATATGTATGGTGGCCATGCCGTGATCTCGATTGGCCACACAGCCGATCGTTACGTGCAGTATCTTGAGCAGCAACTAGGTAACATCGGTTTCTACTCAAATTCGATCCGTATTCCACTGCAGGCTCGTTTGGCTGCTAAACTGGGAGTGTTGTCAGGTCGAGAGGATTACTCTCTCTTTTTGTGCAATAGTGGTGCCGAGGCTAATGAGAATGCCATCAAGTTGGCCTCATTTTACAACTCTCGCCGTCGTGTAATTGCCTTTACTACAGCATTTCACGGCCGTACGTCGCTAGCTGTAGCGGCTACAGACAACCCTAAGATTGTGGCCCCAGTTAACCAAACCGACAATATTACTTTTGTTGAGTACAATAATATTGAAGCTCTGCGTGCGGCATTTGCAGATGGCGACGTCTCGTCTGTTATTGTCGAGGCTATCCAAGGTGTCGGTGGAGTGAAAATGGCTACAAATGAGTTCCTTACTGCAATTCGTGAGTTGTGTGATGAGCATAATGCGGTGATGATCGCCGACTGTGTTCAGTGTGGTTGCGGCCGTTCGGGAGCCTATTTTGCGTTGGATCATTCGGGCGTTGTGGCAGATATTTACTCAATGGCCAAAGGTATTGGAAATGGTTTCCCAATTGGCGGAATCATGATCTCGCCTAAATTTACACCATCATATGGATTGTTGGGAACAACATTTGGAGGTAATCACTTGGCTTGCGCTGCGGCCTTGGCAGTGGCGGAAGATATTGAGGATAAGGGGCTTATAGCTAATGCTGCAGCTATGGGCGACTATCTGATTGAAAAGTTGTCGGAGATTAAAGATGAGCGCATAGTGGAGTTGCGTGGTCGAGGCCTTATGATTGGCGTTGTCATGAATAGCGACTCTAAAGCTCTTAGATCCAAGCTATTGCATACGCATAAAATCTTTGTCGGAAGCGCATCCGACAATAGAATAATTAGAATTTTGCCATCGCTTACAATCTCTCATGCAGAGTGTGACAGATTAGTAGAGGCCCTAAAAGCTTGCCTGAATGATGAGTAAAGAGAGATTGAAAGTTGTAAAAATTGGTGGTCATGTAGTTGATTCAGCCGAGGGGCTCGATAAACTCCTTGATGAGTTTGCAGCGCTCGAAGGCAATAAGATTCTTGTGCATGGAGGTGGTAAAATAGCGACAAAGATCTCTGCAGCTTTGGGAATTGAGGCTAAGATGGTTGATGGTCGACGTATTACGGATGCCGCTACCGTAGAGGTGGTTACCATGGTTTATGCTGGCGGAATCAATAAGAGTATCGTTGCGAAATTACAGAGCCGCGGGGTTGCTGCGTGGGGCTTATGTGGCGCTGACGCTCATGCAATTCCAGCGAACAAACGACCAGTTAAAGAGATTGATTACGGTTTTGTTGGCGATGTGCTCACCGAGCATATCAACAGCAAAGCTTTCGATATGCTTATCGGGGCGGGCTACAGCGTTGTTGTGGCTCCTATAACCTTGGATGCATCAGGTCAACTGCTTAATACTAATGCAGATACCATCGCTCAAAGCGTAGCTGTAGCCATGAGCTCCCTCTATGAGGTGGAGTTGGTATACCTCTTCGAGAAACCTGGTGTTTTGGCTGACATCAACGACTTGAGCAGTGTTATAAAGTTGATTTCGCGAGATAATTACACCGAGCTTAAAGAGTCGGGTAAAATATTTGATGGCATGATCCCAAAGATCGATAACGCACTTTTGGCGGTCGATAGTGGGGTTACTGCGGTGCGTATTTGCGACACTTTGGGCGCAGATGCGGGAACGTTAATTGCAAAATAGAGTATGAATAGCGCGGCGGCCATAGAGCTATTAAGTAGATTGATTGCAACACCCTCGATGACACGTCAGGAGCAGGGTAGTGCCGATCTGCTGTATGCTGAAATGGAGCAACTTGGATTGGCGCCACAGCGTGTCGAAAATAATATCATCGCCTACAATAAGCACTTTTCTGCCGATTTGCCGACGGTTGTTTTATGTGCTCATCACGATACGGTTCGTCCGAATGATAACTATACGCGCGACCCTTTTTGCCCAACTGTCGAGGATGGAAAGATCTATGGCTTAGGAAGTAACGATGATGGCGCGAGTTTGGTGTCGCTGCTCTCGACCTTCCATCATTTCTACCCAATGGAGTTGCCTTGGTGTAATTTATGCTTACTTTTGACCGCCGAAGAGGAGAGTTCGGGGCATCGTGGAATGGGCATTATGTATGAGCAGATTGTAAATCCCGCACTTGTGATCGTCGGTGAACCGACATCGATGGATGTGGCCATTGCCGAGCGAGGTTTGATGGTTCTTGATTGCGAGAAGATAGGGGTTTCGGGCCATGCTGCTCATGAAAATACGGTCAATCCAATCATTGAGTCACTTGCTGATATTCAGTGGTTTAATGATTTTAGATTCGATAAAGAGTCGGAAGTTTTGGGTCGAGTAAAGATGAACGTGACGGTAATTTCGGCTGGAACAACCCACAACGTTGTGCCAGGAAAGTGTAACTTTACAGTCGATGTGCGAAACAATGGATGTTATTCGAATATCGAAATTTTGGAGATTGTAAAGCAACATGTAAAGTGCAGTGTGACTGCGCGTTCCACTCGTCTGGCGGCGTCATCTATCGATTCCGCTCACCCGTTTGTGGAGTGTTGTCGAAGGCATGGATCTAAACTATTTGGGTCGTCGACACTTTCGGATCAAGCCTTGGTCAGTTGCCCAAGTGTCAAGATTGGTGTTGGCGATACTCATCGTTCGCACACTGCGGATGAGTATGTCTATCTTCACGAAGTTGAAGAGGGAATTGCACGTTATAAAAAAATATTAACAGATTATTTATTATAGTATGAAATTGTGGCAAAAGAGCGTCGAGGTTGACTCGTTGGTCGATCAATTTACAGTTGGTCGCGACCGTGAGATGGATATTAACCTCGCGAAAGCAGATATATTAGGATCGTTGGCTCACACAAAGATGTTGGAGAGTGTGGGGCTGCTAAGTAGCGACGAGTTATTGCAGGTTCAGCATGGGCTCAAAGAGATATATAAAAGTGTAGAAAGTGGCCAGTTTGCAATCGAAGATGGAGTAGAAGATATCCACTCTCAGGTTGAACTTCAGCTAACACAAATGATTGGTCCTGTGGGAGGTAAGATCCATAGCGGGCGTTCGCGAAACGATCAGGTTTTGGTCGATCTTAAGATATTTCTACGTTCTGAAATTCGTGAAATTGTGGAGCTCTGTGGCGACCTGTTCACCACTCTCACCGAGCTCTCTGAGCGTCATAAGCAGACTCTTATGCCAGGCTACACACACCTGCAAATTGCGATGCCATCGTCATTTGGCCTTTGGTTAGGCGCTTATGCCGAGAGTTTGGTCGACGACTGTCAATCGATCTTAACGGCCTATCGCCTTTGTAATAAAAATCCTCTAGGATCGGCTGCTGGTTATGGTTCGTCGTTTCCTTTAGATCGCGAGATGACAACGCAACTGCTTGGTTTTGATACTCTTAACTATAACTCAATCTACGCGCAGATGAGTCGTGCGAAGTGCGAACAGAGTGTGGCGGTAGCTTTGGCGTCGTTGGCGTCGACTCTTTCGCGATTTGCGATGGATAACTGCATGTTTATGAGCCAAAACTTTGGATTTGTCTCCTACCCAGACAATTACACTACGGGTTCAAGCATTATGCCACACAAAAAGAACCCTGATGTATGGGAGTTGATCCGCGGAAAATGTAATATTATTCGCGCTTTACCCAACACAATCTCGATGTTAACGACCAATATGCCAATTGGTTATAATCGTGAGATGCAGCTATTGAAAGAGCAGGTTTTCCCCTCGATCTTTGAGATGAAAAGTGTTCTGCATATGGCCAATGTAATGTTGCGCGAAATACGCGTGAATGGCGGAATTGTCGAGGATAAACGCTATGACTATATCTTTAGTGTTGAGAGTGTTAACACTTTAGTGTTGGAGGGTGTGCCCTTCCGTGAGGCCTACCGCAAAGTTGGTCTCGATATTGAGGCGGGCAACTTTAGTCCCAATCGAGATGTGACGCACACGCATGAGGGTAGCATTGGCAACCTGTGCACTGAGCAGATTCGTTCGCTTTTTGCCTCTGTCGTAGCGGAGTTTAACTTCGAAAAGCAGCAGGTTGCAGAGGATAATTTGATAAATAATTAATCGCAAATAAGATGAAAAAATTTGAATCACTCTACGATGTAGATTCGCTAACAGATTGGTTAGCAGAGGCTAAGGTAATTAAAGAGAGTCCATATATCTACGACACTCTAGGCCGCAACAAAACTTTGTTGATGATCTTCTTTAACTCATCGTTGCGAACTCGACTCTCGACGCAGAAGGCAGCTATGAATTTGGGAATGAATGTAATGGTTCTCGATGTGAATCAAGGTGCATGGAAGCTGGAGACAGAACTTGGGGTAGTGATGGATGGCGATAAGCCAGAGCATCTGCTTGAGGCGATTCCCGTTATGGGTTCGTATTGCGATATCATCGCTGTGCGTAGCTTCGCAAGTTTGACTAATAAGGCTGATGATTACGCAGAGAAGATTCTAAATCAGTTTATTACATACTCGGGCAAGCCAGTTGTGAGCATGGAGGCTGCAACGCGACACCCCCTTCAATCTTTTGCTGATGTTATCACAATTGAGCAGTATCGCGATAAACCTCGTCCAAAAGTTGTTATGACTTGGGCGCCCCATCCACGTGCGTTGCCGCAGGCTGTTCCCAACTCATTTGCGGAGTGGATGTCGGCTCTAGATTATGAATTTGTGATAGCTTGCCCCGAAGGGTATGAACTCAGTGAGGAGTTTACTAAAGGTGCGAAAGTGACTAATAATCAGGCTGAAGCATTTGAGGGTGCGGATTTTGTATATGCAAAAAACTGGTCGCCATTCGCCAATGAAACTTACGGCCAAGTGATTTCACAGGATATGTCGTGGTGCGTTGATGGAGCAAAAATGGCACTTACTAACGATGCATATTTTATGCACTGTTTGCCCGTTCGTCGCAACATGATTGTGTCGGATGAGGTCATCGATTCTCCTCGCTCAATCGTCATTGAGGAGGCTGCAAATAGAGTGGTCTCTGCGCAAACAGTTTTAGCTAAAATGTTGCGTGATATGTAAATCTCTTGCAGTCGACTACAGCTTGATTACCAAGATATTAACTGAGCTATTATAGTGCGAATATATATGGCGAGTAACTTTCGAGTTGCTCGCTTTTTGCTTTATCTTCGCTCTCAAAGATTCCAAATATCGTCGAGCCGCTTCCAGACATCGCGGCGTAGAGTGCACCAGCACTTAGGATATCTGTTTTGATCTGTTTTAGCTGTGGATGAGCTTCAAAAATATGTGGCTCGAAGTCATTTTTGATCTGATCATGCCACTCTTCAACTGGCAGCTCGATGAGTTCGGCGAGTGGGGTTGTGGGGTGCTTTGGTTTAACGCCCGAGTAGGCCTCCCCTGTCGAAACATTGATGTCGGGCTTGATGAGTAGCAGATATTTACCGCTTAGGTCGACCTTTGCAGGTGTCATGACCTCTCCTCGTCCACTGCAGAGCTGAGGGGTGTTGTGCACAAAGAAGGCTGTGTCGCTACCTAGCTCCGAAGCTAAATCTATCAACTCCTGTTCGGTAAGCTGCAGATTGAATAGTGTATTAATGGACATGATAACGGCTGTAGCATCTGCCGATCCTCCGCCAAGACCCGCTCCAAATGGGATACGCTTATCGAGTGTGATTCTCAAAGCGCCGACTTTGTCGTATCGCGATTTCATTAAGTTATACGCTTTTACACATAGGTTGCTATTTGGGTCACAATCAACGACTAAGCCTTTCCCGAGAAACTCCACATCGGAGCCCTCAATCACCTCGAAATGGAGCGTATCGAAGAGCCCGATAACTGGGAACATAACCGTTGATAACTCGTGGTAACCATCTGCTCGACGTTCGATTACGTCGAGTCCAATATTTATTTTGCAGTTTGCTAAAATTGTCATAGAACAAAAGTAGTAATTAATCATATAATTCACTAATTTTGCAACATGAAATTTAGAACTGAGATAGAAATTCCACAATCGGAGGTGCAACTCGACTACTCGAGCCGTATACTCTCGTTGGGTTCATGCTTCGCTACGTCAATTGGCGGAAAACTTCGCGATGCAAAGTTTACCACTTGCATCAACCCTATCGGTGTATTATTCAATCCTCTCTCGATCTGCTCTGCCTTGCAACGCTTCTCGGAGCGTCGGTTCGTCTCGATTGATGAACTGCAGCATGGGTGTGATGGGTGGTTTCACTACGACTTCCATAGTTCGCTGTCGGATGTCGATCCTGCGGTAGCTTTGCAGAAGATAAATCGCGCGGTAGAACAGGGCGCTACTGCGCTGGAGAACAGTGATACAATCGTACTAACCTTCGGTACCTCATGGATTTATGAGTTAATAGCTAGTGGGGTAGCGGTTGCCAATTGCCACAAGGAGCCTGCTCGATCTTTCTCTCGCCGCTCGATGGATATCGAGGAGATTGTGAGGGTGGTTGGAGAGCTAGTGGCAAAATATTCTAACAAACGTTTTATTATCTCGGTTAGCCCCATTCGTCATATTAAGGATGGATTGGTTGAAAATTCATTAAGTAAGGCAACTCTACGTGTGGCAATTGCGCAAATTGTGGAGAAATTTGCTAATGCGCATTACTTTCCCGCCTATGAAATTTTGCTCGATGATCTGCGTGATTATCGCTTCTACGCCGACGATATGCTACATCCATCAAGTCAGGCTATTGAATATATTTGGTCCAAATTTTGCCACACCCACATTTCGGCAGCGACAAAGCTAAAGATGAATAACATCTTGGATATTGTTCGTGCTGCAGCTCATCGTCCTTTTAATGAGGCAAGTAGCGCCTATCAAACCTTTTGTCGTAAGCAGCTGGAGTTAATCGAAAAGTTTCAAGATGTAGATTTAAGTGAGGAAAGTGCCTATTTTGTGAGACAATTACAAAATAATTTGTAAATTTGCTACTCAATTATTGACCTATGATAAAAAGAAGCATACTATATATAGTTTCAGCACTTGTTGCAGCGAGCTCATACGCTCAACCTATAGATTCAAATAAACCTCGATTAGTGGTGCAAATTGTCGTTAGCGGCATGCGTTCAGTGGATATCGAGCGCTATCAGAGTAACCTAGTTTTGGGAGGTATGCGCTTACTATACGAAGAGGGGTTGCGCTACGATAACTGTCAATATAGTTATAAGCAGACCACAACCCCCGTCTCGTTAACCACCTTGTCAACGGGTGCACAACCATCGACGCATGGCGTAATTGGCACTAGCTGGTTTGATTACGTGACAAATGAGCAGGTGGATCTTATCGCTGATGAGGATGTTGAGAATGTGGAGTATTCGCCCGACGGGGGTGGCTATTCACCAAAAAATCTATTCGTTCCAACTTTGAGTGAGGCTCTGCTCAACGATTCTCCTCAGAGTAAAGCGGTAACTGTGGCGTTGGATCCAGTCTCGGCAATAACACTTAGTGGTAGTGCGGGTTTGCCATTTTGGTTTGATGAGTATACATGTAGTTGGTCAAGTTCGAAGGCTTATATGAATGAGTTGCCACTGTGGGCCGTAGATCGAAACCGCTCAGAGTATGACACTGCGCTAACTGCGATGAAGTGGTCAATGTCTTATCACTCAGACCTATATGTTAACTCACGATATCTTCCTCAATCTGGTGGTTATATCTTGGGCAACGCTCTAAAAGTGGATCGTAAAGAGGATCGAAAGGAGCGCAACGCCAAGTATTATAAGCGGATAGCGCTGTCGCCAATAGGCAATAGTATCGTTGCTTCATTTGCGAAACTATCCGTGGCTAGCTTAAAGCTGGGCGCAGATGATAATGTTGATATTTTGAATATCTGTTTTGATGCGTCGCGCAATGTTGTAGAGAATTATGGCCCAGAGTCTATTGAGGCTGAGGATATGTATTATAAGCTCGACGATATAATCACAGATTTGATCGACTTTATTGATTCTCAAGTTAAAGATAGTAGGGTAGTCTACCTATTTACTGCCGACCATGGAACAAGCCCCACGGTGGCGATGGATGGTACTCGTTTTAACTCTCGCCAATTCGAGGTTATTCTTAATGGCTTTCTGTCAGTGCGTTACGGCAAAGATAATTGGGTTTTGGCCTGCGATAATGGTGCTGTATATTTGAATCACAACGCTGTATATCAACGTAATCTATCTCTTACGGAGGTGCAAAATGAGACAGCTACCTTTGCTTTGCAGATGGAGGGAATATCTCATGCGGTGACATCTACAGCTCTCTCGACGACATATTTTGGGCATGGCTATGCTCAAAAAATTCAGAACGGATTCTACCCTCGTCGTTCGGGCGATGTTATTTTAAATCTTATGCCCAATTGGATTGAGCGCGATGCTAGTCGTATGTCGCAATCGGGATCGATGTATAACTATGATAGAGCGGTACCTCTTATCATATATGGTAAAGGTATCTCATCGCAGGTGGTTTCTCGTTCGGTCGATGCTACATCTATCGCTCCCACTTTGTCGGCAATTATGGGTATTTCGGAGCCCGCGGCATCGGAGGGTATTGCACTAGATGAGTTTAAAAAATAGATATATAATAATGAATAAAATTCAAGACGAAATTATTGAAGAGTTTGCAATCTATGATGATTGGCTCGATAAATATAACTACCTCATTGAGTTAAGCGATGAGTTGGCACCATATAGCGAGACGCATCGCACAGAACAATATGTTATAAGCGGTTGTCAATCACGAGTTTGGGTTGATGCTGAGCTGCGAGATGGCAAAGTCTATTTTGGGGCTGATAGCGATGCTATTATCACAAAAGGTATCATTGCGCTGTTGATTCGTGTGTTAAACGGTCGCACGCCACGTGATATTCTGGACTCCGACCTATACTTTATTGATGCTATCGGTTTGAGCGAGAACCTCTCACCAACGCGAAGTAACGGCCTTTTGGCGATGATCAAGCAGATGAGAATGTACGCTTTGGCGTACTCAACAAAATTGTAATAAAAGATATGTCTAATATGACACCAGCAGAGATAATTGAGGTTGAGAAAAATATAGTCTTGACGCTCAAAACCATTTATGACCCTGAAATTCCAGTAAATATTTATGATCTGGGTTTGATCTATGACATTGATTATGAGCCATCGGGAGAGGTGAATATTCGTATGACCCTCACCGCACCAAACTGCCCTATGGCCGACATCCTCTTTGAGGATGTAAACCGTGAAGTCTCTAAGGTTAAGGGTGTTGAGTCAGTGAATGTGATTCTTGTTTTTGAGCCAATCTGGGATAAATCGATGATGTCGGAAGAGGCTCTTTTGGAGTTAAACCTGTTGTAATGCCCTATGTTTGATATCTTTGGACGAGTGGATGATCCCGAGAAGGAGCAGAAGCGAGCATTGAATAGATTGGTCGCGGGCTCCTCGTTTTTTGGTTGCGGTAGGTACCTTAAGTCGATCGATGAGATTCATCGTCAGGAGATTTATGCCCATTACGAGTTTGAACGTTTGGAGGGTAAGTATCAGACAATCATGGATTTCTACCACAATGACGCTGGTGAGAATTGGAATCAGACGCTCTTTAGCTACTTCTTTCAATACTTGGGCGATCCTAAGAATAAGGAGACATATAAGTTGCTAGCTAAACGCGTGGGTTATAGCACGATTTTGCGAGAACGATCGAACCCTTTGCGTATCGAGGCGCTGTTGTTGGGTGCTGCTGGTCTGCTAAAGGATTACGACGATGATCTTTATACTCAATCACTTAGGCGGGAGGCTGAGTACTTAATGCGTAAATATAATATCACTCCACTGAGTTCTAAGCAGTGGAATATGAATAAGCAGTACCCTAAAAATAGCCCCGTATTGCGTCTGGCGCAGGCAGCAACACTCTTTTCGCAGAACGAACTTCTTTTCGATAAAATTATTCGATGTCGCTGTGCTGAGGATATCGAAGATATCTTCTCGGTCGAGGCTTCGGATTATTGGACAACTCACTATGTCCCTTCGAGGGTTAGTGCTAAGGATGTGAAGCGTATAGGTGCCGATAAGTGTAATATCTTGGGAATTAACGTTGTAGTTATGCTTCAGTACGCCTACGGATCATACATCTCAGATGATGAGTTGGTTGACCAAGCTCAAAATCTAATTCAAGATCTTAAGGCCGAAACCAATTGGATAACAACAAAATGGCGCAATCATGGACTGCGTCCCAAAACGGCTTTCGAGGGTCAGGCTTTGATCCAATTGGGAGGTGTGCATTGCGCTGAGGGGCGTTGTAAAGGGTGTTTTGTTGGCGCGCGTGCAATGCAAAATTTTAGCTGGCTCGATTCAAAAGAGTGAATCATGGTACAATAATTTATATTTTTGTTCCGTTCTACAACTGAACAAATTAAATTATGCCTATGATTCATTGATACTACTTTATTAACATTTATAATTTTATTTCATTATGAAAAAAGTAGTTTTATTTTTAGGAGCCACAGCGCTAGTAGCAGCTATTGGCGGAGCTACAGCATATCAGGTGGCTCGACAGACCATTAAGAATGAACAGTTTATAGCGGTCGATGCCGCAGCGCAACCGCGCGAGTCACAGCTCGGATCACACTTTGTAGCCAATACAGATGGTGATTTCCCCGACCTCACTTACGCCGCGGAGAATGCCGTACAAGCGGTGGTTAACATTGAGGTTATTCAGCAGGTGGAAACTCGTAGCCGTAGTTACGATCCATTCTATGAATTTTTTGGTATTCCGCAACAAGGGCGCAGCCAACAGCCTCAAACTCAGGAGCGTCGCTCGGGTGGCTCGGGAGTTATTCTTTCGGAGGATGGTTATATCGTAACTAATAACCACGTAGTTAGCGGGGCAACTTCGCTTCGCGTAAAGTTGTATGATGGGCGAATTTTTGATGCCCAGATCATTGGAACTGATCCAACGACCGATATTGCACTTGTTAAGATCGACGCAGAGAAGCTCCCCACCTTGCCGTTTGGAAGTTCCGACGAGTTACGCTTGGGTGAGTGGGTTCTGGCAATCGGATCGCCTTTCGATCTGCAGTCAACAATCACGGCAGGTATCGTAAGCGCAAAGGCTCGTCAACTTGACGTGATCCCCTCCGACTTTCGCATTGAGTCATTTATCCAGACCGACGCTGCGGTGAATCCTGGTAACTCAGGTGGTGCTTTGGTTAATACTCAAGGAGAGTTGGTCGGAATAAATACCGTAATCAAGTCGCAAACAGGTAGTTATATTGGTTATTCATTCGCTGTGCCTGAGAGTATCGTTAAGAAAGTTGTGATGGATCTTAAAGAGTTTGGTGTGGTTCAGCGTGCGATGTTGGGTGTAAGTTTTAGGCCTATTGATCAGCAATTTATCGACTCCGAAGGCAAAGATTATGGAATTACCGAGTTGGGAGGAGTTTTTGTGGCTTCGGTGCAGGAGGATAGTGCCGCATCTGTTGCTGGAGTGCGCAAGGGGGATGTTATTACCCATATCAACGGAGTCGAGCTCAACGAGAAAACTCGCCTGCAAGAGCAAGTTGGTAAGCACCGTCCAGGCGACAAGATAAAAATTGTTGTAAAAAGAGGTGGCGCAGTGAAACAATTTGATGTCACTTTGCGTAATAAGAGTGGTAAAGAGGAGTTGCTTTCTAAAGAGAGTGTTGATGTGGTCGAGGCTCTAGGTGGTAAATTCTCTAACGCCAGCGAAAAACTATGTCGTGAACTTGAGATTAGCGGTGGTGTGGTTGTTACGTTTGTTGATGAAGGTGGCCTTTTGGCTCGTTCTCGTGTGAGGAAAGGATTTGTTATTACTCACATCAATGACAAACCAATTAACTCACTCAGTGACCTTAATAGACTCATCGATAATGTGCAGACAATCGATGGAATATACACCAATGGTCGTGCCGTAAGTTATGTCATAGTAGGGTAGTTTCAACTTAAGAGTGGCCAAATATTCACTCTTAATTTAGATATCTTAAGGCTAAAGAGCCGCTGTAAAAGGCGGCTCTTGTAACCTAAATTTTCGTGGGCAGAACCAAAAAAGTAGGCAAACAGAAAAGATATAACAAAATATATATATATAAGAAATGCGTCAGTTAAAAATTACAAAGTCCATCACTAACCGTGAGAGTGCGTCACTTGATAAATACCTGCAAGAGATTGGTAAAGAGGAGCTTATCACAGTTGAAGAGGAGGTGGAACTAGCCCAACGAATCAAAAAAGGAGACCAAGAAGCACTCGAAAAGTTAACAAAAGCCAATTTGCGTTTTGTGGTTTCTGTGGCTAAACAGTATCAAAATCAAGGTTTGAGCCTCCCCGACCTTATCAATGAGGGTAACTTGGGTTTGATCAAAGCTGCTGAGAAGTTCGATGAGACTCGCGGTTTTAAATTTATATCATATGCAGTGTGGTGGATCCGTCAATCGATTCTACAGGCGCTTGCAGAGCAGTCGCGTATCGTGCGTTTGCCACTTAACCAGGTGGGATCACTCAATAAAATCAATAAGGCTCTAGCTAAATTTGAGCAGGAGCATGAGCGTGCCCCATCGCCTGAGGAGTTGGCCGTTGAGCTATCACTTCCAAAGGAGAAAGTCGCTGATACACTTCGTGTTGCAGGTCGCCACGTGTCTGTTGATGCACCATTTGCTGATGGTGAGGATAACTCGCTACTCGACGTTTTGATCAATAGCGATTCACCAAATGCCGATCGTGGACTCATCAACGAATCACTCTCGACCGAAATCATTCGTGCACTTGAGACTCTTACCGATCGCGAGCGTGATATTATCCGTTACTTCTTTGGTATCGGTTGCTCGGAGATGACCCTCGAGGAGATTGGCGAGAAGTTTGATCTAACTCGCGAGCGTGTGCGTCAGATCAAGGAGAAAGCTATTCGCCGCCTACGTCAATCATCTAGAAGTAAGCTTCTTAAGTCTTATCTAGGTTAAGATATAGCGATGAAGATTGGTGTTGTAACTTTGCCACTTCATACAAATTATGGAGGAGTACTGCAGGCTTATGCCTTGCAGTACTCTCTTCGTTCTATGGGGCATGATCCATATTTGGTGGATTGCCGCCTCAATCCACGTTATGCAAATTTTGTAAAGCGGCCAGCTTTGCTGATTGTGCGAGCGCTGGCCTGGGCTATACCCTCTCTAGCTGATCAATTGCGCTCATCTGAGAGGCAACTGCGTGCAGATAAGGTTGTTATGCGCCATAATGTAGAGTCATTTATCGCAAAAAATATCTCTTTGAAACACTATCTCGACTATTCATTCATCGGTCGACGCGATTTTGAAGCCTTTGTCGTAGGTAGCGATCAGGTGTGGCGTCCTGAATATTTCCGCCCCATTGCGGCGGCGTATCTCAATTTTGCACGTAAATGGAGCGTTAAACGCGTAGCATACGCGGCATCTTTTGGGCTTGATGAGTGGAGTTATAATGAGTCGCAAGGGGAGCAATGCAGAAGATTAGCAAAACTTTTCGACGCTATTTCTGTACGCGAAAATACAGCTATTAATCTGTGTAATAAATATTTAGAGCGTGATGCACAAGAGGTGTTAGACCCCACATTATTACTACCCAAGCGAGTCTATTTAGATTTAGTCGAGCAGGCGAATATCCCTGCAAGCAGCGGGAATATGATGGTTGCAATTTTAGACGCTACGCCAGACAAAGAGCATCTTGTTGATCTTCTAGCCGCCAACTATTCTGCCTCAAAATTTAGCGTCAACTCCAGAGTTGAAGATCGTTCGGCACCGCTCGAAGAGAGGATTCAACCTCCTGTAGAGCAGTGGCTTAAAGGTTTTGTCGATGCAGATTATGTTGTTACAGACTCGTACCACGCAGCCATATTTGCAATAATTTTTAATAGGCCGTTTGTTGTATACACCAATCCAGAGAGGGGCGCAACGCGTTTTCACTCTCTGTTGTCCAAACTTGGATTGGAGCAGCAGATGATCTCTAGTTCCGAAGATTTATGCCTCGACAGCTGTTTCGATATAGATTGGGAGGGTGTTAATGCAAAACTTTTACGTCTCAGAAGAGAGAGTTTGGAGTTTCTTAACTCTGCTCTGCAAGCTTAATTTTACCGTTTTTAAGTATCACTACCTTCTCTCGATTAATTAAATTGTCGATACATTTTACGATTTTCTCTGTGGGTAAATTGATACTTTCAGCAATTTCTTTTATTGTTAACTCTCTGTCTATTAACATGTTCGCAATCACCTGCTCTGTATCAGTTGTGTCGACTACCTTTTTCTTGCGTTTGCGTTCAAGGCAGATGTCGCAAACACCGCAGTCGTTTGCATCTTCAACTCCGAAGTAATCCTCAAAGCATCTACTTCGACAGGTTGTGTTATTTTTTACATATGACATCATACCTTTATGCCGACGCGTGGTGAGCTCTTTGCGTAGGGCGTAGCTCTCTGGTGATATATATAAATCAGCAATTGATAGTCGCTCAGTGCCAAGATATATCAGCGGAGATTGGTTTGATGGTACATATCTAATTAGCCGCATTTGCCACAACCTTTTGAGTAGATCTTTGACCTTGAGTATGTCGTATCCGCTCCAGTGAGCAATTTCAACCTCACTTATTTGTCGAAAATCTGAAAACAGACCCTCGTAGAGTCGAAGTAGTACCCTTAAGAAGTGGTCGAGATCATCGTGTGCAACTCGCACCTTGTACAGATCATCTCGGCTTACGCAAAACATCACACGTGCGGGGTTGACCATCTCATCGATTAGCGATATGTAGCCATTGTACTCTAGGATTTTAATTGCGCTTAACACCACACCGCGAAATAACTTTTCGCGAGCGCAAAACTCGTAGATATTGAACATGTAAGAGCTATATGCACCATCGCCAATGGCTATTTGTAGCGAAGAGCAAATCTTATCGTATATATCTTTAATCTTCTCTAGTGGCGGAAATTCAGCCTCTAACTGGCTGCATATCAGTCGTTCATCATTATCATTCGTTAGTAGCACGGCATAACTTCGTTTGCCGTCACGCCCTGCTCGCCCTGCCTCTTGATAGTAATTCTCAAGAGAGTCGCACATTGTGTAATGGATCACAAATCGCACATCTGGCTTGTCGATGCCCATTCCAAATGCATTCGTCGCCACTATTACCCGAACCTCATTTTTGATCCATTCATCTTGTCTTATAGAGCGCTCGGTGTAGGGTAGTCCAGCGTGGTAGAATGTCGCTGTGACACCACTTTTATTGAGCTCTTCGGCAAGTTTTTCAGCTCCACCGCGACTCCTGACGTAGATAATTCCGCTACCAGGAACACTCTCCAGGACCTTGACGATCTGCATCTCTTTGTCCTCCACTTTGCGGATGGCATATGTCAGATTTGGACGTGCAAAACTACCTTGAATTATATTTTCATCTTTGAATTTAAGCTGCTTTGCGATATCAGCCATGACGTTTTTTGTGGCCGATGCCGTGAGAGCCAAGATCGGCACGCCTCCTGTGTGTTTGCGTAACTCCGCAATTTTGAGGTACGATGGGCGAAAATCATAGCCCCATTGAGAAATGCAGTGCGCCTCGTCAACGGCAATCATAGAGATATTCATACGCTGTACGCGACACCTAAACACCTCATTAGCAACTCTCTCTGGTGAAACATAGAGAAATTTAATGTCGCCATAAACGCAATTGTCTAGTGCGATATCAACCTGCCGAGGAGAGAGTCCCGAATGGATGGTCACGGCGGGAATTGATAGCGAACGTAGTCGATCAACTTGATCTTTCATCAATGCAATTAGCGGTGTGACAACGATGCAGACTCCGTCATTCATCAAAGCTGGGATCTGGTACGTTAGCGACTTCCCACCTCCAGTTGGAAGCAGAGCCAACGTGTCTCGCCCTGCAAGCACAGAGTTTATGATCTCGCGTTGCATTGGTCGAAACTCACTGTAGCCCCAATATTTTTTGAGAATTGCGTAGATGTCCAACTTCTCGGTAGTTTCATGTTTCATTACTGCAAAGATAGTTATTTTTGGATATTTATTAAAATAAAATTACTATCTTTGTCTCAAAGATAGATAAATTGAAAAGCACTAAACACATATCATTTGTAGTTTTTTTGCTCTTTGCACTCTCTGTTGTCTGCCGTCTCATGGCGGGTTTCATGTGTAATTGCAACGAGCATGTTCATGCATCTGAACACCATTGTTGTG
>JAWXTG010000008.1:0-74227 GCA_044433705.1 Rikenellaceae bacterium | reverse complement strand
AACGCTCACTAACTCATCGTTACACAAAGTGCCGTAATCCCACAAAATATAAGGGGTGTAGTCATCCATCTCGCTATTGATATTATCGGTATCGAGGAAGTAACAACCCTCGTCGAGTAGCTCCCAATAGTGAGATTCATAATTATGCGATAGATCCATGAACGACGCCATTGTACCCTTTGCGATATAGGGTGTTGACTGGATGTTATAGAGGATCGAGCATACGTACGTTGCATCGGCAAATTCACCCGAAGTGAGCACACCCTCGTTCTCTTCGCACGATGTATTTAGCATTAGGATTAGAGCAACTAGTGCGCTATATAATAATCTTTTCATAGTTGTTTCTTATTTACCGTAAATATTAGGGTTACTCTGCTCCTCGATAAGTGGAATGGGCCAGTAGCTGTGTTGGTCGGCGTTGTAATTCTTCGCTGCCTCGTCGTAGTCGTATTGCATAAGCTCGCCTGTGAGAGAGTTGTCGATATAGTAATATTTATCTACAAGCCATGCATTGTAGCGAGTACCACCATAGGTTA
The DNA here is from genome assembly GCA_044433705.1 of Rikenellaceae bacterium. GTDB lineage: Bacteria > Bacteroidota > Bacteroidia > Bacteroidales > Rikenellaceae > Alistipes. The sequence continues at coordinate 73,691 of JAWXTG010000008.1, read as the reverse complement.
AAGTGCGTGTCACCATGTAGTAATCTTGTGCTGCAAGATACTCATAGCGAGTTTTTGCGTAGTCAGCTCCCCAACGGCGAAGGTCGATAAAGCGACTTGCATGTCCTTCGGCAGACATCTCAAGTGGACGGTCAACATCTTGAAGTTGAGCGAGAAGCGTCTCAGTGGTGTAGGTAATTCCGTCGTAGCTATCATCTTGTTGGTAGATGATCTCAGCATCACCGTTTGGAGTTCCAAGAAGTTGAAGTCCCCAACGTTGGCGAATAAGGTTCATATATTTAAGAGCCTCGGTGAGGTTACCCGCGTCGATCATACACTCGGCATACATCAAATAGACATCTGCAAGGCGGTTGATGGTGATGTTTTTACCCGATTTACGCGCTCCATCGGCCAAATCATTCTCATCGGCGCATATATCCCAATTGCAAAATTTGCGATAGTTACCCACGCGCGAATCGATTGTGACACCCGATAGACATGAAGTTGACGAGGTTGCGAACGATTGATACCACCAAGTGTCGTCGTCTTGAACCGTTGCGATCATCGCCGAACCACGAAGTGGCATTGTGCGCCAGCGATCTTCAGTTCCTGTCGATGTCACAGCATCCTCCATCCAGTTGCGAGAATCGTTGTAGTTCATCACCTCGTTTTGATAGAGAACTGTGATCCAACCTGGCAGCGTGAATGAGTTGGTCGAGCCTGTGAAACCTAACATATTGGTTGGAGCCTCGAGGTCGTAAGCACCCATCTCGTCGTGTACACCCAATTGATAGTTAATCTCGAAGATAGATTCGTTGTTGAACTCACCTGCGGTGGTGAACAGAAGATCCATATCGTATACCAACTCGAAATCACCTGAGTCGATTACCTCCTTGAAGTATTTAGCAGCCTCGGTGTATTCAGCCTCATAGAGGTAGCTCATGCCTAAGTTTGTTGCTGCAGCCCACTTAGTTGCGCGACCATCCTTGGTGTCGTAGCTCTCCACGAGGTTGTCGTATGCATACTTAAGATCCTCGCGGAAGAATGCCAAAACATCGTCGTATGACGATACGCTCTGTAGGTAGTCGTCACCCTCTTTGGGGACAAAGTCGTAGATAATAACCTCGCCATGGTTGTATGTCGAGTGGAGGAAGAAGTGGAACAATCCGCGGAAGAATCGCGCCTGAGCCATCTGGCTGATCCACTCCTCATCTTCTGGATCTTCAGTTTCGTTCTCTACCATCGCCTCCAACGACTCGATAAGCATATTGCAACGGAGGATTCCAGTATATAGAGCCGACCACTTCGCCGAGACCTCGGTTGCGGTATTGGTGTAAGTCTGCTTGTAGTAGATATCCAGAAGGTCGTTTTGAGCATCGCCATTGCGACCATAACCAGGGTAGCCCATATCGCTACATATAGTAAAGTGCTCGACGGTGAGTAGCTCGTCGTCGTAGAGAGCGTTGTAGATTGCTGTAAGCCCCGCCTCACTTGCGTCGAGATCTTCCCACGCTACATCCTCATAGACAATACCGTTGGGGTCTAGTGAGTCGAACTTGCTTAGACACGAAGTGGCCGTGAATAGTACTAATAGAAGTGTAGTACCTATTATATTTGTTTTCATCATTACTCTATTTTATTAAAATACCAACTTAATACCTGCCATATACTTCTCACTTACGGGGTATCCTCCCTTGTCGAGTCCACGAGTCGAGAGTCCATTTCCACCAATCTCGGGGTCCATACCTGTGTAACCAGTGAAAGTTAAAAGATTCTGACCTGTAATGTAGAAGCGAATTGTATTGGCATTAAACTTTTGCGAAATATCTTTTGGCAATGTATAACCCAACGTGATGGCCTTCATACGAAGATATGAACCATCCTCGACCCAAAGGTCGCTATAACCGATGTAGTTCATATGCTCCTTACCCGAACCGCGATACGTTGGCACCTCACTAGTTGTGTTGTGCTCCGACCACTGATATACAAGGTTGGCGTTGCGACCCTTGTCGTAGGATAGCGCCTCGACACCATTCATGATTTCGGAACCTACCGATGCAAACCAGTTGGTGCTGAAGTCGAAACCCTTCCAGGTTAGACCAAGGTTGAAACCGATCTCGTAGTCGGCTAGACCACTACCCACATAGATGCGGTCGTCGTCGGTGAGTTGATTGTCGCCATTTTGGTCGACGAAGATTGTATCGCCCATCTGAGCATCGGCCTTGATCTTCTGGAATTCAGCCAGCTTCTCCTCGGTGTTGGCAACACCTGCAGTCTGGTAGACAAAGAATGAACCCGCCTCATAGCCCTCGGCAAATGCCGTTACGGTCGATGAAGAGTCACCAGGGACAAGAATTGCAGTGGTGTAGATGATTGAGTTGTTGTCCGAAAGCTTGGTTACAACATTTTCGTTCTTCGAGAAGTTGATCGATGTATTGAGTCCCAACCCATTGCTAAATGAGTCCTTGTAGCTAAACGACATCTCGTAACCTCTATTGGTCATATTACCAATATTTTGGACAACTACAGCATCCGACGATGTTCCTGCACCTGTCGAAGCTGGCAGCTTCACATCCGATAACATATCTCGCTTGTCGGTGTTATAGAGGTCGGCCGTGATGGTAAATTTGTTGTTGAGGAATCCAGCGTCGAAACCGATATTTGTCTGGATTGTTGTCTCCCACTTCACATCGCTGTTGGAGTAGTTGATAAGGGTCTGTCCATATGATACATTCGATCCGTAGACATAGTCGTAGCCCTGAACCAAAGTGTTGGTGTAGCTATATGAGCTAAAGCTCTGGTTACCAGTTTGACCATACGACGCGCGTAGCTTCAATGAGTTGAATGTGCGCGAGATGGGCTGCCAGAATCTCTCGTCTGAGACGTTCCAACCAACCGATACAGATGGGAAGTATCCCCAACGATTTTCATCTGAGAATTTAGACGATGCATCGGCACGTATGCTGGCACTCAATAGGTATCGCTCGTCGTAGGAGTACATCAAACGCGCCATTGTACCAAAGAGTCGATCGGTGTAGTAATCTAGCGACTCGGCGGTGTTTCCATATGTACCCATACTAAGCACGGCATCGTCAGCTCCATCATTCTCGATACCCCACATCTGAGCGTAGAATCCTTTATAGTCGTACTGCTCGTAGGTAGCAACAGCTGTACCTGTAAATTTGTGGCGTCCAAGTTCCTTGACATAGTTCAATGCACCCTCCCAGTTGAGAGATTCGCGGCGGTATGCAGTATTCTTAACGGTGCTATAGGTACTACCCGAGCTCACTACATCGCCCAAAGAGTCGTAGATCGAGATGTCGGGCACGAAGTAGTAGGCGTAGCTGCTAGTCAAACCATAACCTAGGCGTGTGGAGATGGTGAAATCCTTAGTTAGCTTGCGTGCGATATTGAAATTTCCCGTAAAGGTGTTATTCAGTGTCTCTGTCTTTGAGTTGAGCGCACGTAGGAATGGCTCCACCACACTCACCTCGTTGGAGTACCCCTCGCCTGGAACCGAGAATGAGGTGGCATCCTCGTCGATATATGGAGAGTATGGCATGTAGCTCATCGCATAGGTTAGCGACGAACCGTTGGCCGCCTCCTTCATATCGCGCATAAATGATAAACCTAGGTTTACGGTCCACTTATCGTCGTTGTAGCTTAGGTTGTTACGCACATTGTAACGATCGTAGGCCGAGTTACGCAATACACCCTCTTGATTGTAGTATCCCGCAGTTACGTTGTATCGAAGATTCTCCAAACCACCCGACACGTTGACCGTGTAGGTCTGCTCGGGAGAGAGTCCTCCACGAAGGATCATATCAAAGGCGTCGGTCTCGTTGAAGTAGTAATCCTCGCTCTTCTGCAAGCGATAGGATGTCACCTCCATATCATTCATACCCGATAGACGACCCTCGAGGATCTCGACATAGGTCTGTGTGTTGGTGTCCAATAGGTCGGGCAGGCGATCGTAGGCGATATTCGAGAAACCATAGACTGCATCGAAAGTGACCTTTGGAGTACCTTTTTTACCCTGCTTAGTGGTGATGAGGATTACACCCGCTGCACCACGTGTACCATATACGGCTGCCGATGCGGCATCCTTCAATATGTCGATTGTCTCGATCTCGCTACTACTGATATTTGGGTTATCCTCATATGGCACACCGTCCACAACGAAGAGTGGAGTGTTGCTTCCTGACATCGAGGTGACACCACGGATCTGGATGTTTGCCACCGAGCCAGGATCTCCCGCGCTCGATGTGACACTCAAACCAGGAACAATACCTTGGAGTGATTGTGCCAAGTCGGAGCTCACTACATTTTGAAGATCCTCGGCTTTGATCTGGATAGTTGCTCCAGTAACCTCTTTTTTCTTGGCAACACCGTAACCGATTACCACCAACTCTTCAACTTGAATTGTATTGGTCAGTGAAACATCAAGTTTCGACCCTGTTACTTTGTGCTCTTGCGCTTCGGCACCCAAGTAGCTAAATATAAGTGTTTGCCCCACACTTGCTTTGATAGAATACTTACCATCGATATCGGTGATAGTTCCCACTTGTGGGTTCTCCTTAACCTCAACGGTAGCACCAATCATTGGTAAGCCGTCTTCTTGAGCTAATACTATACCGCTGACTGTTATTTGCTCTTGGGCCTTTGTTTCGACAACGGCAAATAGCAACAACATAATGAGCGGTAGCATAGTACGCTTGAATTGAAAAATTCTCGTCATTTTAGTTATATTTTAGTTTTAAGTTTTAATTGGTGGTTAATCCAAATAATTTGAGCAGCAAAGTAAAATATGTTATTTTTACCTCAATTCTCATTGGCGAAGGTAGCTTATATACTATCTTCATTGGGTGTTTGTGAGTATATTTTAGGTGACTAATCGTGCAAATAGCTAATTTTGTCTGTTGTCTGACCTATTTACAGGCCAAATTTTAGGGTCAAAGGGGATTTTCGACGATGGGAATTGCTCCTCACTGTACTCACCACCTTTGCGCCGATAGGAACGGATCCACTCAATCTCCATCGTTGCTGGGAATCCAGCATCCTCAGCCTCTTGCTCTGTTGTTGGCGAGGCGAACCTTGCACCATCTTTGGTGTAATATTCAAATGGTTTGCGAATTCCCAAAGACAAACAGAGGTACATATCTAAGTGCCAATAGTAGTTGGGTTTCGACGCTACACGTTGGTTGTCGATATAGAACACCACAGAATCGGGACGATTCTCAACGCCATAAATATGAAAGTCATCTTCGGGCACCCAATGATCTTCACCCCAATACTTACTCAAATGGAATTGGTTTTGACCTATATGAGGATATTGCCCTGCCATGTATCGTTTTACCTTGAGCTCTCCATCGTCCTTGCGCTCGAATGCCGAAAAGTGCATATTACAAGCTAAAATATCTTTATCGCGAGCTATCTGCTGCATCTCGATCACATCAATCTCGTTGTAGGTTATAAAATTCTCCTCCTGAGGAAGTGTCGCAGTGTTGATCTTGGTGTATAGCCAAAATGCAGTGCACGAACCTGGCCATAGATCGGCTCCCTTGATCTTAGCTTCGTAGTAGCCGTAGCCAACTGTTTCGAGCGAGCGCAACATTCCCGATTTAAAGTAGAATTGCTTCTTGTCGGACGAACGTTTGTGCTTATCGTAAACAACTCTCAACTTTAAACGGCCATCCTCGACCTCGACATTTTCAGGAGCAAAACTCCACGCTGCAAAGTTAAAATCTGTTGGATTGATCCAATTATCGGTGTTGAACCACCCTCCATCGAACTCGTCGCTAAACTCTTCTCGCAACTCAAATGCCTCGGGGTTTGATTCAGGGGTGAGGGTGTATAGATTCGATTCTTGCGCCATAGATGGCAGGGGAGCATAAAGAATGACTCCCACAGCCACTATACGTGAAATATTTTGAATTAGGCTCTTCATTATGCAGCTCGATTAGCTAGCTTGGTAAACAGGCCACTCGTATGGATCGAAGTCGCACTCCGACGAGGGGAATTTCTCCTGGTCATAGACTCCCTCTTCGCAGCCTGCGCGATCCCAAACTCTAATCCACTCAATCTCCATTGTTGCAGGGAACGATCCCTCGACATCATTCATATCAACTGTCGATGGATCTACTGGCCCACGAACAGTCTCGCCAGTGCCCGCATAGTCGTAGGTTTCGAATGGAGTGCGCAAGCCTAGAGAGAAGCAGATCCAGAAATCCTCTCTATGCCAGAAGTAGTTAGCTTTTGCCGCTACACGTTTGTTGTCGATGTAGAAGACAACCGAGTCGGGACGATTTTCGACTGCATAAGTGTGGAAATCATCCTCTGGCTGCCAATAGTCGTCACCACTCCAATATTCGCTAATTTCGAATTGATTTTGTCCTAAGTGGGGGTATTTACTCGCCTTATACTCAGTATTTTTTAGATCTGCATCGAGTGCATAGAGGTGCATATTGCACGCAAGCATATCTTTATTGCTAGCAATCTGTTGAAGCTCAATAATATCGATCTCGTTATAAGAAATTGCATACTGCTCTTGATCCACTCCATCGCGACTAGCTGAAGTGGCAGTGTAGAGCCAAAAAGCGGTACATGTTCCTGGCCATAGATCGGCACCCTTGATACTCGCCTCATAGTAACCGTAGCGCATATAATTTTTTGAGCGCAACATGCCCGAGCGGAAGTAACATTGGTAGCCTCCACTTGAAACATTACTTGAGCTATCATCATAATCAACGCTAAGCATCAATTTACCATCTTCCACCTTGACATATTTTTCGTCGCTAGAGAATGTCCATGATGCAAATTTTTCGTTTGTTGCCTCCCAATTATCGGTGTTATATCCATCCTCAAACTCATCGGTTAGGCTGGCGCGGGCTACGAATTCTTCGGGGTGTGACACGGGTGTGTAGGCGTAATACTCCTCACTAACTGTCTCATCATCAGTTACTGTTGGTGGTTCAACGATGTTTCCTGTTGACTCTTCATCATTTGCACACATCACAAATGCAAGCGAAATGAGAAGAACAAAAAATAGTTTTTGAAGATTTAGTTTCATAATCTAAAGTTTTTATAGTTTTATTTTGGTTTTATTTTAAGGTATAGCCTCGAAGGTGTTGTCTCGATAGGTTAGTGTTTCAAGACTCTTTTTGTCTGCTTTGATTTCGTTGCTGCCATTGAGGGGTTCTCCTGCATAGTGGTTATTGCAGATCTTGACACCCTGGCAATTAGTAAGTTCGTATAGCTCTGAGTTGGAGAATGGAGCTGTATAATTATCGTTAATCTCTATCGAATTACCCTCAATGAGCAGATCGACAGCGCGATCGGCGATCACCACTCGTGGGTTAGATCCTACAATTTTATTATCAACAAAGCGAATGTTGCGATCGTAGCCAACTGTGCTATCGAATGCTTCGCCTAGGCGAGGAGTGATATATAATGCTGCATGCTTGGTTCCGCAATCGGCTGCATTATAGAATGTGTTGCCCCTAATAAGCAGATCCTCGACTGCCCCCGACTCGTACCAGAAAAAAGTCTCTCCTCGCAACAGCACTCCCGACATCATCGACGAAAAGTAATTATCCTCGATCACTGTTTTCAGCGGCGACTTCAGCACCACGGAGCGAGCACGATGATTTTGAATTGTGCAGCCTCGCATTGTGAACTCGGGGTTCCAAGTTTTATTTTCTAACACATCACCCACCTTGACCTGCTCTGAAATATTGCTTTCAAAGGTGATGTCGATATATTTTTCATTTACAATATTAACTTTTTTCACTATCGCAACACCAGCTCTAGTGGGCGATGGCGATGAGATATACCACACTTGATCCCCCGCTTCGGCGAATACAGAACCCAACTGTTCGAAGTGTTGCAACTCCACTCTTAGGCTATTAGAGTCGAGCACTTCGACAACCTCTACGTATGTGCCATGCACATTGGTTCCATCGTCGAGCATATTTTCGAATCGGCACCCCTCGATAAGGATCTCACCTCGACACGAAGCGAAATGTGTTGCATCGGCTGTCGACGAGATAACTCGCTCACTCCCCTCGCTAAGTACAATTTGAGAATTAGTGATGGTAATATCCTCGGAGCGTTCGAACAAAAAGCCCATACCCAATGCATGGTGAATTGTCACGGAGTCGATTGTAATATTTTTCGACGATTTAAATTCGAAAGCTGGAGCATAGCGATCATCCTCTCGGTTACCTTTAGAGCTCAACAGAGAACCCATCGGAGGCACATGTTTAAGTTTTTCGTAAATACGGAGTTTACCACCCTCAACTTTTTCGACACGCGAGGGTGTGCTATGATAATCCAAAGCGCCTACAACAGGGCGTTTGGTTGCAGGATCAAACGCTAATGTCGATCCTAGCTCTTTATAATTGAATCCATCAATGTTTGGAAATTCGATCTTTCCACCTTTCAATCGCCACGAGAAACCCTCCTTAGCACCTTTTGGCAAAACCTCGCGCCACATTCTATCGGAATCTACCGCAGTTAATTCGGCTAGGAAAGTAAAGGGAGTATCCCAATCTATAGTAACACCCGAAATTTTAACGTTGCGGCATCGCTCAAAAAAGAAGGGCATTATCTGACCACTAAAGATAAGTTTTGCATCTTCGCCCACGATCTCAACCGACTCATGATCGACAAAAGGAAAAGCAATACGCTTTGAGCCATTGCCATGGTTGGTAATTGCCAAATATTGCTCGAACGACATATCAGGCGACAGGCGATATTCGCCACCCTTCAACACAAGTTTCACATTGTCGTACTCCTGCACCGATTCGATAGCTTGTCGAATTGTCTGAGTCATATCGACCCCTTCGATGGGCTCGATTTCGACAACCTTCACTTGACTATCGCCACCAATAAAGGCGGAGATAATTAGTGCTACTGCGATGAGTGATAATATAAATAGTATACCTTTTTTCATAAATAGTTTTTTGAACATTTAGGGTTTTGTATTAGGTGGAATGCTCCTCCTGACCAATACAAAGGTATTACTTAAAGGTGGTTTGTTAGGTGTCGCTTAGTATTTAAAAGAGGTATAAGAGTCTTTTTTGCACAAAAATAGATGTGTCTCAGAGTCTCAGAGACAGAAAATCAGCCCCTCAACGTGCATTACGTCAATCATAGGGCTGATTTACAATATAAAAAAATGTGAAAGAACTACTACCTCACCACGCGTCCCGAAGCTGAACCTCCCATTAGCGAGAGAACCTCATCGAGCGACACATAGTTGAAGTCACCCTCGATAGAGTGACACAAGCACGACGAAGCGACAGCGAAGCGGATGGCATCGCTTGGCTCACTGAGCGAATCGCTATTGAGTGCATAGACCAAACCTGCGCCGAATGAGTCACCACCACCTACGCGGTCGATGATATTTTTGATTTCGTATGGCGAGTACTCGCCATTACTGTCGAGCGGAGCAAAATGTGGAGTCCCTGTTGCTACATCGTAAAGCATTGCGCCCCAATTATTGTGCGTAGCCGACAATGATTCGCGAAGAGTAATCGCAACCTTAGAGATGTTAGGGAATAGCTTAACAGCCTCGCGAGCAACCTCAACATAGCGGTTTGCATCGATCACACCACCGTGGACATCACTACCCTCGATACCAAGTACATCGGCCATATCCTCCTCGTTGGCAATAACCACGTCGATATAGGGCAACAGAGAGCTCATCACCTCGCCTGCTAATTCAGTAGCGCTTTTTTCCTCACCCCACTGCCACAATTTTTTACGGAAGTTAAGGTCGCACGAAACGGTAAGCCCTGCCGCCTTTGCCGCTTTGGCTGCTGTGAGCGAAGCTTCGGCCGCGATTTTCGAAAGCGATGGAGTGATGCCTGTAAAGTGGAACCATGCAGCACCATCAAAGATCTTGCTCCAGTCGTATGCCGAGCCATTGACCATCGAAACCGATGAGTATTCGCGATCGTAAATCACACGGCTAGGGCGTTGATTGGCCCCTTTTTCAACAAAGTATAGACCCATACGTCCTACCTTAGATTTATTGATATGATCTACATTGACCTTCAACCCACGAAGTGTAGAGAGGCACGCATCGGTGATGTCGTTATCGGGAAGCGAAGTGATGAATGTTGCATCGCCACCCAACATTGCGATCGAAGCTGCGACGTTTGCCTCGGCTCCTGCGAATGTCAAATTCTGCTTACCAGGCATAGATTGTTTGAAACGCAAGTTGTTATCAGGACAGATACGTCCCATTATTTCGCCAAATGTTATAACTTTTTTCATTTCGATTCTTATTTTTATAAATTGTTAATCAACTCTCTTACTTTGCGTGCGTTATCCTCGATTGTCTGCCAATCGCCCGCCTCGATCAAGTGACGTTTTGCGATCCACGATCCACCGATTGCTGTGATAAGATCCGACTTGAGATACTCTTCAGCATTCTCTTGGCTTACTCCTCCAAGTGGAATAAACTTAAGACCCAAGTAGCGATATGGAGCAACCATATTGTTGAGGTGCTTCATTCCGCCCAAAGTGTCGGCAGGGAAATATTTCATCACTCGGCAGCCAAATTTGAGCGCCATCTCGATGTCGGATGGAGTTGCGATGCCTGGCGCAAATGGAACTCCAGCCTCTAAGCATGCTGCCATAATTTCGGCATTACAGCCTGGTGCCACTGCGAAATCTACACCAATGCCTGCGATTGATTCAACTTGCTCCTTGGTGATCACGGTTCCAACACCTAAGATAATTTCTGGCGCCTGCTCCTTGACGATTTTGATAGCTTCGAGTGCTCCAGGGGTGCGGAGTGCAAGTTCGATTGTGTCGACACCACCACGTTGAAGTGCTCTAACGCAAGGAATTGCATCTTTTGGGTCGTTAATCTCCAATACAGCGATCACCTTCGATTCGGCGATCTTTGCTGCGACTGTTTCATTTAAAATAGACATACATTTGATTTTTTAGTAGTTATAATTTATTTTTTCATTCTCTACATCAGTAGGTTGCATCTGCTCACGCCACTTGCTAGGCGACATATTATACTTCTCTTTAAACAGTCGACTAAAGTGCGATCTATCTTTGAAACCTGTCATCATGCAGACTTCATTTACATTGTGCTCACCATCTTGCAAAAGCTCTGCAGCACGTTTTAATCGATACTCCTTCAGTAACTCGAAGGGCGATGTATTTGTAATAACTTTCACCTTTTTGAAGAACATCGACCGATTTTGCCCCAACTCCATCGCAATATCGTTTAGGCTAATTTCCTCATCTGCAAGATATTTGTTAAATAGTTCGTATAGTTGTGCCATGAACTCATTATCTTTGGCCGAGGTGTTGCTATTTTTACCATAGTTAAGAGGTATACCCACTTCGAAACGTTCGCGCAATCGTTGGCGATTGTTCAACAATGTCACCACACGCGTAAGTAAATACTTGGGATAAAACGGCTTAGAGATATAGGCGTCGGCGCCACTATTTAGCCCCTTGATCTTATCGTCGACCGTCGAACATGCCGTAAGAAGAATCACAGGTATGTGGCTAGTTTTAATGTTGCTTTTAACCCTTTGGCAAAGTTCGTAACCATCCATCTGAGGCATCATCACATCGCTAATTATCAAGTCTGGCCACTGCTCATCGAGCGCAGCAAGCGCCTCGGCACCATTGCTAAAACCTCTAACATTGAGCTTATTAGATAAAAAGTCGGTGATAAGCGTACGCATTTCGGCATTATCTTCAACAACAAATACTAAACTCTCTTTTATCGCTTCATCTAGCTCTTCATTCTCCAACTCTGCTGGCTCAATCGACCCAATAACCAGCTCACCCTCAGGCTCCTTAGGCTCGGAGATATTATCATCTGCGACCTCAATCGGCAAATCTCTATCCACGATGATCGGGAGCTCAACTGTAAAGATAGAGCCATGCCCCAATTGGCTGCTCACATTGATGCTACCAGAGTGCAACTCCGCCAAAATCTTAGAGAAATAGAGTCCTATTCCCGTTCCGCTAGCCTTCGAGCCTTGACGATCTTTGGCGCGGAAGAATCTCTCGAAAATATGTTCAATGTCGCCTGGAGCAATTCCGTAGCCAGTATCCTCGACCTCCAATTTCATTATATCACCGTCGCTACTGCATCGAATTGTAATTTTATCGGCCGAAGCGGTGTGTTTAATAGCGTTTGAAAGAAGGTTGTCGATAATCTTCTCTACCATCGAGCGGTCGGCACGAACCATGAAATCAGGCGTGTCGCACTCCAAAGTTAGGATCTTATTATCCAACTGAGTGACATGTTCGAAATCGGTGTAGATCTCGCGCAACATATCTTGCATAACGAACTCTGAATCAGCCCTCTTTAAGAGGTTCGAATCGTTGAGTTGAACACCATGCATAAGCTCTACCAACTCGAAAATTTTTTGCGCTTGACGCTTAATCAACAACAACTTACGACTCACATCGGCGTCAATCGAAAAGCGGCTTGACAGCAATGAAAGTGGAGCCATTATTAACGTCAACGGTGTTTTTATTTCGTGCGACATATTCGAGAAATAGCGCATCTTCTCGGCGTTGAGTTGTTCTAAGTTATGTTTCGACAGTGCCTCGATGTGCAGTTGGTATCGCAAACGCTGCATTCGCATAAGTGATATATTTATCACCACCAGAGTAACAACTAACAAGATGATGTATAGAGAAATAGCCCACCATCGCAGCCATACTGGACGTTTTACGCGAATGTAAAGTCGCTCAACTTCACCATATTCGCCCAAAGAGTTGGCTGCGCGAACTTGCAGCTCGTACTTACCCGATTGCAGACCACGGAAGCTAAGGTTATCGCTCATCTCCTCTATCTGCGACCACTGTTTCGATATTGGCAGCAGTCGATACTGCACTAAATGGTTATGTCGCGTACTGCTGCTCATAACATCGACATCTATAGTAAAGTGCTTTTCGTCGTGATTAAGGATGATTACATCTCCAGATTTCAACGTTGAGTCAAGGATTACACGGCCTGAGTACTCGGTGCCTGGCAACACCTCCTGGTCGTACAACTTCAACATGTCGAATATAATGAGTGGAGTCTCTTGGACTACAGGCAACTCAGAAGGATTAAAGTAACATGTGTTCTTCGCACCTGAGAAAAACAACATATCTCGACAGACAAAAGAGGGGTAATCGAAGGTACTAAATGGGACACCTTGCTCGGTTGAATAGCTATTAAAACAGTCTCGTACCTGATCGTAGCAATTCAATCCGTTGTTTGTTGCAACCCACAATTTTCCACTTTTATCGCACAACATACTTTTGACAGAGTTGTTCGACAAGCCTTGAGTCTGACTATAGGGGCTAAACTCCAATCTTTCGCCGCTCTCATCTACTCGACACACGCCACCCTGCTCGGTACCGATCCATAATGTGCCGTCGAATGTGCGAATAAAAGCGGAGATAAAGTTGCTCGAAATGGAGCTATCGCTTTCACTGTAGTGGTCGATTGAGAGCTCTTGTGCACTTGTGTTTGCCGACAGATCGATTACGTAAAGACCTGTGGCTGTTGTTGCTACATATAATCTATCAGGATATTTTGGGTCAATGTATAAATATCTGAATTGGTTGATGTATTGATTAAAAATTGGATGATTATTTACTCTCTCGACACTTTGCGTCAAGTGATTTTCATCCATTTTAGTCCTAATCAACAACTCACCTGCAGCAATCCACACTGAGCCGTAATCATCATATACAATGGCTGTTACATTGCCAAGTTTATGCTGCGAGAGTAGTGGAGCCTCAATGCGCACCGCCTTACGCTCGCCTCTTTTTAGCCAGCGCCACCAACTATTTGTTGGACTCTGATACAAAAACCACAGATCGCCATCTTCTCGAACGTGTATATATTTCAAAAAACTATGTTCAGCATCGTTTAGTTCGAATGGCAATGGAACAACATCTCCACTCTTTATATTAAAGAGCGACAACTCATAAAAGTTGTGACGATAGAGTATATTCTCGTCATCGAAGGGGCAAATTTGCGTTGTGCGAAATATTGATCGTTCGAAATAAGAGGTGTCGAAGGCTTTGAAATTTGACTGTTCCTGGTCGAAAAGTATTGCGCCGTCATCAAAAGTTCCCACCCACAACTCTCCGCTCGGCAGAGAGAGCAGGGCGCTGGTGCGGCGCTGCTCGATTATTGGATTTAATTTATCACCCAGTTTATCAACGAAATAGACACCCGTGCTCACAGCACCTATAAAAATACGACCCTCAGCACTTCTGTACATTGATTTTATAGCTCGGTTGGAATAGTAGGGGACCCCGCAAAATTCGAACTCGATAACATCATCACGCCTATTTAAGATTTTAAGACGATGAACACCTCTAATTGTTCCATACAGAAGCGTCGAGTCGCTCTCGCGCACTAAACTTGCTGGCGTTGCAACAGTGTAGTTGTCTTGCTTGTAAACTCGCTCTATATTTCCATTGACAAAATCATAGAGAATAAGGCCTTGGTTCGAACCAAAGAGGTAGTTTTCGTCGCTAATGTGGATAACACTTTGGAAATATAGTCTACTATCGAGAGTTACTTGGCGAATAAGTTCAGCTTCGCTATTGTAGACCAAAACTCCGTCTCTCTCGGTTAAGCAGTAGACGTAACGTCCATCTTGAGAGTTGAAGATTTGACGCACGATACACCCCTTCAAAGGGTCTTGATTTTTGTTGTAATCGAGATTTACGAACTTTCGTTGTTCGTATTGATAGAGTGTGACGCCACGATCGGTTCCGATCCACATATTACCGTGGATATCTTCGCAGATTGATCTTATGCGATTACTCCTAAAGATCTTATTTTCAAGCGAATTGGTATATGTTGTCAACACCGAATTGCTGTAACGCATCAATCCATCGTAAGTGCCGATCCAAATATAGCCGCGACTATCGCGATAGATGGATGTAACACCATTATCCAAAAGTCCCGACTCAATATCAAGACTTTTAACCATTCGATATGGCGATGCGGCGGATTGAGGTATGCTGAAAGATATAAGCAATAATGAAATTAAAAATAGCTTATATCTATTCACTATACAACTCACTACAACAAGTGCTCTTACCATTGTGCTACAGTTTTAAATCGGGGTCCAATTGGTTGATTGATTATACGCTGAGTTTCTGAGAGATGAGACCTCATTGCCTCGACTGCCACTTCGGGGTGTTTTGCCTCGATTGCTCGATAGATTGCTTCGTGGAAATTTGTGGCTAATTCGGGGTTGAATTTTGGGTCTAAAGTATATACAATTTGGTTGTATAGAAGCGGGCGTAACGTTTTGATTATCAGCAATACAACGCTATTTCCCGACGCCTTTGCGATAGCTTCATGGAAGAGATAGTCGTGCTGTGCGAAATCGCCTTGGGTATACTCTTGGCGCACCATGCACTCTATCTGCTCACGCATCTTTTCTAAATCCTCCGCGGTCGCATTCCTTGCTGCGAGGTCTACCGTCGTCAACTCTAGGGCGACCCTAAAATTCATCAAATCTCGCAGTGAAGTCTTTTGGTATGCAAGGGCTATGCGCAACAAATCGGATGTCGCTTCGATACACTCATCGATCACCACAACCCCTTTTCCCTGGATTTTACGCACCAAACCACGAGATTCAAGGGTCTTGATAGCTTCACGAACGGAGCTGCGACCAATTCCAAACTCATTGCAAAGGGCCTCTTCTGTGGGAATTAGCTCACCAATGGCATATTGCCCATCAATTATTTGCTTGCAAATAATGTCGGTTACCTGCTTAGATACGTCTCTATTTTTAATTACGTATTTACTATTTGCAGCCTCAGTTCTCATACCTATTTATTATATATAAGATTTATTTGAATGTTTAATCAATTATGGATAATGGAGTCGTAAGTCATCTGACAACGTACAAATATATAGATATTTTTATTAGAACGCAAACTTTTTATCAAAAATCTCAAAATTATTTTAAAATACTTTACGCGTTTCTAAAAATCACACTTTCGCGCACGTTATTTCACGATTAGTCACCTAAATGTTACTCTGAGTCACGCATATTTTATAACTTTGCTATACCTTAGCTGCCGTAAAAACAAACTAAAACCAAAACACCAAGATGAAAGAACTGCACACATACGCAAAACTTCTCGCTACGGCTACGCTGTCAACTCAACTTGTTGGGTGTTCCGAGCCCGCTGTTCCGAGTCAGCCAAATATCGTTCTGCTATTTGTGGACGATATGGGCTGGGCAGATGTGGGATATCGCACCGAGATCTATCAAACTCCAAACATCGATAAATTAGCGGCTGAGGGTATCGATTATACGCGTGCTTACGTTCCCACAGCAACATCTAGCCCAAGCCGTGCAGCTTTGCTAACTGGCAAAGAGTCAGTGCGGTGCGGTTTTGTACGCCACATCTACGACAACCCCGATCGTGAAGAGTTCCAATCTTTCGAAAAGGATCCTGGCAATATGCTCTCACGCGGATGGTTACCGCTCGAAGAGATCACCTACGCAGAGCGCTTGCACGAAGCTGGCTACTACAACCAATTTGTTGGCAAATGGCACTTAGGACACGAACCATTCTATCCTATATATCAAGGATTTGATGCAATGTATGGCACCTGCGAACATGGTCATCCTCGCAGCTACTACCAACCATATTTCAAAACAGAAAATCCCTTTACAGATGTTCTTGCCGATGATTTCTTGACCGAGCAAGTGAGCCAAGGTGCCGAGGAGTTTATCCAGAATTACGATGGTGAGCAACCCTTCCTTTTGAACGTATGGTACTACGCGGTTCATGGGCCACACATCGCAAACAAAGAGTTGTTGCAGAAGTATTTAGATGCTGGCTTAGATCAAAAAACAGCAACATACGCCTCGATGTTAGAGAGTGTCGATAACTCCGTAGGAGCTATTCGCAAAGCATTGGAAGATAAGGGTATAGCCGACAACACAATCATTGTTCTCACATCCGACCAAGGTGGAGCTTTCCCAAATGGCGAATTGCGAGGTGGCAAAATGGGAGGCGATGCACTTGCCGAAGGAGGTTCGAGAGTTCCATTTTTAGTCTACGCACCCTCTTCGCCAAAGTTGGGCAGTACATACGACGCGCCAATTCAGACTATCGACATCTACCCAACATTTGTCGAGTTAGCCACTAATGAACCATGTAATGACACTCAGATTCAAGGGGTTAGCTTAGTGCCAACATTTACTGGTGAAACGCTTGCTGCGCGTGACCTATTTTTATATAGGAGCTACGAGGATCAAAATTCAGCAATTATCAATGGCGATTGGAAATTGATCAAATACCGCAGTGGTCTGACTCAGTTGTACAATATAGCTGAGGATCAGAGTGAAACAACTTCGTTAGTTGAACAAGAGCCTGAAAAAGCTCAAGAGATGCTATCTAGGCTACTAGAGTGGGAGAAAGAGGCTATACCGCCATATTTGCTACAATAGACCCACCTAAATTATCGCTTACCAAGAACTTAAAAAAACTTTTTACCTATTTTTTTTCATAAAAAATTATCTCGAAAGTTTGTAGATTGATAAAATATAGCTATATTTGTCAGACAACATACAACACCGCAAAATCTAAAACAATTTAAAACTTAATACTATGACTTTAACAGGAATTATTCTACTTCTCTTGGCAGGATTTGCGCAAGGAAGTTTCGGAATGGGAATGAAGAACCAGAAGCCACTTTCGTGGGAAGCGTTCTGGTTTATCTACTCACTAGTTGCGATGCTCGTTATCCCAATTATCTGGGGTGTAGTTGCGTCAGGTTCGTTCTTCGAGGCTATTTTCACCACAAGTGGCTCGACTCTTTTCACCTCTATTTTGCTCGGTTTCCTTTGGGGTATCGGAGGAATTCTATTTGGAGTTAGCGTCAACTACGTTGGCGTTTCGATCACCAATGGTGTGGTTATGGGTCTTGCTGGTGGTTTGGGCGCCATCATTCCTCTATTTGGAATCGAGGGCGCAACATCGCAACCATCGTTCCCCTATGTTATTATAGGTGTAGCCATTATGCTTATCGGCGTCGCGATGTCGGCATATTCGGGAATCTTGCGCGACAAGGAGCAAGGAGCAACCGATGGCGCGGCCAAAGATAAGGGTCTGCTTGTTAAAGGTATGATTCTCGTGACTCTTTCGGGTGTGCTTTCGGCACTACTCAATATCGGTTTCGAGGCTGCGACTCCAGTGTTGGCCAACGCTAAGGCGATGGGCATGAGCGATGGTGCTGCTGCGATTCCTCCACGTGCGGTGGTTGTGTTTGGTGGTCTCTTGATGAACTTGGGATATGCAATTTTCCTACTCTGCAAAAATGGCACATGGAGCGACTTCAAGGGTCTCGACTCAGCGAAGATCAAATCTATCACATGGGCTAAAGTCACAGGTCTATTATGGTTCCTACCTTTGGGATTGAGCGGTATCGTTGCCTCGTCGATTGGTGAGATGGGTAACGTAATTACCTGGCCTGTAATGTTGGCACTTTCACTAGTATTTGGTAATATCTGGGGATATGTCAGCGGCGAGTGGCGTGGCACAAAAAAATCATTCGTAATCATGTCGGTGGCTGCTGTTGTTTTGATCGTAGCTTGTTTGATCCTTACATTCAAGGATAGTCTACCTGCAATATTATAAAATCAGCAAAACGATGAAAATAGTAAACATAGAGACATTTCTTTTGTCCGACACTTTGGACGAGAGATTCTACTTCTCGCAATTTGACTACGCTTCTCGCTTGATCTGCGTTGTTAAGTTGACAACCGAGAGTGGACTCATAGGTTGGGGCGAAGGGTATGGTCCTGCCAATATTATTAAGGCTGGTATCGACTTTTTGAAACCAATCGTTATGGGTCGCAATCCACTCGAGAGTGATGTTATATGGAGCGATATGTTCCGCCGCTCGATTGATTATGCCCGCAAGGGAGTTCTGATGTCGGCTATTAGTGCGATCGACGTTGCTATTTGGGACTTAAAAGGTAAGATCCTAAAGCAACCTGTATCGACTCTATTGGGCGGTCGCTACCGCGAAAGGGTTGAAGTGTATGCCACTGGATTCTACTTCACCGATGCAATGGAGGGCTGCATGGAACAAGCGTTGGCTCAGGAGGCGAAGGAGTATCTCGCGCAAGGTTACTCGGCTATGAAAATGAAGGTTGGCTTGGGCGTAGAGCAAGATATCAAAAATGTCGAGGCGATACGCAACGCCGTTGGTGATAAGGTTAGGTTAGGTGTCGATTCAAATCATGCATACAACGTGCGTGAGGCGATCGAGTTGGCAAACAGACTCGAACCATATAATATTATGTGGTTCGAGGAGCCAATTTCTCCCGATGACTATGCTGGCTACCGCGAATTGCGCAGCCGCACCACAATACCATTGGCGGGTGGCGAGTGTGAGTTCCGCTGTGATGGATTCAAAACTTTGTTGGAGAATCGTTGCGTAGATTATATCCAACCAGAAACGGGAACTACGGGAGGTATCACCGAGCAGAAACGCATCTCGACGATTGCATCAACCTATCATGTGGAGATGACACCTCACAACTGGGGCACTGGAATTATCATTGCGGCAAATTTGCATATTACGGCAAATTTGCACTACGCTCCAGGGCGTATATTCGACAAAGAGCCGTTGTTGGAGTTTGACAGAAGCTCAAATCGTATTCGCGAAGAGCTTATCACAGAGCCTTTTGCAGCGGTTAATGGCTATATCGATGTGCCAACGGGTCATGGATTAGGTGTCGAGGTCGACGAAGACAAACTAAAATATTTTGCACTATAAAAACTAACTTAAAACATATATAATTATTATGAAAAAGACTATACTGGCAACACTTCTACTTTCGAGCAGCACACTTATGGGCTTTGCTCAAACCGATGCTTATGTTGCTGCAACAGATAAATCAATAGTTAAAGCACAGGGTATCAACATTGGCGATGTACAGTGGACCGACGGCTTTTGGAAGGAGCGTTTCGATATGGTTATGCCAAATCTTGTTCCTGCTCAATACAAATATTTCATGGGCTTCTCGGAGGATAATTTCCGTAAGTTGGCTGGCGAAATGGAGATGGGTGATGGTTTTAAAGGTACATATTGGCAAGATGGCGACTATTACAAGTGGTTGGAGGCTCAAGTGGCTGTATATTCGGTAACTAAAGATCCAGAATTGCTTAAATCGATCAACGAAAAGGCGTCGTTTATCGCACGCTCTATTGCCGAGGATGGATACTCTACAACTCACATCCAAATTGGTTATGGCGTAACAGGTTCGGAGCGCGCTTGGAATAAACACTTTAAACACACTGAGCGTTTCGCAAAAGTTGGTGAGCACGAGACATACAACATGGGTCACTTGTTGACTTTGGCTTGCATGCACTACCGCGTAACTGGTGAGCGCACATTGCTCGATGCTGCAATCAAAGTTGGTGACTACCTTGATGAGTACTTCGCAGTTGTCACTCCTGCACTCTCGGACGTCGACTTCAACCCAACTCAAATTATGGGTGTGATGGAGCTATATCGCACAACGGGCGAGGAACGTTACTTGAACCTTGCCAACCGTTTTATCACAGGTCGTGGTCACCAAAAAGGTACAACTCAAAATCAAAACGACACCAAACTTCGCAAGGAGACTCGTGCCGTGGGTCACGCCGTATTGGGTCCAGTTCTCTACATTGGTGCTGCTGATTATGCAGCAGAGACTGCCGATGAGGAGTTGATCCAAGCGTTGAAATATATTTGGGATGATATCTACACTCGCAAAGCATCATTCACGGGCGGTATTGGTAATGTTCATCGAGGTGGATCAGAGACTCCTCGCAACGCTACAGAGTGTGTTCACGAAGCATTCGGAAAACCTTATCACTTGCAGAGTGCTACGGCATACAACGAGACTTGTGCAACATACTACGGTGCATATTACTCATGGAGACTTTTCATGCTAACTGGCGAGACAAAGTATCTAGACACAATGGAGAAGGCATTTTACAACAACCTTTCAGCTATGCAACTCGACGGCAAGAGCTACTACTACACCAACGTTTTGCGCTGGTATGGTGAGGATCACAACTGCCTTTCACTCGACTTTCACCAACGTTGGACCGAGGAGTGTACCTGCGTTTGTTGCCCAACAAGTGTAGTTCGTTTCCTCGCCGAGAGCAAGGAGTACGCTTATGCTAAGGATGATAACTCGATCTTCGTTACTCTCTACGGAAGCAACGCAATCGACACTGAGCTAAATGGCAAAAAGGTTAAATTCTCGCAGCAGAGCTCTTACCCTTGGTCTGAAACTGTAAACTTCGAGTATGACGGCGACAAGAAAAACCAGTTCGCACTTAAGCTCCGTATCCCAGAGTGGGCTGAGGGAGCAACGCTCAAAGTAAATGGCACCGATATGCCAATCTCTGGCACTGGTCTGTTTGCAGTGGTTGATCGCTCATGGAACAAAGGCGACAAAATAGAGCTAGTTTTGCCTATGCGCCCAATTATCAACGAGGCTAACCCAATGGTCGAGGAGGTACGCAATCAAGTTGCTATCTCGTATGGTCCACTAGCTTACTGCCTTGAGGGTAAGGATCTTCCTAAGGGTGTTACTATCGACAACGTTATGCTTCCTATGGATACCAAGTTCAATGTTAAATTCGAGGAAAACTTCTTGGGTGGCGTTAAAACTATCACCGCTGATGGTGTTGTTCGCACCTCTAAATTCGACAAGACAAACCTCTATGCTCCAGCATCTACCGACTTCAAAGATATTAAGTTGAAATTTATCCCTTACTACGCATGGTCTAACCGTGGCGAGTATGAGATGTCGGTATTTGTACCCGCTAAGTGGTAATCTTTAAAGATTAAAGATCATGAAATCTTCAATTGCAACTTTGGGTTTAGTGACACTATCGTGTGTCACTACCCAAACGCTCTTTGCCAAAAAGACAAAGAGCCCCGAAAAACCAAACATACTATTCATTTTGGTCGACGACATGGGTATCAATGACCTTGGATGTTACGGCAATCCACTCGTCGAAAGCCCCGTGATCGACGCCTTCGCTTCGGAGGGTATGCTCTTCACTCAGGCCTACGCTTCGCCCGTAAGTTCGGCAACACGTACCAGTATCCTTTCAGGTCAAAACACTGCTCGTCACGGAGTGTGGGAGGTGATCGGATGTCACGATCGACCATACGCAAGGCTCCAATCGCCTGAGTTCCGCGAGGAGCTTCCCGAAGAGATCGAGACATATGCCGACATCTTGACCGACGCAGGTTACGACTGCGGCATCTTCGGAAAGTGGCACGCTGGACGCACCCCCAAGGCTGAAGGTTTTGGCGGTTGTGAAATTGAGATCACTGATCCTGAGTTAAAGGCATACGCAAAAAAATATAATTACCAACAGGCGGGCAAGATCACAGCGCAGTCGATCGAGTTTTTGCGCAAGAACCAAGACAAGCCCTTTATGTTGTGTGTATCGCACTTTTTGGTTCACGCACCACTAGAGGCACCCAAACAGCTCACAGATTACTACAGCCAAAAGATTCGTAAAACAGGTATCACCGATTGGCACCCTCAATATCTTTCGATGATCGACATGGTCGATAACTCGGTGGGCATGATCCTTGAAGAGCTCCAACAGCTTGGATTAGAAGAGAATACAATTGTAATTATCGCTTCAGATAACGGAGGTTTAGAGGATGATAGAATCCTTGCGACACCCCTTGCAGGTTGCAACGATCCGTACCGCAGTCAAAAGGGCGACCTTTACGAGGGTGGTATCCACATTCCATTTATCGTGAAGTGGCCTGGCAAAGTTGCCCCAAACAGCTCTTGCGATGAACTTATCATCAACTACGACCTCTTCTCGACATTCGTTGAGTTGGGCGGTGGTGTAGCTCCTGCAGATCAAGAGGATGATGGCTTAAGCCTAGTCCCTCTCTTTAAGGGTGATGTATCGGAGCTTGACCGCGAATCGTTGTATTGGCACTTCCCAACCAATATGTGGACACGCAGCCCAATGGGTGCTATCCGCAAGGGTGACTACAAACTTATCGAAAATTTCTCGGATGGAACAATCGAGATGTATGACGTGGTAAACGACAAGGGTGAGGTGGTCGACATATCAACAGCTAAGCCTGAAAAAGCAGCGGAACTACTTCGAGAGTTGCAAGATTGGCGTAAGGATGTAGGTGCAGGAATGCCAATCCCAAACCCAAATTTCGATCCATTGCGTGAGCATGAAATGGCCAAAGATTGGTGGAAAAATGTCGATCGCGGAGGTTATTAATCAAATTATAAATTGACGATTATGAACTATAAACTATTTGCCGCCGTGCCTGCACTAGCCATTCCAACGATGGCAGACGCAGCACCCAAAGGCGACCAGATGAATATAATAATGCTCTTTGTCGACGACTTAGGGTGGACCGATGTCGGTTTCCGCCAATCTAAGTTCGAGACCCCCAATATCGACAAGATGATGAGCGAGTCGATGAACTTCGAACGTGCTTATGTGGCTCAACCCGCTTCGAGCGCTTCGCGTGCAGGTCTATTAACGGGTATGGAGACACCTCGAACAGGCGTAGTTCGACATATCGAGAACAAAGATGCAGGTTCGGGCAGAGAGTACAATGCGTGGCCTAATGACCCGATCAATATGCCATCGCGCAACTGGTTGGAGCTCGAATACATCACCTACGCCGAACGACTCAAAGAGGCTGGCTATCACAATATGTTTGTCGGAAAGTGGCACATGGGCGAGACCGATTATTGGCCAAATAAGCAGGGTTTCGATGAGGTCTTTGGCCTTTCGAGCTACGGCAATGTGTCGAATTACTATGCGCCTTTCTTTAGCTTCCCTACGGGAGGCGACTCCGACACAACAAAAGATGCCGAAAAAGGTGAGTTAATGTCAGATTATCTGACGGATAAAGCGGTCGAAATGATCGAAAATTACGATGGTGCCAAACCATTTCACATGTCGATGTTCTACTACAATGTCCACACTCCCAACCTTGGCAAAAAGGAGCTTGTCGAGAAGTATATGAAGGCAGGCATGAGTCGCCTCGATGCAAATTATGCAGCTCAAGTGGAGGTGGTTGACGACTCTGTTGGTCAGATCCGTAAGGCTATTGAGGAGAAAGGCATTGCCGACAACACCATCGTCATCTTCTTCTCCGACCAAGGAGGCCCATTCTCGAACTATCCGCTCCGTGGCTGCAAGCTAATTGACGACACACTCGCCGAGGGAGGTATCCGCGTACCGCTACTCATCCACTATCCTGGTCTAACCGATGGTGGAGCAACTTGCGACACACCTGTTTCAGCACTCGATTTTTTTCCTACCTTTGTAGAGATCGCAACGGGTAAAAAGTGCAAAGACAAGCAGATTCAGGGTGTGAGCATCTTGCCACTGCTTAAAGGCAAAACAATCAAGGAGCGCAACATCTACTTCTGGCGCAGTTACCACGATCAATATGCTGCGCTCATCTGTGGTGATTGGAAGATCATCAAGTGGTATACAGGCAAGTATCAGATGTATAACCTACGCTCCGACATTGGCGAAACGACAGATCTTCAAAATGTTGAACCCAAGCGTTTCGAAAAGATGAAACGCGAATTGTGGGCGTGGGAGCAAGAGGCCATCCCAGCTTACGCAGATGATTACAGAGACAGAATAAAACAATAAAAAATATAGAGCTATGAACTTCGGAAATAAAAAAATGTATATCGATGGCCAGTTGTGCGAGAGCGAGTCTGGTCTAAAACAGGAGATTATCTGCCCCGCAACTGGTGAAGCTATCGCAGAGTTGGACTTTGCATCGGCAGCCGATACTGAGCGCGCTTTGCAGGCAGCACAAAAGGGTTTCGAGTATTGGTCGAAGCTATCACTCGCTGAGCGAAACGAGTGGATTTATAAGATTCGTGCAGCTGTCATCGAGCGTAAAGATGAGTTGCACTATGCGGTTATGTATGAGTTGGGCAAGACGTGGGAGTCGGCCGACGAGGATATCGAAATGATTATCGACGCTTTGGATTACTATCCAAATGAGATGTTGCGCTATCGCTCTCAAATGTTGCCAGATATTGCTGGTACTCACGCACATATGTTGATACATGAGCCACGTGGAGTGGCCGTTTCGATCCTTGCATGGAACTTCCCAATTTTGAACGTTGCCTACAAAGTGGCTCCCGCCTTGGCAGCGGGTTGCTCCGTGATTATCCGCCCATCGGCCGAGACTCCCGTTTCAGCATATATCTTTGGTGAGATCTGCGCTTCGGTGGGCTTACCAGCAGGAGTTGTAACGGTGTTGACTGGCTCGAGCCGCAACACAAGCATACCGATGTCGACAAGCACTATTCCTCGTGTTTTAACAATGATCGGTTCGAGCTCTACGGGTCTAAAACTCGTTGCTCAATCGGCAACTTCGATCAAGAAGTTAGGCCTGGAGTTGGGAGGCAATGCCCCTGCCCTAATCTTCGAGGATTGCGATATGCAGGCAGCCCTTAACACAATGGTTGGCTTGAAGTTCAACAATAGCGGTCAGGTGTGCGTTACCCCAAACCGTATCTTTGTTCAGGCATCAATCTATGATCAATTTATGGCTAAATTCAAGGAGATGACAGCGGCGCTAAAGGTAGGTTTTGGTCGTGATCAAGGGGTGAATATGGGCCCTGTGGTAAATATCGCTGCCCGCGACAGAGTAATGGAGATGGTTCAAGAGGCTGTTGAAGCAGGTGCCACAATGAGCCTGGGTGGAATACCCGAGGGCATGCCAGCAGGAAGTAGCTTTATGAACCCAACAATTTTGGAGGGTGTAACGCCAGATATGCGCTGCTTCAAGGAGGAGATCTTCGGCCCCGTAGCGGCAATCATTAAGTTCAACGACGAGGCAGATCTCGACCCGATGGTCAATGTTCCCGATGCTGGTTTGGCTTCGTACCTCTTCACTAACGACCTTAAACGAGTGCAAAAATACTCTAAATTTATCGAGTGTGGCGAGGTTCAAGTCAACGGCGTTCGCTATGCAATCAACTTGCCTCACGGCGGTATGAAGGATAGCGGATTGGGGCACGACTGCTCTCACTTGGCACTCGAGGATTACCTCTACACAAAACGAATTTCAATAACCTTATAACCACAACACAATGAGAACTTTAGATCACTTCGGAATCCCTGTATCGAAAATCGAGAAGGGCGCACTTTATAACGAAGATTTACACCTATATTATACGGATGTGGCTGCTAGCCCCAACAAAATCGAGTTTCTGCAATTTACCCCCGAGTGCCCCTTCCCAGAATTGGTGAAAACTGTGGCTCACATTGCATACTCCGTGCCCTCGGTCGAGGAGGCAATCATCGGAGTAAAGGTGCTCTATGGCCCCTTCTACCCCGTTCCAGGAATGACCGTGGCTTTTATCGAAGAGGAGGGCATTCCAATCGAATTAAACCACATCGACTAAGCTCACCGCAGAGTTGTTTGACACCAACCAAACTAACAAAACTATGAAACAGACTATCTTACTTATAGCTGCCTTGTCGCTTGCCTCACAAACTCTATTCTCCCAAAATGATTGGGAGAATGAGTTTATTTATGAGAATAACAAACTCCCTGCGCGCGCAGCTTCATACTCCTATTCTGACGCTCAGAGCGCCTTAAACTTCGACCGTGACGCATCGAGAATGTTGTCACTCAATGGCGAATGGAACTTCAATTTTGTCGAGAAAACCGACGATCGTCCGTTGGACTTTATGGAGGCAGATTTTGCTGGAGGCGATGCTTGGGCAGCGATCCCCGTTCCATCATCCTGGGAGATGCAGGGATATGGACAGCCGATATATACCAATATCACCTATCCTTTCACCCCTCAAGAGAGCCTCAATGCCAAATACGACTGGCGAGGCCCTCAACCTCCTGTGCCACCACTAATCTATCGCGACAACCCTGTAGGAAGCTACTATCGCGATTTTGAAGTGCCTGCTGCTTGGACCAACCAGTCGGTTGTACTTCACTTCGGTGGCGTGACTTCGGCATTCTATGTTTGGGTCAATGGCAAGAAAGTAGGATATAGCCAAGATAGCTGTTTGGCTGCCGAATTTGATATTACCGAATACCTCAACGAGGGGGTAAATCGCATTGCAGTTCAAGCCTTTAAGTGGAGTGACGGAAGTTACTTGGAGGATCAAGATATGTGGCGTTTGAGCGGTATTCATCGTGAGGTGATGCTACTCTCGCAGCCTAAAATCTCGATCAACGATATCGCTATTCGGGCCAAGCTAGATGAAAATTACAAGAATGGAACCATCGAAATCCGCCCAACAATCTGGATGGAGGGTGATGAAAAGTGCCTAGCTGGATGGCAGATCACGGCGCAACTATACGATGCCGATGAGCAACCTGTTTTGGCTGAGGAGTTGACCTCGAAGGTAAAAGATATCTACTTCGAACGCTGGCCACAACGCGACATCGTGAAATTTGCATTTATGCAGTCCGGCATTACGGCACCTCGCAAATGGTCTGCTGAATCTCCATATCTCTACACTTTGGTTCTCTCGATGAGAGATCCAGAGGGTAACATCGTGGAGTCGCGGAGCCAAAAAGTGGGCTTCCGCAGCATAGAGTTCGATAAGGACAACGCACTGCTAATCAATGGCAAATCTGTCGAGATTATGGGTGTTAACCGCCACGATCATAGTGCGGAAAATGGTAAAGCATTGACTCGAGAAGAGATCGAAGAGGATGTTAAGCTCCTCAAACAATTCAACTTCAATGCTGTTCGCACGTCGCACTACCCTAACGATCCATACTTCTACGAGCTTTGCGACAAGCATGGTCTCTACGTCATGGATGAGGCCAATATCGAGACTCACCACTTGGGTGGCTATCTGGCTAACACACCATCGTGGAGCGGTGCGATACTTGCACGCATTCAACGCATGATCTTGCGCGACAAGAACCACCCCTCGATCATCTCGTGGTCGATGGGTAATGAGTCGGGCACAGGGCCAATCTTCGCTGCTGCAGCGGGTTGGATTCATGACTACGACGCAAGCCGCTTCGTGCACTACGAGGGAGCTCAAGGCGACCCAACGCACCCACATTATGTCGAGGGTGCATCTGGACTTGGTAAGTCGGAGAGCTATGCCAATCCCGACGATCCAGCATTTGTCGATGTTATCAGCCGCATGTACCCCGAATTAAGCCAGATTGTAGCTCAGTCGGAGAGTCCATATATCGATCGCCCGATTATCATGTGCGAATATATGCACGCTATGGGCAACTCGATGGGTGGATTGGGTGATTATTGGGATGAGATTCGCGCTCGCAAAGATCTTATCGGAGGTTACATCTGGGATATGATCGACCAAGGATTGCTCACCACAAACGACAAGGGCGAGGAGTACTACGCCTTTGGAGGTGACTTCGGCGACAAACCCAACGATGAGAATTTCTGCATCAACGGTGTTTTTGCTCCCGATCGCACACCTAATCCTCACGCTTGGGAGGCTAAATATATCTTCCAGCCTGTTGAGATCAGCCTGTTGAGTGCTGAGCCTTGCACGGTAGCGATCCTAAATCGCTTGTCTCACACATCGCTCTCTCAGTATGATGTGCGTTGGGAGATCTTTGAAAATGGAAAGGTTATACAGGGCGGTGCAATAGCAAGTTTGAATATCGCCCCTGGCGATAGCGACGTTGTGACTCTACCCCTCAAAACGATCAAATATGACGACACGGCGGACTATTGGGTGCGTGTATCGCTGCACGAGAAGGAGGACAAATTCTGGTGCGACAAAGGCTTCGAAGTGGCGTATGAAAAGATGCTTCTGAATGGCAAAAAGGTTGAAAATAAATTATACACTTCAACTTCTAAGGCGACAATTACCGTCGCAGAAGAGGGTGCGAACCTCATCGCCTCGGCTAAGGATCTCGAGGTGGTAGTATCCAAAGAGAGCGGTTACTTAACATCCTACAAGTGTGCAGATGTTGAGCTGCTAATGGCTCCATTGATGCCCAACTTCACACGCCCAACCATCGACAACGACGTGCGTGGTGCTTCGCAACCATACATGAAAAAGATACGACAATATTGGTCTGCCTTTGCCTCATCGCTCGAGGTGGCTTCGGCGAGTGTGACCTCAGCGGAAGATTCAAAAGCTGTGGAGGTGAGCATCGAATACAAACCAGTGAAGCAAAGTGCGTTAAAGGTTATCTACACCATTTATAGCGATGGCATGGTATCGACCACAATAGAGCTCAATGCTGCTCAAGATGCTCCCGACATGATGCGTTTTGGCATGCAGATGGCAATTGCTGAGAGCTACCAGACAACAAAATATTATGGTTGTGGACCTTTCGAGAACTACATCGATCGCAAACGAGCAGCCAAAATGGGAGAGTATAGCATTGCAACATCCGACATTTTCTACAACTATATCCAACCTCAAGAGAGTGGCAATCGTAGTGATGTAGAGTGGGTTGCATTTAGCGGCAACGATAAAAAATCAGCATTACAAATTATCGGAGAACCAAAATTCAACTTCTCGGTATGGCCATACACAGCCAAGAACATAGAGGATGCAAAACACCCTTACGAATTAACCCCAGCAGGTTACTATACCGTTAATATCGACGAGCAGCAAGCTGCATTGGCAGGTACGCTTTCCGAGATATTGCCTCACTACGAGATGAAAGCAGGTAGCCGCAGCTTTAGCTTTATGTTTGGCGTAACTAGGTAATTTACAACAAGATGAAGAGATCAACATTCCTTAAGGTGCTTGGCACAACCTCACTGACCCTTGTGACGGGAGATCTATTCTCGATATTTAGGGATAGTGATTTCCCAGATGAGAGTTCACCTGTAGATCCTAGTCAACCCGCGCAGTGGAAATATTTAGGATCAAGAAATATTGCGCAAGCAACTAAGGATAAGGAGCTAAGATGCGAGGTAGCGGTGATAGGTGGCGGCATAGCTGGCGTTAACGCCGCTGTGGCCGCTGCACGTCACGGAGCGAAAGTTATTTTGGTGCAAAACCGTCCTGTTTTGGGCGGTAATGCCTCCAGCGAGATCCATGTGCCGATCAATGGATCGTATCACTTCAAGAATAAGTTCAAAGTAGATCGCGAAACAGGCCTTGTCGATGAGTTGCAGATGAATAATCGCTACTACAACGAAGATATGTCATGGTCGGTATGGGACCACGTGATCTACGACTTCGTGGTGAGCGAACCCAATATCACTCTGCTACTCAACACTCACGCCCAAGAGGCTGTGATGAGTGGTAACCAAATCCGCAAGGCGATCTGCTATCAGCAATCAACCGAATCGACAATCACCATCCAGGCCGATATATTTATCGACGCTTCGGGCGATGGTCAATTAGCAGCTAGCGCTGGCGCAGAGTTCCGCACAGGACGCGAAGGCAAGGCAGAATTTAACGAGAAATATGCGCCCGACATGCCCGATGGATGGGTTATGGGCGATAGTATCCAATTCTCATCTCGCGATATGGGACGCCCTGTGGAGTTTCGACCTCCTTCATTTACGGTGAAGTACGACCCTAGCAAGATGAATAAACGACCTATCCAAGGTCTCAGTTGCGGCTTTTGGTGGGTGGAGTTTGGTAGCGACTTAGATATTACCTCCGACACCGAGACAAATCGCCATCGCCTATTGGCTTATCTCTATGGCGCGTGGGATTATGTGAAAAATTCTGGTAAATACCCCGAGGCGGCTAATTTGGCTCTCGATTGGGTTGGGTCGGTGCCTGGACGCAGGGAGTCACGACGATTTATGGGCGATTATATCCTTTCGGAGCGAGACCTTACCGAGTATCGACACTTCGACGACACGGTGGCTTCAGCTGGCGGATGGTCGCTCGACGAGCACTGCCCAGGAGCATTGGATAATCCCGACGACCCAGCTAGTTTCTTTCACCAACGATTCACTCAATTCACCGAGATTCCATTCCGCTGCCTCTACTCGCGCAACATCGACAACTTGATGTTTGCAGGTCGAAATATTAGCGTTACGCATATCGCTCTTTCGGCAGTTCGCCTAATTGCAATGTGTGCTAATATGGGCCAAGCGGTAGGCACAGCAGCTGCGATCTGTTTGCGCCAAGGAGAGACTCCACGAGGTGTTGGCAAGCACCATATAAATGAATTGCAAGAGGCGATCATGCGAGACGACGTATATATACCCAACCGAGTGGCAGCCGACCCTGCCGATATGGCACACAGTGCGAAAATTAGCGCTTCGTCGACCTCGTCGGGCGATGCAGCACTACTCACCGATGGTCATAGTCGTGACGAGGTCGACGCAGTGCATCATTGGCAGTCGAGCAGTGTTAACTCGTCACTCACTTTAGAGTGGGAACAGCCGATGGAGCTCACCAGCATCGAAATTAAAGGCGACACCAACCTACACGCAGAGATGCAGATTCACCCCAAACGTTCGAAGCGCGAGGCGCAAACACCAGGTATGCCCTCGCAACTGCTAAAAGCAGCGAATGTCGAGGTTTTGCAAGGGGGAGTGTGGCGAGCGGTTGCAAGCGTTGAGAACAATTTGCATCGCAAGGTTGTCTTTGCGCTTGGCTCCACGATGAGTTGCCGAGCAGTGCGTATTAATTTCAGTCAAACTTGGGGTGCTGATCGTGTTAAGATATTTGAAGTTCGATGTTATTGATAATTTTTTCCTATGAAACTAAGTAGACTATACCTATTAATATTTTTCCTTTCGCCATTTGTGACGCTGAACTCCCAAGCGCAGGAAGCTGGCAATTTTAACGATGGATGGCTCTTCACGCTAAGCGATAGCGAAGATTATCGCCTCACCACATACGACCCCTCGCAGTGGCGCCAATTGGATCTGCCTCACGATTGGAGTATCGAGATACCTTTCTCGGCAGAGAATGAGGGGTGCACAGGTTTTGCTGCAGGTGGCGTTGGCTGGTACTCAAAGATTTTTGATACGCCAATATCTAAAGAGGATAAATGCTACATCATATTTGATGGAGTCTACAACAATGCAACTTTTTGGATCAATGGCATTAAATTGGGTGATCACCCCTTTGGATATGCCCCAATTTATTACGATCTCACCTCACTTTTGGCACCGCAGGGTGAACAAAATCGCATCTCGGTTCGAGTAGATCATAGTCGCTATGCTGACTCGCGATGGTACACTGGCTCGGGTATTTACCGCAACGTTGAACTTGTGACACTCAACAAATTACACATTCCCGTTTGGGGTAGTTTCATCACCACGCCACACGTGAGTAGTGAGAGCGCTACAGTAAAAATCGAGGTCGAAATAGAGAATGACCATAACGCAGCAAAGAGCGGGCGTTTGATCTCCGCAATATTCGATCCAGCAGGCGAAAAGGTCGGAGAGGTGTGTTCGGATTTCGAGGTCAAGGCAGACGAAAAGATTACAATTGACAAAACCATAGAGATTGCCAATCCAATGTTGTGGAGCGTCAATGCACCCAACTTGTACTGTGTAAAGAGTCATATTACTGCCGATGGCAAGAGCCTCGAAGAGAGAAATACAACTATCGGAATTCGTTCAATCCGCTTCGATAAAGATAGTGGCTTCTACCTCAACGAGGAGAATATGAAGATAAAGGGCGTGTGCCTACACCACGATGCAGGATTGGTAGGTTCGGCAGTGCCAAAAGATGTATGGCGCCGACGATTGGTTGCTCTCAAAGAGATGGGCTGCAACGCTATTCGCACCTCGCACAATCCCCCTTCGGATGAGTTCCTAGATCTCTGCGACGAGCTAGGTTTCTTGGTGCAAAATGAGTTCTACGACGAGTGGGATTTGCCAAAAGATAAGCGCTATAATATGCAAGATAAAGAGGTCGATTACATCACTCGCGGCCACTCCGAGAGCTTCCAGCAGTGGGCAGAAACAGACCTTAAAAACACCATGCTTTCGAGTCGCAACCACCCCTCGATATTCCAATGGAGCATCGGCAATGAGATCGAATGGACATATCCAGGCAACCGCTCGGCAACAGGACTATTCAAGGGAACAAACAAAAATGGCAAGATGGATTGGACTCTTTGGAGAGTGCCTACACCCCCCAACTCGCCCGAAAAGGTTCGCAAATTTTGGGCTGCCTACCCCGAGCAGACATTCGACATGGGGCAAACTGCGACAAAACTTGCCGCTTGGACACGTGAGATGGATACAACACGCCCCGTTACGGCAAACCTAATTCTACCCACATCGAGCATGGAGACCGCCTATGCCGAGGTGTTGGATGTCGTAGGCTTTAGCTACAAAGAGACTAAGTATGACTACTTTAGAGAGGTATACCCCGAGCGCACGATGATGGGCACCGAAAATGTTGTGCGTTGGTATGAGTGGAAAGCGGTGCTTGACCACGATTTTATTTCGGGAATATTCCTCTGGACTGGAGTAGATTACATGGGTGAGTGTCGTGCAGATCATTGGCCTATAAAGGTGACTCCACATGGGCCACTCGATATTGCTGGCTTTCCACGAGGATCTTACTACGCTTTCCAATCGTTCTGGATTGACAAGCCAGTGTTGGAGATCTACTCACAAACCGAGGAGCTATCGACATTCAAAAAGGATGACCACGGCAAGGCGATAGAGAAGAAAAAAGATGGTTGGAAGTTGGCTCCTCGTGAGTGGCAAAAGGTTAATCCATATTGGTGCTACGCAGACGGAGAGGCTACAATTGTCGAGATCTATTCGAACTGCGAATCTATTGAACTATTCCAAAATGGCAAGTCGTTAGGCATTCAATATCTTGCAGATCAAGATGATAGGATCTACAAATGGGCTGTTGATTACCGCAAAGGCAAGTTAGTTGCCAAAGGTGTAAAGGGTGGTAAAAAGGTTGTAAAATCACTCGAAACACCTGGCGAGGCGACCTCAATTGAGCTCACAGCCGACAGAGAGTCGCTCACTGCAAACAACACCGATGTGTTGCACGTAGTAGCTCAATTGGTCGACAACAAGGGGCAAGCGATAAAGAATCAAGATGCACAAATCACATTCGAGATAGAGGGAGATTATCGTTTCCTAGGCACCGATTGTGGTGACACCACTAAATATGACACCTTTAAAAGCACGACTATCGAGAGTTCATTTGGCAGATGCTTGTTGGCTATTCAAGCAACTTATCAGAGTGGCGAAGTAACGATAAAAGCCAAAGACGAATCGGGTAAATTACTAAACAATAGAGAGTTAAAGATAACAATAAAATAATAACATACAACCATGAAAACAACTTACATAATGCCAGCAGTGGCAGCGGCAAGCTCACTTTTAGGTAGCTGCGCAACACCTGCAGAACAACGTCCCAACTTATTGATTATTCAAACCGACGAGCAGAGCTTCCGCACACTGAACTGCTACCGCGAACTTCTAGATTCAGACCAAGCGCACATCTGGGGCAAGGGTGCAAATGTCGAGACTCCCAACATCGACCGTTTAGCCTCAGAGGGTGCACTTTGCAACAACTACTACGCATCGAGCCCCGTGAGCACACCTTCGCGTGCTTCGTTCCAAACTGGATTGTACCCCGTCGCTACGGGTGCTCCCATCAATGGCATGACAATGACCGAGGGGCTTGTCTCGTTTGCGGAAGTGTTGCAAAATGATGGTTACCAAACAGATTATGTCGGAAAGTGGCATTTGGCGGGAGTGGAGCACACCGATCTACTCTTTGTTGAGCCTGGCGCTTCGTTTGGATATATGGATCGCAGTTACATCTTCGAGACAGACCACCGCAAATGGTATAAGATTGTCGGAGGTCCAATGGATGTAACGGCAAGCAACAAAACGCCCGAAGAGGTTGATCCTGCGATGTATAGCACCGACTTTTTGACCGACAGATGTATTGAGATGTTAGAGCGCGATATGCACCAAGAGAAACCTTTCTGCATGATGCTTTCGATCCCCGACCCTCACTCTCCGAATATTGGACGTGAGCCCTACACCTCGATGTTCAAGGATATGAAGATCGAGAAGCCTCAAACGATGGCCGAGGATTTAGTTGCCGCGCGTCCTGCGTGGGCTGTTGGCGGAAAAAATGAAGCGCAAAATTTCAACCCTAAACAGGTGCGCGAGTACTTCGCGATGGTGAAGTGTATCGACGATAATGTAGGAAAGATCTTGGACTTTCTCGACGAGAATAACCTCACCGATAATACCATTGTTGTCTTCACCTCAGACCATGGTGATATGATGTATGAGCACCACAAGATGGATAAGGGTAATCCCTATCAGGCAGCTGTGAAGATTCCTTTTGTGATTAGATACCCTCAAGGCATCAAGGCTGGCAAGATCATCGAAACAAGCTACACCACATGCGATTTTGGCCCAACAATTTTGGGCATTATGAATAGCGGCCAGATCGAGGGCGCTCACGGAGTTAACGATGCTGAGGCGTTCCTAAGCGACCAAGATGTTGTTGAGTCTGACCGCATAGTCTACATCACCGATTCGCCATTCAACACATGGACAGCAGCGATTGACGGTCGCCACAAATTGGTTCTTTCGTGCCGCGACACTCCATACTTGTTCGATTTAGAGCGCGATCCATCGGAAAATATCAATTTCTACTCTGACCCTGAGTATAAGGATGTTGTGGCAAGATTACAGCCCGAATTACTTCGTCAAATGGAGCAATACGGCGAGCCTGCATTGGCTCTAGGCTTTAAATATCTGTTGAGCGATAATGATACCGTGGAGTATGTCTCGCCATATCAAGGCTTGAGCCTAAAGGAGATCATCGCTATCGAGTCAGAGGTTTTAGGTGCTGCTATTGAAGATATAAAGAGCAAATGTATGGCTAATTAATCGCAAATTGCCTATCTTGCAAAATACATGTGACCATGAAGAACTCAAAATTACTACTATTTGCCTCCCTCCCCCTAGCTGTAGGAGGGGGTTGCGCCCAAGACAACAAGGCTCAGCAGCCCAATATATTGTGGGTCTTTGGCGAAGATATTAGCCCTTGGATGCCGATATATGGCGACTCGACAGTGATGACCCCCAATATCGACTTCTTGGCAGCTAATGGTGTGACCTACACTTCGTGCTACTCGACTTGCTCGGTGAGCTCGCCCTGCCGTTCGGCTTTAGCTACGGGAATGATGCAGACCACGATCGGAATGCACAACCACCGCACAGGCCGCACCGATAAGGTAATCAAGACATTGCCCGATGGTATTAAGGCACTACCCGAGATTATGCGTCAAGCAGGATTCCATACCTTCAACTCAGGCAAGGACGATTTCAATTGGCAATACGATTGGGATGAATATTGGACTGGACCACACACCGAAAAGAAATTCTTCGGCAAAGAGGGCACAGGCAGTTGGAACGATCGAGCAGAGGGACAACGATTCTTTGGCGAGATCGAGCTTTTCGGAGGCAAGAACCGCTCTAAGGTGGAGGATCCTGTCGATATTAGCCGTATAAATGTCCCCTCGTACTATCCCAATTGCGAATATATGCGCGAGCAACTTGCAACGCACTATAATCAAATTAAACTCACTGATAATGAGGTGGGTGAATTGATAGAGCAGCTAAAGCAGGATGGTCTCTACGAAAATACGATTTTGATTTTCCTATCCGACAATGGCTATCAAACCCTTCGCGACAAGCAATTCTTGTACGATGGCGGCATTCACATGCCATTTATCATCGCCGCACCTGGAAACCACAAACTCTTAGAGAATCTTGGCTTGGAGGCGGGCACAGTGAACGATCAATTGATCTCCCTTTTGGATGTCACTGCGACTACCCTAGCAATGGCTGGAGTCGAGATCCCCGAATATATGGAGAGCCAAAATATACTCGACGAAGATTATCACCGCGAGTGGATCGTTGCAGCACGCGATAGATGCGATTTTACAATCGACCGCATTCGCTGTATTCGCGACAAGGAGTTTAAATATATCCGCAATTTTATGACTGACCGTCCACTTATGCAGCCTCAATATCGCGATAAAACCGCTTATTACAAGGAGTTTATGGAGATATGGAAGAGTGGCAAATATCCATTCTTCGATCAGTGGCTCTCTGACGAACGCGTCGCAGAAGAGTTGTACGATATAGTCAAAGATCCCGACGAGGTGCACAACCTTGCAGCCGACCCTGCTTACGCTGAGGTGCTCGAAAAAATGCGCACAAGATTAGTGGGTTGGATCGAAGAGACCGACGATCAGGGGCAATACCCCGAATCTGCAGAGCAATTGGCGGTTATCAAAGAGCGTTGGGGCGAAAGAGCGGTAAACAAAGAGTACGACATCCTAAAAAAATAGTGTAAACTTGAAAAAATACATCCTCCTCCTATCAATTACATTGATCTCGATTAGCAGTTTTGCCTCAACGACGTGGAGAGAAACCTCGGTGCGCCAAAGCGAGAATTTTAACTCCGAGTGGCGATTTACGCTAGGTGACTCACCCGAGTGGCGAGATGTCGATTTTGATGACTCGCAGTGGCGCGAACTTCGTTTGCCACACGATTGGAGCATCGAAGGAGAGTATAGCCCCAACTTCCCTACGGGCAAAAATAACGGATTCTTCACCGAAGGTTTGGGCTGGTATCGCAAAACTTTCACGGTGAGCAAGGAGGATCGCAACAAACAGTTTGTAATTCAATTCGATGGCGTTTTTATGAACTCCGAAGTGTGGATCAATGGTCGCTACTTGGGTCGTAGGCCATTTGGATACTCTACTTTCCGCTACGATTTAACCGATGCCCTAAAGTTTGGCGAGCCAAATGTTATTGCGGTGAGGGTAGACAATAGTAACCCTGGTGCCGACCGTTGGTATCATGGGTCAGGCATATACCGCGATGTTCACCTGCTTACAACAAACTACGTTCATTTCAAACATAACGGGGGCATCTTTATCAAAACCCCCGTTGCTGAATCAGATAAGGCAACTATCGAGGTTGATTACGAGGTGTTGGGAACTTTCTTCACCGATGCCGAGATCCCAAAATATAAGCGCAATGGATGGCTGCGATACGAGGGTAAATGGAAAAATGAACCCCAAGATCACCTCTGCATAATCCGCTCGATCATCTACAACGACAAAGGCGAGGAGGTGTGTCGCTGCGAGCAGGAGCACAACATCCGCAATTATGATGTCGATTACACCGCAACGCAGCAGATTGCTTTTAAGAATCCTTCTCGCTGGTCGGCCGACAATCCATATCTATACACCCTAAAGAGTGAAATTGAGTTCGATGGCAAGATCCTAGACGATGTAGTAACCTCGTTCGGAGTCCGCTCGCTAGAGTTCTGCAAGGGCGAGGGGTTGTTTATCAATGGCGTTGAGACCAAATTATATGGCGTATGCCTGCATCACGATGCTGGTAGCCTTGGTGCAGCAGTGCCCGAAAAGTCGCTTCGCTACCGCCTTGAAAAGCTTAAAGAGATGGGTTGCAATGCCCTCCGCACGGCACATAACCCCTTCTCGCCAACGTTCTATAAGCTATGCGATGAGTTGGGATTCTATGTGATGGATGAGGCTTTCGACGAGTGGACATGTGGTTGGGCGCTTAATTGGACTGAGAACCCCACAGGCAAAGCGATGAACGGATACAATCACCTCTATGAGCAGTGGTGGAGAACCGACTTGGAGGATATGATCAAGCGAGATCGCAACCACCCCTCGGTCATAATGTATGGTATTGGCAACGAAATTCCCGACTTCCGCCATCTCGATTCAGCAGGATCGAGAGCCGAAAAAATGGTTGAGCTATGTCACGAAGTCGACCCTACACGTTATGTCACAACGGGCGATAATGGCGTGAAAAGATCTATGTTGCATGGCGTTACCGAACATCTAGATATTATCGGTGTTAACTACATCGAACGAGATTATGGTCAAGAGTCACTTTACGATGGGCTCCATGGAGACCACCCCGACCTTTTGACATTTGGCAGCGAGGTGAGCAAGGAGCTATTCTACTTCCTTGCAGTTCGTGATAGACCTTATGTGATCGGTAGCTTTATCTGGACTGGAGTAGATTACCTAGGCGAGACAAAGGATGTTAATCGACGAGGTTGGAACACATCGCTACTCGATTTAACTCTCAATAAACGCGCCGATGGAGCGCTATATGAAGTGTGTTGGAGCAAGGAGCCAAAAACATTTATCACCACATCAAAATACTCTGCCTCGACACCTCCTCAAAAGGAGACTTTTAGCGAAGCGGGCGAGGTGATCGTAACCGAGATCGAAAAACTTTTCACATGGAACTACCAAAGTGGCCAGAGCATTTTCGCAATTGTATATAGCAATTGCGAAGAGGTAGAACTTAAGATAAACGGCAGATCGTTAGGACGAAAAGCTGTCGATCCCGACACCTATTACGCTGAGTTCGAGACCAAGTACAAAAAGGGTAAGGTCGAGGCAATAGGCTACGTGGCAGGCAAAAAGGTGAGCTACGATCAGATCCTTTCATCTTCCGCTCCTGCCAAGATCACAGCCTCTTCGGTGTGGGGCAATTTAGAGCTAGATGGCAACGATGTCGCAATTATCGAAGTGGAGATCCTCGACAGCAAAGGTGTGAGAGTTCCCGAGGCGTGCAACCTAATAAAAGTTGAAGTCGAAGGAGGCGCTCGCTTATTAGGTGTCGACTCCCCCAATCTATTCTACAAGGGGCTATTCACCTCACCAGAGCGAGAGGCACAGAACGGAAAACTACTTGTAACAATTCAATCAAACGGAGAACAGACACCAACAAAGGTTACCTTGAGCTCCTTAGAATTGGAGTGTTGCACAATAGAATTATAATGAAATATTGCAAACTGAAAATTAATACCTACATTTGCAATGACATTAACAACGCAAAGTAGCGCAGAGAGCAAAATTTGAGACTGTGTGAAATCGTGGTTAGGTTTATAGAGATTTAGAATTTACAAGTAACTTATATACAACCCATTATATAATGGATTCTTATCCCTGAAGGGGCACAATGCAAATCGCTAACTCATTGATTTTTCAATGGTTAGCGATTTTTCTTTTTTATATTTGCTCCCAAATTGTTATAATTGGAAAATTTAAACAATCTCTCAATTCAAAAAGATATTACCTACGCAATACAACCTCGCAATCCTCAAGGAGAGGTGTTGATACTTTGATCACAACATCACCTTTTGCCCCTCGGCACTCGACATATCCTAATAGTCGACCATTTACGCACCTTTGGCGATTATCTGTATAGTTGTCGGCCACATTATTCGAACCGCTTTCGAGGCCCAATAGGCGCGCCTCTCCATCGATAGTCACAGTAACTTCATTGTCGGCGAGCGACACAACATTACCATCTTTATCTTGGACTTCAATGAATAGGTGAGCCACCTCGCGCTGCGACAATATCGTCTGTTTGTCTAATCGAGCAACTAATTTAACTGGCGCCGAGAAACTCTTAATGGCGTCGGTAGCCACTACTGCGCCATCGTTATAACCCCTTACGCTCAGTTCGCCCGCCTTAAATGGAATATCCCAATAGATTACACCATTGGCATCGTTGTATGGTTTTTTATCGCCAACTTTTTCACCGTCGAGCAATAACTCTGCCTGCTGACAATTGGTATAAGCCACAACCCTAACTACCTGACCTTCATTATAGTTCCAGAGCTGAGGCGCGTAGGTAGAAACCCATTCGCTTTGAGGATCCGAAATGTAAGCACCCACATATATCACAGGCTGCTCGCTCCATAAGGCGCGACGGAAGTAGCCATTTGGCTTGATATTACCAGCTAAATCGATCATGCCAGTCGTGAAACCACGCGATGGCCAAGGACCCGACTCACCAAGATAGTCGTAGCCAGTCCAGATAAATTGACCAAAGATATAGTCGTTATCGCGAACCGATTTCCACGCCGCTAAATCGTGGCGTGTCTCACTGCCATACAATATTCTAGAGGGATACTTTGTATGATCCTGCTCGTAGCGATATTCGGTATAGTTGTAGCCAACTACATCGAGGGCGGCTGGATAACCCGTTTCATTAGACATCACTGCACCTGCCATCGCACCTGTTACTGGGCGCGAAGAGTCACTCTTGCGCACAACGGCGGCCAACTCTTCGGCGATTTCACCTAAGCGATTAGCGTTGGGTTGCGAGGGTTTATATCCTGCATCGTACTGTTGACCAACTTTACCACCCTCATCTAAAACTGGATGTGAATAGGGATCGTTCGGATAGTCGACCTCGTTGCCGATACTCCACAGCACAATCGATGGGTGGTTGCGATCGCGCCTAACCATATCGGCCACATCGCGTTTGCTCCACTCGCGGAAGTAGTGAGACGAGCCTTGGAAGCCAGGAATTCCCTTATTCCACCCCTCGATCCACTTCTTTTTGGGGTATTCCCACTCGTCGAAAGCCTCATCTTTGATCATCATTCCCAACGAGTCACACACATCGTAGAGATCTGTGGCTTGAGGGTTGTGGCTAAGGCGAACGGCATTACACCCAATACTTTTTAGTTGTTCGATACGGCGCACCCACACCTCGCGTGGCACTGCTGCACCCAGACATCCTGCATCGTGGTGAATACAAACACCCTTCATCTTCATTGGCACGTCGTTTAGAGCAAAGCCACTATCTGCATCAAACGAGAGTTTGCGCAATCCAACATTAGTTATGCTCTGATCGACAAGCTTAGAATCGGCGTATAGCTCCGTTATTAATTTATAGAGGTATGGCTCGTCGACGCTCCAAAGGTTTGGGTTTTTGATTGTGAATTTCGAAGTTAAAATCTCTTTTGACTCCCCTTCAACACTCCCCTTTGCGGTGACAGTTGCAACTGCTTTACCATCGCTATCGCGCAGCGTGAACTTCGCTCGCAATGAACTTTCGCTCAGCTTGACATTGTCCACCTCGCACTTAACTGTAACATCAGCCCTATTTAAATCCTCGATATTGGCTACATAGCTAACTCCCCAAAGGTCAATATGGGTAGGCTCTGCATATACCAAATGGACATCGCGATAGATTCCGCTTCCAGTATACCAACGAGAATCTGCATCGTCGCTGTGGTCGACCCTCACAGCGATGACATTGCGGCCACCGAAGTTAATATATGGGGTCAGATCATACATAAATGAGATATAGCCATTGGGGCGCTTGCCGATCCACTTGCCGTTGATAAAGACCTCGCTATTGTTGTAGACACCCTCGAAATATACATATACTCTCTGCCCCTCGCGCGAGGCGTCGATCGAGAGATCTTTGCGATACCAAGCGATGCCGCCAGGAAGGTAACCCGTACAACTCGCCAAGTTGGGGCTTGCAGTCTGAAGCACACTCCAATCGTGTGGAATCTGCACTACCTGCCATTCGCTATGATCGTAGAACTCAACACCACCATAGGTGATGTCGCCCAAATTAAAGTGCCAATCGTCGCTGATTGTCTCGCGCTCACCAAAGCCTTGAGCACTAAGGGTCAAGGTTGTGGCAAGAGCAATAATTATGAATGCTATTTTTCTCATTTTTCGTTAGTTTACCTCTGGTTTAATGGTGTAATTGTAGCGATACGAGCGCAGCAACATACGATAGTCGACGTGAACTGGATTACCCCACGAGTTATCGCCACCGACGCCCTGCTGCCCAAGGTCGATATTTAGGAAAATACTCTCTTCGCGCTGTAAATCTACACTGTTGCGGATCGGTTGGCCTGCTTGAGTGAAGTAGTTCTCTTTAGGATAGTGCGAAGCTCCGAACGAAAAGAGTGTTCCGCCAATGATGTTTAACTCCAGGCCTTGGCCATTACTCAATGTCAATGATCGTGTATCGGTACGATATCCACTCTCCTGAGGGCGTATATAGTTGAACATCAGCGAATCGGTGGCAAGAGTGTGGTGTCCAACAAAGGCTGAGTTCTTACGATCCGAGTAGTTCTCCCACGGGCCACGGCCATACCACGATGTGGTCGACAGGTCGCCGCGTAGCTGATAACGCTCACCGAGGCGTGGCATCGAGGCCTCCATCTCGGCATGGTAGGAGGTTGGAATGAAGATGTTTTCAACACCGATGCTACCATCGCCGCAGACTCTATAGATCGTTGTAAAGTCGCCATTCAAACGCTCATTTTCGTTGGCATTGACGTAACTTTTAGCCTTAATAGAGACTGTTGTATATTTACCCGAGCCATCGATCTGTTCTCCATCAATTTCGATTTCAACAAGCGACACACGTTTGTGGGCATCTTTCCACGATTTTGCATACTTATCCCAACCGTCATTATCGAGTGGAACGCGGTAGAAATCATACTCCGAATCGGCCTCTAAGAACTCCTCTCCTTGAACCTCTATTGAGCTGATACGGCCCGATTTACGGTTAAAAACGTAGGTAAAATTAACTCCTCCAACTACAATTTCGTCATCGCTCTGCTCCAACGACAGAGGCGCTCCCGCCTTAAGCTCATAGCTCAAAGTCTGTTTGCTGCTCAATGCCAACTGCTCGGCGGCAACCTCATGCCCTTTAGGCATTAGATCTTTTACGGCAGGCAGCACGAAGCTAAAAGTGATTAAATATTCATTGTCGCAGGTAATCTCCGACTTAAATGGCACCTCCACGAGAGCCTCATGCCCTGCGGGGATGTCGAGTGTCAATACTCCCGACTCAACCTCTTCGCCATCTCGCGTTAGGCTCCACTTAGAGGTGAGCTCCGAGAGGTTTGTGAACGAATATTTATTGCGTACGTTAAAGAGATTTACGCCATTGCGCGACGCGGTAACATCAACATTATCATACACCTTGCGCATCTCATAGGCGTGAGGATTGGGCTTGCGATCGGGGTTCACAATGCCATTGAGGCAGAATGCGCCATCGTTATGTTCACCCTGCAGGCCATAGGCGCCACCATAATCAAAATAGCGCTCGCCATCGCGGAAATCTTCAACGCCTTGGTCTACCCAATCCCAAATGAAACCACCCTGCAAATTGGGCATATTATCGAACAGTTCCCAATAATCAGCAAAGTTGCCCAAGCTATTACCCATCGCGTGACAATACTCACAGAGGATCAATGGGCGATATGTGTCAGGTGATTTAGAGTAGCTGCGGATCTTATCCATGGTCATATACATAGGCCCAACAACATCGGTATGACCCTGAGTACCAGCCTGCTCGAAGATCACCAGGCGCGAGGGGTCAACCTCCTTTAATTTTGCATAGCCATTGCGGAAGATCGAACCATCGCCACACTCGTTACCCATCGACCAAGCGATAACCGAAGGGTGGTTCTTATCACGATTATACATTCTTAAGATTCTGTC
This sequence comes from Rikenellaceae bacterium, assembly GCA_044433705.1. Taxonomy (GTDB): domain Bacteria; phylum Bacteroidota; class Bacteroidia; order Bacteroidales; family Rikenellaceae; genus Alistipes. The sequence goes on along the minus strand of JAWXTG010000008.1, from coordinate 29,391 downwards.
GTGGAAAATCGTCTCCCACGAAGGGTCGTCGGCAATGTGCTTAGCGGGGTCGTAGTAGGCCTGAAGGGCTGCGCCTAAACCATGGGTCTCGATGTTGGCCTCGTCGAGCACAAAAAGACCATACTTATCGCAAAGCTCATACATATAGGGGTCAGCTGGATAGTGCGAAGTGCGTATTGCATTGATATTAAAACACTTCATCAATTCGATATCCAGCTCTGTGGTCTCATCTGGAATATAGTGACCATATTTAGGGTGGTGCTCATGGCGATTTACACCCTTTACGCGGATGGCCATGCCGTTGACCAAAAGCTGACTTTTTTTAAGCTCGACCGTACGGAAACCAACCTTCGACGAGGTGTAAGTTGTGCTCTTGCCACTCTTATATCCGATGACAAGTGTGTAAAGATTAGGGTGCTCATCGCTCCATGCGTCGCAATCTGCAACGACACTTTCGATATTGTATTTACCTGGCTTACAGCCCTTAATTGTCTCTACGAAGATGCTCTTACCCTCGGGTGAAAGGAGTTCTACCTCAACCTCGCCCTTGCCAGACTTTTGTCCCGCAATGTCGATAGTGAGATCCAACGCTCCATCTCGATAGCCATTGACGAGTGTGGTTTTAGCCCAAAAATCAGCCACATAGCTCTTCTCGGTAGCATAGACCCATACGTTGCGTTTGATACCAGCCAATCGCCACATATCTTGCCCCTCGAGATAGGAGCCAATCGAAAAGCGATAGACTTCGAGCGAGACACTATTGCTCTTTCCCGCCTTGATGTAGGGGGTAATATCAAATTCGGCCTGCATCTTTGAATCTTGTGAGTAACCGACTCTCTGACCATTGACCCACACATAGAACGCCGATTTGACAGCGCCAAAGTGGAGCACTACGCGCTTGCCACTCCACGAAGCGGGGATCTCGAAGTCGCGGCGATAGGCACCAACGGGATTCCACTCGTCGGGCACCGAAGCTGGGTATGGATTGCTGCCATTGAACTCATATTTATGGTTCATATATAGGGGTTTATCATACCCCTGCATAGGCCAGCTACCAGGAACATCGATCTTGTCCCAAGCCGACACATCGTAGGACTCCTCATAGAAGTTCACGACACGATCGGCAGGCTTCTCGCAGAAGTTAAACGACCACTCTCCATTGAGCGAAATATTATCTGGATGGTAAATATAGCTGCCATTGAGCGCATCCTCGCGGTCGGTGTAGTACCAAAACGTTGAACGAGAGGCTAGGCGATTTACCCCAACGACACTCTTATCCTTATACTCTGGCAGAGCTTCGTTGGCAAACAATTGCATAGATGTCATAAGGAGCGACGATAACAAAAGTTGTTTAAAAAGTTTCATTGTTTCAATCTGAGTTTTAGTTATGTATCTACAAAGTTAGTTATTAATTTTGTAGGTTGCAAAATAACCCCCATATAAGTAGCTCTTAAAATGGGGGTTATTAATTATCTATTATTCAAGTCCTAATGGACTTCATTTATAAAATTTACAACCAAACTACTCTAGGTCAAATACAAATGTTACAACCGACTCTCCCTCGACCTTCAGATCTTTATCAACATCCTCGATGTCGTCAATCAACTTAAGGTCATTATCGGTATCGGTGATATATCGAACACCCGATTTGATCTTTTTACCACCTTCGATAGTGATCTTTGGCTGCACCATGATACCTGTTAGGTTGGTATAGACAACGACCAGTTTGTCGCCCTCGGGTGAGAGATACGACGATCCGAAGAAGTATTCGGTCTCGGTATCCATCGAGTGGTCAACACGCTTGTAGTTTGGACGAATGAAGCGGCTGTAGTTACCCAATACCCACAATGTCTTAGTTGCGTCGCCAGTTCCGCCCAAACTAAGGTCTGAGTTTGAGTCGTAAGGATTTAGCATGATAAGCAAGAAGCGGTTCTTGTGCGACCAAGATTCTGTATCCATAGCTACCCAATATGACCATGACGAGACATTTGCGTTGACCAAGTCGTGGTGCATAACCTTCGACATATGAAGTGCAATATCGAGGTAGGTGGCATCATCATGACCAGGGTATACATTATCGTCGTCGTAGTTGTCGCCCAACATACTCCACTCGGTCTGATACAATTTTATATCATACATGTCGACTCTTTCGCGAACCGCTTGACGAGAGTACTCCAAAAGATCCCAGTTGCCATCGACCCAATAACCATGCGCTGCTATGATTGGCGCGACCGAAGATATATCGCCGATATAATTATCAGACTCGGTGTAGAAGAGCTGTTTGGCGCAATTCTTACGCCCATCGCTATTCGATGTTTCGTATAGATAGCGGTAGTCGGCCGACTCGTTTACGAGGATCTGCGTTGAGAGGTTACGCGAAGTGATCGATTTGTCGATCTCCTGCGCCAATGTCTTAACCTCCGAATTTTGCCATCCCGAGCCCTCTTGATTCGATGAGCTCCAATCGTATTGAGGCTCATTCACAGGGCTGATGTATGCAAATTCGATACCCTCCTCATCTTTGAAGTGCTGGAGAACGGTTCCGATATACTCAGCGAAATCATCGTAGCAATCATCCTGAAGATTACCATACGAACCACTCGACGAGTAACCTTTTCCATTCTTGGTGTAGTGCACTGGAGGTGAGTTACTGAACATCACGAAGCTCTCACACCCCTCTGCCACAGCTCTTTCGAGGAAGTATCTCTGGCCTGCATGTTTGGTCCAGTCGTAAGTTCCATCGGCATTCAAGAAACACTCTGCTCGACGCGTCTCGTCGCTAATATTACTATCGGCACCCTGCTCCGAAGTACCTCCTCCGAGGTTGAAACGCCACATTGAGAGTCCAATTCCTAGAGGATTTTTATCATCGTCGACCCCCTGCGAGAATAACCACTCAGCAATTTGAGATCTCTCGGAGTCATCCCAATATTGACCGACAAAGTTACCCGACCAACAGTCCGATGCCGAAAAGCCATCGATGGTCTGATTTACAGCGGTTATATCAATAGTTACATCACGTGAGACTGGATTGATCATCTCATCCATTATGGTGTACTTCTCCTCTTCGATGGTTGTGCATGAGAAAGATCCAACTGCAACCACTGCAAAGAGTATTTTTTTTGTTATATTTATCATAGTGTTAAGCTTTTTTATAATCTCCCTCGATTGTCGTTAGATAATCAAGGGAGATTAATCTAGTTACCTAGAAATTTGGATTTTGTGTTATACTACCATCCGAGAGTGTAATCTCAGAGTTTGGTATTGGGAATAGTAGATCGCGATCTGCTCTAAAGTTTACACCCTTATTACTGTTCTCGATTTGGTTCGACACCTCATACTCGTCGGTCGACTCATTGAGGTTGTAGTTTACAAACGAACCATTCGAACCCATGATCGATGCGATAAGAGGCGAACCGCTGTCATCATTCCAACGACGAATATCATATAGACGATTATACTCGAAGGCGAGCTCCATACGACGCTCCTTGCGGATTGCATCACGCAACTCTGTTGAGATGCTTGAGACACTTGATAGGCCTGCACGTGTGCGAATCATATTAAGGTATGTCTTAGCTGTTGCATCATCCCCAAGCTCGTTACACACCTCAGCATACATCAACAACACCTCGGCATAACGCATCAAACGGAAGTTGAGCGGATTGTGGTTACCCGTTGAGTATGGACTTGGGCGAACATCTGTTGGGATGTAGTATTTGTGGATGATACGTCCCGATTTGTGGCTCGAAGATGAGATGCTATAAGCCGTTGTTATCGCATCGTCGCCTGGGATAGTTGTGGTGCCATCCTTAATGATTGTGTATGCCAAGCGCACATCATCACCTTCGGCGAGGTAAAGATTCTCGAGGTCAGAGGTTGGCTGACACCAAGCCCAACCACTATCATCGCGCGAGCCAGTAACCACTGGTAGAAGCGAACCTAAAGCATACTCTGTCACCGATGAGTTTTGATCCTCAAAGATTGACTCATCGTTGTTGTGGTAGCTTGTGCTCCAAACATCACCGAAGAAATCCATCAACTTATACTCTCCAGAGCTGATTAAAGACTCTAATACTCCCTTAGCCTCGCTATACTTCTCTTGATAGAGGTAAACCTTAGCAAGATAAGCCTGAGCTGCACCTTTGGTTGCGCGACCTGTATCACTCGACGAGTATTCGCTTTTCAGAGGCAATACTTCTGCCGCATCGATCAAATCCTGCTCAATGAGTGCATATGTCTCAGCCTCAGTTGCGCGGGTGATACCCACCACATCGGTTGGCATCAAAAGGTCGTACACGAGTGGCATTCCACCAAAATTTTTCACCAAGTCGAAGTAGAAAAATGCACGTAGAAATTTAGCCTCTGCAACTAACCTCGCTCTAAGATCGGCATCTACATACTCTGCCGTAGGAACTCTATCGATAACGACATTTGTGCGCAAGATTCCCTTGTAACGATACTGCCAGAACTCTGTTGCAACATCGGTGATCGTAGAGCCAGTGTAGTGCGCCAAGTCGTAATACTCACCTTGATCTTGGTTTGTATTTCCGCACCATGCATCGTCGGTTGCCATCTCGGCTACGATCATAAATTTTGACACTTGCCACCAGTCGTCATACATAACCGCTTGATAACAACCCGTAACAGCTTTCGTACACTCATCCTCGGTGTAGAAGTAGGTATCCAAACTCTCTTGGCCTACAATGCTTTGCTCCAAAAAATCAGAACAGCTTGTCGTTGCGAACACCATTGCCACTAATGGAAGTGCTCGATATATAAATTTATTCATAGTCTATTAGTTCTTTTTAGAAGTTAAAGTTTGCACCAACCAAGAATGTTCGTGGGCTTGGGTATGAGTACCAATCGATACCCGACTCGGTGACGCTACCCATAGATGCCGCCTCGGGGTCGGCGCCCGAATATGAGGTCAAAGTGAATAGGTTTTGAACCGATAGCGTGAATCTAACGCCGAAAGGTCTGCTCTCTTTCTCTGGAATTGTATAACCCAATTGCAGTAGCTTGCAACGAAGATATGAACCATCCTCGACGAAGAAGTCAGATACTGTAGAGTAGTTCTTATTTGCGTCGTTAGCCGAGAGTCGAGGTAGTGTGTTTGAGGTACCCTCACCGCTCCAAGCGGCATCGACAGTACCTGCAAATACATTTGTACCTGATGTTCCTGAGTACATCGACAATGTCGTATTGTAGATGTCGTTACCAACAGAGGCGTACATCTGCGTCGAAAGATCGAAGTTTTTGTACTGAACAGATGCATTAAAACCAAGAGTGAAGTCGGGGAATGGATTACCGATATAGGTCTTGTCGTTAGCATCGATAACACCATCGTTATTCAAGTCGACATATCTAAAGTCGCCAGGTTGAGCATTACTTTGAAGCACATCGCCATTTTCGCTTGCGTGAGAGTACACCTCCGTCCAGTTTTGGAAAAGTCCGTCGGTCACATAGCCGTAGAACTGACTGATCTGCTCACCCGCCTCATTGCGGATAATATAGTCGCTATTCCAACTTCCTGTGTAGATTGGGCTGTCGTCAACCAACTCCAAAGCTGTATTTTTAACCGAACCAATATTCATATCGATCGAGTAACCTCCGTTGCGGAATTTGTCGCTCCAGCCAATAGCGATCTCAAATCCTTCGGCACGCATACTACCAACATTTGCCCACATCTCGCCATTCCACATTGGGTAACCCAACACCGAGAGGTTCTCGCGCTCGAGGAGCATATCTTTCGATGTCTTGTTGTAGTAATCCATGGTGAGCGATAGACGATTGTCGAGCAATCCAAGGTCAAGACCGATGTTGTAATCCTCGACAGTCTCCCAGAATAGCGACGAGTTACCAATTTGCGAAACTGCAGTTCCAACTTCGCGATCGCCACCAAATACATAATCAGCGTCGCCAATAAGACTTACATATGCCGAATCGTCGATATTTTGGTTACCTACGCGACCCCAACCCAATCGAAGTTTAATATTCGAGAAGAGATCCTGATCCTGCATAAACTCCTCGGATGTAACTCTCCACGCAAGCGAAACTGAGGGGAAAGTACCATATTTATTAGTCGAAGAGAATTTAGAAGAGCCGTCGATACGTGTAGTTGCTGTGATATAGTAACGATGGTCGTAGTTATACATGATACGTCCGATATAAGAGAGCAGTGAGCTATACTCGTCGGTTCCAGAAGCCGACTCGTTCATTGTACCTGCACTAACATATTGCAGATCCTCGGTGTTACTTGGCGTAGCCTCGCTCGAACCCGTTAGGTAGTATGTCGACGACTTCTCCATCGTGTAGCCCAACATCGCGTTGATATTGTGACGCTCTGCTATCTGCTTCTCGTAGTTGATGGTATTAGTCCAGTTCCAATCGACATAATTTGTATATGCGCGTTGCACCCAACTTTGTGACTGCTGCTCCAATTCGTCGATAAAGAACTCGGGGATGAAGCTATCCGAACGTTGGAACTTGGTGTTAATACCAAATTGTGTTCTTAGGGTAAGGCCCTTGGTAGGAACGATATTTAGATATGGATTGGCGAAAAGAGCTGTTTTGGTTCCGCTATAGTTATAGCGTGAAACAGTAGCTGCGGGGTTCCACACCTCATTATTGTTCGAGCGAGCATAGTTGTCGTAGATGTTATCTGTCCAATCCTCCTCATCTTTATATACAGATGTGGTTGGGTCCATTCTGGCGATCGACGAGAATACATTAGGAGTGCTATCCCACGACTCAACCACAGGCATGATACCAATACCAAATTGAACTACATCATTGAATTTGTACTCGGTGTTGAAACGTGCAGTTATACGCTGATACTCTCCCGTGTCGTAGTTTGACTCCTGATCGTAGTATGCCAAACTTCCGCTATAGACAACCTTGTCACTACCTCCCGAAAACGAGATGTCATAATTTTGAACCAATGCAGGGTTCGAGATGGTCTCCTCCCACCAGTCGGTTCCCTCGTCGTCGCTCCAGTCACTTCGGCCATTCCACGATACGGTCGATCCGTCGTTCACGTAACGAGCGATCATCGCCTGCTCGTACTCACCCGCTCCTGCCATATCAAAAGGGTTGCTAAGCATCTGAAAACCAACAGAGGCGTTAACGTTGAACTTTACGGGTGTATCCTTTGAGCCCTTTTTGGTTGTTATGATGATAACACCATTCGAACCACGAGTACCATAGACCGATGTTGAAGAGGCATCCTTAAGGATCTCCATACTTGCAATATCGCCCGAGTTGAGGAAATTGATGTTTGTTCCCACGGGAATTCCATCGACAACGTAAAGTGGGTCAGAACCGTTGGTTGTGGTGACACCACGGATAATTACTCGAGGTGAAGCGCCTGGAGAGCCACTTGTAGCCACCTGCACACCTGCAACTTTACCTTGGAGTGAATTCATCACATTGCCGCTTTTTATGCCCTGCAAATCTTCACCCGACACCGAAGATATTGCACTTGTCAAGTCGCTCTTTTTTGCGGTACCGTAACCCACAACGACAATCTCGTCGAGCTCGGCAACATCGCTTTTCAGCTCAATGTTGATCGACGTGCGACCATTGACTGCCACCTGAACAGATTGATAACCAACCATGCTAAACTCTAGCACTGCGCTTGCGGGGACATTCGAGAGAGAGTATTCTCCCTCGAAGTTGGTTATCTCACCAATTGTTGTTCCCAATATTATAACGGTTGCACCCAGTACTGGGTCTCCATTTTCGGCATCTGTTATAACTCCTTGCACCTTGACATTTTGAGCCGAAAGGGCTGTAGTAAATATCGCAAAGAGTAAAATTAAATATTTTTTCATAATCTATTATCTATCTTGTTATTCAATAGGATATATCTTTGAACGCAATAGGTGCATATCAAACTCAAACTTATATGTTGCTGTTGCTGGCACAGTTAGCGAATAGTTGCCACCTGCATTCTTAGCGTTAGCCTCCTCTGCAATATTGGCATCGGAGCTGAATCGCCAATATGGCTCTGGCCACCATCCCCACTCGTGCTCTGGGCTAATTGTGAAGTTTATGGTGCCACCAGCTGTTAGCGACATCTCGGCTGAGTAGAGGTATGGATTTACAGCATCGCGAGTGAGTGGATAACCATTCGAAGTTGACCAACTCGATGCAGGAGCAGGAAGACCCTCACCAGCCAAACAGAACGATAATACTTGAGATCCATAGCTACCACCATACGAGTACTCGATATAATCATCATCGGTATAGATGTTATCAGTATCATTTGGCTCATAACTCTCAATCGAATATATCATATCTTCGACATTGATCATCAACTTGTAGTAGGTGTTAGCCAAAGGAAGCACAAATGGCTCGGCTGTGTCGATATCGCTAATAATTGCACTGCTATCGTTAGGGTCGATACCAATATAGAATCCTGAAAGCGACGTTTTACCATCGATGATATAGACCTTGGTATTAGCGCTCTGTGTGTAGTAGTATGCTGTATATGTAAATGCGTCGGTGCGCGCAACCATCATCGGAACTCCGTAAACATCGGATACTAGATCGGCGTTAGTTGTACCATTCTCAATTAGATACATCTTGTCGTAATCTGGAATACCATCGTAGAGCGAGAATACAAAGTTATATGAGACCTCGTTTTCAAATAGGTCATGGCCTACGATAGATGCATTATAACTTGTTATAGTGCCAGGGAATGTGAGTGTTCTGCTATAATCGTAGCTTAGTGCGCCACCCGCGATCTCGATAGTCTCGGATGAGAAGCTGCTGAGTCCTTCGACCGAAACGGTCAAATCTTTAAGACCCTTATTATCTGTGACCGTAAAACTCAATGTGTAATCTACGCTGTTGACGCCATCGGTAACAATTGTCATCACAGCATTTGGTGCACCCGTGATAATTGGTTTTGTAGCGTCGCCATCGGTCGATACGTATGTGCGCTCGGTTGTAACACGTCCACCGACGTCGGTTGCAACAATCATAATCTCGTACAACTGAGCTGGATCTACAAATACGTCGGGAATAGACATCTTGTAGCTTAACTCATACTCGGTCAATGGTTCACCATAGATGCCGATAATATCTATGGTATTTTGGATTAAAAATGTCGAGGCAATAACCTGAACTGTCGATAATCCATCACTATCGGTGATTGTTGCCTCGACTGTGAAGTCGGCACCAGCCTCCGATTGAATCGTAACGTAAGGGAATGTAATCACAGGTGTTGCGCCATCAACATCTGGGTAGTCATCTCCCGACTCGGCACAACCAATGAATAACACAGGCAACAGAATGAAGAGTCTTTTTAGGTTTGTAAAGTTTAGCATATTTTATTGATTTAGGATTGGATAAAGAGGCGATCTTTGCTACACTCAACCCTCAGAGGTAAGGGTTGAGTGTAACTTAAAGATCTATGAAAGGTACAGTTAGTCTATTGGGTAGAACTTACAGCGAAGTGTGTGAGTATCAAATTCGAAGCGATATTTTCCTGTTGCAGGCACCTTAAGTTGGTAGTCTGAACCAATATCAGTTCCAGTGTTCAAGACCATATACTCGGGATTGCTCGCGCTGTTCCATTTCCAGTTTGGCTCCTTCCACCAACCATTATCGTGGTATGGGAATATTGAGAATCGAACGTCTGCGTCACCTGTGGTCTCTGAAAGCTCCATTTCGGTGTACAACAAGAATTTATTATCTTGGTCTTGAGATAAATAGTATGGATACTTGGGGTTAAAGTCTGTTAAGCCGATACCAGAACCGATCAATGCAGGTTCGAGGTCGATCATAGTAGAATTGGTATCCTCCCACTTGTGTATCTGGCTACTATAGTCCACAGGGGTGTCAGTGTCGTTTGGATCATAGCTCTCCATAGTGTAGCTCATGTTAAGAACATCGAGTGTGACTTTGTAATATGTGTTAGCTAAAGGGAGGGTGAAAGGTAGTGCAGTATCATAATCGTCGATGATCTTGCTGCTGTCGCTTGGGTCAACACCATAGAAGTACTCATCCGCGCTCTCTTTCGTATTAAGGAAGTAGATCTCGGTGTTAGCTGTTTTGCTATAATATCTCGCCTCGTATAATCTCTCAGATACTCTCTCGAACATCATTGGGATACCGATGATATCTGAAGTGAGTGTCGATACATCTTTACCCTCCATTACATAAATCGAAGAGAAGTCGGGGTTGTAACGCACGGTAAAATCATAAGTGTAGAAGTCGGTATTTCCCGAGTAGTCGGTAACTGTGATCTCGACAGTGTAGACCATTGATGCATCAGGAATAGTAAGCGTCTCGCTAAAGTCGTATGAAGTTTGACCCGAAAGAGCCTCGGTTTTGCTGTAGTTTAGCTCGTCGATGGCAACATACACCTTCATTAGACCTGTGTCGTCGGTTGCCGTGAAGCTCACCGTGTGAGTGATTGTGTTGTCATTGCTAACGTCATAAGTTGTGCCACTGGCGGGAAGCGAACTGAGCTCTGGATTGATCGAATCACTAACAATAGGTATTGAGATGTTCACTAATAGAGACCCTGAGATCTTATTGCCATCAACGTCAATTGCCGTAACGCTAATAGTTGAAATTTGAGTCTCAAAGATATCCGAAGGAACCGTGATTGGGTAGCTCAAAGAGTATGAAGTTGCCGCATCGCTGATAGTGATCGTCTCATCGATACTAAAGTCGCTACACGCCACCGTTACGCTTGCCAAACCATCGGCGTCGGTGATAGTTGCTGCAACTGTGATTGCATCACCTGGCTCAGCCGAGATTGAACTTGGGTTAAATGAGATTGATGAGTCGCTACTTGAGCCACCATCTTGTGTTGTTGACTCCGCTTCGTCGGAGCAGCTAAAGAGTGCCACCGATAGGAGCAACACTGGTAGAGCTTTAAAGATTTGTTTTAACATCAACATAGTAATTAGTTTTTGGTTTATAAATTTTCAATTGTTCATCTTCATTTGGTAAGACAAAAGTAACTTATAAACCAAAGGCTGCAGGATAAAAAACCGTGCAGATTTAGTATAAAATTTATTCAACTGCACACTCTCAAAAGCATATAAAATCGTGCATAAAACATGCAAGCAACTTACAATTAGCTATTTGCATTTGCATCTTCACCTTGACTGGAGGCGATAGATGATTGTATGATATTTTGCTTAGCCTCTTGCTGAGATCTAATGTATCGCGATGGGGTTACTCCATACTCATCTTTGAAGCACTGTCTAAAGTAGATCGCATTACTGAAGCCAACCATAAATGCAACATCCACAATCGAGTGGCGATTCTCGCTAAGCAGCACTTTGGAGCGACTCAACTTCACCTTGCGGATATACTCATTTGTGGTGATTCCCGTTAGCGCTTTCACCTTTCGATATAGCGATGAGTTGCTCATACACATCTTATCTGCCAAAAATGCCACATCCAATCTATTGGATGTCAGGTTCTCTTCGATATGTTGTGTCAACAGCTCGATAAACTCTTTTTCAACAAAGTCGACACCCTCCAATGATCCATCGCCTCGACTCTCAATATCGGTGTGTTGAATAAATGTTGCGGCCAAAGCTTTACGACTCTCCATAAGGTTATTTATGCGACTCGAGAGCAGGCTTGCGCTAAATGGCTTAGTTATATAAGAGTCTGCTCCAACTTTATAACCCATCTCCTTATCGGCTAAAGAGTCCTTTGCCGTGAGCAGCACAATGGGTATGTGGCTTGTTCTGATATCCCCTTTGAGTTTTGCACATAGCTTAGTTCCAGATAGTTCGGGCATCATCACATCGCTAATAATTATATCTGGAATATGCTCCTCGGCAAGCGCAATTCCCTCTACCCCATTTTTCGCCTCAAGGATTGTGTATCGCTCGCTAAAGGCCTCAGCTATATATTGGCGAATAGCAAAGTCATCCTCGACAATGAGCAAAATCGGTTTCACCTCATACTCCTCAACAAATTTATTGTCGGACAGAACGCTCTGCTGATGACGCTCCATAGGGTATGTATTATTTTTGACCAGCGACACCGTAAATATTGAGCCGACACCAAGGTGGCTCGTAACTTTGATATACCCCTCATGCATATCGACCAGACTCTTGACCAACGAGAGGCCAATGCCAGTACCCACTGTCGATGATTGATCGCGATTGTCGGCCTGGTAATATCGATCAAAAATTAGGCTAATCGACTCAGGGTCAATACCTATGCCCGTGTCGGCAACCGATAGCGTGATATAGTCAACCCCATTGTCGCAACACTCATTCAAGACTATGGTAACATCACCATCATTGGTATATTTGATAGCGTTAGATATTAGATTATCGAGAATTACCGTCAACACCTCTTCGTCGAAATAGGCGGTGATATCTGGTTGAATATCGACATTTACCACATTGTTGTTGACATTTGCAACGCTCTGATATTTAGAAGCGATCTCAAATACAGCGTCAGATATGGAGCCTCTTTTAATAAATAGCTCGCGATTTTCAGTCTCCGTTTTACGGAAATCGAGAATCTGATTTATCAATTTTAGTAACCGCTCTGCGCTTTTGGCGATGTAATTGACCTTACGCAGATGGTCGTTGGTGAGTGTCGTGTCGCGCTTGAGATCCTCTAAGGGGCCAACAATAAGCGTGAGCGGGGTGCGCAACTCATGTGTGATATTGGTATAGAATTTCAATCGCTCTTTGTTGAGTTCCTTATCCAAGCGATTGGTTTCGCGCTCGATCTGAAGATCATGTTTGTTCTGCAAATTGGTGCGGTATACATTTAACATAGCCACAACGAAGGCAATAACTATAATAAAGTAGATGATTACAGCCAAAGGCGACGATAGCAAGGGGTAATTAATTGTTATTGGCAACATTACGCTCTCTTCACTCCACTGACCATTTGCAACGCGATACTGAAGTTCAAAGGTGTAGCGCCCAGGCTCCACATTGAAGAATGTAGCTTTATTTTCGGTTGTCTTATACCACAATGAGCTGTAGCCATCGAGCCTATAACGGAACTCTACTCGATTGTGCATTGAGTAATCTTTGGGGTTGAAATTTATTGTAAAATTATTATCGTTATGTTGTAATCTCACTAGTTTATCCCCACTTATATTGTGTGCAATGTGTGATACATCGCCCGAGGAGTGTGTCAAAAAGTCAGTGATAGCGATATCCACGGCATCTTTTGCATTCAGCACTCGCTCGGGGTTGAATATCGAGATTCCATCCTGCGATCCAAAATATATCGCCCCATCACGATCTTTCAACACCGAATTACTCTTAAAGCTAGAGATCGGAACGTTGTCGATAGCTCCAAAATTACGCACCAACTTGCCGTCGCTTGCAACCATCGACACACCTTTATTGGTGCTCACCCAAATATTGGATTGTGTATCAACTGCGATCGCCTTAATGTGGCTATTTACCAAACCCGACCTCTTGTCGACGACCTGCCACGACCAATCCTCATCGCCCTCTTCTATGATAACCAGACCATCACCCGTTCCTGCAATGATACGCCCTTGAGCATCCTCAAGTAGCGAATTTATCATATTTGACTGCAACTCTTTATCTGTGCTAAAACGATGCAAAAGATTGATATTCGAATCCAACAACAAGAGTCCACCTCCATAGAGTCCAATCCAGATCCTATCTTTTGAGTCGATTATCACGCTACGCATTACTCGATTCGACAAATATTGGCTCTCACACCTCTCTACGCTTAAATTCGCCAGATCAATCGAGGCCAATATATCCCAGCCGACAAGCCACAATTGCCCCTTGTCATCCTCGAAAAAATCTCTGACATCCGAGATGCCATCGATAGGAAACTTTCGAATTTTACCACTACTTGGCTCGTATAGATAGAGTCCTTGATTATAGGTGCCTATCCACATACGCCCTCGCTTGTCGCAATGTAGAGAGAGTATATTATTACTCTCCAGGGCAGAATTCGACACACTATACTCCGCCACACGCTTGCCGTTGTCAAAGATATTGATACCATCGCCATCGGTGCCAACCCACAATCGGCCCTGGCTATCCATCGCCAATCCCCACGCAAATCTACTTGTGAGCGACTCCTTATCCTCGGGTCTATTGCTATAGTTCATCTGCCAAAATAGGGGCGGTGTTTTTTGAATAAAGTCGACTCCACCGCCATAAGTTGCAACCCAAAAGTTACCATACTGATCTTGATGCATCGCTCTGACGCCAAGCGCCGAAAGTTGTCCCACGCCATCGCTATATTGATACTGCTGTTTTATGTAGTAGTTGCTAACATCGTGCATCTGCAACACGAAAACACCATAAAGCCCCGTGGCGATCCACATATCGCCATCGCTACTCTCCTTGAAATCATACACTTCGCACTCCAAATTGACAAGCGATACGGGTGTAAAGCTACCTACGTGCGGATTGAAAATAGAGGCTCCTTTGTCTGTTCCGATCCAGATTCTACCCTTAGAATCTGCATATATCGAGTTTACGACATCGCCCAAAATAGAGCTGTTCGAGGTGTCGTAGTGCTCGACCTTGTAGGTGGAGAGCGACAAAATCGATAATCCAGAGTTGCTGTGCCCGATATAAATTGAGCCTGAGCCATCGTCGTAGAGCGATATAACCGAATTGCTAACCAAGCCAGGCAGCGTCGACTGCGAGAAGAGCTGCACCTGGTCACTATCTGGATCCAGCAGCATCACACCATTATGATATGAGCCTACCCAAAGTTTGTTATCCGAGGATAACGTTAACGCCGTTACACTCACAGGCAACGACTCTACGGTGTCGTTGTATAGTCGAAACTCTCGAGTCGCATTATCATACACCGATAGGCCGTGATATTGGGTTGCAATCCACAATTTATCGCGCGATGGGTCGTAGAGAATCTTATTGAGCTCATTGCCGCTAATGGCATTCACTTGCTGATCGCGATAGAAATTAACGCACCGACTACCATCAAATCGGGTCAGACCCTCTTCGGTGGCAAACCACATATAACCCATTTCATCTTCGGCAATATTGAGAACATCATTATTAGACAATCCTCTATTAACGCCAATATTTTTGAATAGCAGTAATTGGCCCCAGAGCGATTGCGTGGCGCATACAAATAGCAATAGAGATACTATAAACCTTTTTATCATTTTCATAATTTATTTTGCAAATCAAAGAGTCAACAACCCGTTAGCATGATTGTGACAAATGTATAATAAATTAAACAATTAAATGCATTAAAATCGCGCAAGAATAAGCGGTATATCGATCAAAAAGGTATCTGCACGCAAGATGGTTCATATAAATATTGCTCAATATAAAGCACATATATGCTCATTTTACATACCATACATATGTAATATTATAGCTTATTTTGCATAGCCGAAATTTAAAACCAATTTAATATAAAATTATGAACAATAGAAAACTTGCTGCAAATGCAGCGATACTTGGAACAACACTGCTTATCGGTGGCTCGTGCACCGAAGAGCCAACAACAAGACAGACACCAAATGTTATCTTTATTTTAGCCGATGATTTGGGTTATGCCGATTTGGGGTGTTACGGACAAGAGAGGTTCAAAACCCCCGCTTTGGACCAGATGGCTGCAAATGGTATTCAATTCACACAGCACTACGCTGGCTGCACCGTTAGTGCCCCTTCGCGATGTGCGCTTATGACTGGAAAACATACTGGCAATACATATGTGCGCGGCAATCAAGGTGTGACGTGCAGCGATGGCAGAGTCTACGATACCCCCATCCCAACCGAGGAGTTTACACTCGCCGAGCTATTCAAGGAGAGTGGCTACGCAACGGCATGCATCGGAAAGTGGGGCTTAGGTGGTCCCGACACCGATGGCGCGCCCAACAATCAAGGGTTCGACTACTTCTATGGCTACTTAGGTCAAGGCTTTGCGCACAGCTACTTCCCCGAATTTTTGCACGAGAATCAAAACTATATCCCCCTCAATGGCGAGCATTATAGCCACGATTTGATCGAAGATAAAGCTCTCGATTTTATCAAAAGCAATAGCGAGAATCCATTTTTCCTATATCTATCATTCACACTTCCGCACGCCGAGTTGTTACTCCCCGACCAGTATATGGCATCACACCAAGGCAAGTATGAAGAGGGGCGTCCCTACTTAAGACCCGAAGGTGGCACATACTCATCGCAAGATCAGCCACATGCAGCCTTTGCTGCAATGGTCGAAAGGTTGGATCTCTCGGTGGAAAGAGTCAACCAACTGCTCGCAGAGATGGGCATCGACGACAATACGCTGGTTATATTCACCTCCGACAATGGAGCCCATGAGGAGGGTGGTGCCGATCCCGACTTCTTCAATAGCACAGGCATCTATCGCGGAGTGAAGCGCGACCTATACGAGGGCGGTATTAGAGTTCCAATGATCGCCTCGTGGAGCGGTGTGATTCCAGCGGGCGTCAAGAGTGAGGTCATGAGTGCATTTTGGGACTTTATGCCCACATTCGCAGAGCTTATCGACAGCCAATCCACTATCGAAACCGATGGAGTGTCGATCCTCCCAGCCCTATTGGGTCAAGAGTGCAGCGGTCAAGAGACCCTATACTGGGAGTTTCACGAGCAAGGGGGCAAACAGGCGGTGCGCAAAGGAGACTGGAAACTAATCCGCCTGAACGCCCGCAATCGAGAGCAGAGCTACTACGAACTTTACAACATCGCCCAAGACCCAAGTGAGCAGACCAATTTAGCCGAAAGCCGCGCTGAGGGTCACGCCGAGATAATCAAAGAGCTTGCCGCAATCATGGACGAATCAAGCACCCCAAGCTCACTTTTTGTAATGTAGCGCGAATGTTGCTCGGCAATATTTAACATGAGTTCGAGAAGAAATTCTCGAACTCATGTTAAAATAATACCAAGTTATTTCAGGTAGAACGGCATTGTACTCCTTAGATCTTGCGATGAGGCACCTGCGCTTAGTGTAAATTCGCCGCTTTCGGCTACCCAGTCACCGAGGGTATCATCATAATATTTGAGCGCTTCGACATTGATTGTGAAGCTCACTTGTCGGCTTTCGCCAGCTTTGAGATATACTTTCTCAAATCCTTTGAGCTCGCGCACGGGGCGGATTAATCGAGACTCTTTATCTCCAATGTAGAATTGGACAACCTCTGCTCCTGCGCTCGTGCCGCTGTTTGTGATGGTGATAGAGGCCTCGATCACATCATTTTTGCCCATTGTAGCTTTCGAAAGGTGTAGATCGCCATACTCGAAAGTGGTATAGCTTAGTCCATGTCCGAAGGCAAAGAGAGGTGCGATATTGACTCTATCGGCGTGGCGGTAGCCGACAAAGATACTCTCGGTGTACTCCACACTCTTGCCATCGCCAGGAAATTCACCCACAGAGTGAGCCGAGTTGTCGGCAAGCGACACAGGGAAGGTAAATGGCAATTTTCCTGATGGATTTACGTCACCTATCAAGACATCTGCCAAGGCATTACCCGCCTCGGAGCCTAAGAACCACGCTTGAAGGATTGTAGGCACACTGCCCACCCATGGCATCGCTACTGCATTGCCCGAGATCATCGCAACCACCAAGTTATCGTTTACCTCTGATAGCGCCTCAATCAACTGATTCTGAGCATATGGCAAGCCATAATCTTGACGATCAGCGCCCTCGCAATCTTGGAACTTGCTCTTATTGAGGCCACCCACAAACACCACGTAATCTGCCTTTTGTGCGGCAGCCACAGCATCGGCAATAAGTTGAGATTCAGAGCGGCCCTCGCTAAGATCTTGACCCGAGGTAACACCGTTATACTCGCCACTCACATCACCCACATATCCACGTTGGTAACTTATCGTAGCTCTATCGCCTACCACATCGCAAAAACCATCGAAAGGCGAGACCTCACGGCGAGCCTTAAGCGATGAAGAGCCACCACCCACGGTCATCATCTTAAGGGCATTTTCGCCAACCACCAAGATCGATGGTTTGGTCGCGAGGTCAATAGGTAATACGCCACCTTCGTTTTTGAGCAGCACAATACCCTCACCTGCAATCTTGCGTGCAGCTGCTGTGTGCTCATCAGAACATAACGACCCGTAAGGCTTGTCGGAATTCATCGCCGTGCGGAAAATTAGGCGCAAAACACGTCGGGCTTTGTCGTCAAGTTCCTCTGTGCCAACCTCTCCTGAGCGAATCATTTCGAGATAGGGTTGAGCCAAATAGTAGCTATCGTAGGCGCTACTACGTCCCCAATTCAGTCCATTAGTCCAACTTCCAAACTCCATATCGAGGCCATTATATATCGCCTGTTTGGTATCATGCACACCTCCCCAATCCGAAACTACAACACCATCGAAGCCCCAATCGCGCTTCAAAATATCGTTGAGTAGGTATTGATTGTGACACGCCTGCTCGCCCTTATATTGGTTGTAAGCGCCCATAATAGCCCATGCGTCACCCTCTTGCACTGCCGCTTTGAAGGCTGGCAAGTAGATTTCGTAAAGCGCTCTGTCGTCGACCTTTACGTCGATAAAATCGCGGTCAGTCTCTTGGTTATTAAGAGCATAATGCTTTACACACGCTGCGACACCACACTTTTGCACCTCTTGAATATATGGCACAACCATCTGAGCGGCGAGAAGTGGATCCTCGCCCATATATTCGAAGTTGCGACCATTGAGAGGTGTGCGATAGATATTGACACCAGGTCCCAAAAGGATATCTTTTTCGCGGTAGCGAGCCTCCTCACCAATCGACTTTCCGTAGAGTGCCGACATATCGCGGTTCCATGTTGCAGCCAGGGCTGTGAGGGCTGGGTAAGCAGTACAAGAGTCGCTGCTCCAACCTGCTTGATCCCACTCATCCCACAACACTTCGGGGCGAATTCCGTGAGGTCCATCGGTACACCACACCTCGGGGATTCCGAGGCGTGGCACTCCTGCCGACGAAAATTTTGATTGAGCGTGAATAATTCCGATCTTCTCATCGATGGTCATTCTCTTTAGTGCATCTTCTACTCGCTCTTCGATAGGTAGCGAGGCATCGAGGTAGACATCGACATTATTAGCGGGTTGCGTTGCGCAAGCTATGCCACTAATAATAATAGTGGCTATAGCTATAAATTTTACTCTTTTTTTCATATTTTATTCAACTTTTACCATTGATACCACAGGTGAATATCTTCCAGCTGTACAATCTATTGTAAGTTCATAATAAACACCCTTTTCTAAATTTGCAGCGAGTTCAAGGTCTCCACCAGAAGCAACCGAAAGCAAAGCCTCGGTGCCAGCTGCAAGGGTGAAGTCACCCAAACCGCTCCAACCACGCTCGGCAAAGAATTTACCTCCCCAATAGTCATATCTGAAACGCTCGTCATAGGTTGTTGAGCCATCCTCTCCCGTGTATCCTCGCATAACATAAACCTTGTCGGTGTATTCAGGTACTGCAATTCCCGCCTCTGTTGTCCAACCTGGCTGCGTAGCGAGGTTAGGCGAACCAATTCCCCAACCGATGAAGTAGATCGCACCATTGCCGTTGTCATCCAATGTTTTGAGGTTGCCATCCGAGTCGATTGGAAGTGCGTCGATAGTTTGGTCGGTGATGTTTAGAAGCACACGATACCAGCCGCTAAGTGGAACTAAAGAGTAGTCACTACCGAAGAAGTCTGGATTGATCCACGCAGGGGTAAACATATCCTCACCTCCAAATGCAACAACTTCATTTTGGGTAAGTTCAATATCCAAAGAGTAATTTTCCAAGTCGACCATAGTCATCTCCGAGCCATTGATTATGATTCCAGCGCTCTCTACCTCTACTGCACCCGTCTTCTCAACTGTGACAATTGCCGCTGACGAGCCACCGCTCACGTCGAGCGTAAAGGTATAGATACCACCCACCTCGAACGAGCAACCCTCGCTCAAATTGATATTGCCATCCGATTCGCCTGCTGTAATCATAGCACTATTCGAGGTAATTGTGCCACCACCAAACTCGTCGACCCAACCTTTTTGGTGGAAGAATTTGAAGTTAATCGATGTTGCACTCATCGAGACGCCCGCTGTAAAGGTGATTTGATATGTGTTGCTGCTCATTTGAGCCAATGCTAAAGCCATATCGGTGTTCCACGAGTAACCATTTGCGAGTGTTGGCTTTCCAACAGTTGGGTCACCAATGAGCCACACTGCGCCACCATCGCTATACGATGCATAGTCGCTTGTCGATGCCATTGGCTCGATTCTGAGGTATGAGTACTCGAAGTTTGCGGTAACTTTGTAGAGTCCCGTAACTGGCAGGAAGGTGACAGAGTTAGCGTCCACACGCTCGAAGAAGTCGCAATCGACATCCCAATCCGCGAAGTCGCTAATACCCGACATCTCGTAGCTGTCGCCTTGCGAGAGAGTGGTAACCACAGTGTAGTTATTGCTATCAACCATAGTCATATCAATCCCCGCGAACGAGAGCGACAAGAATGGCGAAGCTGCGAAAGTGAGGATATTGATCGAAATTTCGTACTCTCCAGCAACAGCATTCGAGAAGGGAATACCCTCGGTTGAATCCGCCACAATCGACCCTTCAGTTGAACTATAGCCCAAATTCACCGAGCTACCCTTTCCATCGACATCGTCGATTGTGATATATCCTTCTGCCTTTTGGTCGAAATAATCAGTGACAGCATAATTGTAACCTTCCACTTGATTCATTGTGTACTCTGCACCATCTAAATTAAAGGTAATCGTCGATGGTATAGCTCGGCTTACGCTGAGCGTTTGAGTGATAGTGGTGGTACCAAACTCGATATTTTGACCCACAAAACGCAAAACTGCATCGCCATTGGGGGTGTTTGCCGTGTAAGGAATCGAGAGCGTACCCTCGTAGGTGCCATTTTCGGTGGTGCGAGTAACCTCCTCGGCAACCACCTCGTCGTCGAAAAGGATCTGAGCTGTGAGCGTCGAGAGAGCGATTGGATCGTCCAAGCTGACCGAGTAGTCAACCACGCCACCGAAGTAGCCGTTGCTGTCGGCGCTAACTACACTCATCACGGGGCCCACATCGGTTGTTTTTAGCCCCTCAACATCATTTTGACATCCAACAAGGGCGCCGCCAAAGAGAATTGAAATCAAGAATTTATTTATTGTTTTCATCGTTTTAGTTTTTTTCGGTTATTGAATATTCCAGCGCATCGAGGCGATTGCCAAGGCTGGAATCTCATACTTGAATGATTGGTCGCTGCTCCTATTTATAGCAACCGTCACGGTGCTACTCGAGTTGTTAAGAGCGACAAAGGCATACGATCCATCAGGGTTCTTAAAGGCTAAATAGCTTAATCCGCTAGTTGTGTAGCCCGAAGCACCAATCCTTTGGGCGCCAGGGTCGATCACCTTAGAGCAGTGTGCCATATTGTAGTAGTGGCTTAAGTAACTTAGCGACTCGTAGCTATACGACGATGAGTTGATCTCGATAGCGCCGTAGCAAGTTGTGCAACCGCCTGGGCGATTTGGTGCGCCATTGTCGTCGAGCATCATATTCCATAATAATACGCCCTTGCCTTCGCGCGAAAGTGTACCCATGAAGATATCCTCGAAGTCGGTCATCAAACACCCCTCAAAGGTGTAGTTCCATGTGCCGATTGAGGCCTCGGTGAAGTAGATTGTCTTGGTGGGAGCCACCGAGATAATCTGATCGAGCTCCGAAACATTGCCGCCATAGTTGTGCCAAGCCGAGCCATCGAGCCACTGCGCAGCATCGCTATCGGCGTAGATGTTGAGTGGATAATCCTCTTGGTCCGAGATGTTGTCGTAGTTGTAGTTGTGGTCGTAGGTGAGAATCTTGACATCGCCATACCCTGCATCTTGAAGCTTAGGACCCAGCACCTTAGTAAATGCTGCTTGATCCTCCCATGGCATATAGAGCGACATCGAATTGCCCTTGTTAAGCGGTTCATTTTGCATGGTGATGGCGTAGATTGGGAAGCCGTTGCTCTCCCACGTTTTGATCCATAATGCGAAATACTCGGCATAATCATCGTAGTAGTCAGGGTTAAGGCGACCGCTTGTCCATGAGCTGTAGGGCTTACTTAAATCATTCACCTCTACCTTCATCCATTTTGGACACGACCATGGAGAACCCAAGATCTTTACATCGGGGTTGATCTCGAGGATCTGCTCGATAATGGGGAAGATCTCACTTGACTCTAAGTATGGAACCTCGAAATTTTCGATCCCCTCCGTGTCGCAATATGTATACTCGTCGCGCGAGAAGTCGGAGCCTCCGATGTGAACGCGGATAAAGCTGAAGCCCATACCCTCTTCGGGATCGAAACATTGTTTGAGGATCTTTTCTCTGTCGCTCTCGGTCATCATCATCAAGTTGTAGCACGAAGCACCAGTCACCGCAGGGCCAAAGCCATCGATGGTTTGGTAGGTGGTTGCCTCGTCGATATCAATGCGATATGGCGACATCGAGACTGTGGAGTACTCTACCGATGACTCCTTAAAGAGGTATGACCTCGTGGCGGTGGTGGTGTATATTACCACATCGCTGGATGTCGTATCCTCTGTCGTCACATCCTCCTCCGTTTGTGTCGAAGTGCTACTTTCTAGGGTGTTTGAGCAGTTTACTGCTGCGGTAAATAGCAGTAACAAGAGAGCAATATCTTTTATTTTTTTCATAGTTTATAGATCTAATAACCAGGGTTTTGTTCAATGTTAGGGTTGTTGTCGATAACCGTTGTTGGGATTGGCATAATTACTTTTTGTTCGGTCATTGCAGTGCGAGTTTGGTAGTATGAGTCGGAACTCACTGCATCGCACACCTCAAACAACTTAGCGTAGGTGTCGTCGTAGCGCATCAAGTCGAACCAGCGATGACCCTCGAAAGCAAGCTCCAGACGACGCTCACCCAGTACCGCCTCGCGGATGGCATCACTCGATGCCTTTTGGCTGTCGCTAAGAGCAGAGATGTTTGCTCGACTGCGAATTGCGTCTACAATTTCTGCGGCACCAGAGATGTCACCCTTGTTAGCCAAAGCCTCTGCGTGAAGCAGGTTGATGTCGGCCAAGCGCATAACATAAATTGGACTAATATTGGTAGGTATTTTATGCATAAATGCGTAGTTGTCAGAAGAGTAGTGATACGACCAAGTGCACTCGTCGTAAACCACCGAAGTTGCCAGACGCTCGCTATCGCCCGCCGCAGCATAAGCCGCAGTGATAAGGCGCGATGGGGTACACCATTTAGCCCAATCGAAGCTTGAATCTGGCTCGAAAGCGTTGCGGTGGAACATCATCCACATCCATGAGCCACTTGTTGAGCTTACCCATGACACCTCAAAAATTGACTCTGAAAGGTTCTGCGCAGCGGTAAGTGCCGAAGCATCATAAGCCCAAAGGTCGCCATAATTATCGCAAAGCGTATAGCTCATCGCCTCAACAGCTTCGCAGTGCTCAACAACTTTATCCCAATTGCGGAACTCGGGCAAAGCATAGAAACGAGCCATGATTCCGTGGGCAAAACCTTTAGAGATTTTGTTCTTTTCGCCCGCAATTGTATTTGGAGCGTAGAGACAAGCGTACTCCTCAATATCTTTTACAATCTGTGCGCCAACTGTCTCTTGCGACACTCTTTCGGGGAAATATAGAGGATAAACCTCCTCGACATTATCCGAGGTTATTGAGGTTGGGATTTCGGTGAGCATTGGTATCTCGCCAAAGAGCTGCATCATAGTAATCCAAAGGTATGATCTCCAGCAAAGAGCCTCCGACAGCCACTCCTGGTACTCGGTGTCGGTGAGCGATGGATCGTTAGCCTTAACAGTATCTATATTGCAGATCACTTGATTTGCCTCGTCGATAGCATCCATGCAACCATCCCAAAGCGATGTTGCGAACTCATTGTCACTGTCGATGGTGTTCGACTCTACCGCCACGACCTTTGCCTCGCCCATATTACCTCCATAAGCGTTGTCGGCACGCACCTCGGCAAGTGTTATAAACTGATACCAGAATGTTTGCATATCTTTCATCGAGGTGTACATATCGTCCAATTGAGCCGAGAGAAGCTCGCGAGTGGTGATTGCAGACTCTGAATCTGAATCAATATCGACATTATACTCCGAATAGGATGTTGTTGGGTAGAGGTCAAGTTCGCACGAGCTGAGCGCAAGCATCGCGCTACAAACAACTAAGCTATATTTTAATATTTTTTTCATTTTCTTAAAAGTATTAGAAGTTGATATTCACACCACCGATGACGGTCTTAACACAGGGGTAGGTTCCCCAGTCGATACCCATTGTAGTTGCATCTGAATATTGACTAACCTCGGGGTCGTAGCCCGAATAGGCGGTGAATGTAAAGAAGTTTTCGAGTGAGACGTATGGTTGAATACTCTTGATATTCAATCTATTCAACTTTGCAGAGCTAATGTTGTATGAGAGTGTGATATTCTTAATCTTGAGATACGAACCATCTTCGATCCAACGAGTAGAGTTTTTGAGGTTGTAGGCACTACTTGTAGCGCGTGGCATATCGGTGATTTGACCTGGAATTTGCCAGCGGTTCAATGTATTTGTAGTTTGGTTATTACCGTTATACATACCCTCGGTCTCGATTCTCGAAGCGTTGAAGATGTCGTTGCCATACGAACCTGTCATCATAACACTAAGGTTGAAACCTTTGTACGAGAGGTTATTGGTTAACCCAAACGTAAATAGTGGGTTAGCATCGCCAATATATGTTTTATCGCTTGGTGTAATTTGACCATCATCGTTGAGATCGCTATAGATCAAGTCTCCTGTCTCGGGGTCGACACCTTCAGAGATATAGCCGTAGAACATCGAAAGCGACTGACCAGGCTCCATGCGGATAGCATAGTCGTTCACCACGTCGGCAGTCATACCATAATAGTAGACCTCTTGCAAATCGAGCTTCTCCAACTTGTTCTTATTGTGCGAGATATTGAAATCTGTGGTCCATGTGAAATCCTTTTTAGCAATATTCACCGACGAAATTACAAGCTCGATACCTTGGTTCGACATTTCACCCTCGTTGCGAGTGATATCGGGGTATGGCGAAGGCATTGGAACCGACATCAACATATCGCGAGTATATTTGTAGTAGTAGTCGATTGTAAAATTCAGTCGATTATTGAGGGTTGCTAGGTCGATACCGATATTGGTTTGTGTTGTGGTCTCCCACTTAAGCTCATCGTTTTTGATGTTGCTCTCATCACCCACCGTTGGGGTCGCTTGTGCGTATGTTGAGTCCGACCAATCGTAGTAAGTTGTGTTATAGAGCTGCATGTAGCTGTAGCTCGAAAGTCCCGATTGGTTACCAGTTTGACCCCAACCTGCACGGAATTTAAGGTCGTCGACAAAATCTACGTTATCCATAAAATCCTCTGCCGAGATTCGCCAAGCTGCCGACAACGAAGGGAAGATGCCCCAACGATAATCTGGAGCAAGTTTCGACGAACCATCCGAACGAACATTGGCTGTGAATAGATATTTACTATCGTAATTGTAGCTTACACGAGCCAAGTACGACATTATAGTCCACTCATCGCTACTTGTGCTACTGCCTTGCAAACCACTATTATTACCGCCATTGATGTTGGTCAAAACTCCGTCAGTCGAGAAGTAGCTGCTCGATGCATATAACTGTGCCCACTTCGAGACGGTTGCAGAAGTACCACCCATCAGCTCCAAGTTGTGGAGCCCGAATGATTTGTTGTAGGTCAAAATATTGTCGTAAACCATTCTCACATCTTCGCTACGGCTTTCACTTGCCTCACCGTTTTGTGTACGTCCGTAACTTGTGCGCACTGGATCGAGATAAGTGGTAGCGTTGACCCACATAGCATCCATCGAGATGGTAGATTTAAAGGTCAAATTGGGCGAGAACTTAATTGTCGCACCTCCCGACAAGATCACGCGGTCTGTCGTTGTTTGGTTGTAGTCTGTTCGAGCTATATTCTCGAGCGACGAGGTGAGGTTTGCGCCATAGAAGTTACTATAATATTGATCTGGGTTATCTTCGTCCCAGATTGGAGCGTAGGTTGGAGTGGTGATAGCTGATACAACTACACCTGCACGATTCGAACCGTAACCTGTGATGATGCTACCTTTCGAGACATAATCAGAGTAGGTTGCCGAACCATTGATTGAGAGCCAATCGTAGATCTTGGCATCGAAGCTACCTTTAACATTATAGCGTGTCGAGGAGGTTGTCGAGATAATACCTTGCTCGTCGGTATATCCACCACCAATATAATATGAGCTATCGCCATTACCGTTAGCGATCGAGAATTGGTAATTTTGCTTTACGCCCATCGAGTAAGTCTCATCGAACCAGTCGGTCTGGTCGGTCAAATCGTCGGGGAGCCCTGTAACTGCTCCGATCTCATCCATCAAGTCGATATATTGAGCGGTATTGAGAACATCGTAGGTTTTAGCAACATTCGAAACGCCCCAAAAAGCCGACATTGAAATTTGTGGCTCACGGCTCTTGCTGCCACCCTTGGTTGTGATAAGAACCACGCCATTGGCTGCACGAGAACCATATATCGCTGCCGATGAGGCATCTTTTAGCACCTGCATCGACTCAATTTCGTTTGGCGACAGGTAGGCAATCGCGTAGTTACCTTCGCCCACGGGTACTCCGTCGACAACATAAAGCGGGTCGTTGCTCGACGAGATCGACGAGGCGCCACGCACTCTGACGATCATTCCTTCGCCTGGTGAACCGCTCGCTTGGATCACTTGAACACCTGCGGCTTTACCTTGCAAAACGCCCGATACGGAGCTCACGGGGCGTGTCTCAATATCTTCGACACCCACAATCGAGACTGAAGTTGTCAGATCCTTCTGTTTGACTTGACCATAACCGATAGCTACAACAGCGTCAATTTCATATGAATCCTCCTCCATCGTTACATCGAGCGATGTTGCTCCACCAAGTGTTATCTCCTGAGAGACGTATCCCAAATACTCAAATAGCAGAGTGGCGTTTTTGTTATCAACTTTTATAGAGTACTCTCCATCATTGTTGGTAGTTGCACCTTGATAGCTGCCTGCTTGGATTACCGACACGCCAACGAGTGGATTGTGACTCTTGTCACGAACGACTCCTACCACATTATAATCCTGCGCAAAGAGCTGTGCGGAGCTAAGAAGCAGGAATAACAGTAGAGCCATTTTAAGGTGGCGACACCTAATAAAGTTCATTTTTGTCATTTTGTTGAAATTTTAGTTGTTATTAGTTCTGGTTAAAGCAAAATTCAGAGGCTTGGATAATTCTGTGGTGAGTGCTCTTTTTCGCTAATGCAAATTTAGCGAGATTGCAGTTGCAAAACTAATGGATATAAACAAAATATAGATCTATTGCTTTACTAAGATATTGATATACTTAATATTAACTATTTTAAAATGGTAGCATAATATAAATATTCGCATGAGCGATATAAAAAAAACACCAGTATAAACGGTGCTTTTTAGGTTTTGTTTATGGTAGTCGGAGGAGAGCTGAAGAGGCTCTAATCTTCGCCTATCGAACAAATTGTCTTTACTTTGATGTCGAATTCGCTTTTGTCGCAATTAGCGTGGTTGCGCACTCGCGAACGGTAGTTGTATATTGTATTCATCGAGTATCTGAGCATTGCCGAGATTTTGGCAGGGTCGGTGATACCCAATCGCACAAGGGCATAGATTCGCAACTCAACGGTGAGCGACTCTCCTTTGCGAGGTGTTATCTGCGACTCCTCGGTGAGCAGCGAGTTGAACTCTTCGACAAAAGTTGGATAGAGGTTTAGGAAGGTGGAGTCGAAGAGGTTGTAGAACTTCTCCATCTCGATGCTACTGTTGTAAACATCGTGATACTCTTGCTTTAACTCTGTAATCTTACCATCTCGAAGGCATTTTCTCACATGGCGATGGTTATTCTCTATTTGGTCGATATACTCCGAACACTTCATAAAGAAGATTGCGATATACTCCTCCTTAACTCTGTCCGACTCAACAATTTTTGAATTTAGAGCACGTAGTTCACCGTTGGTGCGCTTGAGCATATCGCTCGATTTGGAGAGCTGTTCGTAAGCCCCCTCGGTGCGTTTTCGGGCAAGAGTGAGCTGCATGCGATGGCGATTAATGTAGATCACAACAAAGATCAAAAGAATGACAAATACCAGCGCCAAACTAAGCAGCATTAGATATAGTTTATTGATCTTGGCCTCACGCTCCAGGTAGGCACTCTCGATATCGACCATAACCTTGGAGCTGCTGATAGGGCGCAGCTTAGAGTTGAAAAATTTGGAATCCTCCATCACAACCCTCATATAATTCATAGAGCGCCCAACATCATTATTGTTGCTGAAAATATTATCTGCCAATAGACTCAGCGAGGTGTTATCCCTCACCGCCAAAGTAATATCGGTCGAAGCCGACTCGATATACCAATAAATCATGGAGTCATCGTCACCCCGAAGCCCCGAAATAAGCCCCAAGAGGTATGCCATCACGGCATACCTATGCTCGTCGCACTCATATTTTTCGATTATCTGACTGGCGTAATCGTATGCGTAATCATAATCGTTGCGAGCGATTGCACATGAGATTATGATCTCATTATACTCGGTCGATGTATCGTCACCCAACTCTACAATTCTATTTATATAATATTTTCGCTCATCTTCGGCTCTTTGGACAATATCTCGGTCGATTGAGTAGAGCGATAATTCGTCGAGGAGTTTGCGTTGAGTGATGTAGTATTTAACCAACAGATCTTTCGAGAGTTGAGTTGTATCGATCTTGCTGGCAAGAATATCCGATGCCTCGAGGTATAAACCAGATGTGGTATAACTATAAGCCAAACGCAAGTAACTATCGTAACTGCGCTCTTCGCTACGCATCCCTTGCGCAAGATTAATATTCTTGTTAAGGTAGTAGATGGTCGAATCAAATTGATATGTACGATACTCGTCAACAATCTGACTGTTAATGTTGTAGATATAGTCATCTTGCAATCCATCCGATTGCAACAACCGCTTCAAGGCATCAATGCGCTCCTCTTTCTGCTTTATGAAAACATCACGCACCTCCAATATCGCATCAAGTTCCAGAAGCTTACCCTGCAACTCCTTATCATTAATATTAGCAAAAGCCCCATTAATAGATAGTAAAATCGACAATATAATTAATCTGCATTTAGCTCTCATGGATTGTAGTTGATTTAGTTGGTAATCACAAATCTACAAAAAATATGGCTAAATTAACAATTTTACCCAAACTTTTCTCTCTTAATCTTTGGTAACTACTCACGCCCCTACTAATTCTATTATAAGTCACATCAAAACAACACAAATTATAAGTTAATAATGGTCGAATTAGTTGCATAAGTCGTTGAAATTTCGTATCTTTATGCTCG